>WRIC01000033.1 GCA_009782915.1 Propionibacteriaceae bacterium | reverse complement strand
ATACCAAAGTAGTCAGAAAGACAGTGAGCCATACTCCCACCAATCCAGGTCGACACCAGTCTGTCAGTCAATCCCAGACCAACCACAATCCATTAAAGAAAGACGGGGTTGGGTCGTGACAAACGCCCCGTCCCCTTGTGACAAACGCCCCGTCCCCTAGCTGGCTTGTCCCCTAGCTGGCTTGGGACCGGCCGATTTCTTCGGAGCGTTTGGCAGCGGCTTCGACGGCTGCGATGAGGGCAGCTTTGACCCCGCGATCTTCGAGTACGCGCAGAGCTGCGGCGGTCGTACCACCGGGTGAAGTCACGTTCTCTTTGAGAACAGTCGGATGTTCATCTGCTTGGGTGAGCAGGGAACCTGCACCAAAGATGGTTTGTTTCACCAGGTCAGTGGACACGCCACGGGGTAACCCGAGCATGACACCAGCATCAATCATGGATTCGGCGACAAACATCAGATAGGCCGTACCCGATCCGGAGATAGCTGTGACAGCGTCCATGTACTTCTCGGGGATGACCACTACCTTGCCCACAGCTTCCATGATGGTTTGGGCCTGGGCGACATGGTCCTTGGTGGCATTTGATCCGCGGGCCATCGCCGACATTCCCTGCCCCACCAGTGAAGCTGTGTTCGGCATCACCCGTACCACGGGACGATCAATCACCAGGTGGCGCTCAATCGTGGCCGAGGAGACACCCGCCACCACCGAGATGATGAGGCACCCGGGTTTCATGTGCGGGCAGGCCTCCTCAATAACCTCGAACAGGTCCTGGGGTTTGACCGCAATGAGGACAGTGTCCACCCCCTCCACAGTTTCCGCAATGTCGGCACTGACGAACACCCCGTACTTGTCCCTGATAGCCTCGCGCTGGGTTTGGCGGGTGTCAACGGCGCGGATTTCTTCTGGTTTCCACCCGGCGTCAATCATTCCGGAGACGAGGGCCTCCCCCATCATTCCGACACCGAGGATTGCGATAGTCATTTTTTGCTCACTAGTTCGACGATTTGAATGGCGTTGAGGGCGGCACCCTTGCGCAGGTTGTCGTTGGCGACAAACATTGCCAAGCCGTGGCCCTCAGGCGCTGATTGGTCGGGGCGGATTCGGCCAACAAAACTGGGGTCTTTTCCTGCAGCAAGACGGGCGGTGGGTACGTCGGTAACCTCCACACCGGGCGCTTTTTTCAGTAGTACGGTGGCTTGGTCGGCGCTGATTTTGTCCTCGAATTCGGCGTACACCGCCACCGAATGCCCGGTGTAAACCGGCACGCGTACGCAGGTCGCTTGAACAAGCAGATCCGGCAGGTGGAGGATCTTGCGTGACTCGTTGCGCATCTTGATTTCCTCATCGGTCTCCCCCATTCCGTCGTCCACGAGGGCGCCGGCAATGGGGACCGCATTGAAGGCGATGGGTGCCACATAAGGACCGAGGTCGGGGTGGTCGTCGATGCGTCCATCGAATTGGAGCCCGGGGGTGTTGCCGAGAACCTTCACTTGTTCGATGAGGGTGCTGACACCTTTGACCCCTGAGCCGGAGACCGCTTGGAAGGTGACTGCGCGCAGGCGAACGAGCCCAGCGGCATCATGGAGGGGTTTGAGTACGGGCATGATCGCCATGGTTTGGCAGTTCGGGTTGGCGATGATGCCGAGAGGTGCATTGTGGATGTCGTCGGGGTTGACCTCTGGTACGACCAGCGGTACGTCGTCGTTGAGGCGCCAGCCTGAGGAGTTATCAACCACGGTAGCCCCAGCAGCCACCACCTGGGGGGCGTACTGTTTGGACATGGTGGCGCCCGCTGAGAACAGCGCAATGTCTAGCCCAGTAAAGTCTGCGGTTGCGGTGTCTTCGATCGTGATGTGGGTGTCACCAAAGTTGAGGGTTTTCCCTGCCGAGTTCGCGGTCGCAAAAAAGCGAACCGACCTGGTGGGAAAATTACGCTCAATCAGGATCTGTCGAACCACAGAACCCACTTGGCCGGACGCGCCAAAAACACCTAGTTGCATGGGGGATATCGTACCCGATGTGTGGGAGCGGCGCGTCACCGGCGAGTCGAGGGCTGAGTTGAGGGCCGCAGGGTGTCGGTGATCCTCGGCCCGCCACGGTTGATTCTTTTCAGCTCTTCGCTACCCATCACTGTCGCACTCAGGTCACGCAGGAGCTGCTGCTCTTTAATCCCTATCCCCCAACCGTGTTTCGTCAACAAGATTTGGGGTCCTTGCACGAACAGTTCTACCTCCCCTGGAACAAAGCCGAGTTTCTCGCGTACCTCCTGGGGGATCGTCACGCGACCTTCCTCATCCATCGTAGTGATCATGCTATAACAATAGCATGGTTCCGACCGTGGTCAACCTCGTGCCATACCTCAACGCTGTGGTTGTTCCCATCGGACCCCCGGGAACTTCCCAAAATCTGTGTCAAAGGTGACCACTGTGGCTTTGTGTTCTCTCGCCAACGCTGCAAGGTGGGCATCATTGGTGAGATTGGGTGAACCTTGTGCAGAGAGCAGAGCTTCACTGAAGTATTCTGAATGGCGAGGTCCGGGGTTGAGGATATGTGCAGAGGGAGCATTTAACCATGCATCAAGGAAGACCAGGGCTTGGTTACTTGATAGGGGAGATTTCATTATCTTGGGATTCATTGATACTCTGACGAATCCAACCAGAGCAAGCCATGCAAATCCAATGGGTTCTCGCTTTGAAAGTGACTCCTCCAACCACCGTCGAGAACCGACATGAAAGGGCGACTCAGTGTTGGCGATGTGCACCAAGACATTCGTATCTACGAGTTTCATTTTCCGGCACGCATTTTCTGGAGAATAGCTTCATCTTCGAGGTCCCCCAACAGCGCATTCACATGCGTGAGGTCGACGAGAATTTCTGATGAGAAGGTTGGTGTTTTGAACACATACTCTTCCTGGTTTTCAGCTGAATCAATGATGGCGTCATTGAGCGCCTTCTTAAACGAGATGCCCTTGGCTTCCATGCGTTCATGGAGTATCTGCTGAGCCCTCGGATCCAGGGTCACTGTTGTCCTCATGGTACGAATTCTACCGTGGTTTTGATGCCTTGCTGTCATAATCGGTCCTGTGTCATTCTGCGGAGGGCGCCAGCCCGACTCGCAGAATCCAGAGCATCCCCGTCACCACTTGTGCCACAGCGAACACAAGGTACACCCCCGACACAGGGTTCCACCCGAACACGACCAGCAGCTGCAGGGCAATCCACCCGAGCAGGATCACCCCGCAGATGATCACCCACATCGGCGCGTACTTTCTCCTTCTCCAGATGAGTACGGCTCCGAGGAGGTTGGGCAGACCGATGATCGTCAGCAGGCAGATCCCCGGCCACAGGAAACTCGTGAAGGCACTCCCGATGACGGGCAGGTTGTCTTGAATGGATGTCAACAGCGGTGTCATCCCCATCGCATCGGGCACGATCCACATCATGCCCACGCCGAGCAGCGCACCCAACCCAATGAACAGCGCCCAGAAGAGAGACCACCTCCCGAGAGTGGAAAGTCTCGGTTTTTCTTG
>WRIC01000032.1 GCA_009782915.1 Propionibacteriaceae bacterium | reverse complement strand
GAGTGCTGAACAGATTGAATCCTGGTGGGCTGAGCTCATGAGGGATACGCACATCACCAACGATCTGGGTGAGGAATCCATGGCTGGGCCGCTAGCTTTTGTGAGTTTTCCTTTCGATTCTTCCGGAGTGTACGAGGTGGTCGTACCTCGGATCATCATCGGGTCCAGGGGGGATGTGTCGTGGGTGACCAGGTGGGAGGGTTCCGATGACGTACTGTCGCAGCACGAGTTGACTGCTCCCGATGGGAAGATAAGTTTCTCCCCTGGGGTGACTCATGATCAGTGGATCGACCTGGTCAACACGGTAATCAAACGAATCCATCACCTGGAAGTGAACAAGGTTGTCTTGGCACGTGAAGAAATTGCACACATCCATCAGCGACTTGATCCAAGGTTCGTCCTTGATCATCTCTCCAAGGACTACCGCCAAACATGGGCTTTCTGTGTCCAGAATCTTTTAGGTGCCAGCCCTGAACTTTTAATACGCCAAGATCGCGGGCTGATCACTTCTCGTGTGTTGGCCGGTACGATCCATGGTGACACTGATCCTGCGAGTCTTGCTCAGGCACTCAGTTCTTCATCTAAAGATTTGGCTGAACACGAGTTCGCTGTGGCATCAGTCGCCCAAGCCCTGGCGCCGTACTGTTCTTCTTTGCACGTCCCCGAGATGCCCTCAGTGCTACAGCTACCGAATGTGATGCACCTTGCGACCGATATCTCCGGCGTCGTCGACCAGAGGGTTGACAGGACAAACGGAGGGACAAACGGGGACGGTACTGTTCTGTCACACTGCAGTGGGACGTTTGGGGACGGTACTGTTTTGTCCCAGTGTGACAAAACAGTACCGTCCCCGTTTGTCCTGCCCTCGGTGGTGGGTTTGGCGTCGGCGATTCACCCCTCGGCAGCTGTGTGTGGCGCACCGACCGAGAAGGCACGCGATATGATCGCTGAGTTGGAGCCCTGGGATCGGGGAAGGTACGCCGCGCCTGTCGGTTGGATGAACTCCCGTGGTGACGGTGAAATGGCTTTAGCACTGCGGTGTGGACTCATGGAAGACAGTCAGATTCGCATCTTCGCTGGTTGTGGGATCGTTGCTGATAGCGACCCCGAATCCGAGTGGCAAGAAACCGTGGCGAAACTGCTCCCCATGAAACAAGCCCTTGGTGTGGTTGATGGTGGACCCTGCGACTGACGCGCAGGGTGACGGGGTCGGGTACGCAGGGTTGGCGCGATGAACACCCTCCTTCCGTCTGCGGAGCGTACTCACTACCGTCTTTCTGCGCGTCAGTCGCAGAATCCAGAAACCACAGTCGTTCAACTGGGTAGTCTGGGCCCTGCGACTTCGCGCAGGGTGACGGGGTCGGGTGCGCAGGGTGACAGGGCCGGGGTGTTACCCCATTCGCAAGTGGCGGGGGTTAGGGTAGCTTGACTGAGGTTGACAAAATGGGGACGGGGGTGATCGTGACAAAATGGGGACGGGGGTGATGGCAGTGAGGTTGCACTAGACTAAAGTCCACCAGCGGAGAGGATGCACCATGGGTGATGCGAGTGAAGGAACCATAGGTCCACAGCAGGAGATTTCGTGGGGATTGACCTATGATGATGTTCTCCTGCAACCTGGGGCCTCGGATGTTGTGCCGTCTAGTGTGAACACTGCCACTAAGTTTTCTCGCCGCATTGAGCTTAATATTCCGCTGGCGAGTGCAGCGATGGATACGGTCACCGAATACCGGATGGCGATTGCTATGGCTCGTGAAGGTGGGATCGGGATCCTTCACCGGAATATGCCCATTGAGGAGCAAGCCCACCAGGTTGATCAGGTGAAAAGATCAGAAGCCGGCATGGTGAGCGAACCGATCACGATCACCGCGGATAAAACCATTGGTGAGGTCGATGAGATGGCCGGAACCTACCGCATCTCCGGGGTGCCTGTGATCGACGACAATGGTCTGCTGATCGGAATTGTTACCAACAGGGACATGAGGTTTGAGGATGATCCGAAGAAGCTGGTACGCGATGTGATGACCCCGATGCCCTTGGTGACTGGTTATCCGGGGATCCCCGCTGAGGAGGCTCTTGGTCTCATGGCGAAACACAAGATCGAGAAACTCCCGCTGGTGGACGCGAACAACAAGCTCACCGGCCTGTTCACTCTGAAAGACTTCGTCAAATCCGATAAATACCCGAATGCTGTGAAAGACCCTGCGGGGCGGCTCAGAATTGGTGCAGCTGTGGGTTTCTTTGGTGATGGGTACGCCCGCGCGATGGCCCTGATCGAAGCCGGGGTGGATGTGATCATCGTGGACACCGCCCACGGGCATTCAGCCGCAGTGGTGGACATGATCCGCAAACTCAAAGCCGAACCCCTCGCCACAGAGGTGGATATTGTGGGTGGGAATGTGGCCACCTTTGAGGGTGCAAAAGCGCTCGTGGATGCGGGTGCCGATGGGGTCAAGGTGGGTGTGGGCCCGGGTTCGATTTGTACGACCCGCGTGGTTGCCGGTGTGGGCGTACCCCAGGTCACTGCAATCCAGGAAGCAGCACGAGCGTGCGCGCCAGCGGGCGTACCAGTTATCGGTGACGGTGGACTCCAATACTCCGGCGACATTGCCAAGGCGCTTGTCGCAGGAGCGAGTACGGTCATGGTTGGTTCCCTGCTTGCTGGTTGCGAGGAGTCCCCGGGCGAGCTGGTGTTCATTTCCGGCAAGCAGTTCAAGTCGTACCGTGGAATGGGGTCACTGGGCGCAATGGCTACCCGCGGGCGCAAAGGATCGTACTCCAAGGACCGCTATTTCCAAGCGGATGTGGACGCAGAGGACAAACTTGTCCCCGAGGGAATTGAAGGCCAGGTCGCCTATCGTGGTCCCCTGGCGGCGGTGGCCTACCAGCTCATTGGGGGGTTGCGCCAATCCATGTTCTACACCGGTTCGGCCACTATTGATGAGTTGAAAACCCGTGGTCGTTTCGTGCGCATCACCTCAGCGGGGTTGCGCGAATCCCACCCCCACGATATTCAAATGACTGTCGAAGCCCCCAACTATTCCCTCAACGACTAGGACTTTCATGTATGGAATCACCCCGGACAACGGGATGGAAAAAGCCTATGACCTCTCTGAGGTGGCGATTGTTCCCACGAAGCGCGCCCGCGACACCGTGGACGTGGATCTGAGCTGGAGGATTGACGCGGTGAGCCTCGATTTCCCGCTGATCGCTGCCCCCATGGATTCGATCATGTCACCGGCAACAGTGATCGAGATGGGTCGCCTGGGCGGTTTGGGGGTTCTCAACTTGGAAGGATTGTGGACAAGGTACGCTGACCCGTCTGCGCAGTTTGATTCTCTCGCCAAGATCACCAACGAGATCGACGCTGTCCAAGCTATGCAGCGGCTCTATGCTGAACCGATCAAAGCGGAGCTCATCGATCAGCGTTTGGCTGAGATCCATGATGCGGGTGTCCCTTTCGCTGCCGCACTCAGTCCGAAGACGGTACGTCAGTTTGCGGGTCACGTGGAGAAGGCGGGCGCTGATTTTCTGGTGATTACTGGTACGTCGGTGTCTGCCCAGTACGTGTCGGAAACCAGGGATGCCCTCGACATGAAGGAGCTGATCCACTCCTTGGATGTGCCGGTCATTGTGGGGGGATGCGTGGATTATTTCACGGCACTGAACCTGATGAGGGCTGGTGCTGTGGGTATTCTCGTCGGTTTCGGTGGAGGGGCGCGTCAGGCCACCCGTGACGTACTGGGTATCGAAGTGCCCATGGCGTCCGCGATCTCAGCGGCTGCAGTGGCCCGTAGTGACTACATGGATGAGTCCGGTGGGCGTTATGTAGCGGTCATCGCTGATGGTGGCATCACCTGCTCGGGTGACATTGCAAAGGCTCTCGCTTGTGGTGCCGACGCCGCGATGGTGGGGGTTCCTTTGGCGCGAGCCACTGAGGCACCCGGCCAGGGCTACCATTGGGGCCGCGAGGTGTGGCATCCAACCTTGGTGCGTGGGCTTCGCCAGCAGGTTGAGACTCTTGCGAGCCTCGAAGAGATCCTGCTCGGGCCAAGCGTGGTTGCTGATGGTTCCATGAACCTGGTGGGCGCCCTTCGCCGTACCCTTGCCTCAACCGGCTACACCACCATCAAGAGCTTCCAGAAAGCGAAACTGATTCTGGTGTGAGCCTAGTTTCTTGCAGTTTTCTTGCGCAACGCTGGTTTGTAGACCGAGAGTATCGTGATGATGAGCAAGACGATTGTCTGGAAGGCAAGCAGA
>WRIC01000031.1 GCA_009782915.1 Propionibacteriaceae bacterium | reverse complement strand
GGTGGGGGGGGGGGGCGGGGGGTTTTGCACACACGGCGGGTCCAACCCCCCCCGCCCCCTATTGCTTAGCGCGTGTCAAACGCCCCGTCCCCTTGTGCTGGTAATCAGGGTCCATCCAGGGTGAACCTGAGTGTTGGTGGGGAGAATCGATGGGTTACGATGGGGTCATGGGTATTATTAGTTTTCTCATTCTCGGCGGGATCGCCGGTTCTGTTGCACGCCTGTTGGTTCCTGGACGCATTGGTCCTGGGCTGATCCCTGCCATCATCTGTGGTGTGGTTGGAGCGCTCGTGGGAGGAATCCTCTCCTCGGAACTCCTGGGAATCGGATTGGGTGGATTATTCGACCTGCGAACCTGGGCGATCGCCATCGCAGGATCAGCGCTGGTTTTGGTCGTCTATGGCGCGCTCCACAACAGGAAAAAGCGCTAGCTTTCACTCGATCACACAAGTTTACGATCCGTCGCCCAGCGGGTGAGTTGGTGGCGGTTCGACAATTGTAGTTTGCGCAACACGGAGGAGACATGGGTCTCCACGGTTTTCACAGAAATGAACAACTCCCGAGCGACCTCCCGATAGGAGTAACCTCGCGCAATGAGTCTCATGACTTCTTGTTCGCGCAGAGACAACCGATCCAGGTCTTCATCCACTGAGGTCACCTCGATCGAGCCGGAGAAAGCATCCAGCACGAAACCCGCCAATTTGGGTGAAAAGACAGCGTCCCCCTCAGCAACCTGGATGATCGCATCGACAAGCTCCGGACCTGAAATCGATTTGGTCACATATCCACGTGCCCCACCGCGGATCGTACCAATCACATCTTCGGCCGCATCGGAGACCGACAAAGCCAGATACCGCACCTCAGGCATCCCCGCCTGCTTCATCACCTCAGCGCCACCACCACCGGGCAGATGCACATCCAACAGAACAACATCAGGGTTGTGCTGCTGAATAGCTGCCACACCACTAGCCACATCCTCCCCCTCCCCCACAACATCAACATCGGCGGAGATCTCGTGGCGTACACCGGAACGCAACATAGCATGGTCATCAACAATGACCACCGTGTATCGACGCGACACCGATGATTGCTGGTCAACATCACCACAGGGCAACCCTTGGCCCTCGATTTCATAGTGGGCTATCGGCTTCGGTGTTTGATCAGTCATAGCTGTCCTTCTTTCTTCAGCGGCATCGACAGGTATATCTCCGTACCCTCACCTTCAGTTGAGCGTACGTTCACCAGCCCACCGAACCGTGTGACCCGGTCAATGATAGAGCGGCGAATCCCCAGACGATCCTCGCCAATGTCATCAACCTTGAACCCGCGACCACGATCGCGGATATAAACCTCCAGGCATTCTGGTTTCATTTCAGCGTACACGTCGATCTTATCGGCCTGGGAGTGTTTGGCTGCATTGAGGATGGCTTCTCGTGCTGCACGAACAACCGCATCAACCTCCACAGTCATCTCATGGTCGCCCACGGTCACCAACTCCACGGCCACCGGGTAGATGGCCTCCAACTCGGAGATCACTTCCTTGAGGGCTGACTTCGCTGATTCTTCCTCGACTTGCTCGGCATAGAGCCAATCACGCAAGTCTTTTTCTTGACGTCGAGCTAGCTGTGCGACCGCTTTCCCGTCCGTTGACTGTTTTTGAATAACCGCCAGTGTTTGCAGGACAGAATCATGGAGGTGGGCGGCGAATTCTGCTCGGGTTTGCTGGATCAGTTCTAATTCTTTCTCTTCAGCAGTACGCCGCGGATGGAGGAACCATGGGATCAGGGCAATAGTTAAAACCACCAGTGCTGAACCGACAGCAAACGAGGTGAAAACATACCCGTCATAGAGGTCATAGGGCTGGTTGAGTTTCGATGTGATCACAGCCCACATGTCTGCCAAAACCCCCACTACAACATCGCACTGATCCCGATGGACGCACCCGGCCCACCGGTGAGTGACCAACACACTGGCTGCTCCACCGGCTAACAGCATTCCAACCACGACACTGATCGCTTTGACCCAGGTGAACCACTCCATCTCGTGGGTTATCCACACGATCGCGATACCCAAACCGAGAGCACACACCACAAAGACGTCCTGGCCGAACCAGGAGTGATCATAGAGGTGAATACCCCAAGAAATAGCCACAACCATCAGGACTGACCCACACCAGCCCGCGACGCGTCGCAGCGATGAAACACGGGTGGGGATTCGTTGTCCCTGCTTCTCAGCCACCACAAGACCCAGGGGAAGGCTCTTGGGTTGTTGTGAAAGGAGAACCCACATAAACCCATATGCGATAGCGCCCGACAGCTTCCATCCGCAGGCAAGAAGGAAACCCACCCTCAAAGCCCACACAGGTATCTTGAAGTGAGCGCTCATCCCCGCTGCCACACCAGCAACGAGCCCCAATTCCACCAGTCGGTATGCCCGCGGTGGCTTGATCACGATTTCACTCACCTCATCAGCATGACATGAGTTGAGGAAATCCACCACCCACCCACTCCCCTAGCCGGACCATCAGGGGAAAACCAGGGGGGCACCGGGTGGCGCCGGTGCAGGGCAACAGTGCATTCTAGATACATGAGACCAACTCAGCTTCGACGAAACATGGCGAACCGGCGTTTTGCTGGTGTCGCAGCCGGACTGTCTGATTTCCTCGGATTCGATGTCTGGCTGATTCGCCTGTTTTTCATTTTGGGTACGGGTTTCACTGGAGGGATAGGATTTGTCATCTACATCGTTTTGTGGCTGATTGTCCCCGAGGATTCCTCCAATAAAGCACTGGGGATACGCCCCCAACGTGGACCCTCCTGGATCCTTGTTGTCATCGCTATCATCATCTCCATTGGCATTATCTCCGACCACAGTCGTGGATCAGCGATCGTACCTGTGCTTGTGCTTGTTGCTGCGCTCACCTTCCTGATCGTGAAAGGGCGCCATCGCACCTCATGGCGTACGCGCAAAGAATTCGAGAAGGCTCGCCTAGCATGGCAAAGACGACTCGATGAGCGTTCTGGGCAAGCCAATACCACAACCTTTTTGGGGGGAGACTCTTTCCAGATCGGTTCCTTCTACTCCGAGCAACCTCCCAACAATGATGATGCTCAGAACCCACCAACTGGCTTTCAGATTCAGTAATTGAAAGGAAAAGAATCATGTCGAACCGCCAACTCATTCGCTCCAAGTCCAACCGCGTTATCGCTGGTGTGGCTGGAGGCATAGCCGACTATCTCGGCGCTGATCTCACCATTGTCAGGCTCATCACAGCTGCTATTGTGGTTTTCCTGCCAGGTCCTGGAGCTGTTGGATATATTCTGGCTTGGATCATCTTGCCGGAAGAGGGAAACTCAACCACGGGTCTGGACAAGATCATGGGTGCCATCAAGACTGATAGGCCCAACCCCAACCCAGACGACCTTCGTTAAACACCCTTCACCTACTCAAGCGGCGCCACTGGGCGTCGCTTGAGTACGTCCGGGGGTGATTCTCCTCACCCGGATGCGTGCAGCCCTGCGACCATCCATTTCTATCACTGTCATCTCCACGGGCACCTCTATATCCCCCATGGTGCGATGACCCACCGTTGTGACAATAGCATCACCAAGACCGGGAAGATCCCCGCGTACCCCCACCCAGAAACCAGCAACCGTATCATAGGGGCCTTCGGCGAGAATCAAACCAGTGAGATCCTCGAACTGCTCCAAGGAGAGGAGCCCTTCCACCTCAATTTGGTCATCCCCCGAAATCACTTCTGGAGCTTCCTGGTCGTACTCGTCTTGAATATCGCCGACGAGTTCCTCAACAAGGTCTTCGAGGGTGACGATTCCAGCGGTCCCACCGTACTCATCGCGAACAATCACCATGTGGGAACCTTCACGCCTCATCAAAGCCAGAGCGTGGGGGACCCTCACCGTGTCGGGGATCGACAGGATCGGACGGACAAGCTGGCGGATCGGAGCAGAACGATCAGTGGAATCCAGGTACATCAGGTCACGGATATGAAGGAAACCAAGAATGTCATCCACGGAGGCTCCCATGACAGGGAACCGCGAATGGGTCCCCGTTTCCAAGTCACGCAAAGCCTTGTACGCGGGGGTGTCCCCGGAGAGGAACTCTGTTTCTGTTCGAGGAACCATCACCTCACGCAAAGACCGGTCTCCAGCAGCGAAAACCTCATCAACGATCTCACGCTCCTCGCGGGTCAAAGAAGTAGAGGTGATGACCATGTGGCGTAACTCCTCATCGCTGACCTCCTGTTTGGAGGCACGTGGATCCCCGCCCAACAGCTTCACCACCGCATTGGTTGACACACCCAGAAACCAGATCAGTGGGGTAGCGAGAGTGGCGACCACATCAATGAAACCCGCCAGAGCAAGAGCCACCGACTCAGCTCTCTGCATAGCAAACCTTTTAGCTGCTAGCTCCGAGAAAACAATAGCGAAATAGGAGATGACGATGGTGACAAGGATCAGGGCCAAGATGTCGGCTGCCCCAGAGGGAATCCCCCACCTCATCAAGGATGGTGAAACATAACCCGACAGGGAGGCGGCCCCCACGGAAGCTGACAGGAAACCACTAAAAATGCTACCCAACTGAACCACGGAGAGGAACCGATTAGGGTTACTGGCCAAAGCCGCCACCTTGGCTCCACGATCACTGCGTGACTCCAGTTGCCGTACCTGTGATTCACGAAGCGAGACCAAGGCCATCTCAGCGGCACTGAAGATGCCACTGATCACGATGAGAAGCACGATCAGGGCGAGGCTAGCCCAGATATTCACTGGTGGGGGTCCTTACCCGAGGGCTGAGGCAAGATTCTCAGCTAAGGCATCCATGAAAGGTTCAGTCTCCAGGTAGGTCTGGTCATTGGAGATGAGCAAAGCAAGATCCTTGGTCATCTTTCCTTGGTTAACAGTGTCAACACAGACTTTCTCTAAGGTCTCGGCGAAAGAAACCACCTCGGGGGTGTTGTCGAGTTTGCCACGATGTTTGAGTCCACCAGTCCAAGCGAAGATCGAAGCGATCGGGTTGGTCGAGGTGGGTTTGCCTTGCTGATGCTGGCGCCAGTGGCGAGTGACCGTACCATGGGCTGCCTCAGCTAAAGCAGTGGATCCATCGGGTGTCCTCAACACTGAGGTCATCAGTCCCAGTGAACCGAAACCTTGGGCCACTACATCGGATTGAACATCCCCGTCATAGTTCTTACAGGCCCACAGATATCCACCAGTCCATTTGAGTGCTGCAGCAACCATGTCATCAATAAGCCGGTGTTCATAGGTCAAACCAGCCTGGGCGAACTGTTCGGCGTACTCTGTGGCCAAGATGCGGGCGAAAATGTCTTTGAAGGCGCCATCATAGGCTTTGAGGATCGTGTTCTTGGTGGAGAGGTAGACCGAAACATTGCGCGCCAGACCATAGGAGAAGCAAGCCCTAGCGAAGTCTTCAATCGATTCGGTGGTGTTGTACATTCCCAGGGCAACACCACCTGCGTCGTCATAGTCGGCAACAGTACGGGTGATGGTCTGCCCACCATCACTGGGAGTGTAGGTGAGGGTGAGTGTGCCTGGGCCTGGGACAACAAAATCTTGGGCCTTGTACTGATCGGCGTGGGCGTGACGAGCAATGATGATCGGTTCAGTCCATGTGGGCACCAGCCGAGGAATCGACTCGATGACGATAGGTTCACGGAAAACCACCCCACCTAGGATATTGCGGATCGTACCATTGGGGGACTTCCACATTTCTTTGAGAGAGAACTCCTCCACCCT
>WRIC01000030.1 GCA_009782915.1 Propionibacteriaceae bacterium | reverse complement strand
CCCGCAAAAATGCAATCCGGCATGAGACAAATGTGAGTCCACAAGGGCAAACACCGAGCTATGGCAAAGTTTGCCAAACAGAGATAGACTCGTGTCATGCCAACCATGAATATTTCACTCACGGACGATCTTCGGACATTTGTCGATCAGCAAGTGACCCAAGGAAGCTTCCAAAGCACAAGTGAGTATGTGAGAACAGTCCTCAGACGTGAAAAAGACATTGCAACACTGAGAGATAGTGTTCTCGCCGGAGCAACTGGCCCCTGGACCCCCATGGATGAGGCGTACTTCACCTCTTTGAGATCTGCAATCAGGTGAATCTCGCGTGAAACCAGTCGTTCACAGCGCGCAAGCAATAGTTGATGTCCGTGATGCCGTCGCCTACTACCACCGAGAAGTGGACCGTCGCCTTGCTGGAAATTTCATCAACGAACTGGAATCCGCTATACAACACATCAGATCGTGGCCAGGTAGCGGTTCGCACAGGTTCTCGGAGCTTTTAGATATTCCAGGACTGCAAACCTACTCCCTGAAGAAATATCCATACCTCATCTTCTACATCGAACACCCAGAGTACACTGCAGTGTGGCGCATCCTCCACATGAGCCAGGATATTCCATTGACACTCCATGAGGATTCGCTGTCACTCGATTCCAACATTACTTCGGACGATTCCACATAAGAGACTCGCCCCTAACAACGATCCCGTCGAGCCACGCACCGACGAAGTCCCACTCACCCCCGTCTTCCTACGCGCGGAGGGTCGCAGGATCCAGATATGCGGTTAACCATGATTGGTGAGACTGGCGTGGTTGACGTTCACCCACAGACTCTTACGGGTGGTAAATATGGTTTCTGGATTCTGCGACTTCGCGCAG
The DNA here is from genome assembly GCA_009782915.1 of Propionibacteriaceae bacterium. Classification (GTDB taxonomy): domain Bacteria; phylum Actinomycetota; class Actinomycetes; order Propionibacteriales; family Propionibacteriaceae; genus WQYJ01. The sequence continues at coordinate 5,535 of WRIC01000030.1, read as the reverse complement.
AAAGACGGCGGTGGGTTTAACTCAGAAGAGGACGTACCCCCTTTGTGTTGCTCGCGTCCACAGTTACCAGTCGTGACGACCATTAACGGTATATGGGAACCCGCCGCACACCATAGTGACAAGTACGGTCGTTTCACGACGCTGGGCGATGAACTCCCTAGCTTGACGAATAGTCTCCCGACCATCGACAAGTTGACTTGGATCATTCTCAATATCTCGAATTCGTTGACGTAACTCGGCTTTCCATGATTCCTCGACTGCGCCCGGATCATCAACTGCCTCGTCAACGCTCACCAGCATCTGATGGGCAAGCTCGTAGCGATCCTCACGCGAGAGTTCGCGACCCGCCTCAACAAGTTCCAGCAATTCCAGTGACATGACTTCATGTCTACTGCTACTTGCTGACACTGCAGGAAGTAGTGAAACATTACTTCGTGGAAGTCCAGACCTCATCAGTACGGTAGGTGTCGTCGGGGAAGTTCGCGGGGATAGTGAAAGTGAAAAAGCCAGTATCGACCAGATTCCAATCCGCACCCTCCTTCACGGTGATATCGAACAGCCCTGAAACTTGATAGGTGATACCTCTGTCAATCTCGTATTCATCCTGCTGATTCTGCTCGGTTGGAAGCTGGCATCCTCCCGCATTCATCCCCAACTGCGATTCGGGCTCATCCATGATGTCATCACCCGGGAACACCGCCATCGTGTAACTATCGGTGTACTGCCCTGGGTCGCACTCAATTCCATTAATCTTCATAGAGGACACGACAATGAGAATGCCACCATCTGGGGCTGTGCCCCCCATCGGATCCGGTGCGTCTCCAGTAGCCGGCATGTTGTTCACCAGCTGATAGGAGAATGCTATCGATGCGCTCGCTGGATCTGCTGAAGCACGCTCGCCATGAGTGATGACAACACTTGAGTAGATTTCTAATTCGTGGTCGTTATAAACCAATGAGCGTTCCGCCACATCATCGACGGGGGTATCCATGGTGGGTGATGGGCTACTTGGCTCAGGGGTTTCAACATCCGTACCCCCGCATGCACTCAGCATCCCCACCATCAAGGCAAGAACCATCACTGGCAGAATCTTGCGTACCTTCTTCATATCATTTCCTCCTTGATTGTTGGGACACGAACCCCGTCACCCTGCGGACGGGCGAAGCGCCGTCTCACAGGGTCCAGACTCCCCAGTTGTATAACTGTTGCTTCTGAATTCTGCGAGTCGCTTTACTCCGCAGAAAGACGGAGACTGGGCACTGCTACTATCACGACACTTTGCCGAACAAAAGCGCCTGCATAAGGATGCCCCCCGACCGCACAGAAATGCAAATCCATGTGAGACGAATGCAGGTCCACAAGGGAAAATAGCACAGAAGAAACCAGCGCATAGCAATTACCCCGTCGTCCTGCGCGCGGAGCGTCGCAGGATCCAGATATGTGGTTAACCGTGATTGGTGAGACTCCCGTGGTTGATGTTCACCCACAGACTCCTCACAGTTGAGAATATGGTTTCTGGATTCTGCGACTTCGCGCAGAAAGACGAGGTTGGGGTGCTCCGCAGAAAGACGGAGTTTGGGTGCTCTGCAGAAAGACGGGGTTGGGGTGCTCCGCAGAAAGACGGGGTTGGGGTGCTCCGCAGAAAGACGGGGTTGGGGTGCTCCGCAGAAAGACGGAGTTTGGGTGCTCCGCAGAAAGACGGGGTTGGGGTGCTCCGCAGAAAGACGGAGTTTGGGTGCTCCGCAGAAAGACGGGGTTGGGGTGCTCCGCAGAAATGCGGTGATGAGGTAATGCAACATAGGGGAGCAAGGTGATGCAACATAGGTGCAACACAGGGGGACCAACACAGGGATGGACCCTTTGTGTTGCTCGCGTACACAGAAAACGACCCTGATGGGCGTTAACTGTGCACGGGAACGTCATGCTGGGCACATGGTGATGGGCCGGACAATGAAGGGGACAACTACGGGCTTCCCACGAGTTCACAACAGCAACAACCAGAGTAAAATGGGAACATGATTCCCACGGTTCACCTGGTGACAGTTGGTGTGTTGGTGGTGGTGTCGCTGCTGATGCCGATTATCGGGTGGTACGTGGTGAGGCGGTTGACCAAAGTCAATGCGGTGAGTTTCTTTGTGGGGATGGGGGTGTTCTTTGTCTGCTTCATCATTGCAGTGACCACCTCCGTGATCGGGCAGCAACTCATTGCCAGTCCCATCATCCTCACCCTCGTACTCGCCTTGCGCGCAGGACTCGTTGAGGAATTCGGGCGCTTCATCGCCTTCAAGTGGTTGCTCAAAAAGAAGAATGCTATCGGGGATTCCCTGATGTATGGGGTCGGACATGGTGGCATCGAAGTGTGGCTTGTTTTCACCCTCACCATGGTGAGCACTCTGGTGATGATGCTGCTGTTCAACACCGGTGGGCTCACCGCGCTCGAAGCCCTCGCCCCCGACCAGTACGAAGCCATCGCCGAGTCCATGCAACAAGTCGGGCAAACCAATCCCCTTATGTTGACACCCGGGCTGTTCGAACGCATCACCGCGATGTGTATCCACATTTCGCTCAGTGTGATCGTGTTTTGTGCAGTACGCCAACGCAAATGGTCGTACTTCCTGCTCGCTATTGCCCTGCACACTGCGGTCGACGCCTCCCTCGTCCTTTTCGTTGGAGGGTACGTCGCTGTGTGGACTATCGAAGCGATAGTCGCAGGATGGGCCATCTGTCTCGCGGTTATTGCCTGGAGGATCGCCCGAAAATACCGAACACCACCTATTCCGCTTCACGCAACTGGGGGGTAACACAAAAGTGACCACGTACTATCTGGAACAAGATAAATGGGCCATCTCTGAAGGTCGAGATTCCTACACCATCAAAGACAGTGCAAACACAATCTGTTTCACAGCGAAGAACAAGTTCCCCAAGAGATTCAATCTTCACGATGCGAATGGGCACACTCTTGCCACCTTGAAGTCACGCTTGGTCAGCATGCGTTCACGACATCCATCGTTTGATATCTACCAGGATGGCGTACTCAGCGCGACAGTTGTGTACGACAAATCATCACGCTGGTATTCGATGAACAAGACAACACGTCACGCAATATTGGGGCCAAATTGGTTTATCACTGGTGATGAGCAAAACAAGGTGTTCGACATCTGTGACATGGATGGCGGTCTCCATGGGCGCATCACCCGCACGAGCCGATTCACGATACAAAGATTCACCATCGAGATCGAAGAAGGCGAACCAGAAATACTTATTCTCTCACTTGCAGTGTTTCTCACACGGATGTTCTTTACTGGCAGTGGCATTCCCCTGTGATGGAACACCCTCACCCCGTCCTTCCGCGGAGCACTGCGAGTCGCGCTGGCGCGCTCCGCAGGGTGACGGAGGTAAAGTGCGCAGAGAGACGGAGGAGTCAGCAACACAAAAGGTACGTCCCCTTGTGCCCCTCTTGTGCTCTCCCCCGCTAGAATCGACCTCAGCACAACATTGGGCAAGGAGGGGCATGGAAAGCAATGTCTTTGATACGGCGCTGATTCTTGAGGGTGGAGGGATGCGCGGGGCGTTCACCGCTGGGATCATGGCGCACCTGATCGAGCAGGGGGTCTTCTTTGACTACGTGGCCGGGATTTCCTCCGGCAGCTCCAACACCGTGAACTATATTGCTCGCGATGCTCCCCGTGCCCGTAAGTCTTTTGTGGATTTCGCTGGGCACCCCAAACTCGGCTCGTGGCGTACCTGGATCCAAGGCAAAGGAATGTTCAACGCCAAACACATCTATGAGGAAGCACCCCTGCCTGATGGGCCCCTGCCCTTCGACTACGAGACTTTCATGGCGAACCCCGCACGCTGGCGACTCGGGTCCTTTAATGCCGACATCGGGGAAACCATCTACTGGGATCGCGAGTCGATCACCGACCGCATCGATCTCATGCGCAAAGTGTGGTCCTCCTCGGCCATCCCACTCATGATGCCATCGGTGACCCTGGGCGGAACGATGTATGTCGATGGGGCGCTCGGTGCTGGTGGGGGAATCCCACTGCCCATTGCCCAACAGGAAGGATTCACTAAATTCTTTGTGGTGTTGACCCAGGAACGCTCGTACGTCAAGACACCCTACAAGGGTGGGGGTTTCACCAAACTCTTCTATCGCAAACATCCCAACGTCGCCACCGGTATTGCTGGGCGCAACCAGAAATACAATGCCACCCGCGAGGAACTCTTCGAGCTGGAGCGCCAAGGCAAAGCCCTGCTCGTCATCCCCGAGCAGATGAATGTCGCCAACAACACCCGTGATGTTGGTCTACTCGGCGAATGCTACGACCAAGCCAAAGAACAAGCAGTACGCGAGTTTCCGACGTGGAAAGAGTTCCTGGGGATCAGTGACTGACTGAATAGTCTGGATTCCGCGAGTCGCGGAGCCTGTGCTGCGGAGCGCGCCAGCGCGACTCGCAGTGCTCCGCGGAATGACATACCAAAATGTGACAAACGCCCTGTCCCCACCGCCGTCTTTCTGCGCGAAGTCGAAGAATCCACTGAGTCGTCAACAGTAGTTGAGACTGATGGACCCTGCGACTTCGCGCAGGGAGACGGCGGGGGTCATTAGCGTCCGCGCAGGGCGGCGCGGCCACCCTTCATGGAGGGCATGGGGCCCTTGGGGATGGGGATTCTTGGGCCTGAACCGTCGAGGGCTTTCAGCCGTGCGGCAATCTCAGTGACCTGGGAGGCCTTGATCACCTTGGGGAGTTTCTTGATGTGCTTCTCCAACTTGGGCAGGGGAACCTGATTCTTGGCCTCACCCATGAGGATGCTGGTGACAGGTACGGAATACTTGATCGCCTCATGGCGTTTGGTTTCCGTGGCCAACATTTCGCGTACGCGCCCAGGCTGACCCTCGCCCACCAACACAATCCCGGCAGGACCCACTGCGCGGTGAACAATATTCTGGTGACGATCCACCGCGATCACCGGGTCCTTCACCCACTTCTTGTTCAACAGATTCAACGCCACCTCGGCTGCGCCCGGCTGGCCGGCGTACTGTTTATACATCGCACCCTTCAAACGCCACGACAGTACGTACATGGGGACAAGGACACCAAACGCCACACCAAAGACGATCCAAATCCACCACGGATCCATGAAGAACGACAGCAGAACACCAATCCCAACAACCAGCAGGAAACCGCCGATCATCAGTGGAACAGCCAGCTTGTCATTCTTCCTGACCACCTTGAAGGCTTCCAGGAATTGACGCATCCGTCCCCAGTCCTGGGGATCCTCGGAATGCTTCTTGCGTTGCTTCTCCGCTTTGACGGCTGCCTTCTGTTCAGCAGCAAGCTTTTTTGCGCGTTCGCTGGCCATGATCCTCCGATGCTGGGTGCTGAGATTCGTTGAACAAGTCTAACGAGTATGCGTGAGAACTCAGAATTGAACAGACTCCACAATTGTGAGAATGTGATTTCTGGTCCCTGCGACTTCGCGCAGGGTGACGGGGGTGGGGTGCGCAGGGGCGTACGGGGGTGGGGTGCG
>WRIC01000029.1 GCA_009782915.1 Propionibacteriaceae bacterium | reverse complement strand
GGGCGACGGTGATAGTGGGTTTCGCCCGCACGTAGGATGAGGGTGGTGGGGTCGCTGGGACAATGAAACGAACAGCGACAACGCTACGATCCTGCATCTCTACGATTCACAACTGCGGCACGTCTGAGGGGTTGTGCACGATTTCTCACATTCACACGCGGAACACGGGAAACCTTGAGGTGGGAAACTCTGTCCTGGCATCGCGGAGATTGCTACGGTAGGACAGTAGTCAATCAGGTAGGTTTCGATGCGGAAGCTCAGTGCAGATGTTGTGGTCATTGGGGGTGGATCCACGGGTGTGGGTGTCCTTCGTGACTGTGCCATGCGCGGGTACCGTACGATCCTGGTGGATCGCGCTGACCTGGCTCACGGAACCTCGGGACGTTTCCATGGGCTCCTTCATTCGGGTGGGAGATATGTGGTGTCTGATCCGGAATCCGCTCGGGAGTGCGCGCAAGAGAACACTATTCTCACCCGCATCCAGTCTGACGCCATCGAACCAACTGGTGGGCTCTTCGTTGTCGCCGAGCAGGATGACCCCAACTTCGGGGACCTCTTTCTTGCAGGTGCTCAGGTTGCCCGGATGTGGGCCGAAGAGATCACACCCGGTGAAGCCCTCACCCGTGAACCCCGACTCAATCCGCATATTCAGCGTGCTTTCACCGTGCGCGACGGTACGGTCGATGGCTGGAAACTCATCTGGGGTGCAGCGAACTCGGCCCGCGAGCATGGTGGACAAGTGCTGACCTACACCAAGGTCACCAGCATTCACCACAGTGATGGGCAGATCACTGTGGTGAGCGCCACCGACTTACGCAGTGGCGAAGAACTCACCATCGACTGCTCCTTTGTGTTGAATTGCGCGGGACCTTGGGCGGGTAGGATCAGCGAAATGGCTGGGCTCCCACCGGTCAATGTGGTTCCTGGGCGCGGGATCATGGTCGCCATGAACCACCGCTTGGTCAATTCCGTGGTCAACCGCTGTATCCCCCCTGCTGATGGGGACATCATTGTGCCTGTTCACACTGTGTGCATTATTGGTACGACTGATGTTAAAGTCAGTGACGCCGATCACCTAGCTATCGAACGCGCTGAGGTTCAGCAGATGCTCGATGCGGGCGAAGTGCTCATCCCTGGTTTTCGCGAGGCTCGCGCGGTCCACGCGTGGGCGGGGGCCCGCCCGCTCATCAAAGACGACCGGGTTAAAGCTAGTGATACTCGCCACATGAGCCGCGGAATGGCTGTCATTGATCATCACGAGAGAGACGGCGTACGCGGTCTGCTCACCATTGGCGGGGGTAAACTCACCACGTACCGTCTTATGGCCGAGCACATCGTCAACGCCATGGAGGAGCAACTCGGTCGATCCACCCCCTGTCGTACTGCAGATGAAATGTGCCCAGGGTCCACACCGGGACATACCTATCAGGTAACCAAACGCCTACGCGAACGCGAAACTAACCGCGGCGATTCCCCCATCATCTGTGAATGCGAACTGGTGACCAAGCAGAAGTTCGTTGATCTGCTGCACGAGTATCCTCACGCGAGTTTCGATGATCTGCGGCGCCAGTGCCGTCTGGGTATGGGACCTTGCCAGGGGACTTTCTGTTCCACTCGCGCTGCTGGTATCGCCCAGAGCGTTGGGGTGGAAACCGAGCGTGCCATGGGTTTGTTGAAGCTTTTCCTGGAGAATCGCTGGATTGGGCTCTGGCCGATTCTTCTGGGCGATCAGGTACGACAGTTGGCCCTCTCACACTGGACTCTCCAAGGAACCCTCGACATCACCCACGTACCCTCTGCAGTGAATGTTGAACCCGATCCTCTCGGAGACCCGCTGGGCAAGGAGATGGCATCATGACTGACACGATCGTCATCGGGGCTGGGTTAGCCGGGCTCACGGCGAGTATTCGTCTAGCGGAGTCGGGGCAAGCTGTGACCTTGCTCAGTTTCGGCGAAGGTGGGTTGCCCCTCAGCCAGGGAACTATTGATGTGTTGGGGTACGTCGAAAACCAGCCAGTCCGAGCGCCCTTCACTGAGATGAGTGGGTTCATCAAGGCCCATCCCGATCATCCTTACGCGTTTCTCAGCTCCACGACAATCAGCACCGCCATCTCATGGTTCACTGATCAGACTGCTGGTCTTCTCCAACCCAGCGATGAGACCAACCATTTTGTCCCCACAGCTCTGGGTGCCATGAGACCCACGTACCTCGTTCCTCCCTCCATGGTGTTCCCTGATGTTCCCCGATTCGCCGTCGTGGGTATTCAGCAGATCAAAGACTTCTCCCCCGGGCTCATTGCAGAGAACCTCACCCGGACAGCCAATATCCAGACCCGCCCGTACTGGATTGATTTGCCGGCCCGGCCAGGTGAGGTGGATTCTTCCCCAGTCCACTACGCCCAGGCCCTCGACAACCCCGATTTCCTTTCTCGATTTGTCGATAAAATCGTGGCGACCATCGGGGACGAGGATGCCGTCCTCCTACCAGCGATTCTGGGACTCCACACCGATGCTCACTCTCGGCTAACGGAAGCTCTGCAACGTCCAGTGGTGGAAGTCATCATGGCTCCCCCCTCGATTCCGGGAATAAGGCTGAACAACCAGTTGGTCAAGCGAGCCAAAGAATGGGGGGTACGAGTCGTACTCGGCTCCAAGGTCACAGGTTTCACTGCCACCAAGGACCACATCACGTCGGTGACTCTGCATCAAGCTGGCCGCGACCAGACCTACTCCGGCGACAACGTCATCTACGGTGGTGGGGGTTTTGAGTCGGGCGCCTTGGTTGTCGATTCATATGGAAAAGTACGCGAAGCTCTCTTCGATCTGCCACTGGCTGGCGCCGATCGCCTAGACCTGATCACTGGTGATTATTGGAAACCTCAACCACTATTCGAAGTGGGTGTCATAGTGGATCCTTCGATGAGGGTCGTGGACCCCGGCAAGCCAAAGAAACCGATATATCACAATCTCTATGTCGTTGGCGGATTGCTTGCTGGTGCACAGAGGTGGATCGAAAAATCTGGGGATGGGATCGCTATCGCCTCCGCCTACCAAGCAGCCGAATCCATCCTGGGAGGTGACCGATCGTGACAACCGCCCACGACCAACACGACCTGCTGGCTCGGATGAGTCTCGACCAATGTGTGAAGTGTACGATCTGCGAAACCCACTGCCCAGTGATGGCAGTCACCCCCAAGTTCCCTGGACCGAAGTTTGTGGGGCCCCAAGCCGAGCGCTATCGCCATGGCGATTCAGTGGATCAATCCTTAGATTACTGCTCCTCGTGTGGAACCTGCACCCTGGTGTGCCCCCAAGGAGTCAAGATCGCTGAAATCAACTCCCAAGCCCGTGCTGTGATGAAAAAGAACCACATGCCCATCAGGGATCGCATCATCTCGCGTACCACCCTGCTTGGCAAGGTCATGACACCCATCGCCCCCATCGCCAACTGGAAGCTGAGCCTCCCACCCGTACGATGGTTCATCGAAAAACTCTTCGGTATCCACCGCCATGCTCCCATGCCGAAAGCCGGCAGCCGTACCTTCTCTTCCTGGTGGAAGAAACACACCCCTCCCACACCGACCCGTGGAAAAGTGGTGTTCTTCCACGGATGCGCCGGCGAATTTTTCGAGGTGGAAACCTCCATCAAAACTGTTGAGGTCTTGGAGTTTTTGGGGTACGAGGTGGTCACACCGAAACAGGGTTGCTGTGGTCTCGCCCTCCAATCCAATGGGTTGTTTGACTCGGCACGTACCCATGTCAACAAGCTTGCCCAGCAGCTCAACATCGAACCTGGCACGCCGATCATTGCTTCCGCGGCTTCGTGTGCGGGAATGCTCAAACACGAAGCACGCGAGATCCTGGGCATGACCGACCCGACTCTCACCGCGGTCGGAACCCGTGTTCGTGACGTCTGCGAGTTCCTGCTTTCCCTCGCAGAATCGGGGGATCTCCCCCTCGACTTCCAGCCGATCAACCAGACCGTGGCGTATCACGCCCCCTGCCAGCTCAAGAGCCAAGGCATGGGTTTGCCTGCCCTCGATGTACTGCGACTCATCCCCGGTTTGACTGTGATCGATTCCGAGGCCACGTGTTGCGGTATCGCCGGAACCTACGGCCTGAAGAAAGAGAAGTACGCCATCGCCCAAGCAGTCGGCAAACCCCTCTTCGACAAGGTGATCGAGGTCAACCCCCACCTCGCTTTGTGTGACACCGAGACCTGCCGCTGGCAGATCGCCTCCTCCACCGGAGCCGAAGTCCACCACCCCATCTGGATGATCCACCAAGCCTACGGTCTTGGTTAGAATCCAGACTCCCCAGTCGAACAACTGGGCAGTCTGGACCCTGCGACTACGCGCAGGGTGACGGTGTGAGTCACGCAGAGAGATGGGGGTGAAGTCATTCTGCAGACTCAACCCCGTCATTCTGCACACTCCATCCCGTCATTCTGCGCGCAAGTCGCAGAATCCAGACACAACAGTCGAACAACTGGGCAGTCTGGGCCCTGCGACTACGCGCAGGGAGACGGGGAAAAGGTGCGCAGGGTGACAGGGAAAAGGTGCGCAGGGTGAGGGGGAAAAGGTGCGCAGGGTGAGGGAAAGAAGACACGGGCCCAGACTCGTACACGAATCTGGGCCCGTTTTCCGTCAATGGGTTGATGTATGCATCAACGGTTGACCGTCGATAGGACTACCTCATGGAGCCTGCGGAGTCATCCTTGATGACGATGGTCTTCATGATCATGTCAGCGATAGTTTGACGCTTCTCCATGAACAGCGGGAACAGGAAACCAATACCACAGATCAAAAAGTCGAGGAAATGGACGAAATAACGTGCAATACCTGGTCCAGCTCCAATGGGTAGGAGAGTTTGTTCACTCACCAATTTCGTGCCAGCCATTTTTCTGCCGAAAGTCACACCCGTGGTTCCGCCGAGATATCCAATGTTGTAGATACCATAGGCGCCAGCAAGGAGCATAACGATATAGTACAAAGCCTGGTTTCCAACGAGACCAACAATGAACCCGGCGACAAAAATGGGAATCCAGTCAATGAGTGCACCATAGGCACGAGCCGTCCACGGCACGGGTACGACACCGGGCATTCCGGGAACCATCCCAGGATAGGCGGGCATACCAGCAGCAGGCATACCTGGCTGAACGTAGGGCTGCGCATAAGGCTGGGCGGGGGTGGTTTGACCGTACTCCGGCAAAGGAGGAATAGTGGGGTCAACTGGTTGGGTGGGATCGAGATTCAAATTCTCATCGGACATGGTGAACTCCTCATTGTGTTGGGGATCGAACACCAGGTGGCTGATGATCAATCTCATCCAGTGTAGCGCGTTGTTATGGGTTTGTTATCCATCGACCCACCCCCGGACACGCATCAACGCTGAAGTGCTATCATTGGAGGAATACACGGTGTTCCCCTGTGCCAGCTCAGAGACCATGAACACACGACGATAAGAAATATGTCGTCTAGTCTGAGCGCTACTGCAAGGGACCCAACAGTGAGGGGAAAGAGATGGCGCAACCAGGATGGTATCCAGACCCAAGTGGTCAACCAGGACTCAGATACTTCGATGGTGCGCGGTGGGCTGACGCACCAATGACGCAACCTGGAGCCCCACAATCCTCCACCACACAACCACCAAGGTTCAACCAAGCCACTACACCAGACACCAACGCGTACAGTCAATATCTTGCTCTTTCACAAACCAAGACAAAACCACCCACAGGGTTAATCCTTGTTCTCGGTGTCATCCTTCTCGCAGTTGTCCTGGTTGTCGCTCTGGTCATCCGCTCGCTGGGCACAGTGGAGCATATCGAAACCATCGAGGAAGAATCACCTATAGCCACGGCAAGCCCAACAACAGAAGTGTGCCCTCGTGCGAACTACGACGACACACGACAAGAACACCCTACTGGTGACGGCAGGGTCTATGGTGGGCGACTGTCGTTCCCCCAACTCGGTGATCCGTGGAGAGCACCATCTTATGGTGATTCACGGGTTCCTTTTGGGCGCGATGTCGCAGCCCAATGGGTGATCGTTCACAAGGAAGCCTCCTGGGGCGCCAACATTCTCGTTGGTGAACTCTATGCTGGCGATGGGTTCTATGAGCCAGAGAAAGCCTCCGAGATTGTTAACAAGTGTATCTTTGGCGCCTTCTACAAAGGGCCCGAAGGTAACGCTCTGGTGACCCCTGAGTTGATCAAGTCCGAAGCGTACACAGTGGATGGTTACGAAGCCTGGTATACCGAGTACGATCTGCACTTCGAGATTCCCCGATTGCCCACCACCAACGAGATCGCGATCGTCATCATCGTCCGTACTTCTGACATGACTTCATCGGTTTACTATGCTTCAGTTCCTGGTGATGCCATGCATCTGATGCCGGATGTGCGCCATACTATTTCCGAATTGAGGGTCCACCCGTGATGTTGTCTAGTGTTTTCGCCCACCAGGGAATTACCTTGCGTGGCAGTGTTGAGCTGGTCCCATGACAACACCACCCATCGTTCCACAGTTGGGGAAACCATCTCTGCGTGACAATGTTCTCGCTGGTTTCGTCGCCGGACTGGTTGGTATGGGGTTGGTTGGGCTGCTCAGGTTCACCCCTGTTCATCTGCCTTGTGGGATGCTAATTCTCACCGGGTGGCAGTGTCCTTTTTGTGGTGGTACGCGCATGGCGGATTCACTACTTCACTTTGATGTCGTCGGAGCCTGGCGCCACAATTCTGCACTGTTGATTGTGGGTGCCCTCTTTGTCGCACGGTGGTTGGGTTGGTGTGTGGAGTTGCTTTTTCTGAAGCGTACGATTCCTGCCTACTGGACTCCCGCGGCTGTACGCCGCTTGTGGTGGGTATGGGCACTAGTGGGTGGCATCGCCTGGGTGCTCATCAGAAATCTCGCACTGTCATGAGCCCTGCGATTTTTATCGCTCGAGTCTGTCAACAACCACACCCTGTGGGGACAGACCCCTAGTCACAACAGCTGCACCTCCATTCGTCTTCATGCGCACCCAACCCCGTCATTCTGCGCGAAGTCGCAGAATCCAGACCCCACATTCACACCAGCGGATGAGGATGACGTGATGTTGCAGGTGGTCACGATTGGCCACAAATACGGACTTGGGCTCTTCGACCCTCAAGGCCTCGACGGAGGAGACATCTTCGAAATCACGGTAGGCATCCCGGGCAATCATGGCAGAGATGCCAGCGATCATCAGTACAGTCCATTTTCATCGTACAATTCGCCCTGGGAAACAACCTCAGTGACAGAAAAGTCAGCACGATACTGAGAAGCGATGTCAATCGCTTATTCCGTTGATGAAATAGTGAGCTGTCGTGAGGCTTTTCATCGGTTACCCACCAGTATGGTTGGACTGGACGGCGTATGGCATTGCGACCACGACTTTGGTTATGCACCAATTCTTGATTTCGAGTTAGGGAAGCAGCATCCCGACAACGTGGAGCCAGAGCGACAGTGGAGAAAATTCTTGAACAAAACATTTTTCTTCGTGTACGAAGATCACCACGTCGCAGTATTGGATGTGCACTCATAATCTATGCGCGGCACATGCTTCACTGCTAGACTCATGGCGCCAAGAAAAGGACCATCACTCATGACTCAGCCCACCACCACTGCAGCCAAGAAGCGCCAACCATCGCGGGCGACACTGAGACTGGTGAAAACCCTCCACATTTTCACTGTGTCCATATGGCTCGGGGCAGTGGTCGTTGCTTTCGCATTACTGGCCAGCAGTCTGAGTGACCCGGAACGATTC
>WRIC01000028.1 GCA_009782915.1 Propionibacteriaceae bacterium | reverse complement strand
CTGCTAGCTCGCGTCCATGAGCCAAAACATGAGGTGAATATTGCTTTGGTGGGGAAATATATCGACCTGCCCGATGCGTACCTCTCTATTTCGGAGGCTCTGCGTGCGGGTGGATTCGCCAACTGGGCAAAAGTGAACATCCAGTGGGTGGAATCTGATCAATGCGAGAACCCTAAGACTGCTGACGAGCTGTTGAGTGGGGCTGATGGTGTGATCATTCCTGGTGGTTTCGGTATCCGTGGGGTGGAGGGAAAGATAGGCGCTATCCAGTACGCGCGCGAGAAGAATATCCCGATTTTGGGGCTGTGCCTGGGGTTGCAGTGCATGGTCACCGAGGTGGCACGTTCTTTGGCTGGGTTGAAGGGAGCTGCTTCAACCGAGTTCGATCCTGATACTGCCCATCCGGTCATTGCAACCATGGATGAGCAGGTGGATATTGTTTCTGGTGACGGGGACATGGGCGGAACGATGAGGCTGGGGGCATACCCGGCCGAATTATTGAAAGGAAGCCTGGTTGCTTCCCTTTACGGGGCAACGAAGGTTTCGGAGCGGCATCGCCATCGCTATGAGGTGAACAATGCCTACCGCAAGCAACTCGAAGACGCGGGCCTAGTCATTTCGGGAACCTCCCCAGATTCGACTCTGGTGGAGTTTATTGAATTACCTCAAACAATGCACCCATTCTTTGTGGCCACCCAAGCCCACCCTGAGATGAAGTCTCGTCCCACTAATCCTCATCCGCTGTTCACTGGTTTTGTCGAAGCGGCTGTGGCAAAGAAGAATTCATGAGCCAGTGGTCGTTGGCTGATCTTTGCGATGAACCCACACAGTGGGCAAGCCAGTGTGTCCAAGAGACCAAGGGTGTTCTCATGGATTTTGTTGTTGATGAGGTGAGTCTTCCTGCCGGAGGTACGGTGGTGAGGAATTATCTGCGTCACCCGAACTCTGTGGGCATCATTGCTGTGGATGATCACAGCAGGGTCGCAGTATTGAAACAGTATCGCCATCCGGTTCGCGCGATCCTGCTCGAAGCACCCGCGGGTCTGGTTGATCCTGGTGAGGACCTGCTGACCACAGCCCAAAGGGAGTTAGTTGAGGAGCTGGGTTTGAGTGCTGAGTCATGGGTAGTCCTCGTTGATGCCTATGCTTCGCCTGGGTGTTCCACCCAGCTCACACGTATCTTTCTCGCCCGTGAGTTGACTGTCATTGATCGTCCTGAGGGTTTCTGCTTGGAGGGCGAGGAAGCCGAAATGGAGATCGGATGGGCCGAAGTCGATCATCTCCTGGAGGCGATCTCTGCCGGTCACATCAGGAACCCCACCCTAGTCATGGGCATTCTCGCTCTCAGTGATGCCCAGCGCGGGAACTACCTCGATGCTTTGAGAAGCCCGTGACCCCCGCTCGTCATTCTGCGGATCACACCCCATCCCGTCTTTCTGCGCAAAGTCGCAGAATCCAGATTCCACAGTCACCCCCTGGTCATTCCGCGCGAAGTCGCGGGAGGCGGTCTCCACAGTCACCCCCTGGTCATTCCGCGCGAAGTCGCGGGAGGCGGTCTCCACAGTCACCCCCTGGTCATTCCGCGCGAAGTCGCGGAATCCAGAATCTACAGTCAAACAACTGGGTAGTCTGGACCCTGCGAGTCGCTGCGCTCCGCAGGGTGACGTGATTGGTGGCGACTGGTGGACCCTGCGACTTCGCGCAGGGTGACGGGGTGGGGGAGCAGGACACGGGGGTTGGACGACCAGGGAGACGGGGGTTATGCGAGCAGGAGACAGGGTTGGGTAAGCAGGAGTCGTGGTTGGGCAAGCAGGAGTCGTGGTTGGGCAAGCAGGAGTCGTGGTTGGGCAAGCAGGAGTCGTGGTTGGGCAAGCAGGAGACGGGTGTCGGGAGATAGACTGATGGGTATGGGTCCTCATCCTTTTCCTGGAGTGCAGCCTTCGGTGTACGATCAAGGGTCTGTGCCCTCACCGTGGTTGTCGGTTCGCCCACAAGTTAATATCTCATCAGTGATGTCGAATCTTGGGATGCTACTGAAGAATCATCTCAAATCTTTGGTTGGTGTAGGTGCACTGGTGAGTGTGATCCTGTCGGTTGTTGTTATCCCGATCAACCCTGTGGTGTCCCACGTGGTTTATGCTGATCGCCTCAACGCAGAGGTGAGTGTGGCTCCTGGACACCCCGGCTCCCTCCAATAAGACCATGTCATTGCCCCAAGATATCACCATCTTCCTCAATCATCTGAAATCTGAGCGAGGACTCTCACCTCATACGGTAGCGGCCTATTCTCGTGATTTGACCCGCTACATCGACTACCTCAGTGGGCGAGGTATCACTGAGGCGGAACAGATCGATGTCGCAGCTGTGGCGGGTTTCCCGATTGCGCTACATCAGCAGGGGATGGCGAATTCCACGGTGAGCAGAATGACTGTGGCAGTACGTAGCCTGCATCGCTTCTGGGTGGAGGAAGGGATCACTAAGGGTGATCCTGCCCACGAGGTCACTCCACTGACACCGAATCGGCATCTTCCCAAGGCGTTAACTGTCGAAGAGATCGAGAACCTTATTGAAGCTTGTGCGGGTAACCAGCCCCAGGTCACCGCAGATCAGCTGTGCGATTGGGCTCTGGTGGAATTGCTGTACGGTACGGGTGGGCGCATCACTGAGGTTCTATCCTTGGATGTGGATGATGCGATGCGGATGCTGAGCGATGACAGTGTTGGTTTGAAGTTTTTGGGTAAAGGAAACAAGCAGAGAATCGTCCCCGTGGGTGGGTTTGCTCGCAAGGCCCTGGATGCCTATCTTGTTCGTGGTCGCCCCGAGTTGGCTCGCAAGGCAGCCAGAGCTACACCAGCTCTCTTCCTCAATTCTCGTGGGAACCGGATAACGCGGACCCTGGCGTACAACCGTGTGGCTGCCTTGGGAAGAAAAGCGGGTATCTCCGCTGAGGTGTCCCCTCATACTTTGCGTCATTCCTATGCCACCCATTTGATTGATGGGGGAGCGGACGTACGGGTGGTTCAGGAGCTTCTTGGACATGCGTCGGTGGCTACCACCCAAATCTACACTCTGGTGACTGTTGACCACTTGAGGGAGGTTTACCGGTTCTCTCATCCGCGTGCGGTGAGATGATGGGCAAACTGCCATGCTTGTCACTAGTAGAATACCTGGGAGTATCCTCGCACCCGAGCGAGGGGGAAGACTGAGAAACATGAACCTTCTGGACAAGATCCTCCACTTGGGGGAAGGCAAACTCGTCAAAGAACTGGAAACTGTCGCCAAGCAGGTTTCTATAATCGAAGATGACTTCGTGAAGATGAGTGACGAGGAGTTGAAGTCACAGACCGCGAGTTTCCGTGAGCGCCATGATAAGGGGGAATCCTTGGACATTCTTATGCCGGAGGCTTTTGCCACGGTCAGGGAGGCTTCCAAGCGGGTGCTGGGAAAGAGGCACTTTGATGAACAGATCATGGGTGGGGCTGCGCTTCATCAGGGCACGATTGCTGAGATGAAAACTGGTGAAGGTAAGACCCTGGTGGCAGTTCTGCCGTCGTACCTCAATGCGATTGGGGGTAAGGGTGTCCATGTGGTCACAGTTAACGACTATTTGGCCAAGTTCCAGTCTGAGCAGATGGGGCGTATCCATCACTTCCTGGGTTTGGAAACAGCAGTGATTCTTTCCCAGATGACCCCTGATGAGCGCCGAGTCGCCTATGCGGCAGACATCACCTATGGAACAAACAATGAGTTTGGTTTTGATTTCCTGCGTGACAATATGTCGTTGACCTTGGAAGGGTGTGTCCAGCGTGGGCACAACTATGCGATTGTGGATGAGGTTGACTCGATCCTCATTGATGAGGCCCGTACTCCGCTGATCATTTCGGGGCCATCGAACGAGAACAACCAGTGGTACCCGGAGTTTGCTCGCATTGCTGAGGTGTTGAAAAAGGATTCCCACTATGAGGTTGATGAGAAGAAGAGAACAGTTTCGGTCTTGGAGGCTGGGATCACTGTTGTTGAGCAGCGACTGGGTATCGACAATCTCTATGAGTCAGCGAACACCCCACTGATCTCGTTCATGAACAACGCGATCAAAGCCAAGGAGCTTTTCATTCGAGACAAGGATTATGTTGTCACCGATGGTGAGGTTCTGATTGTTGATGAGTTCACTGGTCGTACCTTGGAGGGGCGTCGCTATTCTGAGGGCCTTCATCAGGCTTTGGAAGCAAAGGAGAAGGTGGAGATCAAGTCGGAGTTCCAGACTTTGGCTACGATCACCTTGCAGAACTATTTCCGTATGTACGACAAGCTCGCTGGTATGACTGGTACGGCAAAGACTGAGGAATCGGAGTTCCAGAAGATTTATGGGTTGAGGGTTCTTCCTATTCGTACCCACCTGGACATGATTCGCACCGATCAGAAGGATTTTGTTTATCGCACAGAGGATGCCAAATTTGATGCGATTGTTGCTGATGTGGTGGAGCGCAATGATGCAGGGCAACCTGTTTTGATTGGTACGGCGTCGGTAGCGAAATCGGAGGAGCTTGCTAAGCGACTCAAGGCAGCTGGGGTTCCCCACCAGGTGCTCAATGCGAAACAGCATGCTCGTGAGGCAGCGATTATTGCCTTGGCTGGGCGAAAGTCTGCCGTGACTGTGGCGACGAATATGGCCGGTCGTGGAACAGACATTATCTTGGGGGGCAACATAGAGTTTCTGGCGGATGCCATGTTGCGCGCACAGGACCTTGACCCGGTGGAGACCCCTGATGAATATGAGGCAGCCTGGCCGGGTGCAGTGGAGAAAATGACCCGGCAGGTGGAAGCCGAACATGAAGAGGTGGTGGCTGCTGGTGGTCTCTATGTGATTGGTTCTGAGCGCCATGAGGCTAGGCGTATCGATAACCAGTTGCGTGGTCGTTCTGGTCGTCAAGGTGATCCTGGTGAATCGCGGTTCTATTTGTCTCTCCAAGATGATCTGATGCGGTTGTTTAAAGGCGACATGGTCGACTGGTTTATGAGGACCTTGAAGGTTCCTGATGACGTACCTATCGAGGATAAGAGGATCTCGAAGATGATCCAAAACGCCCAAGAGCAGGTTGAGGCTCAGCATTTTGATTCTCGAAAGAATGTTTTGAAATATGACGATGTGATGAATCGTCAGCGTTATGTGGTTTATCAGGATCGTCGTCGTGTGTTGGAGGGTGCCGATATTGAGCAGCAGTTGCGCGATACGGTGTCTCAGGTGGTCACCCAATATGTCCAGGGCGCAACTGAGGGTTTCGAGGAGGAGTGGGATCTTCCTGCCTTGTGGCATCAGATGGCGACCTTGTATCCAGTGACATTGAAGCTGGAGGCTTTCGATGAGGTGGATCTCACCCAGGGTGATCTGGTGGAGGCTTTTGTTGAGGATGCCCAGATAGCCTATGACGCTCGTGAGGCTGAATTCGGTGAAGAGACGATGCGCCGGATCGAGCGCGAGGTGCTGTTGTCTGTCTTGGATCGTAAATGGCGTGAGCATCTCTATGAGATGGATTATCTGCGTGAGGGTATTGGTTTGAGGTCGATGGCTCAGCGTGATCCACTGATCGAGTATCAGCGCGAGGGTGCAGGAATGTTCTTGGAGATGATGGATTCGATGATGGAGGAGGTGGTGTCTGTTCTGTTCCATATCGAAATGACTCAGGCTCCCGCACCCCAAGTTGAGCAACCCAAGTCTCGCAAGGAGGTACGCAAGGCAGCTCGTCAGGCTCTCAACGCCGAAGCGGCCGCAGCACGTTCAGAGATTCATTTCACCGCGGATGGAATCCTGGCCCCCACTGTTCAGCGCAGTACGGTGGTCAAGAAGGCCCCCAAGTCTGCTCAAAGCGCCCAAACCTCAACCTTGAGAGAGTCCCGCCCCGGAGCCTCCGGTCGCCGCAACAAAAAGAAGAGATAGCATCCTTCCCCACCTGCGTGTGGAGCCCCCCCACCTGCATGTGGAGTCACCCCTCACCTGCGTGTGGAGCCCCCCCACCTGCATGTGGAGTCACCCCCTCTTCTGCGTGTGGAGTTATTTCCATCCCCGTCTTTCTGCGCGCGGACGAAGTCCGCGTCGCAGAATCCAGACAATTGAGCATTACCCCAGCTCACCCGAGTTCCAAGTCCGTGCACACCCACCGATGATCTTGGACAGTGATCCTCAATGCAGCTGCCTGGTCGCCTAGTGAGGATGTGATCCTCATTGCCACCTCGGCCACCTCTGGTGTGGGGGACTGGACGTGTACTGACCCCAGCCCCACGCTGGCACCGCGTTGATGGTGGCAACTGAGTGAGAGTCTTACGAGGGCAGGGTGAGTGAAATGGTTCTGGAGTTGGCTGAGGCGTCGTTGCCCGTTCATTGCTTCGATGATGAGGCGAGCAAACTGGGTGGAGATAGCCCGGAGGTGTTGTTCTTCTTGTGTTGTGTGGGATTGCTGTTCAACCAGGGGTTCTTTCTCGGCGCTGGTTGACGCTGTAGTTCCAGGCAGGAGTGGTTGGTTTGGTTCAGCGCTGACCACAACAAATCCTTGCTGCGGATCCCATACCCACTGCGCAGTTGGCCTGACTTGTCGGTGTTGATCCCAGGTCCATCCTGGGGATTGCAGTGGCGATGGTCGTGTTGTGATCACTAGCTGATTAGTTGAGGTGTCGTGGAGTGATGCCATAGATCAACTATGAGTCTTCACTCATCGGCTTGGCAACCATTTGGGGTGTCATCTGTGGATAACCATTGTTTGAGAGATATGGCTGCGGTGTCGAGCCATCTTGCATCCCAGGGGCGTGATATGAGGTGAATTTACTCACTATCCTTGTGTATGTCGCAGTGACCCAAGTAATCCATACCCTCTTCCCAGATAGGAACAAATAATGGACAAAGAAAGCAGTAAGCTGGCAAAGAAACAAGCAGCTACCACGATGCGTGAACTCGCCAAACAACACGGATACAAAACCAGAGATGGGGAGCAGTGGCAAATCAGAGGCGAATTCTTTTTGAATTTTTCAACACTATATTCTGATTCTGCCTCCAAGGAGCCCCGGAAGCGTGACTGTGGATTAGACCTCATTCAAGTCATCAAGACTGATGAATCTGATCACCTACTCTGGGAAATTTTCGGAATCAGTGACAAATTGAAACAATACTCTACGGACAGGTTACGCGGTTGGGATGCAGTCCAAGGCCCACTGCTCCATGACCAATGGTTCCCCATCGAAGATATCGATCAAGTAGAGACAGTTTGTCTTGATATTCTTCACACTGTTGAGGGTAAGTTTCAAGAGTTTTTGACGGGTATAGAGTATTCCGTACAAGCTTACTATGAGTATGTTCTTTCCGACCGGCCACCTATTTCCCAGGACCAATATCTAGTACCTATTTGCTATATTCAGCTCGGTCGGATACAGGAGCTTCTTGATTTTCTTGACACTCATGAGGGGCAACGGATGATGGGGGAAGGACCTGTGGACATACCACAGAGTATGGCAGGGCAGCGGGTTGGTGATCGTTTTCGGGAGTATTGTTACGAGTTGTTGAACGCCCAGTAGCATTTGATGATGCTCCAGGAGAAAATCAATGGCTACATTGCCTATATTGAGTCTAAGCAATATGAGCAACAGGCTCCTGGACAATTAATAGATCGGTTCGTCATCGACATGAGCTTCCTCCACGGGTTGACAGAAAATGCCTCTGCTTTTCTCCAGCATGTTGCGACACAAATTGATCCACTGAACATTAGTCTGCAGATCAATTCACCTCAGTAAGGGTATCTCCTGTGGTCTGTTGAACAATAAGTGAGTCCACGACGAGGATTCCAATGTTGCGTCAGGAGCGATTAAATTATTCAGTGAGAAGTATCCCAACATGACCATCATTATCAAGTCATCAGGTGAGACTCCTAATCTCATTGTTCGCGGTGGCATCAAGATCGGAGGCTAACATGACCCACCAAGAACTCGTAGAGAAGGCAGTTTATTATCTCGGTCTAGCTGAGCTAGCACACCCGCGA
>WRIC01000027.1 GCA_009782915.1 Propionibacteriaceae bacterium | reverse complement strand
CTCGCAGAATCTAGACAGGCGATTAACCATGGTTGTGGAGTCTGTTGATGGTGGACGGGTTAGGCAGACTCTTACTCATGATGACTGTGATATCTGGACCCTGCGAGACGGTGTTCCTCGCTTCGCTCGTTACCCGTCCGCAGGGTGACGGGGGTGGGGCGATCTTCGCTCCGCAGGGTGACGGAGGTGGTGTTGCGCAGAACCCAGTAGGGGTGACCGAAACAACACAAAAGGTACGTCCCCTTATGTCCCTGCGACTTCGCGCACGGTGACAAGGGTGGAGTGTTCGGCTCGCAACGAGTTGGTCATGCCCGACCTAGTAGGTCAGGCCCGACCGGGGGCTTTACCGTACTTCAAAATGTGCTGTTCGCGAGCTGAACCCATCCAGTCATCGCGGGTCACACGACCAGGGAAACAGTCCAAAGCTGCTTCGACCATTTCGACGTCCGATTTCGTGAAACGGGCCACCTGCTGGAAGCTGGTGATTCCCATTGAAGCCAACAGTTTCGACAGGGTATCGCCGACACCATGAATGTCACGCAGGTCATCCTTCAGCACAGGCCCTGAACCAGCGGTACGCTTCGCAATCGCAGAGACACGACTACGAGCTTCACCTTGTGAATAGCGATGTTTCGTCGGTTTTGCCGTACCCGAAGATAGGGAAGTCCGTGAAGAGGTTGCTCTGACAGAACTTGCCCGCGTACCGGTCACTCGTGGAGCGGGGGTTCTCGATGTGGATGTCGAACGAGTGGACATACGCCGAGCTGGCCGACGTACTGGAGTTGGTTCTACATCATAGTCCGGTGTTGCACCAGTATCTTTACTGATCCGTGCGACGCGCGTACGAGCGGCCTCGCGGGCTCTGCGAATCGCGGCATCATCCAGATCGGAATGCTGGGCTGACCATGCTTTCATGCGTGCTGGGCGTTCTGGGGGAGTCCATGTGGGTGAGGTGCGAGTACGGGTCGGGCGTACTGGTTCACTCCAGCTAGGATCCTCCCACCAATCGCGGGAATAATACTCGCTCCCAGTGGTGAGGTCCTCATCAAAACTGGTGGAACGTTTGCGTGACCGGGGAGTCGACAGATCGTAATCGATAGTACGCCGACGCGGCTTCGGTGCGGGAATCACCGGTGCAGGGACCTCGTACGGGTCAAGGTCAACAATGCGCTTGCGCGGCTTGGTCACGCTCACGCGGGGAGCAACAATGGAGGTGACTGGTTCGTCCTCCCAGGCGGTTTCCGTCAGTACGCTCGTGCGTACCGGAGCCATGGAAGCCTGCTGGGTCCGACAGTCATCAAGCTCGCGAAGGAGCTCTTCATATTCATCTGCCAGTTCTTGCTCTTCGGTTTCGACATCGGCCAGTCGGCGACGCAAACGTGCACCACGGATCAACCAACCAATGAAATAACCGAGCAGGGCGGTCAGAATAAGCCAAACGAGGATCTCCACAGTAGTGTAGGGAGATATCATCTTTACTCCTTGTCGTCAGATGCGCTACTAGGACAGTGTTAGGGTAGCACGCTGGTTGGCTGCCCGACCTTCTGCTGTGGCATTTGATGCGATCGGGTCAGCAATACCATGTCCTTCGACAATAATACGCGATGAAGGGACTCCTTTGGAAATGAGATAGTCGGCAACCGATTGGGCGCGCGCCTTAGAATCCCTCGCCTGGAGCTCAGGTTTGTGCGGATCAGAGAGATATCCGCGTACGGTGAGGGTCCTATCAGTCTTCTTCAACAAGGGTACGATCTTGTCGAGTTGGGACTTTCCGGCACTATCTAGCCCATAGGATCTCATGGCATAACTCACGACAGTTTTATTGATCTGAGCTATTTCAGCATCAGTGAGATCAGGTTCTTCGGTTGGTGTGGGGGCTGGCGCTGCGGCCACAGTGAGGTTGTTCGTGTAAGGAATTCCAACCGTACCCAAGGCAGCTTCCACTTTCGCCAGGTCTTCCTCGGTGGCCACTTCACCAGTCAAAGACAGGTTTTCGGAGGTAGCTTCGAGTGAACCACCACTGATCGTGGGCGAGGATCCCAATGCACGGGAGAGTTCGCTGACCCACATCTGATCATCACACTCGGGATCAACCACGAGCTGATTGTCCACGGGTGGACCAAAGACGCGAAGAGCTTCCGCTTCGAGAGCGTCCGCTTCTTCTTGGGTGGACACTGTTCCTGTCAGTACGATGCCGCTATCGGTGGTACTGATATTCACCGCAGGCTGGATGGCGTCAAGCTCATTTGCCGGAGTGCCAGTGGGGTCACCAGTTGATGTGTTGTCCCCAGAGATCTTGGCCCAACGTACTCCGTTAATATCCTCAACCAAGAGGCGGGCTCTTTCGAGTTCCACATCTGTCTTGTCATGGCCTGTGATGTAGGCTTCACGACCTTTGAACTTGACCTCTATATTGGTAAAACCCGCATCAGCCAAAGCAGCTTCGGCTTTCGGTTGGAGATTTCGGGCAAGAAGTTCCTGCCCCACCAAGGAGCCTCCAATAAGAGTGGTGGCCAAGAGTAATCCTGTGATTACTATTCCGGCTTTTTTTCCTGTGTTGCTCATGACAACCCTTTCGCAGTGTCCAATCTGACCACGTCGCCAGCCTAGCACCACGTGGTGGGAGGAATTTGTTCATTCCACCTGGGAGAGACCCCAGATTTCCCCGTGGTACGTGAGCTGAAAACGGTCATCCTTTCGGGGGGTACTTTCCGTACTTTTCCTTGTAGCATTCGCGTGCCGATGCCATCCAGTTGTCGCGTTCAATACGACCATGGAATCCGTCCAGGGCGTCATTGACAGTGGAAACATCGTCTTTAGTGAAATTGGCGACCTGTTGGAAGCTGGTGATCCCCAAAGAATTGAGGAGCTTCTCCAAGATAGGGCCAACCCCATGGATCTCTTGAAGATCGTCTTTCGTGGCCTTTGAGCCAGCGAGGGTACGCTTGGCGATCTCGGGCATGCGGGCTTGTGCTTCCTTAACGGCCTTGGCTGAAGGTTTCTTCACCGCTGGTTTCTTCACTGCAGGTGCTTTGACGGCAGGTGCTTTCACAGAAGCTTTTGCAGTCGAAGCTTTCACCGTTGGGGCTTTCACAGAAGCTTTGACAGTCGGGGCTTTAGCGCTGACCTTAGGTGCGGTGACCTTGGGTGCGCTCACCTTGGCGGCTGGTTTCTTGACTGCGGGTGCTTTCACCGCAGGGGCCTTGGCAGAAACACTTGGCTTCTTAGCCGCAACTTTGACCGCCGGTTTCTTCACTGCAGGTGCTTTGGCCGTCACCTTGGGTGCCTTCACCTCCACTTGAGGTGCCTTGAGGTCGACATCGGGAAGGTCGACGTCAACGTCGGGAAGATCAAGGTCGAGGTCAGGAAGTTCCACCTTAGGTGCCTTAGCTTTGCCCCGCCCGAACCACGGGAAGCGGAAACGCTTCTTGGGTGCGGTGAAATCCAGATCAGCATCGGGGAGATCGATGTCGGGAAGATCAATATCCACCTCGGGAGCTTTGAGGTCAACCTTGGGTGCTTTGAGGTCTACATCGGGGAGTTTCGCATCGAGCTTCGGTGCCTTGAGATCCACGCTGGGGGCTTTCAAATCAACACTGGGAACGTCCACGTCGATATCGGGGAGTTTCGCGTCCAGCTTCGGTGCTTTGAGATCCACTTTGGGTGCTTTGAGGTCAACGTCTGGCAACTTAGCGTCGAGCTTTGGTCCTTTGAGGTCCGCATCGGGAAGTTTCGCATCCAGTTTGGGTCCTTTCAGATCAACCTTGGGTCCTTTGAGATCGACATCGGGAAGGTCGATGTCAACATCGGGAAGTTTCGCATCGAGCTTTGGCCCTTTGAGGTCCACGTCAGGGAGTTTCGCATCGAGTTTGGGTCCTTTCAGATCAACCTTGGGTCCTTTGAGATCGACATCGGGAAGGTCAACATCCACATCAGGCAGTTCAACATCGAGATCCATATTGCCCATGTCGAGGTCAACATCCAGGTCTGCATCGATGTCAACACCATCAATATCGATACCAGGAGCAGTCGCTGCGAGTTTGGGCCCTCGCAGATTCGCTTTGGGGCCATGCACGATCGGACCAGAGAAGTCCACATCTGCTCCATCAACATCAACAGCCATATCACCAGTAGTCAGCTTCTTAGCTTTCGTACCCGATTTTGAGGTGCGTACGCCCGTACCCCAAGGATCACGGCACTCATCAAGTTCGCGTTGGATGAAAGCATTCTCATCCTGATGGTCCTCAATGCGCGCCTCAACTTCAGCGATTTTTCTGTGGAAGCGAAGCCCGCGAAGGATCCATGCCAAGATGAATCCGAGGATGGCGGCGATGAGCATGAAGAGCCAGTGTTCAACAAATGTAAACCAAGACATGGCGGTCCTTTCCCGAAGGGTGAATGTCAATGACGCGGTCAGCCTAGCACCCAGTGTCAAGAGGGAAAAAGATCGTTCTCACTGTGGTGTAAATCACCTCTTGAGTAGGCGTGATTAGAGCTCCCTAGTCGCTGGGGCCAGTGTTGATGTGAACGGTGGAGGTGCCATCCGCGAGTGCGGTGAGATCCCAGGCTCTCGTTGCTGTGACACTGACCCCGAGTTCACCAGTACGTCGGGTGTTTCCTTCGACGACCATGAGGGTGGAACGAAACAACTGTGGGCCGGTCGCTCGCTGGGCATCATCAAAGAACGCCACATCGGCAACCCCCGTACCATCATCGAGACTGACAAAGGCAACCCGCGTGCCGGTCTTAGTGGGGGGAGTCCCCGATGCGACACGTACCCCGGCGACGAGTACGCGCGCATTGCCCTTGAGGTGGATGAGTTGACCCGCGGGGGTGACCCCCAGTTCGTCGAGGTACGTACGCCAAGGGTCGAGCAGGTGGGCACTGATGTCAGCCCCCAGGATCTCCAGTTCGGCATTGACCCTTTCCACGTCACCCTGCCAAACCCGTCCACCGCCAACAGACTCCACAACTGTGGATAATCGCTTGTCTGGATTCCGCGAGTCGCGGAGCCTGCGCTGCGGAGCCCGCCAGGGCGACTCGCAGTGCTCCGCGGAATGACGGGGGTGGGTCTGGCTGGTGCCCTCCGCAGAATGACGGGGGTGGGGAGTGAAGTCGAGAGGGTCCTGGTTGGGGAGTGGCTCGTGGCGCTTCTTGTACGCGGTGAGGTGGCGAGTGTACGCGATCAGGTCGCCACGACTACGCTCGGGATGCAGGGCGTCGAAGGCACCGATCGTGGCGAGTTTGATCAGGATCGGGCGACTAGGGTGAGCGCGTTCGATGACGTCAGTAATAGACGAGTACGGCTGGTGGTTGATGAGCCGATTCACCTGGGCATCACTGATCCCATTGATCTCAGTGAACGGTAGTCGCAGGGCGAGGCTGTCACCTTGCCAAACCCGTCCACCGCCAACAGACTCCACAACTGTGGATAATCGTTTGTCTGGATTCCGCGAGTCGCGGAGCCTGTGCTCCTCACTTCGTTCGTCAACCACTTCCTTGACCTCGGCATGGACGCAAGCGCCCCGCCCTCGGTCTGCGTCGTGGTGCTGCGGAGCCCGCCAGGGCGACTCGCAGTGCTCCGCGGAATGACGGGGGTGAGTCTGGCTGGCACCCTCCGCGGACAGGCGGTGGGTGTGCGCGTCCTCTTTCCTGTCACCCTGCGGAACGAAGTGACTCGCAGGGTCCAGATACTCGAGTTCGTTGGACTGTGGAGTCTGGGTGCTCCCTGTGCTGTCACACTCCACATGCCAGTGGCGATCAGAAGAGTTCACATCCACCCCCAACAGTCGGATTCCCAGTCGGCGCGCCTCCGCGATCAGCAGACGTTTCGGGTACATTCCCGGATCATGTTCGAGCAGTCCAGCCATGAAATGCACCGGGTAGTGGGTTTTGAGCCAGGCCGACTCGTACGTCGTCACAGCGAAAGCACACGCGTGCGCCTTGCAGAACCCGAAAGAACCGAAACTCTCCAGTGCGGACCAAATCGTGGAGATGTGGCGATCCGTGAACAGTCGACGCCCCGACTCATCAACACGCCTCGCTGTGGCCTCGCGAAACTGCTGCTCAATACCGGTGGCACCATGGCCCATCCGCCGACGGATAGCATCCGCCTCAGCCAAACTGATCCCCATACAGTCCGCGAAGATACGCAACACATGTTCGTGATAGATCACCACTCCGCGCCCATCGGCGAGAAACCCCCGGAAGCGCGGATGCAACCTCGCCACCGACGAAAACCCGAGTTTGGCCTCCACATAGGGAGTGATCATGTTGGCTTTGACCGGGCCTGGACGAAACAGTGAAATGTCAGCGATCAGATCTGTCATCGTCTCGGGTTGCATCTTGCCCACAAGTTCACGCTGGCCAGGGGATTCGATCTGGAACATACCCAGGGTGTGAGTGGATTTGATCGCATCAAACGTGGGCTCGTCATCGTCCGCGATCGTCCCGAGATCAACATGCTCCCCGGTCGTACGCTCAATCTCGCAGAGAGTATGAGCAATCGTCGACTGCATCCGTACCCCCAAAACATCGAGCTTCAACAATCCCATGTCATCAATGTCATCCTTGTCGTACTGGCTCATCGCCACGCCCAAACTCGAGGGCTGAGTGGGGGTCACACTCCACAGGTTCTCATCCGAAACGATCACCCCACACGGGTGCAGCGAGACATGGCGCGGAAGGCGGTCAATCAGGGTAGCGACCGCGAAGAGCCGCCGGATGCTGGGGTCCTTCCCGGCGAGCGCGGCCACCTCGACCAGCTCGGGGCGCGAATCGAGAGCATCGATCACGTGGGAGGCGTTGAGGCGCCACAAAGATTTCGCGATCGTGTCAATGTCGGCTTCATCCATGCCCAGGGCAGCCCCCGCATCACGGATCGCCCCGCGGGCCCGGTACCGGTTCTGGGTGGCCATAAGGGTGACCGAGTCGATACCGAACCTTGTGACGATGGCGCGACAAATATCATGGCGGCGAGCCGACTCCACATCGAGGTCAATATCGGGCAGGGTTTCGCGTTTGCCGCCCAGGAATCGTTCGAACAGCAGATCGTGTTCGATAGGGTCGACACTCGAGATTCCGAGTACGTAGTTGACGAGGGACCCCGCCCCAGACCCGCGCGCCTGCACTCGTACCCCCATGTCGCGGATCATGGTCGTGATGTCGGCGACCGTGAGGAAGTACGTGGCGAAGCCGAACTGTGCGATCGTGGCGAGCTCATCATCGAGACGGTTCAGCAGGGTGTGGCGTTGAGAGTTTGGGGGGTTCGGGTAGCGCTGGGTGAGACCCTGGCGACACAGGTCAGTGAGGATGGCGTTGGCCTCACCGGCGAGGCCTAGGGTGGCGAGGCTGGGTACCTTGGGTTGGCGCCAACCGATGTCAGTGGCGGGATCGAGTACGCAGCGCTGGGCGAGGGACTCGGTGGCGTCCAGGAGCTGCGTGGCCGCCCGGGGGGTGTCGGCGGCACTCGCGATCTCGGTGGCGATCTGGGCCATCATCTCGGGGGGCTTGAGCCAGGCTTGGGCGTTAGGTTGGGCGGCGAATTCGCCGAGGGGAAGCAGTTGGGCGGCTGAGTCGAGGATGTCGCCGGCCACCACATCGGCCCCGGTGAGGTAGCGTACTGCATTGGTGAGTACGGCCGGGGTGTTGGTCTCGCGCGCGAGGGTGAGCATGGCGGCGGCGTGGGGGAGGCTCGCGGGTTTGTCGGGGTGGGTGTAGTGGCAGACGATGTCGAGGGTGATCCCTCCCGGGAGCAGGGTTTTCCAGGTGTTGAGCAGGTCCCGGGCGTGGGTGTGGTCACCGGCGAGGATAGCTCTGCCCACATCGGATTCGGGACCGAGCAGGACCGTACACGTGGGTCCGTCTTCACCGAGGAGGATGGCTCGCAGGGTGTCGTGGTTGAGTGTACGTACGCCCGTTTTCCCGCTGCACGCCCACCCCGCGGAGATCAACCGACACAGCGACGCCCATCCCCTGCCACCACAGCGCCCGTGGGCGAGTACGGTGACCGGGTGACCACCCACCGAGAGTTCAGCACCAACAATGGGAGCCACCCCAGCACCCAGACATGCGCGAACATGTCGTACTGCCCCATAGAGTCCATCGCGATCTGTGAGTGCCACAGCGGGTGCCCCCCACGAGGATTGTGCCTCCACGAGCTGCTCGGGCCACGCCGTACCATGATGGGCAGACAGACAACTAGCCACATGCAGATGGGTGAACTCCATCTCAGCCCCGTAACCGTTCGAGCTGCCACCAGTCGCCGCCGGTCACCGAGAGTTCGGCTTGGATGATGTCAGGGTTATCAGCCGAGGCGAGGGTGACACTCCACATGGCTTGTTCAGCGACAGTGGGCAGGTGGTCGGCGTTCCCGGCCCACCACGGCGCGCGATCAATCCACGGGGTGGGCCGCCCGAGGACCTGGTAGTTGTGTCCACGCCACGACACCCGCAGAGGCACCCCTTGGGGGTTTGCCTGTACGGCGACAACTTCCGCAACTTGCTCGTCCATGATCCTTCAACTCGAACACATGTTCGACTGGAGGATTCAGCTTAGTACGATCATGGGCGATGATCAAGACTACGGGAGTGAGCCATGCGGGGCTGTGTCGCCGGTACGCGTAACTCGTCTTTTCGGATAAAAAGTCGTCTATCCGTGGTCAGAGCACCACCATCAGTGGCGTAATCAGCTGGGGGCTCGCTCGGTGGGGATCAACGCCACCTCGGGGAGGGAGTTCAACACGGCATCCACTTCATCACGGTCGCTGAGTTCAGGATCAAGCCAGGTGCCCACGCTCGCAGGGGGTACGATCACGGGCATCCGGTCGTGGATGTGGCCCAGGGAATCGGTAGCTGACCGGGTGATGATGGTCACCGAACATAGCCATCCGTCCTCGGCCCCGCGAAGCTCCACGCCGCCGGGTACCTTCCACCATTCATAGAGCCCGGCGAAACCGAGCACCGTCTCATCGCGAGCATGCAGAAAGAAGGGGGTCTTCGTACCATCAGGGTTCTTCATCCACTCGTAATATCCACTGGCGGGTACGATCGCGCGCCGAGATCGGGCAGCCACGCGAAAGGAGGGTTTTGATAGTACGGTTTCTGCGCGCGCATTGATCAACAGGAAACGCTTGTCGAGGGTTTTCGTCCACGAGGGGATGAGGCCCCAGCGGGCGTGACGCAGGATCCGGCGGGGTTCTTTTGCTGACAGTACGGTGTCCTCAGTTGTGGTGGGGTTACCCTCGAGAGACGCTGCGCCATCCGGTGGTTCTCCAGGTGTACCTTCTGTGATCACGGCCACCGTACTCGTGGGGCGCACATTCTCACAGGCAGGGGTTGACGCGCTCACCATCTCCACATCGAAGGCAGCAATCACCTGATCATCCCCGGGGTACGCGAATCTCCCACACATACCTCCAGTATGCCACCCCACGATGGAGGAGGCGGCTCCCCCCACCCACCTCGCAGGGGGAACTATAATCGTGGCAACGACAGAAAGTGGGCACCATGGCAGGGGAGCATGCGGAGGCCTATATCGCCACGTTGGTTCAGGAGCGTTCCATGAAGCTGACTGGTGGGCTCTACCACTTGACTCAGGTGTTGATGGCCTACAACACGGATCGCATTGAGGGGAGTCAGCTCACTGAAGAGCAAACGAGCAGCCTGGGTTTTTGCGTGACACTTTCCGGCATTTCCAGGATGTGTACCGCGATCTTTTCGCTCAGTACGTCACGAGTTGAGAAACAGGGTCCAGATATCATACTGACCATGGTGGTGACCGCCGGTGGTGAATGATCACCAACAGACTCACTGGAATGGTTGATCAATTGTCTGGATTCCTTGTGGTCTAGTGGTGGTTGCAACACTTTGTCGCATGGAGGTGTTGGTGTTATGTCTTATCAGCGGGTTGTGTTGTCTAAACATTATGTTGGTTTTGATCGGTTTGTTGAGTT
>WRIC01000026.1 GCA_009782915.1 Propionibacteriaceae bacterium | reverse complement strand
CTGTTCAAGAGGGCTCTCCAGAGCACGGTGGAGTGCCTCGGCATCCTGCACGAGTGATGGACCCATGGTATTCCTCCATCTGAAACAACTATGTCTAACTGAACTAAGTGTAACACGAATCGGGTCTTCGGGGCTTCGTGCGGATTCTTTGCCTTCATGATGGGAGCTAACTTTCCATTCGGGCACTTTGAAATTGTAGGAACCCCATAGATCACCGAGCTACAATCTAATTATTCTGATGGAGGTGCCGTAATGAGCGTGAATGCCAGCTTCAAAGCTAATTCTGTGAGCTTAATGTCTCTTTTAGAGGATGCTAAACAGGGCAAACTTCAATTACCCGACTTTCAAAGGAGTTGGGTTTGGGATGAGGAGCGCATACGAGGACTCATCACCTCCATTTCTAAAGGATTTCCCATTGGGGCGATCATGACACTTCAGACAGGTGGCGCGGTGGAGTTTCGCCCCAGACCACTGGAAGGTGCACCTGAACAGGCCAGCGCGGTGAATCCTTCCTCCTTACTTCTTGACGGACAGCAGCGCCTGACATCGTTGTACCAAGTGCTCGTCAGAAAAGAAGTGGTTAAAACCTTGACACCTCGCCGTCAAAGAGTGAAGCGGTGGTTCTACTTGGACATTGAAAAGTGCCTAGACACAGACAACGATCGCGATGAGGCAGTATTGATTATTCCGGAGAGTCGGAAAAGAACATCAGACTTTGGTCGTGTAGTTGAACTTGATCTTTCCAGTCAAAATCTGGAATTCGAGACCATGATGTTTCCTCTGTCTTCAGTACTTGATTGGAGTGAGTGGCAAGCTGGTTTTGTAAAACGATTTCATGATTCTGATGATTTCTATCAGCGTTTCGAACGAATAACTCAATTTCATGAAAGAGTGGTTAAGAATTTTTCCCAGTATCACGTTCCACAAATTCAACTAGATGACACCACAACAAAGGAAGCTGTCTGTGTTGTTTTTGAGAAAGTGAACACTGGTGGCAAACCTCTAGATGCTTTCGAACTCATCACTGCGATGTATGCCGCTGAGAACTACCAATTGCGAAAAGACTGGTATGGCACTTCTGAGGAAGAGGGGCGCCATGATCGACTGAAGTCCGCAATGCGCCTTCCCTCTGCTACTGAGGGAGTGCTTGCAGGGGTGAGTAACACTGATTTTCTCCAGGCTATTTCTTTGTTGCATACAAGAGATTTGCGTCGCGATTCGGAGAAGGAGGGGAAAACTGGAAAGGAACTTCCTGCCATTTCAGCTGCTCGTCAAGCAATGCTCAACTTACCGTTAAACGCATATCGGGAATACCACGAAAGTGTAGAAGCGGGTTTCGTTAAGGCAGCAAAATTCTTGATTAAGCTGGGAATATACCGAGTCCGTGATCTTCCTTATCAAAGCCAGGTGGTGCCTTTGGCTGCAATTCTCACAGAGCTTGGGCAGGAAGCGGATTCGCCTGGAGCGATCGAAAAAATTACCAACTGGTACTGGAATGGAGTATTTGGGGAGCTTTATGGGTCGGCGACAGAAACACGAATTGCTAAGGATTTCATGGAAGTCGTGGCTTGGGTTCGTGGGGGAGGAACTCCCACCACTGTGCACGAGGCAACAATACGTGCCGACCGTCTGGAAACTATGCGAATGCGCTTATCAGCCGCGTATAAGGGTGTGAATGCCTTGTTGATGCACTATGGTGCTGAAGACTTTCGCACTGGGCAGGATTTTAGTCAGACCGTGTTCTTTGATGAAAATGTCGACATCCACCATATCTTTCCTCAAGACTGGTGTAAACAGATGAATCTGCCAAAGAGTGCTTATGACTCCATTATTAATAAGACTCCGTTGGCTTCCCGCACGAATCGAATCATTGGGGGAGTCGCTCCGAGCGAGTATCTTTCTCGGCTTGGAAGAGAGAACCCTGGTGGTGCAGAAGCCGTTGATCAGCACCTCCGTAGTCATTTGATTGACCCAGCTCTGCTGCGTGCCGACGATTTCTGGGGTGCGTTCAGGCAAAGAAAAAGTGAACTTGTGTCCCTCATTGAGCGTGCAATTGGGAAGAGAGTAATCACAGCTACCGGATCAGATCCGGAGATGGAGATCGATGAAGATCCAACGGAAATCGATGCTCTCGGATTCGATGCGCTGTAACTACCTGTAGACGTCGATCAGCTGGGCGACTCTTCGTTGTATTTCACGTAAGGTTGCAGCATCAACCCTGCCATACAGGTCTTCATGGAGGCGAACCATATCAATCGCGCGTACCTGGTCGCACATTGCCTCAGATCTGATTCCATGCAAGGTGAGACTAATCCTTGTTGGCCATCCGCGGAGACTAGTAGTGAGTGGGACAACAATGACCCGAGGACCCAGTGAGCCAGCAGAAATAATGACAGCAGGTCTCATGCCCTTCTGCTCTGTTCCGCGTGTTGGATCGAGGTTGACGTAGTAAACATCTCCTGCAAGTAGTGTCACGATGACGGATCCCAGGGCTCGAGGTTAGCAACCAGTGGTGCATCATCCCACTCGCGGGCTTCCGCGATGGCTTCTTCATCCCATTCAATTGCTGCGACCGCACGTAAGAATTCTGCATGTTCAAGTTCTTTGATGGCCAGATCAATGTATTCTGCTTGTCTTAATCGTCTCTCTGTTGCACCTGCTTTAATTTTGTCGCGCAAGTCGACAGGGACGCGAATTGTTGTTTCCTGCACAATACTCATGCAGATAGTATACATCCTTGCATACAGCCATTCGTTCTGACTGTCATGCAAGCCATCAAGCGTTGTTACGACAGCAGAGTTGCCCTCACGTGAGGAGTTATCCCGCATGATGGGGGTTCAGTCATCACAGGAACCTCTCACGAGCGGGAAGCATGTTGCTGGAGGTGTGCGTACGGTAATCTCACTGGGGTGATGACTTCGAGAATTGGGGACCTGGCGGAGCGGGTGGAGGTGGCTGCCCGGAACCTTCGGGGGGTTGTGGCTGAGACACCCTTGCAGTTCAATCAGCGGTTGAGTGAGCTGACGGGTGCGAGCGTTTACTTGAAAAGGGAAGACCTGACGCCAGTACGGTCGTACAAACTGCGTGGGGCCTACCAGCTCATGAGCGAGTTGAGCGAGGCAGAACGCAAAGCCGGGGTGATCTGTGCTTCGGCGGGGAATCACGGTCAGGGGGCGGCTTTCGCTTGTGGACAACTTGGGATTGATGGGGAGATCGTCGTACCCACCACCACCTCGCGGCAGAAACGTGAACGGATACTAGCTCTGGGCAAAGACAGGGTACGGCTCATTGTGGCTGGGGAAACCTATGATGCTGCCTCGCAGATCGCTGAAGAGACCTCCACCAACCAGGGGCGAACCCTCGTACCGGCTTTTGATCACCCGGCAACGATGGCGGGCCAAGGCAGTGTCGCCAAAGAGATCATCCAACAACTCAGGAAGGCTCCCGATGTTCTCATCCTGCCCGTGGGTGGTGGTGGACTGCTTGCTGGGTGTGGTGCTTGGATGGCCACCCACCATCCGACAACACGCATCGTCGGGGTTGAACCAGCGGGTGCTGCCTGTGTGCAAGCTGCCCTCGAAGCAGGGGAACCCGTACGTCTTCCGTACATCGATTCTTTTGTGGATGGGGCTGCTGTGGGCAAAGCAGGAACCCTCACCATGGAGATCATCTCAGCGCTCCAGCCAGACATGCTGGCGATCCCCGAGGGGCAAATCTGTTCGGAGATCCTCAACCTCTATCAGTCAGATGGTGTTATCGCTGAACCAGCGGGAGCCCTCGCGTCCGCTGCCCTCAGACGAGGAACGCGGGACACCACACTCACCGTCAAACCTGGGCAGACAGTGGTGTGCGTACTGTCGGGGGGAAACAATGACATCTCGCGTTACTCAGAGGTCATTGAAAGGTCCCTGGTTTTTGAGGGGCGCAAACACTACATCCTGGTAACCTTCCCCCAGGAACCAGGAGCCCTGCGTCGCTTCCTCGACGAGGTTCTCGGGCCCGAAGACGACATCGTACTGTTCGAATACACCAAGAAATCCAATCGTGAAACCGGGCCGGCTTTGGTGGGCATCGAGTTGGGCAACCCCGATGATTTCCCTGCGTTCCTTGAGCGATTGGAGGAGAGTCCCGTCACAGGTGAAGTGGTTGATCCGACGTCGATTTTGTATCGGTATTTGGTGTGACTGTGGAGTCTGGATTCCGTGACTTCGCACGGAATGACGAGGGTGTGACTGTGGAGTCTGGATTCCGTGACTTCGCACGGAATGACGAGGGTGTGACTGTGGGTTTCTGGATTCTGCGACTTCGCGCAGAATGACGGGGGAGGGATCGCGCAGAATGACGGGGGAGGGATCGCGCAGAGTGACGGAATGGGAGTTCAGAACGACGGGGGGAAGGGAATGTGTCAAAAAGGAACCGCCCCCGTTTGTCACAGACAGAGGGCTCGTCGACCAGATCAGCGGGTTATCTGGGTCCAGGCGGTGACGACTTCTTCGCGGTCGTCGAAGTGGTGGCGTACGCCTTGAATCTCCTGGAAGGTTTCGTGGCCTTTGCCGGCGATGATGACACAGTCGCCTGGCCTGGCCATCGTGAGGGCGGTACGGATCGCCTCGCGACGATCAGGAACCACCTCGTACCCAAAACCTGGTGTCATTCCAGGGAGAATCTCGGCGATAATCTGCTCGGGGTCCTCGGATCGGGGATTGTCGGAGGTCACCACGGCGTAGTCGCAATGCTCGGCGACAGCACGACCCATGATGGGGCGCTTGGTTCGGTCCCGATCACCGCCACAACTGAACATACAGATCACCCGCTCAGTGGTGAGGGCGGAAGCTGTCGAAAGAATATTGATCAAAGCATCGGGGGTGTGCGCGTAGTCCACCACCACCGTGAAGGGTGCGTGAATGTCCACTACCTCCATGCGACCGGGCACACCGGGTGCGGTGGCGGCAACCTTCTCGAGCGTCATCACATCCATGTCGAGTACGAAACCAGCAGTCAGCATCGCGGTGAGATTGCTGAGATTAAACTCCCCGGTCAGCGGGGCAGTGAAGCGATAGGTCTGATTGTCGTAGGTGAGAACCATGCGAATCCCACTCCACGAACATTTGCTCACCTCTATCAGTACGTCGGCGTTGTCATGCCCGAAGGTCACAACCCGGCAGTCGTCAGCCAACTCCCCAGCCAGACGACGCCCGTACTCGTCGTCCACATTGATGATCGCGCACCCAGCAGGTTTCAAGTATTGGGTAAACAGCCGTTTCTTTATGGTGTAGTAGTCCTCCATGGTGCCATGGAAATCCAGGTGATCCTGGGTGAGATTCGTCCACACCCCCAGATCGAATTCCATCCCTGCCACCCGATCGAGAGCCAAAGAATGCGAGGAGACCTCCATGACCAGCCCCCGTGGGGGTTCAGTGACCTGCGACATGAGCCGGAAGATATCGATCGACTCGGGTGTGGTGTGCGTGGCCTCAAACCTTTTAGCGCCCAACACGTTCCCGGTTGTGCCAAACATCCACCCGTGTTCTGGGCCGACATGCTTGTCGAGAAGGTGTTTCATGAGGTACGCCGTGGTGGTTTTTCCGTTGGTTCCTGTGATTCCTATCGTGGTCATCTGCGTGAGATCCACCCCGAAGAAGCATCGGCCCATCATCCCTAACCCTTGGCGAGGGTTCGCCACTTGCACCCAGGGAACACCCAAACCCTCATGGGGGTTTTCGGAAACTATCGCCCGAGCACCAGCCTGTCGTGCTTGTTCGATGAAAGAGTCCCCATGAGCCTTGGTTCCAGGGATGGCCACATAGAGTGCGCCAGGGGTGACCTGCCTGGAATCATAGACAACATCGGTGATCTCGATCTCGGTCCCGCCTTCAGAAGAGATGACGGACACCGCAGAGTTCTCCACAAGTTCACGAAGAAGCATCAGTGCCCTCCCTTCTTGTTGTCTTGGTCAGTAATAGTACGGGAACCCTGACCAGTCGGGTTCGCGTTTTTCGAGGAAGGAGTCGCGCCCCTCGTGAGCCTCATCGGTCATGTACGCCAATCGGGTTGTTTCCCCCGCGAAAATCTGTTGGCCGATCAACCCATCGTCGACAGCGTTGAAGGCGTACTTCAACATGCGGATCGACGTGGGTGATTTTCCGGCGATCTTCCTCGCCCATTCGAGTCCGACCTTTTCGAGGTCTGCGTGGGGTACGACAGCATTGACCGTACCCATCTCGAAGGCACGCTGGGCGTCATAGGGTTCCCCGAGGAAGAAGATTTCGCGTGCCACCTTCTGACCGACTTGGCGGGCCAGGTACGCCGAGCCCAACCCGGCATCAAAGGAACCCACATCTGCGTCTGTCTGTTTGAACATGGCGTGTTCTTTGCTGGCGAGGGTCATGTCGCACACTACGTGAAGGGAGTGGCCACCGCCAGCAGCCCACCCGCCCACGAGTGCTATCACAGGCTTGGGCATGAACCGAATGAGACGTTGGACTTCGAGGATGTGCAGTCGCCCGAGACGCGCAGCAACACTGCGGTCGGTCAGTGGGCCCTGCGACTCCGCGCAGGGAGACGGTGAAGGAGATTCCTTTACTCCGTCTTTCTGCGCGTAAGTCGCAGAATCCACCCCCTCACCCGCAACGGAGTTGCCTTCGTATTCGTACCCTTGGGAACCGCGAACCCGCTGATCCCCTCCGGAACAAAAAGCCCACCCACCATCACGTGGGCTCGGCCCATTACCGGTCAGCAGTACGCACGCGACATCAGCGCTCATCCGTGCATGATCCAAAGCGATATAGAGTTCATCCACGGTCTGCGGCCGAAAAGCATTACGTACCTCGGGGCGATCGATAGCTATCCTTACACACGGCACTTCTTTGGCCCGATGATAGGTGATGTCTTCGAAGACAAACCCCGGAACCTCATCCCAGTCCTCAGCACGAAACGGTGAATCCATGCTCATCATCGTACCGGGTATCCCACCAACCCCG
Organism: Propionibacteriaceae bacterium; assembly: GCA_009782915.1. Taxonomy (GTDB): domain Bacteria; phylum Actinomycetota; class Actinomycetes; order Propionibacteriales; family Propionibacteriaceae; genus WQYJ01. The sequence continues at coordinate 3,382 of WRIC01000026.1, read as the reverse complement.
TCATTGAGCACACCCCCCCGCGTCATCCGAGCACACCCCCCCGCGTCATCCGAGCACACCCCCCCCCGTCATTCTGCGCGAAGTCGCAGAATCCAGAATCCACAGTCACACCCTCGTCATTCCGTGCGAAGTCACGGAATCCAGAATCCACAGTTGTGCGACTGGGCAGTCTGGACCTTGCGAGTCGCTCCGCTCCGCAGGGTGACGCGGGAGTTGTTGCCAGTCGCAGAGCCTGTGCTACGGAGCGCGCCAGCCCGACTCGCAGAGTTCCGCAGGGTGACAGTGCGTGACAAACTGAGTGAGGAGTGGGCGGTCCAGGTTATGACCCTGCGTTCACTGTTGGCATGGCACGGGAATCGGAGCACAGCACGACCAGCAGGTTGGCAACCATAGCGGCCTTGCGGTCGTCATCCATTTCGACGATCCCATCCTTGTCGATGCGGTTGAGAGCGGATTGAACCATGGTGACCGCACCCTCAACGATCTTCGCTCGGGCAGCCAAGACGGCTTGGGCCTGCTGGCGCTGGAGCATAGCAGAAGCGATCTCGGGAGCGTACGACAAAGATGAAATACGAGTCTCAATGATGCGAACACCAGCGATAGCGACACGCTCACCCACCTCTTGGGCGAGTTCAGCGGCAACCTGGTCGGTGGCACCACGCAAGGTAGCCTCCCCCGATTCACCATTATCGTACGGGTGGATGGTGGCAATGTGACGCAGGGCGGCCTCAGCCTGGACATTGACGAAGTTCTCGTAGTACTCGACCTGGAAGGTGGATTGGGCAGTGTCATGAACCTGCCACACAATGATCGCCCCAATAACCACAGGGTTGCCCTGGGAGTCGTTGACCTTGATTTCGCGGGTCTCAAAGTTGCGTACCCTCACTGACACTCGGCGCTTCGAGGTCAACGGTATCGTCATTCGCAAACCCGTGGCGCGAACCGTACCCACATAATTACCCAGAAACTGCAGAACCTTGGTCTCCCCAGGCTGGATAATCGTGAAAGCAGATTGGAAGAGAACGGCAACGATAATGAGCACGACGCCAAGCGCAATGAAACCTCCGCCCGAGTACGCCATTCCTGCACCCATCCCGATGAGAATGATACCCAAGAGCCACAAGGCGAGCAGTAGAACGAGCCCAAGAATTCCCGAAATCGAGGGAGCCTTCTTTTCTTGAAGGAGTTTGCCTGTGATCGCTTGGGGTGGCGCGACCTGCGGGGGTACGGGTTGAGCCGGAACGCCAACAGGCGGGGGTGCCATATCCATCTGAGGCATCGGGGGCGGGTATCCGGCTGGGTTGGGGTTCATCTGTGACATGATTGTCCTCTCATGGGTGTGAGGTTCTCTTTCCATGGTACCAACTCTGCGGGGTATCGCTGCGTGGTCGGGCGTCTTTTCGGCGAAGTACGAGTCCAGTGATCGCAGAAAACATCGCAAAAACCCATCAAAGTCCCCCATATTGACTCGTGAACCCGCTAGGCTCGGATTATATGAGCTGAAGGAGTTCCCGTGTCTCATGAAGTGACCTTGCCCGTTTTGGGTGAATCCGTATCCGAGGGTACGGTGTCGCGTTGGCTGAAAAAAGTGGGGGACACGGTCGCGCGTGACGAACCATTGGTTGAAATCAGCACAGATAAGGTGGATACCGAAATACCCTCGCCGGTTGCTGGTGTGCTCGCCGAGATCCGCATCCACGAAGATGAGACCGCCACGGTGGGGGCTGTTCTCGCTGTGGTTAATGCATCTGAATCCCAAGAGCCTTTGGTGGAAACCCCCGTAGAGCCCCCTGCGGATAGAGTCGCTGATGTCGTAGCTGAACCCACCCCAGCTGACGTACCTGAAGAACCTTCGGCTCCTTCCGCCGCTGATTCTTTCAAGATTCCTTCGTTTGTTCCTCCCCCCACCCCCGAGCCGACTGCGAGTCAACCTTCACCATCCACAGCCGAACCTCTTCAAGCGTCAAATCAGACCCCCAGTGATCCTTCGGCTCCACCACCACCTCCGCCGTCCAGTGGCACTGATGCGACAGGATTGAATATCACCCCCTCCTCCTATGTGCCAGCTGTGGCTGCCCATGAGGTCGCTGACACCATTGGGTCGGGGGCCTATGTGACGCCTCTGGTTCGTCGTCTCGCCGAGGAAAAGGGTGTTGATCTGGCGCGCGTGCAGGGTTCCGGCGTGGGAGGGCGTATCCGCAAGCAGGATATTCTTGCCGCTGCCTCGGATCCTTCCTTGGTACGTGCACAGGTGGTTGATGTTGTGGCTCCCGAGGCTTCGACCCCCCAGTTGGCGATGACTGAGGCTGCACCCCAGGTGGAGCCGATGCCTAGTGATGCTGAGGTGGCAACCACCAGAGGTAAGTCCACCACTGTGAACAAAGATGCGGATGCGCCCATTGAGGTTGCTGAGGTGATCGAAGACAGTGACCTCTTGGAGGAGACGGCAGCCCTCCTGGAAGAGGACGACTACGAGCCGACAGTGGGGAAAGCGAAAGCTCCCGTGCGTACTCGGAAAACACGGGCCAAGGTAGTCGAACCGGAACCTGAACTGCTCTTTGATGACGAGGATGAGTACGAGGACGACGAACCCGAGCGTGTGGGTAAGACAGAGAAGCTCACCCGCGCACGGGTTATCATCGCCAATCGTATGGTTGACTCTTTGCAAAGTTCAGCCCAGTTGACGGCGACAGTGGAAGTGGACCTCACGTTGATTGCGCGGTTGAGGCGGCGGGTCAAGGACGAGTTCCAGACCCGCAAAGGGGTTTCACTAACTTTCCTGCCGTTTATTGCGAAGGCGGCTTTGGAAGCGCTCAAGGCGTACCCGAAAATTAATGCCAGCATCGACCTGGATGCCAAGGAAATCATCTATCCCGATGGTGAGCATCTGGGGATCGCTGTGGACACCACTAAGGGTTTGCTCGTTCCGGTGATCAGGTCAGCTGGGGATTTGACGGTGTCGGGCCTAGCGAAGAAGATCGCTGATGTGTCTGCGCGTGCGCGCAGCAACAAGATCAAGGCCGATGAGTTGACCGGTGGTACGTTCACGATCACCAACTATGGTTCGGTGGGCACGCTGTTTGATACCCCGATCGTGAATCAACCCCAGGTGGCGATCTTGGGTGCTGGGGCGATTCGTCGTCGCCCGGTCGCTGTCGATGATGCCCGCTTGGGCGAAATCGTCGCTATTCGTGACATCATGTATCTGTCCTTGTCGTACGATCACCGCCTTGTTGATGGTGCTGATGCTGCGCGGTTCCTGGTGATGGTGAAGGACCGTCTAGAAGCCGGTGACTTCGGCGCCGAATTCTGAGGTACGTTAGCCCTCTCCCTGCGCACCCCCCCCCCCTCACCCCGCGTTATTCACTAACGGTAAAAAATG
>WRIC01000025.1 GCA_009782915.1 Propionibacteriaceae bacterium | reverse complement strand
AAGCTGACCGATACTAATAGGCCGAGGGCTTGTTTCTACAAAGTTGTATGCGTCCACTGTGTTGTTCCCGAAATATGGTCGGGAATCCGCCACATTTCAATAGAGTTTCGGTGATCATGGCGAGAGGGAAACACCCGGCTCCATTCCGAACCCGGAAGTTAAGCCTTTCAGCGCCGATGGTACTGCATGGGAGACTGTGTGGGAGAGTAGGTCGTCGCCGAACATTTTTACAAAACCCCTAGGGATTCATCCCCAGGGGTTTTGTGCTTTCTACTACCGTTTTGTGCGCCCAACCCTCGTCTGTTGTCCGCGCCCAACCCTCGTCTGTTGTCCGCGCCCAACCCTCGTCAGTTGTCCGCGCCCAACCCTCGTCTGTTGTCCGCGCCCAACCCCGTCTTTCTGCGGAGCACCCTCACTCCGTCATTCATTATGGGATTGTGGTCGGTCCGCGGAGCCCCCTTATCCGGTCATTCCGCGGAGTCCCCTTATCCGGTCATTCCGCGGAGCGAAGCGACTCGCGGAATCCAGAAACCACATTGACACAATGAGGAGTCTCCCACCTTCAACGCCCAATGAAAACCCACCAAGTTATCGCGCCGTAGAATCATCACCCCAATAAAACCTGATACAATTGTTGAAGAAAATGCGAAAATGGGGATAATAATGACATGGGTCAGAACTGTTGTGGTTGGGGTACTAGCTATGGTGGTGTGGGGATTCGTACCGCTGGTGGAAGCGCAGGGGGCCCCCGATGAGATCCTCACCCAGGAGTATGTCGCGAAGATGGGGTTAGACAAACTTAAAGAGCAGGGTCTTGATGGTGAGGGGGTGACGATTGCGATCATTGATGGAATGGTCGACACTACCGTGCCGGAGCTTGCAGGAGCAGACATAGAGATCATCAACACATGCCCGGAGTATCAACGAACTCCTCGTGAACTTGAACACGGTACGAATGTGACTTCTCTGATTGCTGGGCGTAACTATGGGTGGGCTCCGAAAGCGAAAATCAAATTTTACGGTGCGTTCTTTGGTGACACATACACAGTGGATCTTTCCATGAAGTGCAACACAAGGATGAAAACTGGGTATCTCATCCAAGAGGCTATTAATGATGGGGCGGACATCATTTTAGTATCACGCGGCTGCGACAAGGGGTCTTCTGCACCTGGTCCAGATACCCTGTGGGCTCTACTTCGCGCAACAGAACTGGGCATCCCTGTGGTCTGGGGTGCGGGAAATGATGCTGAGGAAACCGATAGATTCTGCCACCCATGGGGGTCTTTAGTCGTAGGTGCAGTTGATTTTGATGGAAACCTTGCTAGTTATTCGAATTTTGGAATGATCGTGGGTATTTATGCCCCTGGTCAACCAATGATGATAAGGAAAGCCGATGCTCAAGGTGCGTTGACGATCATTGAATCAGACGCCCAGAGTACATCTTTTTCAACTCCTGTCATAGCTGGGATTTTGGCTTTGGGAATGCAGAAGTGGCCGGAAGCTCATGGTCACCAACTGTTGAATTCGCTGGTGGATACCGCTGATGCTGGAGTCTCCGAAAGGCAATACCATCCCAGAATTTACACAGCGAACGTCAATCCAGCGCGATTCATCGACAATGATCCTTCTATCTACTATGCAGGGGTTCCCAATTGTGTGACGGTCAAGAGAAGTGATTACTTGAAGGAACGTGAGCCTTTCGACTACTTGAGGTATCACTATGGTCTTCTTGATCCTCGGGACTGGTATTTCCCCAACAACGCTGATTATGTCTATCGAGGGTTGGAAGAAAATTTGAAGTTGCCTATTGATGAAATGGACTTTTTTGAAGGTGAAAATCGTTGGGGTTTCGAGCCAGGGACTCTGCACGAAGGATATGTGGTTCCTGTTGATTTCACCGGTGGTTTCCTGCCTACAGGTTCCCTGTTGTGGGTGGGCCTTCTCGCGGGGGTTGTGATATTTCTCATTGTGCTTGCCTTGATTATTCGCTCGGTTATTCTTGCTCGGAAAGTACGTAGATATTCTGGGTATCCACCTGTGCAATTGATGGTGCCCGGACAACCACCAGGAACCCCTTCCCCTGGTGTTGGCAACGACCTTGGGAATGGCCGATAACCCCGGTATGATGTCAGTGCCCCTCTTCGTGAGGGAGGGTTACTGCGGTGACCAGCTGAAAGGAAAATAGCGTGGCTGAGGAAAGATCGGGGTCGTCTCGACCCCCCAGAAGGAGCGGTGGGTCTTCTGGTTCGCCACGTTCATACACCCGTGGACCACGCTCGCAGGGCTCGGGCAGTCGTGACTTAGGTGGGTACTATCGTCGCAACGAAGATCGACGAGAAGAACGCCCCGGCAGAGATGATACTGGCGATGTCGACCGCGATAGAAGGTCGTCCTCGCGGGGTTTCGATCGCTCTGGTGATAGGCGAGAGTACGGCTCACGTAGCGGTGGACGCTCTGGTGGGGGTCGTCCTGCTCGGGGTTCATCGTCGTACCGCAGAAATGATCGTGATGGTCGTCCCAGTGGTGAGCGCAGGGAACGTGAAGAGAGATACCCTCGGCGTGAACGCGATGATCGTCCACCGCGTGATCGTGAGGATCGTGGTGAAAGATACCCACGTCGAGAGGATCGGCTCCGCCGAGATCGCGATGACAGAAGTGGGGGTTATTCTCGACAAGACCGTGGTGGGCACTCCCGAGAAGATCGTGGTGGCTATTCACGAGAAGATCGCGGTGGGTACACTCGCTCGTCACGAGATGGGGATTCATACCGTGGGGGTCGTTCGGGTGGTCAGAGTCGTGGATCAGGAAGCTGGTCGCCTCGACGCGATGATACTCGTCGCGGGGATCGCGACTCGCAGGATTCTTCAGGGGCAAGGTCACGGTACTCCTTAGATCGTAGCGATCGTGGTGAGCGCAGGAGTTTCAGCTCTCGCGAGGATCGAGGATTTTCCGACCGTAGAGAAACCCGAACCAGGGATGGTGAAGGATTCTCCACTCGCGAACCCCGATCCAGATCAGATCGAGCATATGGTGACCGCCGTGAAGGACACTCTGAGTCGGGTCGTGCCTATCGCGGTGACAGTTCTCGTGGTGAACGTCGAGACTTCCGTGATGATCGTCGGGACCCTCGCGGAGACGACCGCAGGGAATCTGGGTGGCAAAGATCCACCCGTGGAGAATTCCGTCGCGATACTGCAGCGCGGCGTACTTTGAGAGACGAAGACCGCGAACTTCGTCCAGGTTTGGCACCGCGAGACGATGAACCGGAGATTCCAGAGATTTCTGAAGACGCCAAAATGCCACGCGGGTTGAGAGCCGAACTCAAAGGAGTCTCCGCGGAGATTGCGGATGCTGTGGGCGCCTACATGATGAAGGCAGCCAAACTGGTCGATGAGGACCCCCACTTGGCTTATCGCCATGCTGAGGCTGCCCGACGTCGAGCCCCGAGGCTTCCACTCACCCGTGAGGCAGCAGCAGAAACCGCCTATGCTGCCGGGCTCTATGAGGAGGCCTTAGCCCATTACCGTACGCTGAAGCGCATGACTGGGAATGCTGATCTCTATCCAGTGATGGTGGACTGTTTGCGTGCTGTGGGTAAACATCGGGCAGCCTTGGAACTCGGTGACCAGGGGAAGAAGGAGATCACCAACCCGTCGATGATCGTAGAACTGGTGATCGTCATGGCTGGGGTACGCGCCGACATGGGCCAGCGTGATGAGGCCAAACGGATGTTGCGTCAAGAAATGGAACACCCCAGCGTACGACATCCTCGTCAAGCTCAGGCGCGGCTTCTCTATACCTATGCAGACATGCTCGCACACGATGGAGACCACGAGGAGGCCTATCACTGGTTCTCGGTGTCAGCCAGTGTTGATCCAGATGCAACCTCGGCACTAGACCGGATGGATGAATTCGATGGAGTGATGCTCGATCTCGATGAGACAGAGTTTGTCGAGGATGAGTCCGAGAACGACTCAAATGAAACTGAGGATGATTCAGGTGAGACTGAGGATGATTCAGGTGAGACTGAGGATACTAAACAGTGGGAGGACAGCGTCGTAGCCGATGACTCCATGGACCCTGCGATTACCGCGCAGGGAGACGGGGAGTCGGGAGTTGAGCAGGGAGACGGGGAGTCGGGAGTTGAGCAGGGAGACGGGGAGTCGGCAGCGGCCCAGGCAGACGGAGAGTCGGCAGCAGCCCAGGCAGACGAGTAGGCGGTCAGCAGAGCGACACCTCCCGTCTTTCTGCGCGAAGTCGCAGAATCCAGAATCCACAGTCAATCAACTGGAGGGTCTGGACCCTGCGACTGACGCGCAGGGAGACGAGTAGGGGAATCCTGCTCACTTTTCCTGTCTGCGGAGTGGAGCAACACCCCCGGTCATTCTGCGGAGCGGAGCAACACCCCCGGTCATTCTGCGGAGCGGAGCGACACCTCCCGTCTTTCTGCGCGAAGTCGCAGAATCCAGAATAAACAGTCATACCTCTACGAGATGATCAACTAACCAAGGACAAGTTGGCGATAGGCTTTCACCGACTTGGAGGGTACGTCATCAGCGACGACCTTTCCTTCGTTCAGGATGATGACACGGTCGAAGTCACCTACTGCATCGAGGTCATGGGTGACCACGAGAACCTGCTGGGTGAGAGATGCTATGACATCCAGGACGCGGGTGCGGTTTAACAGGTCGAGGAGAGTGGTGGGTTCATCGAAGATCACGATCTTCGGTTCAGTGATGAGGATTGCAGCAATCGCCAGGAGCTGTTTTTGGCCACCAGACAGCAGATGGGCAGGATGATCGCGATGATCGGCCAGCCCATAATCACTCAGCCATTGATCGACCAATGAGTTCTGCTCGTCTTTCGGCAGTTTTCTTCCCCGAAGAGAAAAAGCCATGTCTTCACCAACCGTGGGCATGATGATTTGAAGATCAGGATCCTGAAAGACAAAACCCACTTGCGCACGTACGGCGGGGAGATCCTTGCGGGTATCGTACCCATGAACACACACCGATCCTTCCGAAGGAATCAGTAGCCCATTGCACAAGCGTGCAAGAGTGGACTTGCCTGAACCGTTGAGACCGATGATACCGATGCGCTGTTGTGACAAGGTGAGTGTGATGTCTTCGAGGACAGTGCGCTGCCCAAAGCGAAAATTCACATGATCAAATTCAATCACGATGACCTCGCGGCGAAAGAAGAGGGTAGGCCCTCTTCACGGTGACAATGAGGAAGGCGGCGAGAAGAGATTTGATCAGGTCACCTGGAAGATAGAGAACCCAACTCCACCATGCGATATCCCAGGGGATACCGGTGGTGAAGGCCAACCATGAGTGCCCTAGCAGGTAGATGCTGACAGAACCCAGAATGCAGGCAACTAGTGCACGCAGGAAAGAGAGTTTTTCCCACCAGCGCTCAATGAGCAACCCCACCAGAAAGGCCCCCAGTGGCCACGACCAGATAAAACCGGCTGTGGGACCAAAGAGTTTATGAAAACCGCCTTGGGCTCCGGTGAGAACAGGTAATCCTAGGGCAACCAGGAGGATGACCACACCCATGGCTAGGGCTCCTCGTTTCGCTCCAATGATTCCCCCAGCAAGTAACATCCCTAGGGTCTGCACTGAAATAGTAATGGCAATGATGGGGAGCAAAATCATCGGGGTGAGTCCCAGAAAACAGGTCAGAGCAGCAAAGATAGCGATCAGTCCAAGATTACGCATGCTTCTCCTTTGGGTGTTCCTGAACAGTGTACAGGTATCGCGGAAAACTGGGGAATCATTTCCGTGAATTCTCCTCAAGTCCACTGGTTCGTACCTCTAAGGCTTCACCGATACCATCGGCCATTTTCAGGCTTCGAATAATCAGGGGTACGAGAAAGGTCCATGGTGCTCTCACACCACGAGCGGCCTGTGCCTGGCGAATCTTGGCCCCCTGCTCGACCACTACTGGAATGAATCTGAGAGTCAGCGACACGGCTATGCCTATTCGGTGGGGTTGGACACCGAAGGGTTTGAGCGGTTGCATCACCCACTGGACGATATCAATGAGCTTATCCATGGTGGTGGTGAGTGTCACCAGATTAGCCACCAGAATAAGAATCATGATCCGAAGTCCAACCAGGACAGCAACCTGCCAGGAGGAGAAAAGCATTTGAAAACCCATGATGATTCCCACCAGGATGACGACACTGCGTGAGAGTCGCCACAAGGTCCCCATGGGGATCTGAGCGAGGGCATAACACCCCAGGATGATCACCAGAAGAAGACAAAGAATAGTCGGTGAGGGCAGGATCATCACCCCCACTCCACCGAGACACAGGATCATCAATTTGACGCCCGCATTCATGCGGTGAAGAGGGGAAACACCAGGACAATAGAAGCTGATCATCGCAGTGTTTTCAATCCTGCAAGGAAGATGGAGGTAGCATCATCAAGTCCGAGAGACGAGTCTGGAAAGATGGTGGGAGTGGCACCGAGTTGTTGGCCTTGATGGCGTTGATCGTCGTCAAAACAGTGACCCAAGATGAGGTGGATCAACCCTCGTGCAGCGCTCAAGGCATGCACATCAGGTATTCCCGCTTCGCGTAGGCCCTGCTCCACTTGGAGCCCCAGAGACTGGTCCCACTGCTGCAAACTCAACACCGACCAGATCAGTTCACTACCATGGCGATGATGGGTGAGCAGGGAGTGGAATCGTGCCACCCACGCCGGTATGCGATCCAATTCCCCAGGAAAGGTGGGCAGGTCATTCAGGATGACTTCAGCCATCCCTCGACACAGATCCTGTTTGGATTCCACATGCCAATACAGGGCACTGGGCTGAACCGATAAGGTGGTGGCAATCCTGCGCATGGACAGGTCAGGGAAACCATAGGTGTCGAGAAGGTTCATGGCAGTCCTGACAATGATATCTCTGCTCAGGTTCATGATGGCAGTCTAACGGGAGACTGAACACTGTTCAAGGATGCGGGATTTTCCAACCCATTCTTCCTTTGCTTTTCCCCTGATCTGCGCCTATCATGGCAGTCATGGATACCCAAGAGAACCCTCCCATCACAGGTGACGTGGCCGTTGATGAAGTCCTTGCAAAAGTGGCGGCCTTAGGTGAGGAACCTCTAGTGGATCATGTGGACGTTCTCAAGGAGGCGCATAATTCTCTGCTCGCGTACTTGAATTCCTCCACCCATGAGGCTTGATCAGGAACTCGTCAAACGTGGCTTGGCTCGTTCACGAAGCCACGGGCAACAGTTGATCCACAGTGGGCGAGTTTCCCTCAACTCCCGTGTTGTGACAAAACCAGCAATCCAGGTAACACAGCATGCTGCGATCGTGGTGGATACTGATTCGTACGTCTCCCGTGCAGCGCACAAACTTCTCGGCTTCTTGGATTCCGCTGGGTTTGAGGTGGGTGGTCGTGTTCTTGATGTGGGTGCTTCCACTGGTGGGTTCACCCAGGTTCTGTTGGAACGTGGAGCTTCGATGGCCTATGCCATCGATGTGGGCCATGGGCAACTCGTCGATCATATACGCGATGACTCTCGAGTCGTGGTTCGTGAAGGACTCAATGCCCGCGACCTGACGCTGATGGATGTTGAGGGGCAACTGGTTGATGGTGTGGTGGTGGACGTCTCATTCATTTCGCTCACGTTGATTCTGGAGCCTGTCTGTGCGGTGGTACGTCCTGGGGGATGGATCATTGTTTTGGTGAAACCCCAGTTTGAGGTGGGTCAAACAGGGCTTGATTCGCGCGGGGTCGTCGTTGATGATGAGGTACGCGAGCAAGCGGTGGTCTCGGTTATTGCTTTCGCAGAAAACCTGGGATGCAGGTTGGTGAGGAGAGCAGACTCAACTGTCGTAGGGCTCACCGGTAATCGTGAGGTGTTTTGTTTGTTCCGGGTTTGACGTTGATTCGTCAGACTCTTCACGGTGGTTGGTGTGATATCTGGACCCTGCGACTTCGCGCAGGGTGACGGGAAATGGAGTGCCAGTTCATTGTGGTGGGGAGTGGGTTCTCCCAACCCCGTCGTGTCTGTTGTCTCCACTGCATCGTTCCTGTTGTCTCCACCCGTCTTTCTGCGCGTAGTCGCAGAATCCAGAATCCACAGTCGGCACCCGGGTAGTTTGCGGCTTGTGGATGAGCGAACAGTGACTCCTTGGGTCACCAGGTCGTCTCCACTGCGTCGTGTCTGTCGTCCCCACTGCGTCGTTCCTGTTGTCTCCACCCGTCTTTCTGCGCGTAGTCGCAGAATCTAGAATCCACAGTTGGGCACCTGGGTAGTTTGCGGCTTGTGGATTAGCGAACAGTGACTCCTTGAGCATCCAGGTCGGCGCGTACTTGGTCGAGGTTGTTCGGGTTCACTGCTGCGGTGAGATCAAGCAGTACGGTTGTGCTGTATCCGAGGCGTACTGCATCAAGAGCAGTCTGTTTCACGCAGTAATCGGTGGCGATGCCAACGACATCAAGGTCAGTGATCCCACGTAGTTTCAGCAACTCATCCAGGGTGCGACCCCAAGAGTCTTCCCCCTCGAACCCCGAGTAGCAGGCAGCATAGAATCCTTTATCAACGATGGCATCCAGTGCAACATCCAGGTTGTCATGGAGATGTTGCCCGGTTGTTCCAACCCGACAATGCGGTGGCCAAGAATCCACATAGTCGGGTTCATCAGAGAAATGCTCACCGGGATCAATATGTGAATCCCGGGTAGCCACCACCAGGTCATAGGGGTTGTTGCCAGCGAACACACTAATGTCTGTTGCAGTACGTGACCCACCATCGACACCCAGTGATCCGCCCTCACAGAAATCATTTTGAACATCAACAATAACGAGTGCTTTCCCCATGGGATCCTCCATTCTGAAGTACCCATTGTCTCACAGGGAGCCGAGGTAACTACCACACCCATGTCCCCTCATTGCCTGTGGATAGGTTCGGTGCATGTCGGTGTGGCGCAGTAGAGTGGAGATGTGAACACTGTCATGAGCCGATGCATCGCTGTCTGGGTCCACACGTCGAGGAATCCAGCTCTTGATGCTGCCTGCCAATTCATTGCTGAACTACCCGGGGATGTGGAGTGCCTGGTGGTGGATGAGTCGTTTGAGGCGATCCACCAACGCGCACCTGATGCTCGACTTGGCACTATCACCAACGAGACTTTGTCCACAGCAGAGGTGGTGGTTGTCTTTGGGGGGGACGGTACGATCCTGCGCGCTGCAGAGAAGGCTTTGGAGTGTGATATTCCGGTGCTGGGAGTGAACCTGGGGCATGTTGGTTTTCTGGCGGAACTCGAAATGGCGCAGATCCCTGAATTGGTGAAACATGTGGTTACAGGTGATTTTGTTCTGGAATCCAGGCTCACTGTCGAAGTGAAGCTCTACCCTCCCCAAGCAACTGAACCTGTGTGGTCTTCGATCGCAGTTAATGAGGTCTCTTTGGAAAAGGCTCAACGAGCCAAGATGATTGATGTCTTGGTGTGCATTGATGATTTGCCTGTCTCCCGCTGGGGTTGCGATGGGATTTTGGTCTCCACTCCTACTGGTTCCACAGCTTATGCCTTCTCTGCAGGGGGCCCAGTGATGTGGCCCCAGTTGGAGGCTTTTCAGGTGGTTCCCCTGTCAGCCCATGCGCTGTTTGCCCGTCCGATGGTTCTTGCCCCCAATTCTGAGGTGTCGTTGGAATTGGATTCCCTGACACCGGCGGTGGTGTGCTGTGATGGGTTCAAGCTTGAAGAAGTGCCCTCCGGATCGCGGTTGGTGATTAGGAGGTTCCCCCATGATCTGCGGGTGGCTCGTCTCAGTGAGCAACCGTTTACCTCGCGGTTGGTGAAGAAGTTTGCTTTGCCGATTGAGGGATGGCGTACGCGAGGTGACCATGCTGGGTGAGTTGGTGATCAGGCAGCTGGGGGTCATTGAGGAAGCCACCTTCACTCCAGGGCCAGGACTCACAGTGGTCACGGGTGAAACTGGCGCGGGTAAGACGATGCTCATCTTGGGTTTGGGGATGGTGTTGGGCGTACGCGCTGACTCATCGGTGGTGAGAAATCGTATCGGGATAGCCCAAGCGATTGCACGATTTTCTGATCTGCCCGGCGATGTGGCGGAAGCCATCGACGACGTGGGTGGGTACCTCGATCATGGTGAATTGATTGTTCAACGACAGGTGTCTTCCACGGGCCGGTCTCGCAGCTGGGTGGGTGGATCGAGTGTCAATCAGGGGATTGCCCAAGATATTGGCGCTGATTTGGTGACTATCCACGGACAGTCGGAGCAGATTCGTTTGTCCACCCCTGAGCGTCAACGCGAAGTCCTCGATCGAGCGGCTGGCCCTGCGATGGCCACTGCTTTAGAAAATTACCGTGCCAAATACGATCAGCATAAACGTTTGAGTGGTGAACTGGAGGAGCTCACCCAATCAGCGAGGGAGCGTGCTCGTGAAGTGGATATGCTCTCTTTTGGGTTGGCCGAGATCACGAAGGTGGACCCTCAAGACGGTGAGGATGATGCTCTGATTGCTGAGAGCCGTCGCCTCCAGGATGCTGATGAACTTCGTGATTTGGCTTACACCACCATGGTTGCCCTCAGCGGGGAGGAGGTCAGCGATAGTGGTGGTGTTCTTCATGGGTTGACAACCTCGATTAAAGCCTTAGAGAAGGTAGCTGGTCTTGATCCGAAAGCACAGGAGTTGGTCTCTAGTGCCCAGGAGGTTTCTGCGCTTGCCAGTGACTTGACCTCTCAGGTGTCGGCTTATCTCGGCGGTCTTGATGCTGATCCTGTCCGCCTGGAGTGGATTGGTCATCGTTTGGCTGAGATTAAGTCTCTGACTCGTAAATATGGCGCTGATGCCACCGCAGTACGTGCCTGGGCTCAAGACGCGGAAAACCAGCTCAGTCAGTTGGGTGACTCTGACGACAAGATCACAGAGCTCACTGAAGAAATCACTGGTCTGGAGTTGGAGCTCAACGCTCTTGCTGATCAGATGTCCCAGATGCGCCGGGATACTTCGAGGAAGTTTTCTGACCAGATCGGTGAGGAATTAGCGGCCTTGGCGATGCCCCATGCAAAGGTGGAGTTTCGATTGTCCACCTTGGGCGAGCTGGGACCTACTGGGCGTGATGGTGTGACCCTGCTGTTTACTGCTAATCCGGGTAGTGATCCAGCTCCTCTGTCCAAGGTGGCTTCTGGAGGGGAGCTGTCCAGGGTTCGTTTAGCTATCGAGGTGGTGTTGGCCGATTCTTCACTGAAACAGACTTTTGTTTTCGATGAGGTGGATGCGGGAATCGGTGGGGCTGTGGGTCTTCAGGTGGGTCAGCGCTTGGCAAAACTAGCTGCAGCTGGGCAGGTGATTGTGGTCACCCATCTTGCCCAGGTGGCTGCTTTTGCGCACACCCATGTGGTGGTAGAGAAAACCGATAATGGTGATGTGACATCCTCTGGATTGTTCCTGGTCGAAGGGGACCAGCGTCTTAGTGAGCTTGCGCGCATGATGGGCGGTCTGGATGAGAGCAGTCATTCTCTTGCCCATGCTTCAGATTTGGTCAATCAGGCCCAGATGATGATGGCTTCGATCTAGCTGGGGAACGTACGTCTGGAGGTGGGAAGAAAAAAACTCTCCCACTGGGGTGTTGTTCTCTGCGTGGCGCTAGCGTGTCGCAGTGTTTCTCAGATAGGCTGAAGCCCCGTGGCAGACAAACAAAAAACCCGACATATTTTCGTTACTGGTGGGGTTGTCTCCTCACTGGGTAAAGGTCTCACGGCTTCTTCTCTTGGTTCTCTTCTTGTTGCGCGTGGACTGAAGGTCACGATGCAAAAAATGGACCCCTATATCAATGTTGATCCGGGAACAATGAACCCCTTCCAACATGGCGAGGTTTTCGTCACCGAGGATGGTGCAGAGACTGACCTGGACATTGGTCACTATGAGCGTTTCCTCGATCGCAACCTGGAGGCGGCCGCCAATCTCACCACAGGCAAGATTTATTCCCATGTTATTGCGAAGGAGCGCCGTGGTGACTATTTGGGTGACACTGTCCAGGTGATTCCCCACATCACGAACGCCATCAAAGAGGAGATGCTGTCCATGGCCACCCCCGGTATCGATGTGGTGATCCATGAGGTGGGTGGAACTGTTGGTGACATTGAGTCTCTGCCGTTTTTGGAGGCCGCGCGCCAGGTACGAAGGGAGTTGGGCCGGGCAAACGTATTCTTCCTCCATGTGGCTCTCGTGCCTTATATCGGCCCGAGTCACGAGTTGAAAACCAAACCCACCCAACATTCGGTGGCTGCTCTTCGCCAGGTTGGTATCCAACCTGATGCGCTCATCTGTCGTTCTGACCGACCGATCACCGAGTCGATTAAACGTAAGATTGCCTTGATGTGTGACGTGGATGAGGAGGCAGTGATCTCGTGTCCGGATGCTCCATCGATCTATGACATTCCGAAGGTTCTCCATGATGAGGGTCTCGATGCCTATGTGGTTCGCCGGTTG
>WRIC01000024.1 GCA_009782915.1 Propionibacteriaceae bacterium | reverse complement strand
CCCGTCACCCTGCGCGACCCACCCCCGTACGCCCCTGCGCACCCCACCCCCGTCACCCTGCGCACCCCACCCCCGTCACCCTGCGCGAAGTCGCAGGGCCCAGAAACCATAGTTGTGCGACTGTGGAGTCTAGATTCTGCGAGTCGTGGAGCCTGTGCTGCGGAGCGCGCCAGCGCGACTCGCAGTGCTCCGCAGAAAGACGGGGAGTGGTGTGGTTCGCAGTATGACCGGGTGATGTGGTTCGTAGTAAGACTAGTGGGTAATTTAGCGCAGGACTTCGCGCTGGAAGCTGTGGAATTGGGTGCCCTGCCAGGTGAGTATTCCCCGATCCCCGATCACCATCTGCCCGGATGCCCCACCAGTGACGGGAATCTCTATGCGTTGACGATCCTCAAGTTCGAAGGTCACAAAGTATGCTGTGACACTACCGTACTCGTTTCCCCCCACCTGGGATCTTTTATCAACCACGAAAGCTGAAGCAGTCAACAGCGGAGCCGCTCGATTTGCTGCGTCCATGCGCCGCCTGGGGGCCGAAGCTGCACGAAGAATGGCGATAGTAACCCCAAACAACCCAAGGATGAGGAGTGCACTAATCCACGCAAAAGCCATATAGCTATATTATCACACGTAATAACACCCCCGCACGCCCCTGCGCACCCCACCCCCGTACGCCCCTGCGCACCCCACCCCCGTACGCCCCTGCGCACCCCACCCCCGTCACCCTGCGCGAAGTCGCAGGGCCCAGAAACCACAGTTGTGCGACTGTGGAGTCTAGATTCTGCGAGTCGTGGAGCCTGTGCTGCGGAGCGCGCCAGCGCGACTCGCAGTGCTCCGCAGAAAGACGGGGAGGAGTGCGGTTTGCAGTATGACCGGGTGATGTGGTTCGTAGTAAGACTAGTGGGTAATTTAGCGCAGGACTTCGCGCTGGAAGCTGTGGAATTGGGTGCCCTGCCAGGTGAGAACACCGGTGTCTCCCACTGATAATTGCCCGGAGGCTTCCCCGGAGACAGGTATTTCTAATCGGCGACGATCCTCCAGTTCGAAGGTCACATAATAACGGGTAGCCATGGAGTGGGAATACATCGGTATGGCAGGGTTAGACGAGTGCAAGGCATTGACATGGGTTTGTTGGATGACATCTGTTCTTTTATCAACCACTCGGGCTTGCCCACTGAGTACGGGTGCCTTCTTGTTTCGTCGTTTTTCCTTCTCAGCAGGGTTGATGGCATAGACCAAGACGATGGCCCCGGCAGTGAGAAGAACAGCAGAAATGGTGACAGCAAGAATGAAACCCATGTGACAATTCTACCAAGAGTGAGTCCATCCCAAGGCACCCCGCCCCCGAGACAGGAACCGAGTCATATCCAACCCTGTCACCCTGCGGAGCACTGCGAGTCGCGCTGGCGCGCTCCGCAGCACAGGCTCCACGACTCGCAGGGCCCAGACTACCTAGTTGTTCAATTGTGGATTCTGGATTCTGCGACTCGCAGTGCTCCGCAGAATGACAAATGGGGACGGTACCGGACAAACGGTACTGTGGGGACGGTACTGTTTTGTCACATCATCGGCAAAAGCGCCCACATCGCAAAAATGGTTGCTGCGATGATGAGGACCACCGACACCACAGCGAAGAGTATCGCACCGAAGACGATCCGCCAGTAGGTTGCCATCCCATCCTCGCTCCTGCCCTCTTGAAACTCGTTCATAGCTTTCTTGATCATCTTCCAGGAGAAGAAAGCCAAGACAATGGACATCACGACAATGAAGAGAACCACCGCGATCAGGGCAATAAAACCCACCGGAAAATCAGGTGCCATATCACCATTGTATCGCAGGGGACAGGCACCAAATCACACACCCCCGTCACCCTGCGAGACCCACCCCCCGTCACCCTGCGAGACCCACCCCCCGTCACCCTGCGGAGCGGAGCGACTCGCAGGGCCCAGACTACCTAGTTATGTGACTGTGGATTCTGGATTCTGCGACTTCGCGCAGAAAGACGGGGAAGAGAGCGCAGTAAGACGGAGACGGTGGGAGGACGGTACTGGAGGTGGAGGGACGGTATCGGCGAGGTGGAGGGGACGGCACTGGAGGTGGAGGGACGGTATCGGCGAAGTGGAGGGGACGGTACTAACTGACCCAGTCAGGGAGGGTATCCTTGTACCAAACAGCGAAGGAGAACCCATGCCACGATTGCGCTCGCGTACCACCACTGAGGGTCGGAATATGGCCGGAGCTCGGGCCCTGTGGCGCGCCACCGGTTTGACCGACAGTGATTTTGGGAAACCCATCATCGCGGTGGCGAACTCTTTCACCCAGTTCAACCCGGGGCATGTTCACCTGAAAGATATCGGTGGGCTCGTGTGTGACTCCATCGCGACCGCTGGTGGGGTGGGGCGCGAGTTCAACACGATCGCCATCGATGATGGTATCGCCATGGGCCACTCGGGGATGCTCTATTCCCTGCCGAGCCGCGAATTGATTGCCGACTCCGTGGAATACATGGTGAACGCCCACCAAGCCGACGCGCTAGTGTGCATCTCCAACTGTGACAAGATCACCCCCGGAATGCTCCTAGCCTCACTTCGCCTGAACATTCCCACGGTTTTCGTGTCCGGTGGTCCCATGGAGTCCGGGCGTACGCGCTTCACTGACTCGCCACAAGAAAAGTCTCTCGACCTTATTGATGCGATGATCACCGCTGTCGACAAAACCGTAGCCGACGACCGGGTCACCCAAATCGAGCAAGCCGCCTGCCCGACCTGTGGGTCCTGCTCAGGGATGTTCACCGCCAATTCGATGAACTGCCTGGTTGAAGCCCTCGGTCTCGGGCTCCCTGGCAACGGCTCAACCCTGGCCACCCACACCGCACGCCGTACCCTCTTCGAGAATGCGGGCACACTCATCATGGAGCTGTGCCATCGGTGGTACGACAACGACGACGACACCGTACTACCGCTGAGCATCGCCACCAAGGATGCCTTCCACAATGCAATGACCATGGATATCGCCATGGGTGGATCCACGAACACGATCCTGCACCTGCTGGCGGCTGCCCAGGAAGCAGGGGTCGATTTCACCCAAACCGACATCGACCAGTTGTCGCGCCACACCCCCTGCCTGGTGAAAGTGGCCCCCAACTCCACCCAGTATTACATGGAGGATGTGCATCGCGCCGGTGGGATTCCCGCGATCCTCGGCGAGCTGAATCGGGCAGGCTTGCTCAAGAACAATCACACCATTCACTCCCCCAACCTGGAATCGTGGCTCGCAGCCTGGGACATCCGCTCTGGGACCGCCACCACTGAAGCGATCGAGTTGTTCCACGCCGCTCCAGGGCGGGTACGCACCACCGAGGCTTTCTCCACCTCGGCGCGCTGGGACACCCTCGACACCGACGCCGGGTCAGGGTGCATTCGGGACACCGATCACGCCTACAGTACGGACGGTGGTTTGGCTATTCTTTTCGGCAACATCGCCGAGGATGGATGCGTGGTGAAAACTGCTGGCGTACCCGAAGATCAATGGACGTTTACTGGGCCTGCAAAGGTCACCGAATCCCAGGAGGAGGCGGTTGACGCGATCCTGGGGGGGCACATCCAACCCGGTGATGTGGTGGTCGTCCGCTATGAGGGCCCCCAGGGTGGGCCAGGGATGCAGGAAATGCTCTACCCCACCGCGTACCTCAAAGGAATGGGGCTTGGCCCGCAGTGCGCACTCATCACCGACGGGCGTTTCTCGGGGGGGTCCTCGGGGCTGTCGATCGGGCATGTGTCCCCGGAAGCGGCTGCTGGCGGGGCGATCGGGCTACTACGCGACGGGGACATGATTTCGATCTCTATCCCGCAGCGCACTGTGACAGTGGACCTTTCTGACGAAGAGCTAGCCCAGCGTCGTGCAGAGCAAGACCAGCAGGGTTGGGCTCCGAAAAAGCGGGTACGCGAAGTCTCTACTGCCTTGAAAGTGTACGCTTCGCTTGCTCAATCAGCAGACAAGGGTGCTGCCCGTCGAGCACCTGGACAGTGACTCGTCAACTATCGGACTCTTCATCTGGATTCTGCGACGGAGCCTGTGCTGCGGAGCGCGCCAGCGCGACTCGCAGTGCGCAGAAAGACGGGGGACTGTCCCCTTGGCACAGGGGTGGTCGCATTCTGGCGTACTGCTTAGGGAACGAGCTCACCGATGAGGACGAGGTTATTCACTGTGGCTCCACCACCCTTAGGCTGGAGGCAGGTGATGACCACGAGCTTGCCGGGGGTTTTCTCCCAAATGTCAGCTTTAGCTCCAATATCGACCTTGGGGATGATCATGGATTCGGTGAATGCGTAGACGCGCCCATTGACCTTAATAAAGTCACCCGGGCTCAGGAAAGTGTTACCGTCTTTCTGATAGAAATTGCCGGGCGCCTTGCCGGGGGCGCGCAAAGAGTGGGTGACGATCACCACCGTACCTTTCTCCGCGTTGGCAGGGCTGACCCCCACTTCACGAATCCAGAAAGCGGAGGTGAAATTCGGTGGGTTCATCACACCTTTGACAGGGTTGATGGACCCGAGTGGTACGTTGAGGCCCGCAACCGGGATCTCGAAACCCAGGCCGCCCTCATCGACGATCATCTGTGCTTCTTCGAGGAATTCCTTGGTGGTGGAATCAGGCTCATCGGGGGCAACGATGCGGCCATCCATGTCGGTGAGGGTGCTGCCACCACCCATGGACATCACACCGAGGGTGATACCGCCACCGATGAGACCCACCGACAGAAGACCCACCAGGAAGGGTACAAGCTTTTTCTTCTTTTTCTTGGGTTCTTCTTCTAAGGTAACGAAACCCTCCGTATCTTCAAGTACGGCGTCGGCGTCGATGACTGTTTCGTCCGCATCGGCGGTATCCAATTCATCCCATCCATTGCTGAGCTCATCGAATTCGGGATCATCCATGATGTCATCTGACGCCATCGCTTGCCTCCTGGGTTTCTCGTGGTGAGGATCATCACCACTTTACCACCCCAGCTTCTAAGATAACTCTCATTCAAGGGGACGGGGCGTTTGTCACACCTAACGTGACAGGGGGACGGGGCGTTTGTCACACCTAACGTGACAGGGGGACGGGGCGTTTGTCACACAACATCACACCGCACCAGATCGGTGAGACGTGACAATTCATACCGTCCCCCTGTCACGTATCCCTGGAGTCAGTTGAAGGAGTCTCCGCATTGGCAGGTGCCGGCTGCATTGGGGTTGTCGATGATGAACCCTTGCTTGCTGATGGTGTCGGCATAGTCCACGGTTGCTCCGCCGAGGTAGGGTGCCGATTTCTCATCCATGACCACTGTGACATCGCCGAAAGTCATGATGACATCACGATCCAACTCAGTGTCATCGAAGTACAGTTCGTAACGCAATCCTGCGCATCCTCCTGGTTGTACGGCAACCCGCAGGAAGAGGTCCTTCTCTTCGTTGGCCAGTAGGGAGGAGATCTTCGTCAGAGCCTCCTGGGTCACCAATAACCCTTCGATGGTTTGAGTGTCATTCATAACCCCAGTTTACCCTGACCCACGGTTGTTGGACTGTGGATTCTGGATTCCGCGACTACGCGCGGAAAGACGGGGTGGGCAACACGACAGTGGGGTCTGTCCCCCGGTGTGACAGTTCATACCGTCCCCCTGACACACCGGTGTGACAAACGCCCCGTCCCCTTTGGCTTCCCCTTTGGCTAACGCCCCGTCCCCTTTGACCCTAGTCACCGAGGAGGGACATGGTGTAGATGGGCTCGGCATCGCACAGCAGGGTGACCTCGCTGATACCCTCGTCGGCGAGGTCGGCGAACATTTCGCGTAGCCAGGATTCGGCTTCCTCCATGGTGGGCCAGCCCTCGGTGAGGTCGGCGAGCAGGTAGGGGTCTTCGACCACCCCATCAAGCGACCAGGTCCACATGATTACTCCCCCTCGTAGGGCCACTGGAATTTTGATCCCCTCTTGACCCGCGGTTGGGGGTTTCGTGAGCGACGCAGCATCATGGTACGCGACATGGCGTAACTGAATTTGCCTTTCATTGACTCCATCGGGAAATGTCTCTTCAGCTGGGCCCGACACCCGAACCACATGAGAATAGTGTCGAGGATCAACAAGCCCAAGAAACCCCAGATGACCAGGGGGAAGATCGCATACATCGAGGGCACAACATAGGCCACCAACAGCGTACCCACAAACATCAACAGCACCAGGGGCATCGCGAATTCGGCGAAATTCCAGCGATGATCCACCCAGTCACGGATCATGATGTTGTAGGGCAGGGCGTTGGTTTTGGCCATCTGTTCGTCTTGGGCCCGATAGCGTGCTTGGCGTTCCTGGGCTTTCACTTCTTTGCGGGTTAACACCGGTTGGATTCGATCGCGCCGGGCAGCTTCTGCTTGTTTGCGTGTTGGGGTGGGGATGGATTTTTTCCCTTGAGTTTTCTTGACCTGCCCTGTGGATGATTCTCGCGGCGTTGAGACCGCGCCGGATGTCGGCTTCGAGTCGGCTTCATCATAGGGCTTGAACAGTCCCACAGTGTCCTTCTTTCCTTGGGTACGTGTGCAGGGTAGCGCGCTAGCGGGCTCAACTCAAGTCATCGAGGATTATTGAGGCAGCGGATTGGCTGATCCCTCCGACGACGATCTTGTTAACCTGACCTTGGGAGTCGATGAACACATGGGTGGGTAACCCGATAATGGAGTACGCCCGCCCGAGTTGATAGTCACTGTCTGCCACCTGGGGGTGGGTGAGTTTCATCCTCTCAACGTAGGCGCTCACTGTTTCTGGGGCCTCCCCCACATAGACCGCCACCACCGTGACCTTGCCTGTATAGGCGCTGGCCACGGCTTGAACATCGGGGGCCTCGCCACGGCAGTTGGCACACCAGGTAGCTCCGAAGATCAACCACACTGGTTGACCTTGGAGTTCAACCAGGGAGAAGTCTTCCCCGGTGATGGTTGTCGCAGCAAACCCTGGGGCCGGTTCGCCCACTTTGAGGGTACGGCTCGGGTCGGCCCCAGTGTCAATGCGTGTCACGTCGCCATCGGTCTTCCAGGGTTGGCGTACCATCACGACAGCACCGATCACCAGGACCGCCGTGACGACCAGCACGACAGCAGTACGAAGGTTTGCACTCATGGGTGAATTTTACATGTACGAGTGGAGGCCACCGAAGAAGTGGTTTCCAAAGAAAGCAAACATCACCAAGGCGAAGCCGATCACCAGCAACCACGCACAGCGAACACCGCGCCAGCCGCGAGCAACCCGCGCATGCAGGAAAGCTCCATACATCAGCCAGGTCACCAAAGCGGCCACCTCTTTGGGGTCCCAACCCCAATAGCGTCCCCAAGCGGTGTTGGCCCACAGTGCGCCCATCAGGATCATGATGGTCAACAGCGGGAAGGTCACCACAGCTGCCTTGTACCCGAGTTCATCAAGGGATTCGAGGGAGGTTTTCATCTTGGTACGCGGGTGGATGAGGTAGAGGAAGGCAGCCCCGAAGGACACACAGGCTGCGCCATAAGCCAAAACGGCCAACCCCACATGGATCGACAGTAGGAGGTTATTTTGCAGAGCGGGCATCAGTGGTTCGATTTCGCGACTCATCTGGAAGGCATAGATCAGCATTCCTGTGGCCACAGGCAACACCACCAGTGCCATCATGGGGACCTTGACTCTCAACTGGGCCACCAGGTAACACGCCAGGATTCCCCACACGAAACTCACAGCAAACTCATGCTGATTGGAGAAGGGCCCGTGCCCGGTGACGATCATGCGCAAACCAATATAGATAGTCAGTGAAACCAGGGCAAGCACAGTGAATCCGTTAGCGAAGGTGCCCACATTGATCGAGTTCTTGGGCTTGTCGATTGTTGTGCTACTCATGATGTGGTCTCCTTCTTGGTGGTCTTCGATGCAGCCGTGCTTTTCGCTGAAGCCGCCTTGGTTGATGACGCTGCCTTAGCTGGGGCAGATTTCTTCGTACTGGCGGTGGTTTTCTTGACTGTCTTTGTTGCGGTTTGTGCTCTCGAGGTTACCTCGGCGACCGATTCCTGATTCTCATCACTATCGTGATCGTCATCAAAGAGGTCTTCCTCGGTTTCTATCCTCGAGGTTTTCTTGGTACGCGTGCTACTCGTCTTTCGACCAGCAGAGGCTGTGACCAGCGCAAAGATAAACGCCAGCACCACGAAGATCACTGAGATGATCAGCGCGACCTCGGCTATCTGCAAGATGGTTTCTTGGGTGGGTGTCAGGTTCATGGTTTTCTCCTTGGTTTGTCGAACCAGGTCTCAGCCTGGGTGAGAAGTTCATCGAACTCGCGGGTAAACCCTGAGTCCTTCTTGTCGGGTGAGGCAAACAATAGTTTGCCATCTTCGGCTCGCATCCAGATTCTCTTATGCCTGAACATGAAGGTCATCAGCATTCCAATGATCAGCAGGATCGAACCAATGAGCATCCAGATGGCTCCTGGGTCTTTGCGTACGGTGATACCGGTGTAAACGCCTTCGCGGTTGAAGGTCATGGTCATCTGCGCCTGATGGGGTTTGTCATCTATTTCGAGGACCAGCATTTCCGGGGTGTAGACCTCGCCTTGGTCAACCACAGCCCAACGATTGACCGAGAGCCGGCCTTGCTCACCGACGGTAAGAATCTCGAATACTGCTTGGCCTGCTTCTACTAGTGGGTGGGGCTGATCTGAGGCGACCGGGAGGTAAACACCAATGATCATATTCATCTCAGGGAAATCCACTTGCCCACCAGTGACCGGCCCTGCCAATTCAGCTAATTCATCATCCTTATGAGGCCACAGGAATGTACCCAATGACTGCTCCACTGGGCGTGAGGCAAGGGTTTCGCCATCCAAGGTGATCGTCACATCGACAGTGCGGCCATAGGTGGTCTGGTAAAAGTTGTATCCGCCATAGTGCAGCGGGGAATTAACTCGCAGATCGTCTTTTTCTGCCACAACCACTCCACCTTGTCTGATCACCAGATGGGAGACATAGTCAATAGGTCGGGGAATATTGTGCACTTGGCCCTCGTTATCCTCAACCTGCAGTTCGATGACGGGAGCATCAAAACTGACGGCTTCGATGGTGGTGTCTTCCAGCATGTCGAGGGGCACCTGATAGTCCGCACCAGCTGGAACCATGAGCAGGTTTTCATAGGCTCCCAGGGACGAAAGCATGAGGGCACCAATGATGATAATGAATGACAGGTGAGCAATGACCGTACCTAAGGGCCCCCACGAGTTCTTGTCAGCGAATAGTCCATCGTCCCCATGACGAATGACCCGATAGTGGGCTTCGGTCATCTTCTGTTCAGCCAGATCGAGGGGGGACTTCTCCTTGGATGGGGTTTGGACCGAACCACGATAGCGGGTCTTGGTGAAGAACTGGGGGGAGACAGTAACTTTGGGATGGCGGAAGCGCTGCCACAGCCCTGGCAGTCGGTGGGTGGTGCACCCCAAGATAGAGATCACCAGGGCACCTAAAACCACCAGGAACCCTATCGAGGTGAAGACATGGAACAACCCTAAGGCATTGAGGATTGTGGCAAACCCACCGTACTTCTCCTGCATGGCAGCTAAGAACTGTGCCTTCACCATCGGGTCAGTCCTCGCGCTTCGTGGTGCTTGGGCAAGCAGGATTCCCAACAGACAGTAAATAGTGAGGATGAGGATGATGACTAGTCCAATAGTTTTCGAATAGGTGACCTGGTAGATCCGGTGGAAGAACTCTCCCAGAGAGACTTGTGGAACATCCTCTTCTTCTTCAACAGTGACCAACTCTTGGACTATTTCTTCGCTTTCGGCAAGCTCGGCCGTTTCCTTGTCCAAGGTGAGGTCCTCTTGTGTTGGTTTCTTCTTCGAGGATTTCTCATCCTTGGTGGAAACACGTTTCTTTGGTTTGTTGTCTGTCATACCAGTTCTCCTATATTCCAAAGTTCAGTACCCCGGCTAGCCGGGAAAAAAGATCAGCGATCATGAGGAAACCCACCACGATCAAGAATAGTCCCACCACGATGTTGACTCCACGCTGGTGGGCAGTAAACCATTTCAGGCGGTTCATCAAGGTGGATGCCCCCGCGCAGATGGCGACGAAGGGAAGACCAAGCCCCAGGGAATAAACCACCATCAGCAGGATCCCGGCGCCTAAAGAATCAGTGGTGGAGGCCAGTCCGAGGACCCCGCCCAAGATGGGTCCAATGCAGGGGGTCCAGCCAGCGCCGAAAGCCAGTCCGAGCAGCAAGGACCTGCCTACTTGTGGTTTGCCGGTTCGTTCGGGGGAATAGTTGGGTTTCAGTACGCGGTCAAGGAATTTTATGCTGATGAGCCCGGTGGCGTGGAGCCCAACAATGATCAGTACGATCCCCCCAGCGATCCTCAGCCATACGCGGAAGTCACCGAGCACGTATCCGATGAGCCCGATCGCTGACCACAAGGCAATGAAAACAGCCGAGAAACCGATCATAAAGATCACTGCTTGACCGGCAGCCGCCCAGTCAATTTTTCCCTGGGCACGATCAGTTTCTCCTTGGGCAGAAGAAGGTCTTCCTGCGAGATAGGTGATGAACACCGGCACCACCGGCAGGAAACAGGGGGAAGCAAAGGAGACCACGCCAGCCCAGAAAACCAGGAAAACCCCCATCATTGTCCTGTCGGTGTTGCACTAGCCTGAGCAATCATAGCGGGGCATTGCTCAATAAACTTGAGCATCTGGGTGTGATCGGCATCAGGGCTATATTCCATCGACTTATTCCACGCCTCTTCCGCCTTGTCGCAATCCAATTCTTGGAGCCAGTAATACATACCCACGATCGCCCATGCTTCACTGGATTCGGGGTTCTGTCGCAGAATCTCACGGGCATCAAGCTCCGCCAAAGCAATATCACCAATCTCAACATGGATGGTGGCGCGCTCAAGTCGAGTCTCTACATCATCGGGGTTGGCCTCAAGTATCTCATCGAGTTCAACCAGTCGTGCAATAGTTTCAGGATCCACTCCCACCCGCGTTTCTTCGGGGGTCGATGGGGTGCGGTGAAAATCGGGTTTCGTGATACTGGCAACAACTCCACCCACAATGATTCCGATGATAGCAACTATCACAACGGGGGCAATGCCCCACCCCGATAGAGATCGGGATGGGGCATTGTTAGGTTTTACGATGTCGTCGTCTGTGTCTTTCAACAGCTCGTCATCGTAGTTGTCTGTCACTTAAGACCTGAACTCTCAATGTGTTCCCTATTCTCAAGGGTCTTAGCAGAGGGTCCCAGGTCGGGGACGGGCACACCCTCAGCAGCCAGCATGACCTGGCCCTGACGAGAGGCATCAATAGACTGCGCAATAACCCGTTGCATGTAATCGGGGTTATGGAAGCCATAAGAGTTCTCTGAGTATGCATAATCGATGTAGTATCCAGCCTTGCGATACAGAGCCTTCACCGCAGCGAGGGTTTCTGGCTTGACACTCAACGTGGAGTCTTCAGCCTGAACAGCTGTCAACATCTCCAACAGCACCATCTCAGAATCAAGGCCAGCATCGCGTGAGGTCTTGAAACGGTTATTGATGGTACGGACACGATCCTGAAGGATCTGCTCGGAGGCAGCATGGCATGTTCCGCAGGAGGCATTGATGTCGGTCAGAGGATTCTGAACGTCATGGTTGGATACCTTCTGTGCACCATCGCGCTTGTAGGCCATATGGCAATCCGCGCAGGTCACGCCATTAGCAGCGTGAATCGAGGAGGACCATACTTCGTACTCAGGGTGCTGGACCTTGAGCATTCCGACCTTGGCATCGGGTGTCCAGTAGTCAGAGAAGACCTGTTTTTCTGTGCCAGCTTTACCGTCTGCACCAAAGGAGGTGAAACGTTCTGTCTGGTAGTAATCATAGGTGGCATCAATGTCGACACTGCCTTCACCCCATGGGAAGATAACGTCCTTATTGGGCCCACCGAAGTAGTACTCAATATGGCACTGGGCGCACACCAGAGCGCGGAGCTCTTGGTTCGTGGCATCCTTGTTCACGTCATAACCGGTGATTCCTTGGCCTTCCTTCAGCGCAGCCATACCATTGATGAGACCTGGACGCGAGATGCGCAGTTTCATTGTGGCAGGATCATGGCAGTCGATGCAGCCAATGGGGTCACCATTAACCTGATCAACGCTATGAGCCTTGACAATGGATTCCATGTCTTGCTCAATGTCTGCGCAGTAGGTGTCGTCACCCTTAGCTTCGCGGGTAGCTGGAACACCAGCGGCCTCGCAGTCATAAGGAATAGCATTGAGGGCTTCGAAGCCTGCCTGCATCTTCTCATTGAAGCTAGCGCCTTCACCAGCGTCTCCGACCTCTGTCCACATCTGAACAGTCGAAGCATGGCAGTGAATGCATGCGCCTGGTTGGTCCTTATCGAGGACACGCAAAGTCATCATCTGATCTTCCAGCATGTACATGTGACCGCGGGCATGGCGATAGTCCATGGCGAAGGCGAAACCCTTCCACAGTCGCTTGACGCGATCATCCTCCTGAATCTTCGAGGAGGTTACAGCTGTTCGTGTGTCCTTAATATCGTTGCTCTCAATGTCATCATCAGTCTTGGCATTCCAAGGGATGAGGGCATTGGGCTTATGATCCGATGTCTTATAGATGGCCGTATCCTGCCAACCTTTGTACTGGGCGGGGAAGTTCTGTCCCCACACAGCTGGATCATAGGTGTCTTGCTTGAGCTCAACAACCTGTGTGTATTGCGACGCTGATTGTCCCTTGGCAACACCAATGTTTCCAATGATCATTGCAAGAAGGAAACCAATCGCCGCTGCCGCAATCGCAATAACGGTGAGTGCCCAAATGGGCACATTCCTGCGACTCCTGGCATCGTTCTGGTCTGTCATCAGTCCGGCTCCTAAATATCGTGTCCAATAGTTGAATGGCAGCGTGAACACTGTTGGTCCTCACCAGTGAGGCCCACGGTGTAACGCATGGGGAAAGTCATCGTGTCGTGACAGTTCAAACACAAGCTATTTGTGAGATCTCTGCTCTTGTCGCGAATGACAATATTTTGGGGATAATTCCCCGTCGTGAATGCAATTGCATGTAGCACACCATCTTCGGCTTTCACCCCGTACTGTCTGACAAAGTTGTCATGCGGGAGGTGACAGTCGTTACAGGTTGCCACATTGGCGTGTGAACCGCGCGACCATGCATCATAATGGTCCTGCATCACGTGACAGTTCGCACAGGTTTCAGGAGCATTCCCAAAATATGACGGTATTTCAGAGTACCCAACTCCGAACAACGCCATCCCGATTGCGATTCCGCTTAACGCGGCCGCTGCGATACTGAGCGCGCGACGCAGCCGTGGCACGGGCTTCTTTGCTGTGGCCATGGCTCACCTTTCACTGGGTAACAGGTAGTCACGAACCTATCATGTGTGTAATCATGGGGTCAAACATCTTGCTTTAGTATGAGAATACGCTTTGTCGAAGGTGGAATACCTACTCTGACAAGGCAATTTAACATTTTCTCCTGTATTTATTAAATAAAAACTCTTTACCTAGTGAGATGAACTTTCACACGTAACAAAACGGTCTCAAACTGCGGACCAGGTGGGAGGATATGACACAATACCTATAGTATTAACGAAGTTGTTCTCATAGGAGGTTGGTTTGGCTGTCAAAGTTGACCATCCAGTCTTTGATGGTACGACCGGTGGATCCGAACACCACGGTCGACGTACCCACATTATTCGCATACTGCGCGACACCAAAGAACCCATGACTGTTGAGCAGGTCGCCAAGCGTGTGGGGCTTCCCCCCAATACGGCACGGTTCCATCTGGAGTCATTGGTGGATGCCGGTTTCGCCACTCGAGAAACCCAGGAACGTACCACCCCTGGACGACCCAAAGTCGCGTACATGGGAACCCTGCCCAACCAAACCCATGAACGCGCACAAGCATTCCGGTTGCTCGCCGAAATCATGGGGGTGACTGTCGCCCAAGCCAATGGGGGCGCTGAAGAATGGATGTACCGGGTCGGCTCCGAATGGGGACGTTTCCTGGCCACCCGTGGTGATTCAACCCACCCCATCGATGAAGAAGAGGTTCTCGAAACACTGGTCAACAAGTTGGATGCCCTGTGGTACTCCCCCGAGGTGATCCGCAAAGACCCACCCAAACTCGTTCTCCACAATTGCCCCTTCTGGGATTCCACCAGACGCTATCACGTCCTGTGCCAATTGCACGCCGGCATGATCAACGGTT
>WRIC01000023.1 GCA_009782915.1 Propionibacteriaceae bacterium | reverse complement strand
GGAACCAAAAGGGGGAGGGGCTGTTTGTCACGGGGGGGGGGGGTTTTTTCCCCTCTAGATGGCAAACGCCCCCCGTCCCCTTTTGTCATGTGACAAACGCCCCGTCCCCTTTTGTCACGTACGACGCCGTGGTGAACTGTTTGATAAACTTCGTAGTCGAGAAATAGAGGTCATTGCTATCTCACCAATCAAGGAGAATCCATGGAAGTCATCATCTGTTCAACCGACGGGGAAGTCGGCGAAAAAGCAGCAGCCACTGTAGCGAACAAAGTCCGCCAAGCCCAAGCATCAGGCAGGAAAGCCGTCATCGGTGTGGCTACCGGATCCTCCCCACTGTCGACCTACACAGCTTTGCAGCAGTTGATCGATCGCGGTGAACTCGACCTGTCGCAGGCCTATGCTTTCGCCCTTGATGAGTACGTTGGTCTACCCGCTGGGCACCCAGAAAGCTACTGCGAGGTGATTCGCAAAACGGTAACCGAACCACTCAACATGATTCCTGCCCAGGTGAACGTACCCAACGGAAACGCCGAGAAACTCGACCAAGCTGGTGCAGACTACGAAAAGGCCATCGCCGCTGCTGGTGGGGTGGATATTCAGATTCTCGGCATCGGATCGAACGGCCACATTGGTTTCAATGAACCGATTTCCTCGCTGTCCTCGCGTACGCGTGTGGTGAAGCTCACCGAGCAAACCCGCCAAGACAATGCGCGATTCTTCGACTCACTCGACGATGTTCCCGGTTATGCACTCACCCAAGGATTGGGTACGATCCTTGACGCACGAGCCTGCGTACTGGTTGCCCAAGGTGCAGGAAAAGCCGCCGCAGTCAAAGCACTCGTTGAAGGTCCCGTCTCAGCAATGTGCCCAGCCTCCGTACTGCAATGGCACGAAAACGCAACTATTGTTGTCGATGAAGCAGCCGCCGCCAACCTGGAACTCGCCGACTATTATCGCGCCCAAGCAAGCCACTAACACCGGCGCCTGATCGACGCGTACCCCTTCCCCATCGGGCTACCACCTCGGTAGGGTGTCACCATGATCGTCACCGGAAACATTTGGCAGGAGCAATCTGACACCTTCGAACAGGGGTGGTTGGAAGCATCTGATGGGCGGGTTGTCGCCAACCATCGTGGAGTCTACGACGGGGAACCCGACCTTGCTCTGGAGGGTTTTGTTGCTCCCGGTTTTGTTGACGTTCACTGCCATGGTGGCGGGGGCGGGGCCTTCACAGACGGTGAGGATTCGGCGAACGATGCGCTGACGATTCACAGCAACTACGGCACCACCACGATGGTCGCTTCGTTGGTGTCCGAGCCTATTCCAACACTGATCGACCAGATCAACAGTTTGCTGCCCTGGATCCGGGACGGTTATCTGGCGGGTATCCACCTCGAAGGCCCCTGGCTTTCGCCCCTACGCAAGGGTGCCCACGCCCTGGAGAATCTCGCGCTTCCCACCCCCGAGGCACTCCAGCCCATCGTGGATGTGGGGCCAGGCGTGATCAAAATGGTGACGATAGCCCCCGAATTGGATGGTGCTCCCGCCGCTATCCAGACCCTCACTGATGCTGGAATCGTTGTCGCCATCGGCCACACCCAGGCAGACTACGACACGACCATGGAGGCTTTCCGCCTCGGTGCCACAGGGATGACCCACCTGTTCAACGCCATGCCGGACATGACGAAACGTGACCCTGGCCCGATCCTGGCCGGTTTCACTGCCGGTGCTTGGTTGGAGCTGATTTTCGACAACCACCATGTTGACCCTCATTTGGCTGCGTTCATCTGTCGCACGTTCCCCGAGCGTACCGTCTTCGTCACTGATGCCATGGCCGCTGCAGGGCTGGGTGATGGCCACTATTCACTGGGTTCACTACCGGTCACTGTCGCTGGTGGTGTGGCCCGATTGGATAGTGATGGCGCCATTGCCGGCAGTACGATCACCATGAAGGATGCGGTACGCAATGCCGTGGCCGCGGGTGTTCCTTTGGGTTTGGCGGTACGTTTCGCAACACTCAATCCTGCCACCTACCTGGGGCTCACCGGTGTTGGATCACTGAGCACTGGCTCCTTCGCCCACCTGCTCGTACTCGACGAAACCGGGTCTGTGAAACAAATCGTGTACCCAACGTGAGATGACCGTGGACCCTCTCCCGTCTCCCTGCGTACCCCACCTCCGTCTCCCTGCGTACCACACCCCCGTCTGCCTGCGTACCACACCCCCGTCTGCCTGCGTACCACACCCCCGTCTGCCTGCGTACCACACCCCCGTCTCCCTGCGCGAAGTCGCAGGGTCCAGACTATCCAGTTGCTCAACTGTGGATTCTGGATTCTGCGACTACGCGCAGAATGACAGCCGTGGAGCGTGCCAGAGGAAAGGTGTCAGAAACTCCGTCCCCATGACACCCGTACCCATGACACTTGACACCCCCACCCCCATGACACCCGCGTCACCCTGCGTACCCCACCCCCGTCTCCCTGCGCGAAGTCGCAGGGTCCAGACTACCCAGTTGCTCAACTGTGGATTCTGGATTCTGCGACTACGCGCAGAATGACAGCCGTGGAGCGTGCCAGAGGGACGGAGTTTCTGACACCACTTGAGGAGAGTGGGGCGTTGGTTTGCATGCGGTGCGGCCCATTGTTCCCAACTGCCCTGCACCATAAAAGACTTGACACTGGATAATTGATGGGTTTAGGGTGTGCATTACCAAAGATTTGGGTGTCAACTGCTGGCAAGGCAGGCATTACTGAGACTAGGGTGCTGCGGTGAACATCGACGTTCACCACTCGCTTCTTGGAGGATCTCATGAGTGAGCCTGCGTACTCGGTCACACGAGTGTTCGGCAACAATGCTGTACTAGGGCACTGTGGCGATGACACGCGCGTACTCGTCGGGCGTGGTATAGGGTTCGGGCGACGCGTTGGCCAAGAAATCCCCCTGGATGAAGTCCAACACCAATACTTCGAAATCAAACCAACCAACGTACGCTATCTCGATCTGCTCAACTCAAACGACCAGCACACTCTCGATGTGTGCAATGAAGCCATCGACCGAGCCGCCGATGTTCTTGGTGAACTCCACCCCTCGGTCTACCTGCTGCTGGTCGAACACCTTGCTTTCACAGTGCAACGCTTGCGTGAGGGAAGCCTCATCCGCAACCCACTCATTGACGAAATCAGGGCTGCTTTCCCCGATGAGTTCATGGCCGCTGAAGTGGTCGTACGACACATCGACTCCCACCTCGATGTTGAACTACCCCCCGATGAAACCGCCTTCATCACCCTCCACCTCAATGCAGCCCGAACCGATGCCAGCGTCAAGCTACCGCTGCGCCAAGCCAATGACCTGGCCGAACTCGTCAAATTCGCTGCCGAAAAACTCGGCCACCCCAACACCTCCCCCACTGTCCATGGTGAACTCATCTGGACCCTCGCCCGGCTCACCAAACGAATCCAAGCAGGCGCCTACCGCGGAAACGCCGCTGTGCGTTTGATTGAACGCGATCTGGCGCTCGAAACCGAAGTCGCCAGTCAAATCATCGAAAAAATTCTAGGCTCCACGCCACTACCCCCCGAAGTGGTGGGCGAAGTGGCACACCTCGCACTATTCCTGCATGGCTGGAAGCAGGATGCTAGTTACGAGATTGAAATCAACCCAGCCAATCAGAAAGGAGTAACTCGATGAAAGACCGAGTTATGGAAACAATGCAGAGATTCAGTAAGGCCTTATTGGGGGCAGTCGCGGTGATGCCAGTTGCCGCCATCCTCATGGGTGTCGGTTACTGGATTGACCCGACCGGCTGGGGTGCCAACAGCATCGTTGCAGCCGTACTCATTAAAGCTGGCAGCGCCGTGCTCGACAATCTCGGCTGGCTGTTCGCTATCGCACTAGCTTTTGGGCTCGCCAAAGACTCCAACGGTGCAGCTGCACTGTCTGGCTTCCTCGGTTTCGCCACAGTCAAGGTGCTGATTAACGCTGGATCTGTTGCTGGCTACAAAGGAATCGATGTGGGCGCCCTTGAGGGTGACGCTGCGATTGCTTGGGCCTCCCAAGGATGGAACGCCATCGGTGACGGCAACGTCTTCGTTGGTATCTTCGTTGGTATCTTGGCCGCCTGGGTCTACAACCGGTTCCATGCAACGAGGCTGCCGGACTTCCTGGCGTTCTTCTCAGGGCGCCGCCTCGTACCGATTCTCACCTCACTGTTCTGCATCGTGCTCGCAGGGATCCTCTTCCTGGTGTGGCCATTGCTCTACAGTTTGTTGTTCAAGTTTGGTACGGGAGTCTCCGACATGGGTCCGCTCGGTTCGGGGTTGTTCGGTTTCTTCAACCGTCTGCTCATCCCCACCGGTTTGCATCACGCGTTGAACCAGATCTTCTACTTCAACGTTGTTGGCATCAATGACCTGGGTTACTTCCTCGGTGGTGGAGAAACCATTGCAACCGCAGCAGCAGCCACTGACGCCGCGTCCTGTCCTGGACTGTGGACAGCAGCGGGAACCTGTGAGGTTGTCGGTGTGATTGGCCGCTTCCAGGCTGGTTACTTCCCCGTGATGATGTTCGGTCTCCCGGGTGCGGCTTTGGCTATGGCTCTTCGCGCAGACGACAAGCGCAAGAAGATGGTGTGGTCGTTGATGGTTGCTGGCGCACTAGCATCCTTCTTCACCGGTGTCACCGAACCTCTCGAATTCGCGTTCATGTTCGTTGCCCCCTTGCTCTATTTGGTGCACGCTTTGTTGACTGGTTTGTCGATGGCTATCGCTGCTGCCTTCCATTGGACGGCAGGGTACGGCTTCTCCGCTGGGTTTGTTGACATGCTGCTCTCAGCACGCAACCCGATAGCGAATCAATGGTGGATGCTGCTCGTCATGGGTGTCTTCTACTTCGCTATCTACTTCGGTTTGTTCTATTTCCTCATCGGTAAACTCAACTTGAAGACCCCCGGTCGTGGAGATGAAGACACTGAAGCAGCTGACGCTGGTGCAACACTGGCTGACGCGTCAGATATGTCAGCTGTTGCCGCCCAGATCATCACTGGTCTTGGTGGAGCTGACAACATTGACACCATCGATTACTGCGCGACCCGCCTTCGTGTTTCCACCAAGGAATACACCAAGGTTAAGGAAGCACAGATCAAGAAGGCTGGCGTTGCTGGGGTGATTAGACCATCCCAGAAAACAGTCCAAGTCGTGATTGGCCCACAAGTCCAATTCGTCTATGACGAAGTGGAACGCCAATTGAAGACCCCTGCGGTAAAGAAAGACTGACTGATGGTATTCGGATTCGAGAAGAAGCGGGTCGGGCTCATTGCCCCCTTTGCCGGTCGGGTTGTCCCGATCGAGGAGGTGCCCGACCCGGTCTTCTCACAGCGCCTGCTGGGTGACGGCTACGCCGTGATCCCCCAGGACGAGCAGACAACGTTGAGCGTCGCAGCTCCAGTGTCGGGGCTCCTGACACAGGTCTTCGATACGCGCCACGCCTTCGTCATCGAATCCGAAAGTGGCTTGAACGTGTTGGTCCACATTGGTCTCGACACGGTCGACATGGGCGGTATTGGTTTTACCGAACTGATACCGCCCGGTAGCCAGGTCGTGGCTGGTCAACCAGTGATCGAAGTGGATGTCGAAGGTATACGCGGCAGTGGGCGAAACCCCATCACACCCGTGGTCTTCGTTGAAGCTGCCCCGGTCGCTGAAGTCCATCTCACCTGTGGTGAGGTGGACACGCCAACCACCACCGTCTGTCAGGTCACCTTGGTCTAGCTTCCGGTAGACCGGGCTCAACCCATTTTCCTCTGGGAGGAAGGAGAGCTTCTTCCCAGGGGAAAATTCTTCACCAACGGTGGTTTCCCACCAACTCAACCAAGGAGACCGTCTCCTTGCCCGAAACTGTGACTCCCTGCGGTTTCGGTCAACAAAGAAAGGGCGATCATGCAACTCGAAATAGCAGTCACGAACGTACTGGGGGCTCGAACAGCAGCCGAAGGTGGCGCACATCGGGTGGAACTGTGTTCAGTATTGGACACTGGTGGAGTCACCCCCTCAGCGGGTTTGCTTGAGCGGGTGATCGATGTGGGGTTGCCGGTGAGCGTGTTGGTTCGCTGCCGGCCCGGGGATTTCGTTTACAGTACGGACGAGGTTGACACAATGGTTGCCGAGGTTCGCGCAGTCGTACGCGCCGGGGCAACCGGTGTGGTGGTGGGTGCCCTCACCCGCGCAGGTGGGTTTGATGGTGAAGCAACCCTGCGCATGGCTGGTGCCGCTCGGGAGGTCAACCCCCAGTGCACACTCACCTTCCATCGCGCCATCGATGTGGTCAAAGATCCGGTGGGTGTTTTTCAATCACTCTTGGCTAGTGGGTTGGGATTCAATCGGGTTCTCACCTCTGGTGGATGCGACCATGCTGGTGATGGTGTGGAGACGATCCGAAAGCTCGCCGAGCTGGCTCCACCCGGATTTGAGATCCTTGCTGGCGGTGGTGTCACTATTCCTGCCATCGGTCAGTTGATTGCTGCTGGTGCGGGTGGAATTCATTTGTCAGCAAAAAATGCCGTACGATATGGCGAAGGTGAGGAGGTGGATGTGCGCTACGAAACCGATCTGGATACGGTCAAAGCCGCCCGAGCAGCTGTTGACGATGCTCTGGTGGGGACCGGGGCGTCCCCGGACTCATCCTCAGTGAGTCGCCAGGTGGTCATCGCCTCCGCAGTCGGATTGCATGCTCGTCCGGCGGCGTTATTCGTTCAAGCCGTTGGTGCCACCGGGTTGCCGATCACCATCGCAAAAACACCGGGAGATCCCGTGGATGCTCACAGCATCCTGTCAGTCATGGGACTAGGGGCGAAACATGGGGACACCGTGACCTTGACTGCCGAAGGGGAAGGTGGCGAAGTCGCATTGGATTCCCTCGTGGAGCTCTTGAGTCGAGACTTAGACGCGGAGTAAACCATGACACCCCACGACCACCAGAGGCTCCACGGCATCGCAGTAAGTCCAGGTGTTGCGGTGGGTCCCTTGGTGGTGGTTGCGCCGGCGCCAGTCGCACCCCCCGATGAGCCAGCTCCCACCGATGTTGCAGCTTCCCTGGCTCAGGTACGCCAGGTGCTCCAGGAGGTTGCTGAGCAGTTACTGGCTCGAGCCCACGAAGCCGGACCACAGGCGCGTACTATCTTAGAAACCGATGCGATGATGGCTCGTGACCCTGGACTCGCCCAGGCGATCGAGGAACAATTGACACAAGGCAAAGGCCCGGCCACCGCTGTCACCGAGGCCATTGCTGGGTACTCAGCAACCTTCGAGACACTCGGTGGATACATGGCTGAGCGGGTCACCGATCTGCTGGATATCCGAGACCGGGTGGTCGCGCGCCTGCTCGGTTTACCCAGCCCCGGGGTGCCAACACTCACCACCGGCAGCATCCTAGCCGCCCATGATTTGGCGCCCGCAGAAACCGCCACCCTCACCCGGGAAACATGTCTCGGTATCATCGTCGAAGCTGGTGGACCAACCAGTCACACAGCCATCGTGGCAGCAGGGATGGGGATCCCTGCCATCGTTCAAGTGGCCGGAGTATTATCGGTGCCCTCCGGCACACCCGTCGCCATGGATGGGGGAACTGGTGAGGTCACCATCAACCCCAGCATTGAGGCGCAAACCCAGTTGAATCAGCGTGCTGGGCGCCGTGAGGCTGCACTCGCTAGCGCCATCGGACCTGGGGCCACTTCCGACGCCCATCCGGTCGCTCTGCTGGCAAACATCGGCACCCTCGATGATGCCCACCACGCAGCAGCATCATCCGCAGAAGGTGTTGGACTATTCCGTACTGAATTCCTCTTCCTCGGTCGCGACACCATGCCCAGCCTTGAGGAACAAACCCAGACCTACACCGAGGTTTTCTCATTGTTTAGTTCTCGACGCGTGGTCGTGCGTACCCTGGATGCGGGAGCTGACAAACCACTGAAATTTGCTGATCTGGGGCCCGAAGAGAACCCCGCCCTCGGGCGACGCGGAATACGATTAGGGATGGCGCGACCTGAGTTGCTGAACGTACAGCTCGCCGCTCTCGCGAGCGCCCAACAAATCACAGGTGTTGACCTACGAGTCATGGCGCCTATGATCGCCACCGAATCCGAAGCCCAGTGGTTTGCCACCCACACCCGCTCAGCCGGGCTCACACAGGTTGGTGTGATGATCGAAATCCCCGCCGCCGCTGTTCGCTCCCACCACATACTGCCGCACGTGGATTTCGCCTCCCTCGGAACCAATGACCTGGCGCAATACACGATGGGTGCTGATCGGATGCAGGGCGAATTAGCTGACCTACTCGACCCCCTCGAACCCGCACTCTTAGATGTTGTGGCACTCGCCTGCGAAGGTGGCCAAACCACAGGAAAACCCATCGGCGTGTGCGGTGAAGCCGGGGGAAACCCCTTGTCAGCACTGGTTTTAGTCGGGCTAGGAGTGTCCAGCCTCTCCATGGCACCCACACGACTACCTGCCGTACGATATGCGCTGTCGCTGCACACCCTTGAGCAATGCCAGCAGCTCGCTAAAGTAGCCCGCGAAGCCAGCTCCGCCCACGAAGCCCGTACTGCCGTACTCGAACTGGTTGATCCAGCCCTGCGGGACGTGATCTAAGGCCACCGCTGTGAGTTTATGCACAGATATCAGTCATCCGGACTGTTAGTTATGCACGAACGCAGGTGTTAGGGTCCGGCTGAGGAAGAGAAAAATCCTCAGATAGCAGAGCATCCTCTTAGTCTCGGAAGACCCATGTCATCTCAACCGTACTATCAACATCAAGTCGGGGTGACAGGAATTGAACCTGCGACCTCATCGTCCCGAACGATGCGCGCTACCAAGCTGCGCCACACCCCGAACAAGAGCCATGTTGGCGGTCTTGACTAGAGAGAAGTCTAGCTCATATGGTGATCGACAGCCACGCCAGCGGGCGACCAGATGCCAGGCGTACCTGTTAGAAACTCTCGGTAGAATCCCAATAATCGTCAACGGCTTTACTGAAAACCTCACCAAACCTCATGCCCTGCGCGATCTGCTCGGCGATATCTTCGCTACTGGAATCATCATCCATGAACATGGCCTCCAGGTCCATTTCGGACACACCCTGATCGGCGAACATGCCCAGGTCACCAACAGGGCCATCCTCCGGGGTCTCACTCGGATCGAGGGCAAGGAAATCCATGGCATCACGAACGAGTGGCCAGGTGTCGTTGTAGTAGGCATCGGACACAAAAACCTGCACATGGCGCGCACCACGTACCCTCACACACACCAGTACGTCCGAATCCAGTGAAATGATGCCGAGGGCGCCAGCATCACCAGGGATTCGCTGAAGATGATCGATCAGTCCCTCGAAATCGTTAGCGAACTCAGGATCGAGAGGTACGCCGGTGGGCGCGCCATCCTCGCGGTAAAGGGCCACACAGAAATCGATGTCATCCTCTTCGGCGTCGTCGAGTTCATCGTCATTGTCGTCGTCACTATCGATGTCATCATCGAAGCCACCATCATCGGAGTCATCCTCGTACTCCTCGGAGTCGAGATCATCACCAAGGACATCATCAATTGCCTCATCAGGGTCCCAGTCAGCCATCATTCCTCCTCGGAAGGTACCCCTATATCTTTGCAGGATGAGCGCTATGATGTCCATAGCTTCTCCCGTGGGTATACGTGCGCGGTTCTTCCCGGTCGGTGTAAACTACCTAGTTTTTCGACTGTGGATTCTGGATTCCGCGAGTCGCTTCGCTCCGCGGAATGACTACGTGACAAGACAAATGGGGCCGGTATTAACTGTCACATGCTTCGGGACTTAACCTAACAGCGTGAGCGTGATAGTTAATACCTGAATGGGGACGGAGGTGTTTTTCTCACGCGTGACAAAACAGTACCGCCCCCACTGTCACATGAGCCCAAAATGTGGAATGCTGGGTGTGTGGAACTCCGTGTTATCGATCATCCCCTGGTGGCCCATAAAACCTCGCTCATGCGCGACAAGACCACCCCCTCGCCCATGTTTCGCCAGCTTGTTGAAGAGCTGGTGACTCTCCTCGCCTACGAGGCGACCCGTGACGTACGTACCGAACCTCGTGACGTGGTGACACCTGTGTCCCCCACCATCGGTTCCCAGCTGTCCAAACCGCGCCCACTGGTCGTACCGATCCTGCGTGCGGGACTCGGAATGCTGGAAGGAATGACACGGTTGATGCCATCTGCTGAGGTTGGTTTCGTGGGGATGGTACGCGATGAGGAGACCCTTCAGCCGTTCACCTACGCCGAACGACTGCCCAAGGACCTCACCGGTCGGCAGTGTTTCGTCTTGGACCCCATGTTGGCCACGGGTGGGTCTTTGGGCGGTACGGTCCAATTCTTGCGTGATCGTGGGGCTGGTGACATCACCGCTATTTGTTTGCTCGCTGCTCCCGAAGGCATCGACTATATTTCTGAGCTCACCAAAGACCTCGACGTACCCTTCACCCTCGTGGTTGCTGCTGTCGATGAGCGCCTCAACGAA
The DNA here is from genome assembly GCA_009782915.1 of Propionibacteriaceae bacterium. Taxonomy (GTDB): domain Bacteria; phylum Actinomycetota; class Actinomycetes; order Propionibacteriales; family Propionibacteriaceae; genus WQYJ01. The sequence continues at coordinate 4,348 of WRIC01000023.1, read as the reverse complement.
CACGGGTACATCGTTCCCGGATTGGGCGACGCTGGTGACCGACTCTACGGTCTCGCGGAGTAACAAGTGAGACCGTAGGACCTGGGACAGAGGGGCCTGTCCCCCTCGTCGTCCACCCCCGTCACCCTGCGCGAAGTCGCAGGGCCCAGACAATCACAGTTGTTCGACTGTGGATTCTGGATTCTGCGAGTCGCTTCGCTCCGCAGAATGACGGTGGGGGGTGCTCCGCAGAATGACAGTTGGGGGGGTTCGCTCCGTAGAATGATGGGAGGGCAGATTATTGCTCGTTCATCAGTGCTGCTACTGATCCGTCGAGGAACACTGCTTTGATGGCTTTCGCCAGCAGGGGGGCAATCGACAAAACGGTGAGGTTGTCGATGTGGACACTCGGGTCAATGGGCAGGGTGTTGGTGACGATGATCTCCTCGAAAGCTGAGCGATTCAACCGTTCCGCAGCAGGACCAGAAAACACCGGGTGGGTGGCGGCTGCAATCACCTTCGCTGCACCTTGAACCTTGAGCGCCTCAGCGGCCAAACAAATAGTCCCAGCGGTGTCGATCATGTCATCAACCAGCAAACACGTCTTGCCCTCCACATCGCCAACAACCTCATGGACCGACACCGTGTTCGCCACATCCGGGTCATGGCGTTTGTGGATGATCGCCAAAGGGCACCCGAGCCGATCCGACCACATGTCGGTTACCCGTACGCGCCCCGCATCAGGGGACACCACCACAAAGTTCGCTGGGTCGTACTTCTCTTTGACATAGTCGGCCAAAATGGGCAACCCATAGAGATGATCCACCGGCCCATCAAAGAAGCCCTGAATCTGGGAGGCATGCAGGTCCACACTCATCACACGCGTCGCGCCCGCCGCGCGATAGAGGTCAGCCACCAAGCGTGCTGAGATCGGCTCACGCCCGGCATGTTTCTTGTCTTGACGCGCGTACGGATAGAAAGGCGACACCACGGTGATGCGCTTCGCCGAGGCCCTCTTGAGTGCATCCACCATGACTAGTTGTTCCATCAGCCAATCATTGACCGGTGCAGTATGGGCTTGGATCACGAAGGCATCACACCCGCGAACCGATTCTTCAAACCGGACATAGATTTCAGAGTTGGCATAGGTCACTGTTCGAGCCGGCACGATCTTCGTACCCAAAAGGTCAGCGATCTCTGTCGCAAGATGGGGGTGCGACCTTCCCGCGAAAAGCATCAAATGCTTGACATCTTTCTTGTGAAGATCAGACACGATCACTCCTTGCCAGTTGAGGTTGAGTCGGATTCTTGAGGGGGTACGACCACGGGTGTTTCAGTTGTGTCAGCAGTTGGGGTTTCACTGGTCTCCACTAGTGAGGATTCAGCAGAATCAGCCGTACCAGCGACTGCGGGTTTCTTTGCCCGCGTACGCTCCCTAAAGGACTGCACCCAACCAGCGATATTGCGTTGGCGACCACGAGCCACCGCCAGCTCACCTGTGGCAACATCAGAGGTGAGAGCAGACCCTGCTGCAACAAACGAATCATCACCAATCACCAAGGGGGCCACCAGGACACTCTGCGACCCGATGAACACATTCTTGCCCACCGTGGTCACATGTTTGGCCTTGGAATCATAGTTCGCGAAAATCGTACCCGCACCAATATTGGTTCCCTCACCGATCACAGCATCCCCGCAATAGGTCAGGTGCGGCACCTTCGAACCCTCACCAATTTGAGCGTTCTTCGTTTCAACGTACGCCCCAATCTTGCCCTTCTCCCCGAGGGTGGTTCCTGGGCGAAGGTAGGAAAATGGACCCACTGTTGCTCCCGCACCAATAACCGCGAGAGTGGCCTCGGAGCGTACCACCTGAGCGCCCGAACCGACCTCCACATCGGTGAGACGCGAATCCGGCCCAATCACTGCACCCGATGCGATCGACGTGGCCCCCGCCAGGATCGTACCCGGCCACAACACCACATCCTGTTCGATGGACACCCCCGCCTCAATCCACGTGGTTTCCGGATCGATGATGGTGACCCCTTCGAGCATCCACCCGTGAACGATGCGGTGATTGAGTTCGTGGGACATGGCCGCCAATTGGGTACGGTCGTTGATGCCCTCGGTTTGCCAACGATCATTTTCGAGGTACGCCCCCACGCGATGACCGTGGCTGCACGCGTACCCCACAACATCGGTGAGATAGAGCTGATGCTGGTCATTGTCGGGGGTCAGCGAAGCGAGACCGTCACGAAGAAGATCAGCATCAAAAACATAGATCCCCGCATTGGTTTCCTTGATAGCCTTCTGAGCATCATCGGCGTCACGTTCCTCCACCACACCCGAGATGCCATTGCCGGAACGCAGAACACGGCCATAACCGGTGGGGTTGTCGAGGATCGAGGTCATGATCGTCATCGCATTAGATGCCTGGCGGTGAGTGTTCACCAATCGACGCAGGGTTTCCGCGGTGAGCATGGGCACGTCGCCGTAGGTCACCACGATGTCACCAGTGATCCCCTCAAGGGCTTCCATCGCGCAACGTACGGCATGGCCTGTTCCATCCTGGGTTTCCTGGACGGCGGTCAGTACGTGGGGGGCTACCTCCTGGAGGTGGGCTTCAACCTGGTCACGATTGTGGCCAACCACAACAACGAGTTTCTGTGGTGCAACACCCTCAGCAGCACCCAAAGCCCAGGTGAGCAACGGTTTGCCACACAGGGGATGAAGGAGCTTCGAGGTATGCGATTTCATTCGCGTACCACTACCTGCTGCGAGAACAATAACTGCCGCTACCGAGGAATCACCCATCACACCGTACTTCCATGTTCTGTGTTCCACCTGCAAGGTCTGATGGTCGGCGCGACCACCGCGGTTGCAGTGGAACAAGTGATAAGACCATCCTAGCCCGTCCCCCCAGGGAAGTCATGGGCGTGTCCAAACACGGCACAGTGCAGGTCAGCGGACGGTGGATCAGGGCCTGTCTCCCTGTGTTACATCAGGGGCCTGTCCGCTCATTCACGTCACCCTGCGGAGCATATCGACTCGCAGGACCCAGACTCCCTGTCGCCTTTCCACGTCTTCCTGTCCGCTTTCCCCGTCTTCCTGTCCGCTTTCCCCGTCTCCCTGCGCGAAGTCGCAGGGTCCAGACAACCACAGTTGTCACCACAGAGGGAACTCATCTGGTTGGGAAAAGTGTTTCTGGCTTGTTCTGTGGATAACCTTCCATGGCGGCTGTGAATGGGGTTGACTTGGAGCACTAACTCTCTGGGGAGGGAACATGAAGAAACTACTGCTGATGGTTGTTGTGGGTGTGATGCTGGCTGGGTGCACACTCGGTGGGCCAGGTGAGGAGATACCACCACCCCCAGTGGAATCCTCAGAGGAACCCTCGCAATGGAGCAAGGAAGAACAAGCCGCTATTGATGCGGTAGATAGGTACCTGAAAGTGTGGGTGGAGATCAGTCAAGATTTAGCTGGGCAAGACTGGAACAGAATCTACAAGGTTGCCTCGATAGAGTTCGCCACCGAAGACATCGAGCAATGGATGTACTGGGCAGAACAGGGATACACCTTTGGTGGAACACCCACTTTCGCGGCAGTTGCGGTCACGCCTGGTGACGAAGTTGACGATGGTCTCCAGTGGGTTGTGCAGGGGTGTTATGACGGAGTTGGAACATATTTCGCCAATCTTGAAGGAGAACCACTAGACCCAGATGATCCAGGGAGTCGAGGGCTCCTCGACTATACCGTCGAACGAAATAGACTCGGTCACTATTCAGTGATAGCCGGGGAAGATACTGGTGAATCATGTTGAGGCGTCTTCTTCTCCTGGTAGTCATCACCCTAGTCTCAACTTTCGTTTCCTTCTCCCCAGCTCCCATTCCACTCAGTCTTGCTGATGGTTGCTCATCATCTGTGAAACCACAAACTGGCCATGCCAGTGGAATTGTCACTGCTCAGGTGTCGTGTAGTTCGTCGTCGAAGTCGAAGGGTGGTTCTTCTGCCACGGGGTGTTTTGATCGGAACGGTGTCGCGGTGGCGTGTACCCAAGGTGGCCAGGTGTGGATGTCGAGTGCGAACGCGTATTGTTCCCCGCTGAGCACGACAGTGAGGTCTATCGATGGGTCCGGGGACTTTCTCATGTACATGTGTACTGGAGGGGTACTTGGTGACAGGGTTCCTTATTTTGTACCCGTGTCTTCCGGTGGTACGGGGGCTAGCCCTGAGATGATGGCACGCACCGCTGTAGCCGAGTTGGGGTTGAAACCACCCCAAGTGGGAGTAGGCGCCTACGTGTATCCCGGCGAAGAACAATGGGGGTTAAGCTGGTGGATCGGTGCACCACTGTGGCTATGGGTTGATGACA
>WRIC01000022.1 GCA_009782915.1 Propionibacteriaceae bacterium | reverse complement strand
ACAAGTCTGCGCCAAGACATACCAAAGTAGTCAGAAAGACAGTGAGCCATACTCCCACCAATCCAGGTCGACACCAGTCTGTCAGTCAGTCCCAGACCAACCACAATCCATTAAAGAAAGACGGGCGTGGGTGTCAAAGGGCGTCAAAGGGGACGGGGCGTTTGTCACCTGTCAAAGGGGACGGGGCGTTTGTCACCAGCAGCACAAGGGGACGTACCTTTTGTGTTGCTCACCGATCCCCGTCACCCTGCGGAGCGGAGCGACTCGCAGGGTCCAGACTATTGAAGTTGTCGGACTGTTGTTTCTGGATTCTGCGAGTCGCTTCGCTCCGCAGAAAGACCGGTGGTGGGCAACCTACCCGGTGCTCATGGAGGTCATGCGGTCGTACTCGTCGAAAGCTAGACGGATGTACTCCCCGGAGACGTGATGGCCGATGATGCCATCATCGGTGCCCTCCACCTTGGTGCAGTTAGCTGCCAAAACTGTGGACCCCACAGTGCGATGGTTGAGCGGCATCATCGAGAGGGTTTCAGCAATAGCCGAGACAATCGACACCACAGGCGCCGGATCGAACACCAACGCAGGAACATCACTGACCATCATCAGCGCATCACCACTACCGGTCGGTCCCGCGTAGTAGCAGGTACGGTCCGTACGTGGACCCAAAATAATCGACGCGATATGGTGCACATCCAGATGCTCGTGAATAGGGAACTGTTCGCGGGCCAACTCTGGGATCGACTGGCAAAACGCGAACGCAGCCTCCGCCTCCGCTGAACAGGCACGCCCCGCAAACGACGGGTTGGCGCAAGCCCACAACCATGTGTTTGAGATAGTGGAGGTAGTCCCCAACAATTGGCACGGGAAAGAATCATCACCAAAAGTGATCGTGCCCGCCTCAAGGTCAGCATCCCAATTCGGCGCCTGGGCGATAAGCTCACCGAAAGCCTGCTGACGCAAACGAGCCACACCAAAATAGCGCGACACCAAATCCACATAGGTGTCGCTGAGAGGTGGATGCTCGTGAACCGGTTGTTTCTTCTTCCCAAACAGACCCATGTTCTCCTCTTTCGCCTCAGGATCAACAGTTGATGGTAGAAACCCCTGCTACTCCTTAGCCCCCTCTACCGCGGTGACGGAGGGATTTGAACCCTCGGTAGGTTGCCCTACACTCGCTTTCGAGGCGAGCTCCATCGGCCACTCGGACACGTCACCGCCAGAAATCTTACCAAAGAAACCCCGAATCACCTCCCCGCACTCCTTGGCCCGTACCCCCGAGGTGACACGCAGACGATGATTGAGCCGCGGGTCACGTACCACATCAAACAGGGAAGCAACCGCCCCAGCCTTCGGGTCGAAAGCCCCAAAAACAAGGTGATCGATGCGCGCCAGTACGCTTGCGCCTGCACACATCGCGCACGGCTCCAAGGTGACCACCAAGGTGCAATCCTCCAAGCGCCACTGCCCCATCACCTGCGCCGCGCGGCGCAAAGCAACAACCTCCGCATGGGCGGTGGGATCACCAGTCAACTCCCGCTCATTGCAGGCGGAAGCGATTATCTCGCGAGCAGGATCCAACACGAGCGCCCCGATCGGTACGTCCCCATGGTTGGGGGCCTGACGCGCAACCGCGAGCGCATGATCCATCGCTTCATCCCAGATTGTCATGGTGCCATCCTAACTGTGGGGCCCATGTTCGGGCACACAGTGTGTAGGGTGAGCGGAATCGCGTGTTCGTGACTGATGACCACGAGGTCGTGGGCTAGTCTGACTCAGACAACAGGTGAGGATTGCGATGGACTTCTATCAACTCAAACCACGGATGCCCGGCGGTTTCTGGCTGGCCCTAGTGGTGATGGTCATCGGCATGACGCTCATCATTTTTTCCCTCACCTCCACCACATCCACACCGCTGTCCATTGTGGGTTGTGTGATTGTGTTGGGGGGGTTGATCCTTCTCACGATGACGATTATTGCCACCCTTGGCCAGTATGTGAAAGTGTCCTTCGATGATCAGGGGTACGCCGTGGAGTCACCGCGTGGAGAATTTTCTGGCTCCTGGTTGGATGTCACCGATGTGTCGGTTTCACGTAAAACAGCCAAGATTGCTCTGTGGCATGGCCCCAATCGGCGTACCATCATCGCCCACCCGGCCCGTACCATGGACGACGAGTTCATGGCCATCCGCGAAGGAATCCGCCACTACCTAGACCAGTACGACTCCCTCACCGACGGATGGGACGAACCCGCGTGACTAGGGGACGGGGCGTTTGTCACATTTTTACAACAAATGTTGTTCTACCAGATCAGTTTCATCGCCAAGGGGGGGTTGTTGGAGTAGAGGGGAATGTGACAAACGCCCCGTCCCCTTTTTTGGCAACTGGCCCCGTCACCCTGCGCGAAAGTCGCAGAGTCCAGAAATCACATTTCTACGATTGTGGGGTCTGGATTCCGCGACTTCGCACGGAATGACGCGACCGCGACAAAAGGGGGACGGGAGTCAGCCAGTTAGTACCGTCCCCACTGACCGCGGTATCATGATCGGTAACTACTGACACGAGGGGCCCCACCCATGACCACAGACCGCCAGCCTATTTCCCTGCAAGAAATCAACCAGGATTTCTCACTGGTTCACACAGCTTCGCTCTCACCGGATGCTGAACAAGAAATCGGGTTCTTCTCTGGGAAGAGAGTGCCGTTGGAGATGCACCGGGTGACCACGGTCAAGCGTCTCTACTTGAAAGATGTCGACACCCGTGCCGCCGCTATCGAGCAGGCGGGAAACAACACCTTCCTGCTGGATAACCGCGATGTTTTCCTGGACATGCTCACCGACTCGGGAGTCAACTCGATGAGCATCTTCCAGCAGGCAGCCATGCAAACCGCTGACGATTCCTATGCTGGATCCGCGACGTACTATCGGCTCAAAAATGCGCTCAACTATTTGTTCGGGACGGAGTTTTTCCTGCCCGCCCACCAGGGCCGCGCCTGCGAAAACATCATTTGTAGCTCTTTTGTGACCCCTGGTAGTTCAGTGATCACCAACTACCATTTCACCACCACTAAAGCCCACATTATGAACAACGGTGGCACGGTCATTGAGGTTGTCCCCGAAACCTCACTTGACCCCACTTTTCTCACCGATTTCAAAGGTGACATGGACCTGGACATGCTTGCCAGTGAAACCGAGCGTGTGGGCAAAGACAATCTAGCGTTCGTACGCGTGGAGGCCGGCACCAACCTCATCGGTGGCCAGCCAGTTTCCTTAGCTAACATGCGGGCAGTGTCACAATTTTGTCGCGAGCGGGGAATCCTCACCGTTTTTGATGCCTCACTGCTGGCCGACAACCTGTATTTCATTAAAACCCGTGAACCGGAAGCGGCAACAAAAACCATCCGCGAGATCGCCCTCGAGATCGCGCCACTGTTTGACATCATCTATTTCTCGGCCCGCAAACTCGGTTGTGCCCGTGGCGGAGGGATTGTCTCCAACAACGCTGATCTCATCGAAACCATGAAACCCCTCGTGCCCCTGAACGAAGGGTTCCTCACCTATGGGGGTATGAGTGTGCGTGAAATGGAAGCCATAGCTATTGGGCTCATTGAGTCCTGCGACTTCCATGTTATTTCCCAAACCGCCTTGTTTGTCGAGGCAGGAATCGACTTGCTCGAATCGAAGGGGGTCCCTTGCGTACGCCCTGCTGGTGGTTTGGGTTGCCATGTGGATGCCATGAGATTCCTCGACCACGTACCCCTAGACCAATATCGTGCGGGAGCTCTCGCGGTGGCGGCCTATATCGCTGGTGGGATTCGTGGGATGGAGCGCGGCACTCTCTCCGAGGAACGCAACGCCGACGGCACCGATCACCTGTCGAAGATGGAATTGCTCCGCCTGGCCATGCCACGGCGGGCCTTCACCTTGTCGCAGCTGGAGTTTGTCGCTGACCGCTTGGGGTGGCTGTACGAGAATCGTCACCTCATCGGTGGGCTGAAGTTTGTGGAGGAACCCAAGCAAATGAGGTTCTTCTTTGGGCGTCTGGCTCCTGTAGGGGATTGGCCCCAGCAACTGGTGGCAGCCTTCAAGCGCGACATGCCCAGTATGCTGTAAACCCACCACACGAGGAGATTCACATGAACGACCCCATCACCACGGAGATATGGCTCGCACTTGGCTTGGGGGTGGTCGTCGGGGTGATCTTTGGTTTCCTGGTGAGTACGGGACGCCGCCTTCCGTTGATTATTCTTGCTGGGATCCTGGTGGCTACTGGCATCTGGTGGTCGATATCCAACCCTGATGCTGGACCTATCGTGGTCACCGCCTTGTTAGCGATCAGCATTGGGCATGTTTTCACTGTTGGTATTCGCCGCAAACTACGCCGGCGCAAAGAAGAACAAACCGGGGACGGGCCAACATACTAAGCAATCCGGACAAAGTACGGAAATCTTCTTGGTTGGTCCACCTCACACTAAGGCCGGGAAATGAGCCTTCTGATGTACCAGTACTCAGGAGGATCCCATGCCCACCACGTTGGCTACTCGCCCTTCAACCCCGGCGCTTGCACCCTCGCAGGAATGGGTGATTGCTGCCCCATTTCGTGCCCATGTGTCTCATCTCATTCACAATGCTGAAGTGCCCTGGCCTGTGATCGCCTACCAGGCGGGTGTTCCCCAAGGCGTGTTGCGTACCCTCCTGTTCGGCAGGCAAGGAAAGTTGCGCCCCAAGATTCCCCAAGATGTGGCGCTACGCTTGGTGAGTCTTCGCCCCCAGGATTTGGTGTGGATGCGGGTGACACAGGTACGCGCGGAGAGGACCGGCACACGGATTCGCAACCTGCGAACAGCGAACAAAACCTGGCCGGACATCGCGCAGTTCTTGCACATCGACATGGAAAGCTGTCGCGCCATCGCTCATGGTCAACAGAGCTATGTGTCGGTCATGGTTGAGGTTCTTGCCCACTGCGCCTGTGGCCAAGTGGGCCTCGCCTCATGGGAGGACTCCCCTGGCGCAGACCTGGACTCATGAGTTTTGGGGTATTTACGGTAGAGTTATATAAACACGGAGGCGTCGCCTAGTCCGGTCTATGGCGCCCGCCTGCTAAGTGGGTTGAGGGCTCAAACCCTCTCGTGGGTTCGAATCCCACCGCCTCCGCGAAGGACGATCGACAACCTCACCACTGTTGTCGTCACTTGTTCGGTTGGTGAGTATCAGGGGAGGTTGTTGTTTCGTCCGCCAAGGAGTGCGGTCGTATGGAGCGAAGCGACTGAATACCGCCTCCGCGAAGGACGATCGACAACCTCACCACCACTGGGGAGTCTGGACCCTGCGACTGCGCGCAGGGTGACGGTGGGACAGTATGTGACAGTTCATACCGTCCCCCTGTCACACCTCCGTCCCGCTTTGTCACGGTCGGAAAAAAAACTTGTGGATAACTTCCCATGAGGGGGTGGGTAGGCGCAATGCTTGAGTTATGACCAGGTCACGGACTTCTCGACACAGGCAACTCGGCAGAATCACCACGATGGTGCCGATGGCGGGGTTGGCTGCGGTGATCTGTGTGGGTATTGCTGTTGATTTTTCGGGGCAGGTTCATGCGGAGCAACAATTGAGGGATACCGCCGGTTTTTGTGCACGCGAGGGTTCCCAGGTGATTACTGTGTCTGCCCGCTCCACCAACCAGGCCATCGAGCAGGCTGACAGCTGTTTGAACCGCCACCACATTTCTGGGGTGGTCACTGTGGAGGGGACAACCCTCGCCATTGAGGTACGCGGAGATTACACCACCCAGATTCTGTCCATCATTTCTGTTGACACACTGGAGACCCGGGCGCGGGTGTCCACCGAGATTCTTTCCACCCGATAGGTGCCCATCATGAACACTGCCTACCCGCACATCCGTCGAAGCCCGCTGTCGATCGTGGCTGGGATCATTCTGGTGGTCGCCGGGGCACTTGTCTCTGTGGGCATCTATTCACAGGTCAGCACAACCCAAACAGTGATTGCTGTGGTGAATCCTGTTGCCCGTGGTGAGCGCATCGAGCGAGCAGATCTCACCACAGCCCAGGTGGGGTACGATCCTTTGCTCAAACCTCTGCCGGCTTCGATGATCAACGACGTCATTGGCCGGTACGCTACCGCTGACCTAGTGGCAGGATCTTTCCTTGTTTCCGACTGTGTGGGTGATCAGCCCAGTCCCCGTCTTGGTGAGGCGACGATCAGTGTGGGACTCATGGCTGGGGAATACCCCGACGAGGGTCTTCGCCCTGGTGACCTGGTTCTGTTGGTGGCTTTGCCTGATCGCATCGATCCGGAGATCCCTCCACCGAGTTTCCCTGGAACCTTGTTGGCGATCACAGGTGGCCAAGGTAATTCGATGACCGTGTTCACTGTTGTGGTTGACGCGCAGGATGCACCCACCTTGGCAGCATTGTCGTCCACCCACCGCCTGGCTTTGGTGCAAACAACCAGGGAGTCATGATGTCTGTTGTTGTTCTCACTTCTGCTAGTGGCTCCCCTGGTGTGACCACCACCACCCTCGGCTTGGCGTGTACCTGGAATCGAGAGGTCATTGCTGTTGAAGCTGATCCCACCGGTGGGTCAACGATGATGGCTGGATTCTTTGGTGGCTTCGTCTGCCCAACCCAGTCGATTGTTGATCTGGGGCTTGCCCACCGTAGTGGAACGATGGCTCAACAGTTTCCCCAATCACTGGTGCCACTTGAGGGTACGGGGGTGTCCGTACTACCTGGCCCGCGCTCGCACGCCCAAGCCCACCACGCCCATCAACTGTGGGAACCTTTGCACCAACTGTGGTGCGCCACGACAGATACTGATGTGCTGGTTGATGCTGGGCGCTTGGGCATGGAACATTCGCCAACTAATCTGCTCGAACTAGCTGACCTTGTTCTGCTGGTGACCCGTTCTGACCTGGTCAGCCTGGCCGCTGCTAAACAGTGGGCGGATCGAGCCCAGGAAACCCACCTTGCTCACCCAGAATCAGCTGTGTGGAAGGTTATTCTTGTCCATCCTGGTCACCCTTATTCAGCCCATGAGGTCAGCGATGTTTTAGGGTTGGAGGTTGTTTCTTGTCTTCCCCATGATCCTGGTGGTGCCCGCCATTATTCCCATGGCGCCCCCAAGCGTCCCCGGGCCCGGATCAACACCTCTTTGGTGTCCGCTGGCCAGAAAGTCCGCGATACTCTGTCAACCACCCATCGCCTCCACACACCTGGGGAGAAATCATGACTACGCTGTTTGACCCAACACCGGTCTCCTCGATTGATCCCCATGCCTGCGCTATCGACGTGCCACCTCCCTCCACGACCGTTGCTGCCCTCAGCGAAACACTGCCACCACTGTGTGTCACCTCCACGGAGATCCCTTGGGCTGAAGAAGGAAGCATCGATTGGAGTGTGATCACCGAGATGAGGGGGGTTGCTTCGCGTCGCCTGAGCTCGCGCCTGGGATCAGACACGGTGGATATCAACCATCAGCATCACATCGGTCAACTGATCATTGCTGAGCTGTTGAAGGAATATACCTCCCAGGCCCTCACCGTGGGCAAAATCCCGTGGAGTCCTGGGTACCAAACCCGGATGGGGCAAGCCCTGTTTGATTCCCTGTTTCGTCTGGGTCGCCTCCAAACCCTGGTCGACGATGACACTATCGAGAATGTCATCATTTGCGGGGCAGACAATGTGTGGATCGAGGATTGTTCTGGCGCCTTGACTCGTGGTCAACCAGTGGCCGACACTGATGAGGATCTCATTGATTTCTTGAGTTTTATTGCCTCGCGCTCCGAGGTCAATGAGAGGTCTTTTTCCCCTAGTGAACCGCGTTTGCATCTGCGCCTTGATTCTGGGGCTCGCCTGGCTGCTGTCGCGTGGGTCACTCCCCGGCCTTCGGTGGTGATTCGCCGTCATCGGCTGAGCAACATCACCTTGGAGACTCTGGTTGCTGGGGGTACTTTGAGCGCGCAGGCTGCCAGTTTCCTCTCCGAAGCAGTACGCCGCGGTGCCTCCATTGTGGTTTCTGGCGCGCAGGGTGCGGGGAAAACCACGATGATGAGGGCACTGTGCAACGAGATTCCTGCCCATGAAATGATTGGCACCTTCGAAACCGAATACGAACTCCATCTCCATGAGATGCCTGCGCGTCATCCGATCGTTCATGCTTGGGAGGCCCGCCCTGGCTCAGGTGAGAAGGATTCGGTTGGGCATCGTGCAGGGGAGTTCACTCTCGATGAGGCACTCTATGATTCTTTCCGGTTCAATCTTTCTCGCCAAATTGTTGGCGAGGTGCGTGGCAAAGAGATCCTCGCCATGCTCAAAGCTATGCAATCAGGCTCGGGGTCGCTGTCAACCACCCATGCCCACAGTGCTGAGGGGGCAATCCGAAAACTGATCACCTGTGCGATGGAAGCAGGTCCACACATCACCAGTGAATATGCTACTCGCGCGGTGGGGGAGGATCTGGATTTCATTGTTCATATGGAACTGTCCACCACACCCACCCAGGGAGGATCGGTTCGTCATCGATGGGTCAAAGAGATCCTGTCTGTTCACGCTAGTGATTCAGCGAGTGGTTATTCGACTACTCGGGTGTTTTCCGCTGCGCAGGGCCAGCAGGTTGCCCAGTTGGTCTGCCTTCCCCCGCAGTACGCCCGCAGTGAATCGCCCATCCACACTGGGGGGCTACCATGGCCGTGATCCTGGTTGCGGTGAGTTTCTTGATCACCAGCGGAATTCTTCTGTTGGTCTTTGGGTTATCTCTGCGCCCCCGCAAGAAGATATCGTTGCCGCAGGTGTCGTGGACTTCACCGCTGGTACGCCTGGGGGGTTTAGCGGTGGCGGGGGTTGTTATCTGTCTTCTGACTGGTTGGGTTGTTGCCATCATCGTGTTGCCGTTGGCTGGTCTAGCAGCACCGTACCTCTTTCAACGCAGCCAGGCACAAGACGACTTGGCGATGATGGAAGCCATGGAGGAGTGGACACGCGGATTATCAGGGATTCTCACCTCGGGTTCCGGACTTGAACAGGCTCTCATTGCCTCACTCAATTCCACTCCTGCTGCGCTTAAACCCCAGGTGACCGACTTGGTGGTACGGCTGAAAGCAAGGTGGACGACACCGGCTGCTTTGCGTTGTTTCGCTGAGGATCTCCACGATCCCACTGGTGATCTGATTGTGGCAACCCTGTTGTTGGGTGCCCAGCGACGCGGGGAGGGGCTGACCACTATCTTGGAGGATTGTGCACAGTCGGTGGCTGTGGACCTGAGAGCCTTGCGACAGGTGGAAGCTGATGCGGCCAAACCACGAGCTACTGCCAGGTGGGTCACAGGAATCACTGCGGTGGTTCTTGGGGGACTGTTTTTCACTGGGGATTATGTTCTTGGATATAAGACAGCCACAGGGCAGGTCATCTTTTTGTCCTTGTTGGGTTGTTATGCAGCGGTTCTGGTGTGGATGAAACAGATTGCCACCTCCACGCACCGAACAAGACTGTTAGGTGAAGCGGTGAACCCATGAGCACTCTTCAAGGAATCCTGTTGTCTGGAATGATGCTGGCCGGGGGGTTGTGGCTGTTGATCTCCCGGTTGTTGCCTGCGCATCCTCAACTTCGCTGGAGCATGACCATGCTGGTGGGCCACCATCAGCCGACAGATGTTTCTGGGCTGGCGTGGGAGTCCTTGGGTTCGTGGGGTCTGAAAGCTCTCCCCGCCCGGCTTCGGCTTGTCCCCACCCAAGACCTTGCCCTGGTGGAGATGACTCCAGCGTCTTTTCTCTCCCGGAAGATGGTCTACGGCGTTAGTGGCCTGCTCTTTCCTGGTGTGCTGACCAGTGGTGTGATTCTTTTAGGCTACCAAGTGCCGATTGTTGTCCCAGGTGTTGTCGGAATAGCTCTAGGTGTTGTCGGTTTCATGATTCCTGATTTTCAGGTACGCTCACATGCTACCCGGCGCAGAACAGAGTTTTCCCGTACCTTAGCTTGCTACATCAACCTCGTCGCCCTGGAAAGATCCTGCGGTTCAGGAACAAAACAAGCCCTCGACACTGCAGCCAACCTGGGAGACTCCTGGGTGTTTCGTCACCTGAAAGAAGCCCTGGATCGAGGATCCTGGGCTGGAATCCCCCCAGGAGAAGCCCTCCAGGAATTAGGAACCACCCTGGGGCTACCTGAGGTCAGCGAACTCGGGGACATCATTTCTTTATCGAGTCACGAAGGGGCAGGGATCTATCGGATACTTCGGGCGAAATCCACCAGTATTCGTGAGAGTCTGCTGCTGGCGGACACCGCTGCCGCGCACGAGTCTAACGAAAAAATGAGCCTACCAGTGTCCCTGCTGGGCATGATCTTCCTCGTCATCCTCATCACCCCAGCTCTGCTGTCAATGATGATTCTCCCCTAACGAAAGGAACAACAATGAAATCGATTCTCCCCACCACACAACGCCAGAGGCAACGCGGGTCAGTCACCATCGAGAATGTCGTCTGGGCTCTCGCAGTGATCGCCATTGCTGCAGTGGTTGTCTCTGCGATCACCACCTTTGTCGCCAACCACGCCAACCAACTCATCGGATTATGATCACCACACCTGTGAAGAACCCTCCCAGCCTCACCGCCCGCAGCGAGTCAGAAGTCACCACCAAGCGAGGAAACTCAGGTCGCGGATCAGTGTCGGTTGAAGCAGTGTTGATTGTTCCGGTGTTCCTGATGGTGATGATGGTCATCCTCCAAGCCGCCTTGTGGATCTATGCCAACTCATCAGCCCAAGCAGCCTGCCAACAGGGGGTGATGGTCGCAACAGCCTCCGGCTCCCACGATGATGGGCGTAGCACTGCCCAAGAAATACTCTCCTCACGCTCTATAGGCCACCACTGGGTTTACACCATTGATATCGCCGACAACTCAGTCAGACTCACCATCACAGGTTTCGCTCACTCAGTTATCCCTGGCTGGGATTGGCCGGTGACACAGTACGCCCTGCTACCGCAAGAACCAGGGTCCCAGTTTGTTGAAGATCACCCAGGAGGTCGCTGACCATGAGCCCCCACCACCAAACCCACCACAGTGGCCACACAACGAGAGGATCAATGTCGATGGAGGCGATCTTGATTATTCCAGCCTTCCTGCTCTTCTTGGCGCTCATTGCTGCCATCGGCAGAACAGCTCTGATCCGTGACGATCTTCAAGCTGCCGCCGTGAGCAGCTCACGGGGTGTCTCCCTGCAATCCACAGCCCAAAAAGGCGAGCAAGTCGGTCGCCAAGTAGTCCATGAGCATCTGCTGTCCACCCACTATTCCTGCCAGAGGCTGATCATCGAAATCGATGCAACAGCGCTCAATCTTCCTGCAGGGCGACACGGTGAGGTGAGCGTGACTCTCACCTGCAGTGTTCCGCTGGGCGACCTGGGTGTTCCAGGGCTACCTGGCTTCGTCACCTTGAAAGAATCCTTCACCACACCCATCGACCCCTATACACTGCGTTGAGCCCACTGCCTGGACGGGTCTCACCAAATGCGTCATGGCAAAAGAGTCCTTGATGGAATCGGTACCTTAGTGGGGTGACGAATTATGTGAACGAATCAGATATTCCCCGACAACTCCCGGAAAACCCCGGTGTGGAAGCCCAGGTGCTGGGTGTACGTACTGGACCTGAATTCGAGGTCAACAATCCTGCGGTCCTCGGTCCTGTGCAATCCCCCCCACACACAGTGGAAGGATTCGTTCAAGAATTCCTCAAAGAACTCAACATGGGTCAAGGAGTGACCCTGGCCCGCTCCACGGTCAACGACCAATATCTGGCGATGGCACGCACTGTTCGCCACTACCTCATGGCTAGATGGCTGGAAACCAATCGACGTATCTTCGAATCCCGACCCAAGATGGTGGGTTATCTGTCCGCTGAATACCTTCTCGGTCGCCAGCTCGACAACAACCTTCTCGCCACTGATCTGGAATCCGTCACAGCCCAGGCACTGGAAAGCTGTGGAATCTCCCTAGACACCTTGCGCTCCCAAGAGGTCGAACCAGGTCTCGGCAACGGTGGCCTGGGACGACTCGCTGCCTGTTTCATTGATTCTTTGGCCACCATGAGTATTGCCTCGATCGGTTATGGGATCCGCTACGAGTACGGCATCTTCCGCCAAACCTTTGCCGATGGTGCACAAATTGAACAACCCGACACCTGGCTCACCCTCGGCAACCCCTGGGAGTTCCCCCACCCTGAGCATTCAGTGCGCGTGGATTTCGGGGGGCACACCGAGCAATACAGCGACGATCGCGGGATCACCCGTACCCGTTGGGAACCCAGTTGGAATGTGATCGGTGTCCCCTACAACTACATGGTCCCTGGGTACGGCAATGGGTGGGTGAACACTCTGCGCCTGTGGAGTGCCCAGGCCACCCAGGCTTTTGACCTGGCAATCTTCAACTCCGGTGACTACGCCGAAGCAGTACGCTCACAAACCTTCGCCGAAAACATCACCAAGGTTCTCTATCCGGAGGATTCCACCCCCCAAGGTAAAGAACTCCGCCTTCAACAACAATATTTCTTTGTGGCCTGTTCTCTTGCTGATTTCATTGACCACCTGGAGGAGGATTTCGACATCCACCAGTTGAGTACGCGGATTTCTTTCCAACTCAACGACACCCACCCGGTCATCGCCATACCGGAGCTCATGAGGATCCTTCTCGACAATTATCACCTCGACTTTGATGAAGCATGGGAGATCACCTGCTCATGTTTCAACTACACCTGCCACACTCTTTTGCCGGAGGCCCTCGAAACCTGGGAGGTGGATCTTCTTGGCCGTCTTCTTCCACGCCACATGGAAATCATCGACCAGATCAACACCTTCTTTTGTTCGGTGGTGCGCGAGCAGTTCAACAATGATGAGATGAGGGTACGAGCGATGTCGATCATCTCCGACTACCCTGTCCGAGCCGTACGCATGGCCCACCTCGCCACGATCGCCTCAGCCAAAGTTAATGGTGTTGCAGAACTGCATTCACAGCTCTTACGCGACAAGGTGCTACCTGAGTTTGCGGACATGTATCCGGAGAGGTTCACCAATGTCACCAATGGGGTCACCCCTCGACGATTCATCAAGTTGTCGAATCCAGCGATGGCTGACCTCATCACTGACGCTATCGGGCCGGGGTGGTTGACTGATCTGGAACGTCTGCGTGAACTCGAACCACTCGCCACCGATGACAGTTTCCGTACCTCCTTCCAGGAGATCAAAAAAGCCAACAAGGCTTCCTTCGCCGAGGTTCTCCTCCACCGCGACCACATCACCTTGCCCGAAGGCCACCTGCTGGATTGTATGGTGAAGCGACTTCACGAATATAAACGCCAATCACTGAAACTCCTTCACATTGTCACGATGTATAACAAGGTGCTCAGCGGTGAGATCACCTCCCCCATCCCGCGTACCTTCGTGTTTGGTGCCAAAGCCGCACCTGGCTACCACATGGCCAAGGAGATTATCCGCCTGATCAATGGTGTGGCCGACACCATCAACAATGATTCGCGGGTCAACGATGTGATGTCGGTAGTGTTCCCACCGAACTACAATGTCACCTTGGCTGAGTATCTCATCCCAGCTGCTGATCTGTCTGAACAGATTTCACTGGCTGGCAAGGAGGCATCTGGAACGGGCAACATGAAATTTGCCCTCAATGGGGCTTTGACTATCGGCACCGATGATGGTGCGAATGTGGAAATACGCCAACTCGTGGGTGACGATCACTTTTTCCTGTTTGGCATGAGTGAACCCGAAGTCGAAGAGCTGAGCCTTCGAGGCTACGAACCCTCCACCTATTATGAGTCCAACCCCGACCTGAAAGCTGCCATGGAATTGATCGCTTCGGGGGCTTTCTCGAAGGGGGACCCTACAGCCTTCGAATCAGTGGTGTCGAATTTGTTGTACGAGGATCGTTTCATGGCTTTAGCTGATTACGAGTCCTATATGGCCACCCAGCAACTCGTTGAGCAACGCTACAGCGATCAGGGGAGCTGGACAAAGTCAGCGATCCTCAATGTGGCTCGCAGTGGATACTTCTCCTCAGATCGATCCATGCGCGACTACATCTCCCGCATCTGGGGGGTGACCCCGCTGTAACGAAGGTGAGTGGTGGCCCCTGTTAGGCTGTGATGTCGCGGTTGCGGTAGCCCACGGCGCCAACAACCATCAGCGCTAATCCCATGACCACTAAACCCAGCCAAATCGGCACAGAGAAACTCTCTGTTGGCCAATGGGGAAGCAAACCAAACGGCGTGATTTTTGCCACCCATTCAGGCAGATTCAACATCCCACCTAAGAAGGTCAGCAGGAAGGCGCCACCGAGATAAGCCCACCCGATCCACGTGAATTTTTTCGCCCATCCGACAATCATCAACCCCAGTCCACCAAAGAAGATGAGTGCGGGGAGAAGATTGAGGCAGACCTTGGCGAGGAACTCAAAAGTGAATGGTTCGTCCATCACCGTCAGGGCAACACTGTAAAAACCGATGGCGGTCAGTGCTTGCATGAGTGCAGCAACTAGGACAACAAGAACGCCGTAGCCAGCAAACAAACTCCACCTGGATACGGTTTTGCCGACGACATAATCCAGGCGTCCCTTGGATTCTTCCGAACTGAGTTTGAACGCAGTAGTCAACACGGGAATACACCCGATGATGCTCATGATGCTCACCAGCATCACCACCACTGACTTGGCGACTTCCTGGTCGTCATCGCCAATACCCATGAGTTGCTGATAGAGGGGACTAGAGTCAATGAAACTCTCCATATCCCCCATCACTGAGGCATATGCTGCCGAGAATATGAAGATCGTTATTGCCCAACCAATAATCGTACCCCTGGTTAATCTCCAGGTGAGACCCCATTCACCGGCGAGGAATCGGCTCCCATGGGCTCGAGCCCTTCTCAGTACGGGCATCAGGCCCTGGCCAAGGTCTCGACGTGCCCCCAAAACAAAGGAGACCAACATCAGGACAACACCAACGGCAACAAGGACAACAACAGGTCCCCACTTGTTGTCATAGAACGGATAGGTCCTCATGATCAAACCCAAAGGTGATAGCAGTGAAGCGGTCTCACTGGACACATCCCCATAGGCGCGCAGAAGATAGAACCCTCCCAGTAGCCCTAGCGACAGTCCTATTGCTCCGCGGGCACTATGAACCAGTTGAACAACAACCATCGTGAGACCAGCAAAAACCAGCCCACACGCACCCAGGGCTGCGGCATACACCACACACCCAGCAACATCAATAGATTCCACGTTGAAAAGTGCCATGATGAAACCAGAGGCCAGCGCCACCACACCATTGATATAGACCATCAGTGAGGCTACGGCGACCAAATGGGCTTGGCGACCAGTGGGCAAGGAGCGAATAACTTCGAGACGTCCCTCGTCCTCATCGGTACGCGTGTAGCGAACCACGAGCAGGATATTCATCACAGCAACAACCACAGCCGACCACACCATCATCAGCTGGGTGTAGATAATCCCGATCGTTGGCTCCTCACCATAGAGGATTCCACACATCGCGACCATGGCAGGGTTTTTCATCATCTCACCCAACACCAGGGTTTCACTGTCGGTTCCCATCATTTCCGGCATCATAGGAACAAAGAACACACAAAAGAAGATAACCCCGACCAGCCAGGCGGACAGCACCCACCGATCCCGGCGCATAATCAAACGCAACAGAGCCGTCCACTGCGCTGACAAGCTTCCCACGAACGTACTCATTCACTGTCCCCCTTGGGCTCACTGGCTTCCTGCAACTCACCGTCTGCCTGGGGCTCACTATCGCCTTGCAATTCATAGTGGCTCATGAACAGTTCCTCGAGGGTCGGGGGGGCAGAAACCAAACGCGTTGCACCCTGGCGAGCGAGATAGCTCATCACCTGCGGGGTATGGGTATTATCCAAATGGAACTCGGCCTCCCCAGGTTTGACCACCAGATCATGGACCCCGGGGACAGTGGAAAGACCACTGAGATCACCGAGGGCTTCAACATGGACCTGATTACGTGTCAGATGCTGGAGTTCGCGCAAGCTACCAGTGTCAACAATCTTTCCTTGTCGAATAATCGACAATTTCGTACACAATTGTTCCACCTCAGACAAAATATGTGAGGACAAGAACACGGTCTTGCCTTCGTCGGCAACCTTGCGTACACAATCACGGAAAACCATTTCCATCAAAGGATCAAGCCCCGAGGTAGGTTCGTCGAGGATATACAAGTCAGCGTCAGTAGAAAAAGCAGCAATGAGAGCCACCTTCTGGCGGTTACCCTTCGAATAGGTTCCACACTTACGGGTCGGATCAAAGTCGAAGCGCTCAATGAGTTCCTGACGATATTTCTTGTCCCCCGATTTCTTCAAACGTACGAACAGGTCAATCACCTCACCACCGGTGAGGTTTGGCCACAGATTCACATCGCCAGGAACATACGACACTCGCTGGTGGATGTCTACTGCATCATGCCAGGCGTCTTTGCCGAAAACCCGAGCACTACCCCCATCAGATTTCAAGATACCCAGCAGGATTCGAATCGTGGTGGATTTGCCAGCACCATTCGGACCGATGAAACCATAGATTTCTCCTGCCCTCACCAGCAGATCAACTCCAGACAGGGCATGGACGCGCCCAAAGTTTTTGGTGATCTGGCGCATAGAAATAACTGTTTGTGACATGGAACTCCTGACAACGATGTACTCATCCATCTTTGCCGAGACCACCGAGCAAAACAAACCTTTCTCGGGAGCTGGACACATTATCCCAGGAGATGAGGGGCGGTGGCGATAATCGAGGGGTTCTGGTGAGTGGTCACACACCCTGACGGACAGGTATTTCTTGGGTGTCCACAGCTTCGGTAAGCGCTACAGGGCCTTGAACACCCAGTCGGGCAAGAACCCCACTGGGATCCGACTCCCAGGAAAAATCCAGGACCACCCCAGAGGCGTCGTAGCCTTTGGTGACGATGTGTGCCCCAAGTGTCAGCAATTCTTCTTCTATTCGCCCTGCCCGGCTATGGTCAAGGTGGGTCCTCCACACCGGCCAGGAGTGAACTCGAACACGGGGAACAACTGCAACCCCCTGGGTGACACACCCACCGTAGGCTCGGGTGAGCCCCGCCGCGCCCAGTTTGATTCCCCCGAAATACCTCGACACCACCACCGTGACATTGACCAATCCTGAGCGCATCAGGCTCCTCAGCATCGGCATTCCCGCAGTACCGGGGGGTTCCCCATCATCACTACTGCGCGCAACCTGGACCCCATCATCATCGAGGAGGAAAGCTGTGGGGTGGTGGCGAGCATCAGGGTATTGACCCCGTACCTCGGCGATGAAAACTCTCGCCTGCTGTTCAGTATCACTTCGACCCACACTGGTGATAAACCGTGATTTCTTAATCACAGTCTCACTGGTGTGGCGGTACCCCGCCTGCGGCATCAAAGACACCCACCCAGTCTAATCGTGAAATAATGGAGTCTCAGCAAGGTAAGGAGACCAGGTGGCACAAAACCCATCAACACAAAGAACCTTGACCCTTGCTGCGCAATACGCTTTAAAAAGATTGCCACATCTGGCGGGGCCTCATCTCAACTCGGCCATGGTCAAACTCATGGACATGTCGCTGGATGGGGTGAAAGGTTTTCCCTCCGCCCGTGACCTGGCAGCCAAGCATCTTCAACGCCGGGGAAATGTTCATGGTGCCGTCCAGTCGATCATTCGCCAACACATCGCCATGGCCACTGTTCAAGGGGTGGTGACCAATATTGGTGGGCTGGTGTCCATGCTGGTGGGGACACCGGTGAATCTCACTGGTCTCATCGTTATTCAAATACGCATGGTGGGATGTATTGCTCATCTTTATGGGTACGATCTTGATGATCAACGCGTGCGTACAGCCTTGGCTATGTGTCTGCTGGGTGAAGCCGAACTTGAACGCCACATCGCTGAAGCCAAGCTCCCCTCCACCCCAGCTGCCGTAGCCACCTCCTTGGTCTTTGATCCACATTTCCACACCCAAGTCGCCGATCAGGTTCTCCACCATCTTCTGTCTGAAGCTGCTGGAAAGGGTGTGGTGAAAACAGTGGGCAGAAAAACCCCCATCATCGGTGGAGGGGTCGGTGGGCTCACCGACTGGCACAACACCACCATGGTCTCCCGGTGTGCTCGCAAGCATCTACCCATCCGTCGCCCCACCACCTTCCGTCCCCTCTACACCCAAGATGGAGCTGGCACACCCCAGGGCAGACCAGGGCAATTCCCCCTGTGACAGACACCAGATGACGAAGTGAGTCCTCGGCGCTAGAGTGATCACAACAACATCGTCACCTAGGAGGGCTCAGTGCTCAAGTTCCTCAAGAATTTCATCATTGCTACCGGTATTGTCCTGGTCGGTGCAGCCATCGCTTTGATGGTGGTGAGCTATATTCAGATCAACTACATCGTGACCACCTTGGCTTCAGCCCATCTCGATTTTGAGTGGAAACCTCTCTACTGGGTCTACTTGGGTGGGGCAGCAGGTTTTGCCTTGCTGGGTGCCTTCGCCTTGGGTCTTGGTTTTGGAATCCCGAAGCAAACCTTTAAGCAGAGGCTCAAGAAGACCGACGCCAAAGCAGCTATACCCGCCACAGACCAGGGCTCCAACTAGTCCCTTTGTGTACGGCTTCTTCAGTGTCGTCAGTGTTTAGCCGATGTACATTCGTGACAGTCGTTCGGTCAGCCCGCACAGTATCTCATAACTGATTGTGTCCACCTGGCGCCCCAAGTCGTCCGCACCAATCACTTGTGAACCGTCACGGCCGATAATCGTGACCTGCTCACCGACCTCGATCTTGGTGGCGAGTCCCACATCGACCATGATGTGATCCATGCACACTGTTCCCACTTGCGGATACCGTTTGCCTTGGATGAGAACCTCAGCTTTGTTGGATAGTGATCGGGGATAACCATCCCCGTACCCAATTGATACTGTGGCTAGGCGGGTGTCGCGAGCAGCCACCCAGGTTCTGCCATAGCTCACTGATTCACCAGCGTGAATCATTTTCACACAAGACACATGGCTGATCACGGACATCACTGGGCGTACCTTCACTGAACTGTCGAGCGACTGTGGATACCCATAGGACAAGATTCCGGGACGAACCATGTCATACCAGGCATCTTTATGTCGCTCCACTGCTGCAGAATTCGCCGCATGTTTCAGCTCTATTTCTCGACCAATGCTGCGATGAATGTCATCCAAAGCATCATCAAACTGGTCGATCTGCCTGGAGGTGAAATCGTCCTCATCGGGATTTTCTGC
The DNA here is from genome assembly GCA_009782915.1 of Propionibacteriaceae bacterium. Lineage (GTDB taxonomy): Bacteria > Actinomycetota > Actinomycetes > Propionibacteriales > Propionibacteriaceae > WQYJ01. The sequence goes on along the minus strand of WRIC01000022.1, from coordinate 2,888 downwards.
TGCAGCAAAATGGGTGAAAACCCCTTCAAGATTCAAGTACGGGGACTCCTCGATCAAAGACGCCAACCGCGCGGCCATCGACACTGGACATCCCAGCCTTCTCATCCCTGTGTCTACCTTGAGATGAACTGTCGCATAGGTGTTCAAGGTTTCAGCTGCTGCACTGGCTGCCCAAATGGAGACAGGGTCCCCCACGGTCAGCGTTAAACCCGCAGTGATAGCGCGGGCAAGTTCATGGTTTTGGGTGTACGACAATTTGAGAATAGGCAAGGTGACACCAGCGCTTCGAAGCTGTACCCCCTCCTCAACGGTAGCCACCCCCAACCAATCCACCACATTACGTTCCTGGAGGAAGCGTGCCACAGGAGCAGTCGACGGTAGAGAGTTCTCCCGCAACCCATGGCCGTAAGCGTTGGCTTTGATCGGCAGAAGGATTTTTCGATACTCAACATGGTTGCGAATATAATCAAGGTTTCGTTCCAGTGCACCCAAATCCACTTGAGCGTAGGTCTCAAAGCCTTCCATCGCCATCCTTTCCCCCCTCATTGTACGGGTGGGCCAGTATCGATGGTACTTGGGGTCCCACCCACACAAGTCCCCGGCGTAGACTACTGGGTGTGAGTGACCTGACTTCCAGCCATTGTTATCGCCATCCCCAGCGTTTCACCCATATCCTGTGTCGACGCTGTGGCCGGCCAATATGTAGCCAGTGCATGGTCTCTGCCCCGGTAGGGTTCCACTGTCGCGACTGTGTCCAACAACACACTGCTACCTCGCGACAAAATCGTGCAAGCTTGATTGGACTCACCCCCACCAACACTCGCTTGACCTCCTTGGTTCTCATCTCCATCAACATTGTGGTGTGGGGAATCATTCAATCTAGTGGTTTTGTTCACCTGCGGCACCAGGTGATCTCCTTCCTGGGGTTATCTCCCCAAGGAATGTGCACCTCTATCACCCATCCCAACTCCTATTACCCTGGTCTGGCCACCGGCGAGTGTTCACAGTTGAGCGATGGACACTGGGTTCCCGGTGTAGCTGATGGTGCCTGGTGGCAGGTTCTCACCTCCATTTTCACTCACGTTTCCCTGGCGCACCTGGCGATGTCTTGCCTGACTTTGTGGTTCTTGGGTCCACCCCTGGAGTCCATGATTGGTCGGAGTCGATTCTTGATCACCTATCTGCTGGCTGGTTTCAGTGGTGCTTGTGCAGTGGTGTGGCTCAGTGCCCCTCAGTCGATCTCCTATGGGGGCTCTGGTGCTTTGTTTGGTCTCATGGGTGGGTTGCTGATTATCTTGTTGTTACGGAAATCTGATGTCCGCCAATTGGTGATGTGGTTGGGTATCAATCTTGTGGTTACTTTCGCTGTCCCACAGGTGTCGTGGCAGGCTCATCTTGGTGGACTTTTAGGTGGTGTGGTGTTGGGTCTGGCTTGGTCCAATGGTCGAGGTGGGCCCAAGAAACCCACGATCGGATGGCTTGTTGTGGGGCTTGTCGGAGTCGGTGTCATGGTTGGTATTGTGCTTCGAGCCTGGGCACTTTCCTGAGGTTCATCACCGCCGGCCAACCGAAAACCCCTAGAGGATAAATAGACTCCCGCTGTGACAGACATGTCTGCAAGGCTGGTCGAGGACCCCGGTAGCATTCACTCATGACCCAGTGGGATCAACCAACCACTCAGGATTCTCTTTCATCGCAGGCCTCACATGTGGAGATCAGCCAGCGCATCGCAGAGATGATTTCTGATGGTCACCTTGTTGATGGGCGGGCAATCCTGCCCCACTCGTCGGTATCAGTACGTGCCGTACTGTCCGACGATGGCTCCTATGGTCGGGCAACCATTTATTTTTGGTGTGATCATCCCGACTGGGATCGAACCTTTTTTGATACTGCCAGCGCGTGGGGGCACACCGAAGAAGAAGCTGTTGGCCAAACCATTCTCAACACCTACCTGCGGGTCTTCCAACTGATTGACCACGTGGGCACCTCCACCCCTGATGAAGAATTCTCCACCACCTATGCCTCCCATGCTCACCGCTGGAAGCTATGGTGTGGGTCTTTAGCCACGATAGGCGACAGTCTCCCTGATGTCCGCGACCAGCAAGCCCCCTATTACTTATTGTTGCGTGAAGCTATTCAAGCCCGGCTCGGCAATCAGAAGATATCTCACATCAAAGTCACCGCTGGGCGTCAAGGCAATGATGTGGTTGCCGAAGTACGGATGAACAATATTTTTTCTGTGGACATGACCCAACTTCTCTACGACCACATCATCGGCACCTGGCCACCGTACGCTGAAGAAATCCACAAGCAACTCATCTGGATCCAACAAGACCCCGCCACCCATGTTCCCCAGCAACGCAATTTCTCCACGGTGAAGAAACAACTTCTCACCTCTGCCAGGGTGTTCCAAGATATGTGGATCCCTCCCGGGCAGAAATATGATAAAGCTGAGTACGAGCAACTCGTCTTGACTCGCAGTGAGGATCCTGCGTTGGCTGGTGAAGTGGTGGCTTTAGCTCCAGAAATCGCAGCCCAACAGCTCTTCCCGCAGGTTCGGGTCAGTGAAGACATCATTCTACGCTCACCGGTGGAGGATTTTTCAGCAAATATTCACCAGCTATCTTCCTATGCCCATATGTGTGAGGCTCTCGATGGCGCCTGGTGTGAGGACGTGAGTGAAGAGGTGATTTGCGGATGGGTGGAAAGCAGTCTGGTCAAACACAAAGCCCTGGAAGGTGCCACAGCCTTGGATGGTGATGGGGCAACTCCCCTGGTCCACCTGGTCATACCCGTGGGTGCTGGTTATCAGTTGACATGATTCTCACCCGTAGGTGTCTCGTGGCCCGCGTCCAGGAACTGAGCGACGGCCTTTCTTCCACGAGGGT
>WRIC01000021.1 GCA_009782915.1 Propionibacteriaceae bacterium | reverse complement strand
CACAACAACAAGGATTCCTGCGAATAGTCATCCTCTAAGGTCTCAAACCTTAGAACCCCCACAAACACAACATCTGACTAGCGAGAACACCCCAAACCAGACACACATTTTGTCCTATACCCCGGATTATCGGCCGTTGAGAAGGCGGTTGACACGGTAGTGACAGAAGATAGTAGCCAGGATGATCCACCCGATGAGGCAAGCCACAACAAGCCAGATTGCCCATTCACCACCATGACCCTGGTGGATGTGCACCCCAAGAAGATCCTCAAGTTCGTGTTGGCGCTGAGCAGCTGAATTCAACCCAGGTCTCAACAGTGGTTCGCGAATGAGTGCCATGATCTGTGCAAAAGGAAGAAAGCCAACCACCTGGGTCATTCCAACACGCAAATTCACAGTGAAAGCAAAAGAAAGCACACCCGAGGTCGTACCCATGAGGAAGGTGTACGCTCCAAAGGCGCCATGGGAATGAGTGAGAGTCACTGCTCCAGCGTGGAGGGCAGCAAAGAAGAGGGTCCCAAGCAGGATTCCTCCCAGAACCCCCAACCATGATGACACAGGAATAATGGGTTGACCGAAAGCCAAGGCCCACACTTGTCCAAACACCACAACACACACTGAAGCTATGACACCAACAAGAGTCGCTGCCAGGATATATCCCCAAATGATCTGCCAAGCTTTCGCACCGGTTGACAGATGGAGTCCGAGTTTTCCTGAATGGGTGTCCGTCAGAAAACCCACCATGACAGCTGCAGTGGTCACAAAAGCAGTCAACACGATCACACTGGAGAAATACCAAGCATCAGTCAAGGTGGAGGCATCAGCATCGGTACGCAGCGACTCAATGACAGCAAAAGTCTGCGGTTTGAAAAACCCGTACTGGAACACCCACAGGAGTACGGGAGTAAAAATAGTGACGAGGAACAGAGTCCTGGCGTGGTAGAAAATCCGAAGGCTACGCATGAACATGGTTCCCAGGGCGCTGAGAGAATCAGTTGGGGTACTCATCATGTTCCTCTGGGTCTAGAAGGCGACGCCGCGCCCCCTGTAAACGTCTCTCGACGGCCTGGTGAATGCGCTCTTGGCGACGCTGCTCCTCAGTGAAAACCCCCTCTGGTTCTTCAGGCCATGAATCGTCGTCGGATTCCCGGCTCCAATCAAATTTCCCGGTAGGAAACTTCTCCTCGAAAGACATCGCTGCGGCGTAGTCATCCTCGTGGGTGTCGAGGAGGCGAGAGACTTCGCGGTGATGGTCGAGAGGGTCTTGAGAATCCTGCGGTGTTTCGTCACGGTAATGGAGCTCCACCAGTTGAGAGAATTCATCATCAGAGTCAAACAGGGTCTTTCTTCGCTCAGGAGTTTTACTCGATAGGGAAGAATCCTTCGTGGATCGAAGATCACCTGAGAGTCGAGACCCCGTCGATGGGCGAGTACGCGGGGAGGAGGCCGCAGTATTATCCGCCCCACCTAGGGGAGGGAAACCTGCCAGTACATCGGTGATGAAGGGTTCTCTGGTGGGTTTGTCGAGGACTTGTCTTTTCTCTGGTCTGTCAGACAGCTGGACCTCTGGTTGCGCATCTGGTTCTTCTTGTGCTGCTTCTTCTTGCTGATCGAGGGAAACATCGTCCTCCACAGGGTCATCTACTTCAAGGGCATCTACTTCAGGGTCATCCAAACTGGGCTCATCCAGTAGCTGTGGTTTTTCTTGGGTGTGGTGGGGGTCAGCCACATCCGTGAGTGCAAGAAGTTCCGCGGTGTCCTCTTCTTTCGGCTCAGCAGGCTGGGAACTGGTGGGTTTGGTCAGGCCCTCAAGGTTAAGGGTCAGCCCCTTCGACTTTTTGGAACTTGCTGTCGGGGACGTGGCTCGCAGAACCTCGGGTAATCCAATGTCCATGTTGTCGGTGGAGGACAAGGTCGTGGATTGTTTCGCTGTGGGCGCAGGAGTATCAGTGGACTCACTGCTGTCTTGTTCGGGTTGCTGGGCTTCCTGGGGCTCAGGTGGGGTGGGTTCACTGACACTATCGTCGTGTGTTTCTTTCGTTGAAGCGACTTCTTCTTCCTCGGGTACGACTTCGGGTGTTGCCCTGTTTCGTGCTGCCGCCAGTGAGGCTGCCAAGACCGGTGGGAGGCGAGGGGGTTCTGCTGGTGTGGTTGGCTCTTCATTGGTGGTCGGTGGATCAGGCTTCTCTTGGGCCCCGGAAGCCAGTGAGGTGCTCAACACTCGCGGGAGACGCTCAGGCAAAACCTTGGGCCCGCTGACCTGAGGTGAGGGGGTTGGTGCAGGGTGAAAAGTGGTGCGCTGATTGACGGTGGGCCGAGACACAGGCGGAAGGTTTGTCGCACGCGGAACCAGTGGCGTACCCATCGAAGACAGGGGCTGATAGAGGTCGCCCAACCCCTCCCACACCTCCAAGGTGTCATCCTCCCAGAGCCCCAGAATCTCATCGAGGGGTTCAAGAATCTCCTGGGTTGATTCAACATCCTCTCTGACCAAAGACGCGCGATGAGGTTTGAGAATCCCGATCCCCACATCATCATTGTCGTCATCGAGTTCTTCATCGTCATTCCACCACGAGGACACAACATCCTGGTGGGGGGGCTGACCGGATTCTTCCACAGAAAAACGATCAGCCATCATCACGGGAAGTTCGTTGGCATATCTGCCTTTGAGCTCTGAGGTCATGGATTTATAACTCAGCACTTGGAGAAGGTCATTGAGCGACACTTGGCCAAATTTGTCCATCAAACTGGTGACCTTACCGCGCGCGACGATCAGTCCTTCTTCCATGATGGCAACAGTGTGGGCTCGCCCAGCGATCGAGGTTGATGCTGTGGATAACAACACCGATGTCCCCTTGCGTAATTCATGGATGATCGTACGCCAGATAAGCTCGGCACTGCGCGGGTCGATTCCGGCCGTGGGTTCATCCAGAACCAGGAAACTGGGGCGATGAACTAGTGCGCGGGCTAGGTTTGCTCGGCGGCGTAGGCCAACTGAGAGGTTGCCTACTGGAGTGTTGAGATAGTCGCCGAGACCGAGGCGGGTGCAAATATCCTCCATGGCGCCACGTCGATCACCTTTGACTCGTCGAAGTCGCGCCGAGAAGAGGAGATTCCTCGACAGGGTCAATGAATCATCAAAGAGGCCTGTTTTCAGTACGGCACCAATTCCTGAACGCTGATCCCACCGGGAGAGGTCTCGCCCATTGATTTCGATGCTGCCAGAATCAGGGTTGGCCACACCGGCCAAGCAGGCCATCAGTAGGGCTTTGCCTGGGGTGTCTGATCCGAGTAGTACGCAGAATTCACTCTCGCGGAGGGTGAGATTTGCGCCACGCAACGTCTGCACACCACGATGGGTTTTGCGCACGTTCTTCACAACGATGGCCACTGAATCTCCCCAGTTTCTTCTCATCGACGGATCTGCACCTTGGAGGTTCATGGACAGCAGTCCGCCATTGATCAGAATTATCTCACAGGCGTACCACCGCGATGAACCTTCTCTCCTGCCATGTGAGACATGAAAGTACTCTCCTCTTGACAGTATATCGCGTGTCATAGTACTCTACTGGACATGGATACAGCGAACATGATCATGGCCGATCCCCTGATCTCCCCGGATCTTCTGCGCGGGAACACCGACACCATGATTCTCGCCATCCTCCTCGATTCTGACCACTATGGGTACGAAATTGTCAAAATGCTCAGGGAGAAATCACATGGCGCCCTGGAACTCAAGGAAGCCACCCTCTATTCCAGTCTGCGACGCCTCGAAACAGACGGCGACATCCAGTGGTACTGGGGAGACGAAACCCAAGGCGGACGACGAAAGTACTACCAGATCACTGACCAGGGTCGCCAGACCCACTCCACCAACAAGACCAACTGGGAATACACCAAGAAGATTGTTGATCTTCTCATCTAGGACCCACCAAAGAAAGAAACAACCATGGATGCCGACGTTTTCAAGCGCATAGACGACTACCTCGATGAGGTCTTCTCCCAGCATGAGGATTCCCCCACTGTGGCCGAGCTTCGCATCGAAGTACGCCACGACCTTCTCGAACGCCTCGGCGATCTCATCGAGCAGGGCATCGCAGAAGAAGTAGCCTACGCCCAAGTGATCTCCATGGTCGGTGACCTCGAACCCACCATTGAAGAGTTCGCCGAAAAAGACCGTCTCTATGAAGAAGGTGGAACCCAACTAGATCCAGGACAAGAAGAATTTCAGGCTCCCAGCTTTGGTGGTTTCACTGGAAGCACCCCTGGTGAAACCTATAGCGAGCACAAAGACCAAGCCTCCGCAACCTCCGGCGACTGGGGATCCCTCGGTGATGCCTTCGCGGAGGGTCTCGATTCGGTGATCTCACAGGTATCAACTGCTATCACTAAGGTGGAGGAGGCGCTCAGTGACACAGGATTCGCTGGCATCTTCATTGGTGGGGACACCTTCAAAGATCGCACCACCGACTGGCAGAAACGCTGGGAGGCGGCCAAGACGGGCCAGACTTTTGCGGCATCCACTATTCGAGGTGGTGACTTCAAGGGAAAGGACCTTCAGGGCTCCACCTTTGTCGCCACCACCCTCATTGATGCTGATTTCTCTGGCACCGACCTGTCGAGTAGCTCCTTCAAAGCCTCCGATATGCGCGGGGCGAAATTCAATCGATCGAATCTCAGTGGGGCTAATTTGGCCACCTGTTCAATCCGCAACTCCGAGTTCCACCACACGAACCTCACCCAGGCAGTGTTGTCCTATTCCGATACGCGCAAATCGCATTTTGTCGCTGCCACAATGACCGGTCTGCGTGCGCGCTACGCCGACTTCCGGGGTGTTCATTTCTCCGATTGTTTGATGGATCGCGCCGATTTCACTGGAACAGATCTGCGCAAGTCAAGTTTCGATGGGCTGATGCTCAACGGAGTTAACTTCTCGATGGCAAACCTCAGTGAAGCCAGCTTCCGAGGAACAACCCTGCGCGAGGTTAGTTTCCACCATGTCCCTCGGAAAGTCATCTCGGCTATCATTTTCTCCGACACCACCATGGACCAAGCCAGTTACGACTCACTGCGCGCCAGTGGGGCGACCCCCACCGGCATCACCGTGACCGAGGTCTGACGTGGGCCCTCTTTTTGCGGAATTTCACTGCTGCTAGAAGGAAGAACAAGGCGATGAATGACCACAAGACAATGAGGTTGAATCGGATGTCCCCCAGGGAGGCTCCCCTCAACATGACTGCCCTCAAGGCATCAACACCGTAGGTCAAAGGCAGGCATTGACTGAGAATCTGCAACCACCGCGGGGAACTCGACAAGCCAAATATCCCTGACAGCAAAATCTGTGGCACCACGAAGAGCAACATGAGCTGGATCACCTGGAAGGCGTTACTCGCCAACCCGGAAATCAGCAACCCAAGTGTGACAGAAACCAAAGCCAGTGAGACCGCCGTGAACACCACCAGCCCTATGGCTCCTTCATTAGGGAAACCAATAAAGGTGATGGCAACCCACAAGATGATGGAGGACTGCAGGAGAGCAAGGAAACCAAAACCCAGAGTGTAGCCACCCAGGATCTGTGCTGGTTTGACCGGTGTTGTGAGGAAGCGCGTCATTGTTCCCGCTCCACGCTCGTTGACCAGGCTCATCCCGCTGGTCAAGAAAACAAAGACAAACAAGAAGACACCAATGAACACTGGGCCATAGAAATCAAACATCTTCCAGGAGTCATTCCCGTGAAGGAAACTCATATCCACCTCTTGGATGGGCATGAACTCGGTGATATCGAAGGTGAACATCTCGGACAGATCCGCATCTAGTGGCGTACTGTCCTCCAAGAATTGCGACAATTCTGCGGGAAGCTGGGCCCTTGCTGGTTCAGGAAGGGTGAGGAGAACCGATTCGAGGGTGCCTTTCATCTCTTCCTGGCGGGTCTTCCATTCGGCTTGTTTCTCCGCCAACTCTGCTTTCTTCTGATCAACCTGCTGGCTTAAATCATCGGCTGCTTGTTGACGGGAGTCGCTCAAAGCCGAAGAGATCGCACTCATGACCGCCGCTGTTTTAGTGGAATCTGTTCCTTCCACCCAGACATCGAGGGTTGTGTCATCTTTCATCGACAGTACGCCGTCAGCTTGGTTGGTTCGCAGGAGTTCCTCCGCTTCGGTCTTGTTGGTCACCGTGACACTAGCGGTTTGATCTTCCAAGGCGGTGAGGAAATCCTGGGGAAGGTCCACAGCCACCAGGCGTGGCGAATAGGCCCCAGCTCCCAGGAGAACAGAGAGCAACCACAAGACAATCAGTGGGGCAACAAAGAGCAGGGCTAGTGTTCTCTTGTCGCGGGCAAACTGCAGAAGTATTCTTCGAGCGATAGCAAGGGTGATCATTTCTTGTCCTGACTCTTCTGCTGGGCAGCCCCCAGTTTGAGGAAGGCTTGTTCAAGGTCTGTGGATCGGGTGCGTCGCAGCAGTTCATCAGGGGAGTCCTGGGCGATAATCTTGCCCTGACGTAGCATCACCACAGTGTCACAGCGTGCAGCCTCATCCATGATGTGGGTGGTGACCAGTATTGTCCTACCCATCTCGGACAACTGGCGGAAACCATTCCAGATGTGGGCACGATGTTCCGGGTCCAAACCAACAGTGGGCTCATCAAGAACAAGCAACCGTGGTGAATGCAACAAGGCGATGGCCAGTGAGAGTCGACGTTTCATGCCCCCCGAATACTGCGACACCATCTTTTTTCTGTGTGAGGACAACCGAGTGAATTCGAGAACCTCCTCTATTGCTTCAGTGAGGTCCGTGCCAGTCATGCCATAGAGGTTCCCGAAGAATCTCAAGTTATCTTGTGCAGTGATGTCCTGATAGAGGGCCTCATCTTGGGGCATGAAACCAATCCTCTTGCGTGCCCGCGGATAGGGAGCCAATTCGCCCAGGACACTCACCCGACCTGAACTGGGAAGCAAAATACCCATCACCAGGTTGACGAGTGTGGTTTTCCCACAACCCGAGGGACCCAGCAGGCAGACGATACGCCCAAAAGGAACGGAGAAACTCACATTGTCGAGCACCACGTGTCGATGATCCCCTGCTGGTGTTTTTCGACCGAAGTGATGGCTCACGTCCACCAAGTCAATAGCTGATGTTCTTTGACCCATCGAACACCTCTTTCCCAGTTCGCACGGGTGGATTCTCCACCCGTACATGAACATCCCCCAGTCTAGACCCTCCCCCATGAGGGGACAGGCACCAAGTCACGCCACAGATGCCCACCATGGGAATCGGTTGACGTTGCGTGACTACTCCATAAGGGGGACTGCGACCGTCGTCTCCCTGCGCGAAGTCGCAGGGTCCAGACTACCCAGTGGTGTAACTGTGGAGTCTGGATTCCGCGACTTCGCACGGAATGACGGGACATGAGCCAACCCGGGGGTCAGTGGCTACCGTCCCCACTGACCTGCCAGTCGCGGAGCCTGTGTTCCTCACTTCGTTCGTCAACCACTTCCTTGACCTCGGCATGGACGCAAGCGCCCATGCCCTCGGTCTGCGTCGTGGTGCTGCGGAGCGCGCCAGCGCGACTCGCAGTGCTGCGCAGAATGACGGGGTCGGGTGACGCACCGCAGACAGTGGTTGGTGTTCTCTGCGGTGGCCGTTGGGGGAGTCGGCGGGCGAACCCAGGCCCCGGTAAGATGGGACGGTGAACAGGACCCGCCTTGGCGTACGCCACCTTGTTGGGGTGTGCCTTGCCTTGGTGGGGGTACTAGTCATGACAGTGCCCGCGGCCATCGTCGTTCCACCAGCACATGGGGTTCAGTTTGAGGCCTCAGCTACTTTGACCGATGTGCGAGTGACCTCCACAGGCATCACTCTCGTGGGAACAACCACCAACACGGGGACTGATCCTCTCTACCGTTCACAGGTCGTATTGTGGATCGACACTGATCCGCTCACCACCCCATCACAGCTCGCCTTGGCTCTAGCCTCCGACCCTGAACTCGACACTGGAAACCGCATCCTGTCACCCTCGGCCATGGTTGAGCTCACGACCTCCGACGCCACCTTTGCCGCCGGTGCTACCTCCGGCTTCACGGTTTCGGCAACCTGGAAGGAGCTAGGAATCACTCAGGATGCGACCTACCTCGCTGGTGTGCACATCCGAGGCTCAGAAGCCCGCAACGGATCACCAGTCACCATCGGACGTGGGCGTACCCTCGTGACACACACCACCACACCACAGGTTTCCCAGGCATTGGTTGTCCTGTTCACCAGCCCGCCCTCCCTGCTCAATGAGTCTGTGTTCACTGATGATCATCTCGCCGAAGAACTCGCTGGTCGCCTCGCGACACTACTGACTCTTGCCGAAAAGAAGAATGCCACATGGGTCATTGATCCTCGACTGTTGCTGGAAATCACGATCATGGCACAGGGATACTCTGTGTGGGATGGAACCACCACAATCGAAGGGGAAGGATCCCCCCTCGCCCAAGAATGGCTCGACAGATTCAACAACCTCAGTGAGGATCTCGGTTGCCGACTGCCCTGGTCCGATCCTGATCTGTCTCTCGGGTTCACCAGTGGAACAGACGTTGTGACACCAACCCTCTCAGCTGAACAAGCCAATCCCCATCTTGAGGATCTTCCTTTGCTGATTCGCCCAAGAAACGGTCAGATCAGCGACGATTTCCTACAGTACGTCACCGACCTTCACCCCGACTATGTTCTCGGGTCAACACCCACCTCGATGGTGTGGGAATCGGGTGTCCTGCTCGACACTATGATCAACCCTTTCCCACCAGGTCCAGGCCCTGGTCCCGCTGACACTCGTACCCAAAGAATACAGCGAGCCACTGCTGAATCGGCTGTCTCACCCACACCACTGATTCGGGTCATCCAAACTGCTGAGGAAGCAGCCATGACCCTGCCGAGCTGGGTGACCACCGTGCCGCTGTCTTCGCTGACCACCCAAGAACCATGGTCACCTCACCGCCTCACTGGGGATGTTGAGGGCACACTGAGCAAAGAGATACTCGCCTCACTGGCCACCGCACAAGCCACAGTCAACAGGTACGCTGACCTCATTGGGGACGATGAGGCTGCCCAGGTGCTTACCACTGTCCCTATCGCCTCGATCATCTCCCAATCCTGGCCAGGTGATGAACCGGCTGCCCATTACGCCCAAGCTGTGGACACCTGGTTGCGCGAAATCATGAGTTTGGTGACCATCTCAGCCCCCTCCCAGGTTTCACTGACCTCGCGAACATCGATCATTCCGGTGACGATTGCCAACGGTTTGAGTGTTCCTGTTTCTATTCGTGTTTCCGCGCGAGTGGTAGCCGTACCCACCTCACCTGCTTTGGTGTCGGTGATCCCTAGTGAGGTGATCCAGGTGGGCCCAGGTGATCGTCTGTCGATCCACCTGTCGTCACGGATCCTGCGTGAAGGTGAAGTGGATGCTGTGTTGAATCTGACCTCACCATCGGGGACCCCCTTGGAATCGGAGGCGACAGTACGCATCTCGGCGCGCGCCTCAGCGTGGATGGGCTGGTTGGTGATGGGTAGCGCCTTTATTCTTTTTGTTGCAGGAACCTTCCTGAGGGTACGCACAGCCAAGAAAGCCCGCCAGGAGGAGGAAACCAGTGAATGACTCACCTGATCAAGACCGACTTGATCCTCCCCCACCACCGATGATGGACAAACCGAAACTATTGTCCTCCACGATGCTCATGGCCTCCGGAACCCTGGTGTCACGAATCCTCGGGATGGTTCGTGTCTTGCTCGTTGGCCATCTGCTCGTCTCACAGACCATTCAGGCCGACATCTTTTCGATTGCCACGACTATACCCAATCAGATGTATCTGCTTTTCGCTGGGGGAATCCTCACAGCGATTCTTGTTCCGCAACTGATGAGAGCCATCACCCATGACGCTGACGGAGGCCAAGCGTTCACCGATCGTATCGTCACCCTCTTTTTAATGCTCATCGGTGGTTTGACCATACTGCTGCTTGTTGCCCATCGCTACGTGGTGGCTCTGGTGACGCAACCAGCCTGGCGCGCACCTGGCATGGCCGCGCAATACCAATCATTGATCACCTTGACCTGCTTGGTTTTGCCCCAGGTTTTCTTTTTCGGGGCGTTCTTCCTCGGTGGGCAGATCCTTAACTCTCGTGGTTCATTCGGGCCTTTCATGTGGGCGCCAGCGGTCAACAATGTCATCCAGGTAGCCATGTTGGGAACCTACGCAGTGATCTGGGGATTCCACAACGATACGAGTTTGCCGTTCACCACTCACCAGGTTCTTCTGCTGGGCCTGGGGTCGGTCCTGGGGATTGCCTGCCAGGCAGCGGTTCTGATTCCTTTCCTGAAAAAGGTTGGTTTCCGTTACCGGCCACGCTTCGATTTTCTCCACACCGGTTTGGGGGCCACTGCTCGCCTGGCTACCTGGGCTCTAGCGATGGTGGTTATCACCCAAATCAACTATGTCATCGTGACTCGGATGGCTGGGGTTGCCACCCTTGCTGGGCAGGGTGCCGGCAGTTATGTGCTGGGGTCGTCGATGCTCATCTGGTTTCTCCCCCACTCTTTACTGACAGTTTCCTTGGGTACGGCCCTGCTTCCCTCCCTATCGCAACTGGCCGCACGCCAGCAGTGGGGAGAGTTCTCTGAACAGTTCCACAGCTCGCTTCGAATCATTTTTACTGCAATCATTCCTCTGGCTTTCCTGTTGATGGCGCTGGCTCTTCCCATCGGAATTCTGGCTTTCGGGGCGTACCGTGGTGGAATTCACATTGGGTGGACGTTGATGGTTCTCTCGCTCGGGCTCATCCCCGTCACATCGAGATTCCTCATTCAACGTGGCTACCACTCCATGTCGAATACCCGTACCCCGTTCTTTATTGAACTGGTTTTCGTGGCTCTCACTTCGGCTTTCGCTATCTTCGTGGTTGTTGTTGTCGATGTTCACCCCATGTGGGTCGCGCCATGTATCGCCGCAGGGTACATCCTTGGTTACACTGCCTCAGCAATCCAAGGATGGTTCCTTTTCCGCCACGCTATACCCGACTATCGGGGTTATTCCATCATGGGGCACATCGCGCGTCTGGTCACGATTTCTATTCCGGGCGCCCTGATCGCAGGCTGGGTTATGTGGGGAACAATCAAACCCATCATCCAACTCAGCATCCTGCGCCGCAGCGGAGCTATCGAAGAAATTCCTTCACGAGGTACGGTATTCATCGGCTTGGTGATCGCACTCATCCTCGGTGGTGGTGTTTACTTGGTTTTAGCGAAACTACTCAAGATCCCTGAAATCGATGAGTTGACGAGTTTGATCAGCAAGAAACTGCGGAAGGAGCCCACAGGTGGAGCCTGATAACAACCTCACAGATGGATACCCTGTGGATCTTCCCCATCCAGGCACAGACCCGGAGGATCGAGCTCCACGGCACCTGGTCGTCCCCAAGTCTCCACCAACTCCCCCACAGACCCCACAACCCCCGACTCCAGTTGATCCGCCAATACCCCCGCCAGTGGTTGACGCCCCCACCGCCAGTGAACCGTCCACCCAGCTCTACGAGTTTGGCTCCCAAGAATCCCAACCCATACTGACAGGACTAGCGCCACTGGTGCCCGGAGCGATCATCCTCAAGCGCTACCGGCTCCAAGAGCTCGTGGCGAAAACAGGTTCAGCCACCCGTTGGACCGCAATCGATGAGACCCTCACCCGCCCAGTATTCGTTGTGGCGTTGCCCATCGACAACTCAACCAACAACTACCTTGAATCTGGGCGACTGGCCTCAGCAGTGATGGACTCCCATTTTCTGCGGATCTTGGATGTGGACAAGGACGCTGATGGGGGTTTTGTTGTCTGCGAGAGGGTGGATGGTTTCACCCTCAGCGAGATTCTCGCATCGGGGCCACTGAGTGGTGAGCAGGCCGCTTGGGTGGTACGCGAGGTGGCAACTGGGTTGGCTGCTGCTCACGAGGTTCAGCAATACCACTGTCGCATCGACCCCACCAAGGTCTATCTCACCACGGGGGGTCATGTAAAAATCTCGGGACTCGGTGTTGACCTGGCTCTCACCCCACGACAATCAGACCGCAAACTGTCGCGTACCCACATGGAATCCATGGACGTGGTCGGTTGCGGAGGACTCCTGTATGCCTGCCTGACCGCCACCTGGCCTGGTAGTGCCGAGGTGGGGTTACCTCCAGCCCCACGCAACGACACCGGGTTATCACTGCCCGGCCAGGTCCGCCCCGGCACGCCGGTGGCACTCGACCGGTTGACCGCACAGATTCTTTCACTCAAAGACCCCGACCATCCCACCACCACCCAAGGCGTTGTCCAAAGATTAACCACCGTACTCGGGACCAAAGACCCGACCAGCACACTGATTGATCGGATCACCCAAGCAGCTCCCGTACACCCACGCGAAGTCACAGCCCAAGAAGGACCTGCAGTCAAACCCCGTATTCTTGGGGTTGACCCAGAACCCACCCCCGCGCCACCTGCTCCACCGGAGGATTCCAGGCGGTGGGCATCCGAAGAATCAGTGACGATGGCCATTGATCCATCAGAGCGTGAAACCGAGGAAACCCCAGAAGTTGGTCTTCCAGACACCACCAGCGATAAACCCCGCGCTACACCACTGCGTGCGCCCATCCCACCGGACAAAGCCCGCACCTGGTCACGGGTCTTCGTGATCCTCGTGAGCCTCATTGTCCTAGGTCTCATCAGTTCCCTGGTGGTTGGGCTCTACCACGCGGCGCGAGACCCCAAGCCAGCCGCATCGCCCACCGTGAGTGATCTCACCACCTACGAGATTGTTGGAGCGGTCGATTTTGACCCCAAAGAAGACGGTGGAAACGGGTGGGAGCACCCCGATGAAGCACCGTACGCCTTCGATAAGGATCCCACCACCAAATGGACTACCGAGACCTATGATCAACAAGAACTGAACTACTCCGGGAACTACATCCCTGAAAAGAAACCCGGTGTGGGACTAGTATTCGACCTCGGTGAACCAGTCGAGGTTTCCCAAGTGACGATCACTATTGATCTGCGCCCCATCACTGTGGTGGTCTATATTCCCGAGGGCGATGCTTCCACGGTGAGTGAACCCAACATGAACTCCATCCTGCATTGGACTCCCGTTGCAACCACTGAACTCACTGAGGAAGTGACCAGCATCGACATCGACCCGGTCACCACCCGCTACGTGATCGTCTACATCACCCAACTCGTCACAGTCGGTGAAGGTCGCACCCAAGCAGACCTCGTAGACGTCACCTTCGCAGGGTGACGATAGTGAGGTTGCCGGGCTAACTGTGTGACAGGGGGACGGGGCGTTTGACACACTCCAAGGGGACGGGGCGTTTGACACACTCCAAGGGGACGGGGCGTTTGACACACTCCACACTCCAAGGGTGCACACATCCGATCCGTCATTCTGCGCGTAGTCGCAGAATCCAGAATCCACAGTCAAACGACTGGGTAGTCTGGACCCTGCGAGTCGCTCCGCTGACGTTGTGCGCGTAGTCGCAGAATCCAGAATCCACAGTCAAACGACTAGGTAGTCTGGACCCTGCGAGTCGCTCCGCTGACGTTGTGCGCGTAGTCGCAGAATCCAGAATCCACAGTCAAACGACTGGGTAGTCTGGACCCTGCGACTTCGCGCAGGGAGACGGGCTTAAGAGCGCAGGGAGACGGGCTTAAGAGCGCAGGGAGACGAGCTTCGCTCCCCAGGGTGGCGACAGTGGACGCACCCCCGTCTTTCTGCGCGAAGTCGCAGAATCCAGAATCCACAGTTGCCCTAAAGATGTTGTTTGTGGTCGGTGGCACTATTCGGCTGATTCCATTAAAAGTGGATGATGTGGATTCTGGACCCTGCGACTTCGCGCAGGGTGACGGGGCAAGGGCAGGGCGACGGGTAAAGAGCAGTGCGCTGGATAAAGGGCACAGGGTGACGGGGCAAGGACAAGGTGACGGACAGACTCACAGGGACAGACCCCGCTGTCCTATTGGGTGTCCATAGGGGACGGTTCCTTGTGACCATGTGGATTGTGGACCCTGCGACTTCGCGCAGGGTGACGGGGAAAGGGCAGGGTGACGGGGAAAGGGCGCACAGGGACAGGCACTCCTGTCACACGGGGTTTATCCACCGTCGTCGGGGGGTGGCTCCTTGGGTTTGGCTCGTGGACCCTGGGAGACCGACAAGGTGCAGGTTCCACCATAGATGTGCTCACAGCTGGCACCCAAGAAAGTGTTCACCGGTGACTCATCATAAACATTGACAATGTCGATGAAGAAACCAGCAGCTTCGAGAGTTTTAATAGCATCCTGCAAACTCATGCCGTCCACCGATGGTGGTGAAGCAATCTTGCCAGTCAAAATCGATGACGACGGATTGGCAAAAGCAGTCTTCGGATAATAACTCGCGATGCCAGACATCGCCATCTTCCAAATACGACCAGAGTCACCGCCACCATAACCAGACAGACGGGTGCCACTCTCGGGAAGAGTCAGGGAAGACAGCGAATGCCGATGAGAATTCCAATAAGACTGGAATCGAGGATCAGGATCCACTCCGATCATTGCCACACCAACAATCTCAGGAGTCCAACCGACCACCCACACAGCGCGACCATTCTCGGTGGTTCCAGTCTTCCCAGAGGTCGGGCGACCATCAGGGAAACCATAACCACGGGCCGTACCATTAGTGAAAGCCCGGGAGAAAACAGAATTCACACCATTAGCCACATCCGCGGAAATCGCTCGGCGGCAGTTGGGCTGCTGGGTGGGCACATCCACACCATTAGGATCAGTAATAGATTTGATAATCACCGGATCGCATCGAATACCTTGGGCAGCAAAGGTTGACATCGCTGTCGCGATCGACATCGGAGAAATCTCGATAACACCCAAGGTCAGTGAGGTCACCGAATCATAGGCGAGAATACTGGGGTAGGTGTCGGTTGGTGACGACAATTGCACCCCCACCTTGTCAGCCATGTGAACAACATTGCAGATACCCACAATCTGTTCCAGTTTCACAAAGTAGGTGTTCACCGAGTTGGCTGCAGCATTGCGCATATCCATCTTGCCCGAACCCGAAGAGTTCCTCACCGTCCAACGCCCAGACTTGAACGGGCCATCACAAGACTTGAAGATCTGCCCAGCAAAATCAACCTTCGCTGGGGCATCAATCATCTTGGAGGGAGGAATCCCCGCCTCCAAAGCCGCCGCAGCAGTGAACACCTTGAACACCGAACCAGGCTGCTGGCCCTGATCGCCACCATATTCCGGCGGAGCAAAAGACAGCCACTGGGTTTGACCCGCTGACTGGTCATCACCAAAGACATGACGGTTCTGGGCGGCCGCCACAATGTGGCCAGAGCCGGGTTCCATCATGACCATTGCTGAGAGAACAGGGTCCTTTTCATAGATGTAGTACGACACCGCGCGCTGGGCAGAATCCTGCATGTTGGTATCCAGATAGGTTTCAATCTCGAAACCACCACGGCGAACCGTATCAGCGCGGACCTGCTCATTCTCACCGAGAGCCTCATTCTTCATGAGATATTTCCACACTAGCCAGCACACCTGCGAGTAGCTCACGCCATAGCAGCCATTCTTCACATACCTCACACCCGCTGGATCGAACTCATCAAGTTTGGCTTCCTCAGCCTCCTCCTTGGTGATGATCTCCAGTTCAACCATGCGATCGAGGACAACATTGCGACGGTTAATCGAGCCTTCAACATTTTCAATCGGGTTGCGCGAAGGAGTTTGGACGATACCGGCCAACAAAGCCGCCTGGGACAAGGTCAGGTCCTTGGCTGTCGTACCAAAATAATGGTGAGCCGCTGCCTCCACACCATAGGCGCCATCGCCATAATAAGCAATATTGAGATAGCGCTCAAGAATCTCATCCTTATTGAATTTGTTCTCGATAGCGATAGCGTGGCGCATCTCTTTGATCTTGCGAGAAATAGTACGCGATTGGACGAGGTCAAGTTCTTCCTGTCGCCTCTCCACATCACGGATCTTCACAGCCTCTTCCATCAGAACCTGTTTGACGTACTGCTGGGTGAGAGTAGAACCACCACCACCAGAGTCAGAACCGAAATAGGACAAACCAGCTTTCGCCAGAGCCCTAAAGTCGAGGGCGCCATGCTCGTAGAAACGATCATCCTCAATAGCAACCTGCGCCTGCTGCATGATCTCCGCAATATCCTCCAGATCGACGATCGTACGGTTCTCGTCGTAGAACTGCGCCAGGACCTTGCCATTGGCTGTCTTCACCGTCGTACGCTCCGCCGCTGGGGGGGTGAGAAGCGACAGAGGCAGCTCGGTGAGAGAGGTCGAAATCACTGTCGACATGACTCCCGTCAGCGCAGCAGCTGGAATCGCGAGACCTGCAACAAGGACTCCCGCGAGCGCGCTCACGCCCAGGAGCATCCCCAATGAGGACAGCTTTTTAGCTCGAGTGTTTCTCTGCATAACCTTCAGAATACCACATCACATAGAAGTGACCCCGACCCCGAAGAGCCAGCGAGGGCTCCAGGGGAGAGGGTCACTTCAATGATAAGTGAGCGTTTGACAAGGGGAGATGCTCAGTAGTTATCTCGTTACTACTGGCAACCAGCCATGCCTCCAGCAGCACAATTCGGGAAGACAGGATTATCCTCAGTATAGTCACATTCTGATAGCCCGTACATGCTCAGACGATGCTTGCCCGCATCATGGGCTTCCTTCAAGCTACCAGTCTTAATATCAGAATCTCCACGGCTAAACGCGGCAATGATTTCATTCTCACCGGCGTCACGGGTGCCATTTTGTGGGTTGTTGTCCTTGTAGGCACACAGGTGATAGACCGAACCCTTGTCGACCCAGTAGACGTAACCATCCTGGGAATAGGACCAGACAACCCTGTCCTGCTCATCCATCTTCTCTTCAGACATAGGATCCCAGTCAACACTAGCCAAACCAGTCAACGCCATCACGATGATACCGATCGTACCTGCAATAGCTTTCTGGCTCCCCTTCATGTTGTCGTTCATAAAGATCAAAATAATCAAGGGAAGGAAGGCAATAATGGTGATAATCACACCGAGCTGATTTTGGACGAAGAAACGTACCGTGTCTTTTTCTGATGCTGGATCAAAGTGATTAGCTTTCTTCCACAACTGCGAACCAATGATGGCGAGAATACCGATGACAACAATCGCGCCAATCAGCCACACCATGAAATTGTTCATTTCTGTGCGCTTGAGCAGATAGAAGATCGCGAACATTTCCAGACCAATAGCCAAAGCCCACAGGATCCCGGCAAAAATGCGGTACATGAAAGCCTTCTTTTTAGCTTCGGGGGAAGCCTTCGAACCTTCACCACGGACGGGCTTGTTTGCTTGGGCAGTCTTGGCGCCGGTTGTCGGCGAAGCTGACACGACTTTCCGTTGAGTTGTCTTGGGTTTATTGCTGGCGCTAGTTGATTTCTTTTCGTCGGCCATGATTCTCCTTCAGTTCTGGTGAAACGCCACCATCATCGTTCCCCCCACGGGCCGATGATCGCAGGAAGCGCTCAACGTGGTCAGTCTAAGTCATATGTTTCCTTCCCACAGTGCCATGTCCCGTGCCACTGGACACCATGTTTCAGGTACGGACGGACCGCATCGGGGCTTTCGTACCTTAAACTTGTCTCCATGGAACTCACTGCGGATGCCAGGCGCCCGATCCTTAATCGCTTGCGACGAGCCCAAGGACAGTTAACCGGTGTGATTCGAATGCTCGAAGAAACCGGTGACTGTGAAGAGGTCCTCACCCAACTTGCTGCTGTGGGTAAAGCCCTCGATCGCGCCGGTTTCCAGATGGTGACCCTCTCCCTCAAAGAGTGCCTGCTCGAATCCGAGTCCGGTGAAATCGACACCGACCGTCTCGAAAAAGTCTTCCTCTCCCTTGCCTAGATCCCGTCTCCGTTGCCCAGGTCCCGTCTCCGTCACCGGGGTTCTGCCTCTGTCGCCTCGGTCCCGTCTCTGTCGCCTCCGTCACCCTGCGCGAAGTCGCAGGGTCCAGAACTCGTAGTTTCGCAACTGTTGAGTCTGGATTCCGCGACTACGCACGGAATGACGGATTGTAACAGTTGTGGTTGGTATTAACTGTCGCGACCAACCGAGTCACCCTGCGCGAAGTCGCAGGGTCCAGAACTCGTAGTTTCGCAACTGTTGAGTCTGGATTCCGCGACTACGCACGGAATGACCAAGAAACAACTGCGAAGTCTGGATTCCGTGACTACGCACGGAATGACAGGATGGGGTGAGTCACACATGGACATTGGATACCCCGTGGGGTATTATTGAGATATGGCTGTACGTACTGTTACTCTCGACACCTTTGAATCTACTGTGACCGAACCAGGAATGGTCTTCCTCGACTGTTGGGCGGATTGGTGCCCACCGTGTCGCGCCTTCAAACCCGTTTTCGAAAACGCAGCAGAAAAGCACACTGACGCCATCTTTGCTTCCATCGACACCCAAAAAGAGCAGGTGCTCGCTGGCCAATTGGGGATCTCCTCGATACCCACCATCATGGCCTTCCGCGATGGCATCATGGTCTTCAATCAGCCTGGCGCGATGGGTGCCCCCGATTTTGAGCGCGTCATCCAGGCCGTACGAGGCCTCAACATGGACGAGGTACGCGCCCAAATTGAGACCCAGGCGACGGACTAGATTTTCCGCAAAATCTCCTCAGCGCGGGTCCTTCCCCGCGTAAAAACTCCAGGCGCAACTTTTGTTGATATGAGAGTTCTCAACGAATTTCTCACAATCGGGAATAGAACTTGTGCCCGTGTGGTTATATAGTCCGACACCGGCTCCCGCGGGTAACCAAAGGAAAAGATGTCAGTCTTCAGCAACGAGGAGTGGAATGATTCCCCCCCAACGCTTCACTCTCGAGAAGATACATGCCGGTATCTGCATGGCGACGGGCCACTTCCCCCCTCCTTAGCCCGTCGCCATGCTGTATCCCCCACCAGTGAAAGTGGGACATTTCTCCACCTGCGTCAATTCTGCGATAGCGTATCTGGTGAAGTCGTGAGATGACAACGAGGAGGAAGAATCATGTTGGAAAGTCTCGGAGCAAAAAAGTACGTCCTGCCACTGGGTGTCATCATTGGGATCTTTTGTGTGTTCTCCCTGATGATGTATCCGCTGTTGCACGCCGAACCTAAAGACGTACCCATGGCGATATTGTCCCTCGATCAGGGAGTCTCCACCCCCGCAGGAGACGTGAATCTGGGCGATCAGATGGTTGCCCAAATGGTGCGTACGGGACAAGCAGACGACCAGACACCGATCTTGTGGACCCAAGTCGACTCTCAGGTCACACTCGATGTTGTCTTGAACAACAACGATATCTATGGCGCGATCATCATCCCTGCCGACTTCACCCAAAAGCAGATGGCGGCAGCCCAAGCTAACCAGCCACAACAGAATCTGCCCACCCCAACACCGACACCCACCCCGGAACCCACCACACCTGATCCTGGTACGACCCCGAGTGTCGATCCCTCGACGGGTGCCACCATTGATCCCTCGGCTGATCCCACCACTGGCACACCCTCACCCTCACCCACACCCACTCCAACCCCAACACCCGAACCAACACCGGACCCCGAAACCCAAGGCACACCACCCGAGGTTGAAAAACCCACCATCAAGGTCGTCATCAACCAGGGCAAAAACCCTATGGTTGCCCAGATGATGGAGACAGCTGTCACAGGTTTCCTCGCTCAAGCGGGTTTCGCTACCGAGGTGAGCTTCCTCAATGACACCAACATCGGGTCGGGGTTTGGTGCAATGATGTCCGGCAATGTCATTGTGATGCCTATCTTCATGATGACCGCGATCTCATCCATATTGCTCGCCTTCATTTTCCGTACGAAGAAAGAAACCGGCGTACCGCTTCGCCTGGGCATCTACACTGGGCAACTAATTTATGGCGCTGTTCTGGCATGCCTCATTGCTGGGGCTGCTGTGAGTATCCTGATCATTTCTGGGGGCATGACCGTACCAGTGGTTCCCCTGACGATCTTCCTAGCTATCGCAAGCTTCTGTGTGATGACCCTCTTCCTGGGTGCACTCAACCTGGCGAAACCATTCGGCATTCTGGTGATCCTCACCTGCTTCGCCTGTGGGATGGCTGTGGGGATGCTGGCCCGCGAGATGCTACCTGCCTTCTGGCAGTCATGGATTTATCCTTGGGTTCCCCAACGAGCGATCGGCCAGGGCGCTGCCTCCATTATGTATATGGGCGCTGATCCCTGGAATTCTTCGACAGTACGCCTGGTGGTGACTGGCGCTATCGGCCTGGTTTTGATGGTCTTCGCCGCCATGGTGGGGAACCGCAAGAAGACAGCAACCCTGGATTCCACCCCCTCACCGGCCACCCCCCTCGCCAAGATCGACGAAGACGACTAGGTCCACCAAGTCTGCGGAGCGACCCACCCCCGTCATTCTGCGCGAAGTCGCAGAATCCAGACTCCACAGTCAGACAACTGGGTAGTCTGGGCCCTGCGACTTCGCGCAGGGTGACGGGGGAGGCTGAATTCGAACAACTGGGTAGTCTGGGCCCTGCGACTTCGCGCAGGGTGACGGGGGAGGCTGAATTCGAACAACTGCGCAGTCTGGACCCTGCGAGTCGCGAAGCCTGTGCTGCGGAGCGCGTCAGCGCGACTCGCAGTGCTACGCAGGGTGACGATTGGGTGCACGGTCGTGGTGACCCGCCCGCGGACGGTATGAAAGTCACACCCTAGGCGGCGGGGGGTAAACCATCGGCTGCGGGAGGTTGGGTGGTCTGCAACTCTTCGGGGACGCGGAATCCACGAGAATCGGTGTAACCCTTCTCGCGCTGGAAACGATTCAACCATTCGCGACGAGGGGACCCTGTGTAAACCTGACGTGGACGATAGATCTTCGTACTGGGAACATCGTAGATTTCCTTCCAGTGAGCGATCCATCCTGGTACGCGCCCAATAGCGAACAGTACGGTGAACATCTCCACAGGAATCCCCAAGGCGGTGAGAATGATCCCAGAATAGAAATCAACATTCGGATAAAGCTTACGCGACACGAAATAGTCGTCGCTCAGTGCAGCCTCCTCCAGCTGCTTGGCCAACTCCAAACGCGGATCATCAATGTGCATGGCGTTGAGCAACTTATCGCAGGCATCCTTGAGCAGGACAGCACGTGGATCAAAAGCGCGGTAGACACGGTGACCGAAACCCATGAGCCTGATCCCATCAGCGCGATCCTTCACCTTGGCTACATAGTCCTTGACCGACATTCCTGTGGTTTGGATGTACGACAGCATCTCCATGACCGCCTGGTTGGCGCCCCCATGGAGACGACCCCACAACGCACAGACTCCCGCCGCCGCTGAGGCGTACATATTGGCTTGGCCCGAAGCGACCATTCGTACTGTCGACGTGGAGCAATTCTGTTCATGATCGGCGTGCAACAAGAAAAACAAGTTGAGGGCTGAGGTTGCTTCCGCGGTGGGAACATAGTCCCGATAGGGTTTCGAGAACATCATGTGAAGGAAATTCTCCACATAGCGCAGGTCATAACGCGGGTACATGATGGGTTCACCAACAGAAGACTTGTAAGCTGCGGCAGCGATCGTTCGTACCTTCGACATCAGGGCAGCGCTCACCCGTTCGAATTCTTCCTCATCGTCGATGACCAGACCCGGAAGGTCATAACTCTGCAGGGCGTTAATCATCGCCGACATGATCGACATCGGATGGGCGTGAACCGGGAAACCAGCAAAATGCCGACGGAAATCCTCCGGCATCGCAGAGTTTTCTGTCAACAAATGGGAGAAGTCACGCCGCGCCTCAGGGGTGGGCAACTCCCCCCAGATCAGCAACTGGGCAGTCTCCACGAATGAACAATTCTTGGCCAAATCCTCCACAGGATACCCGCGGTAGCGCAGGATTCCTTTCTCACCATCAATGAACGTGATCTCCGACTTGCAGGAACCGGTGTTCATAAACCCATCATCGATCGTGATGTACCCGGTCTCTGAGCGCAGGCGCGTAATATCTATTGCGTGTTCATCCTCAGTCCCAACAATGACAGGAAGATCGATTGTCCGTCCATCCGGCAATGTGAGAATAGCGGTCTCAGGCATCGTTTCTCCTTTATGTAGGTACACCATTCTTCTGTGCTTCAGCGGCACCATCGCCTGATGGACGCCGTAGCCCACCCAGAATACTATCTCCAAGCGAGATGAGGAATAGGTTTCAAAACATCACCGATCAGGACTTGTCTGATGTAGTACGCGAGGATGCGTACCATGCGGCACCGACGATGCCCGCCTGGTTGCGTAGTTGGGCGGGTACGATGATGGTCTCCAGGCGGAGTCTCGGAAGAAACTTGGCTGCATCTTTGCTGATTCCTCCACCCACCACAAACAGGTCTGGGCTGAACAAAAATTCGAGGGTTGAGTAAAACCTCTGGAGCCGTCGGGCATAGGTGGCCCAGGACAGTCTCT
Organism: Propionibacteriaceae bacterium; assembly: GCA_009782915.1. Lineage (GTDB taxonomy): Bacteria > Actinomycetota > Actinomycetes > Propionibacteriales > Propionibacteriaceae > WQYJ01. The sequence goes on along the minus strand of WRIC01000021.1, from coordinate 1,094 downwards.
TTTGTGTTTTGACTCTCGCTGCTGCCCTCTTCTCCGCATGGCGACCCCCGATTTCCATATGCCCAAGTTCCGCATTCGGGATGAGTACACCATCGTAGATCATGGCCGAGCCGATCCCCGTACCCAAGGTGGTCATGATGACCAAACCTGGTTGGCCTTTCGCTGCACCATAGTGGAGTTCTGCTATTCCTGCTGCGTCAGCATCATTGAGTACGCTCACCTCGTACCCGAGGGCCTGAGCGAAGGCGTCAGCAACAGGGTAGTTCAGCCAACTCGAATGAATATTGGCCGCTGAGCGGGCCACCCCGCCATGTATCACACTCGGCATAGTGATGCCCAATGATGGTGGGGGTTTGTCTGGATAGAAAGCGGCCACCACCTGGGCGACTGTTTTGATGACTGCTCGGGGAGTGGATGGTTGGGGTGTCTTGATGCGTACCCGATCCGCAGTGAATTCCCCCGTCACCAGATCAACCGGTGCCCCCTTAATCCCGGAGCCACCAATATCGACACCAAACCCAATCATGAACGCCAGCATAGTACGCCCAGGGCAACGTAGGACAGTAGGTGTCGGTATCAACTGTCACACCGCCACCCCGTCTGCGCGAAGTCGCAGAATCTATTGCCCAGTCAATAATTGTTGAGACCATGGACCCTGCGACTCCGCGCAGGGAGACGGGATTGTGTCAAAACAGTACCGTCCCCAATTGTCCAAGGAGACGTGTGACAGTCCATGTGATCGCCCGCGGGCGGTCACATGAGGTCGCGGGTGATGGGTACCAGGTCATCAAAGGTGGTGGCGTACTGCACCGCTTGGAGTCGGGTGGTGAGTTCGAGCTCGGTCATCCGCCCATCTGCTTGAGCGGCGCGCAACAGTGTCACCACCAGCTGTCGATCAGTGTCGAGTACGGGTTGGTCTCCTCCATACAGGGGACCCACATCACGAGGTTCAGCACTCATACCCCCAGTCTAATCCACCATGACAAAGGGGACTGACAAAGGGGACGGGGCCGTCGTCGCCCTCGGGGCGGGGGGGCGGTCCCTGGCGCCGCCGGCTTTCTACGCCTGCCCCGCCCTGCCCCCGCGCCCCCCCC
>WRIC01000020.1 GCA_009782915.1 Propionibacteriaceae bacterium | reverse complement strand
CACCCACGCGGCCCCCGCCCGCCGTGTCGTCGCCGGCTTGGTGGATAACCCGCCCACCGTGGCCGGAGCCGACGGGCTGCCCGTCGGTGAGGGCGACCTCATCCAAGCCCGCCGCAACGACAACGCCCTCGGCGTGGCGAACCGGCAAACCTGGACCGTCGCCCATATCCAAGACGGCGCAGTGTGGGCACGCCCCGCCGAGGCCAGCCGCGCCACAGCCAGCCTGGTGCGCCTGCCCGCCGACTATGTGAACCAGTGGGCGCACCTGTCGTATGCGGCCACCGCTTACGGCGTCCAAGGTGTCACTGCCCCCGCCTCACACACCATCCTTTCGGAGGCGACCACCGCTGCGGGCCTGTATGTCGGCATGACCCGAGGACGCTCATCGAACTTGCTCCACATCATCGCCGCCAGCATGGCCGACGCCAGACAGCAGTACACCGACGCGATGGCACGCGACCGCGCTGACCGTGGCCTGGATGCCGCGACCCGTCAAGCCATCCAAGACGTGGCGGGATTGGTTGAGCCTGACACCGCCCGGATCGTCAACCAAGAGAAGGCGCGGCTACGCGCCCTGGCCGAGAAAGCCGACGCGAACGCCGAACGCTGGCAGCAAGCCGCCGACATACTCGCACGCCAAGCCGACCAACACAAACATGCCCGCGACCAGCACCAAAGCAGGCTCAACGCTGCACAGGAGCAGTTGCGGCAAACCCGCATCGCCGCGCTGGGCCAGATCACCGCTCTAGCCGCTGCCGACGCGCAAGGCCTCGCCGCAGCCCGCCAGACGATGGAAACCGCCGCCGACGCTGCTCGGCGCGCGAGCCTGTTCGGACGCAAGTCCGCCCTACGCGCCGCCGACATGGCGCAAGCCACCTACCGAGACGTGCTGGCGCAGTCACGCCGACACTGGGGAAGCGCCCCGAACGGCGACGACATGACAGCCTGGGTTGCGACGATCGCCGCCGAGGCCGTCGAGACCACACCGCAGGTCACCGCCGCCCGCGCCGACCACGATCAGGCGAAAGCAGCCCTCCACGTACTGGCCCGCGAGCAGGCGCACGAGCGGCAGTCCGCCTATGGCCAGGTGTACGGCACCGCCGCGACACTCCGTGCCCCGAGCCGCACCGCCGCTCAGCATGCCCGCGACTGGCGCAAACAAGCCGAGAGTGCTCGCGCCGAACTCGCCAACATCACCACCATTCCCCTAACGGAAGCCGCCCAGCTAATCGAACAGAACAAAGCTGGGCGCACCCAAGCACGGACAAGCAGGGAAGCGTCCAGAGCCGCCATCCGACTGGTCCCAGACCAGCAGCCGCAGCCACATCGGCCTTTGCCGTGGGAGCACGGCCCCAGTCTCGGATTGTGAGTCCCGGCACTACCGAGGTCAGGCCGCCGAGTCCGATCAGACCTCGCTTCCACGAGCATGGGCAGGGCCGAACCACCCAGCGGTTCGGTTGGCGATGTGGACCAGGCCGAGCATGACGGGCACCTCGACGAGCACGCCGACGGTGGTGGCCAGGGCGACAGGGCTATTGGCTCCGAACAGGGCGACCGCCACGGCGACGGCCAGTTCGAAGAAGTTGGAGCCGCCGATCATCGCTGCGGGTGCGGCGACGTTGTGCGGCAGGCGTAGCAGCTTCCCGCCGCCGTAGGTGAGGGTGAACATCAGGCCGGTTTGGATGATCAGCGGCACGGCGATCAGGACGATATGCAACGGGTTGCTCAAGATGACGTGGGCCTGGAAGGAGAAGATCAACACCAAGGTGAGCAGCAAACCGACGACGGTGGCCTTGCCGAACTTCGGCACGAACCCGTCTTGGAAGTACGCCTGGCCCCGGCGGGCGGTGACGGCGCGACGGGTGAGCACCCCGGCGGCGATGGGCACCACAACGAACAGCACCACCGACAACAGCAGCGTGCCCCAAGGGATGGCGATGCCGCTGATGCCGAGCAGCAGGCCGACAATCGGGGTGAAGGCGACCAGGATGATCAGGTCGTTGGTGGCGACTTGGACGACGGTGTAGCCGGGGTCGCCCTTGGTCAGGTGGCTCCACACGAACACCATCGCCGTGCACGGCGCTGCCCCCAGGATGACGGCTCCGGCGACATAGTCGCGGGCCAGGTCATGGGCTATCCACTGGGCGAATACCACGTAGAAGAACAGGCCGGTCAGCGCGAACATGGTGAACGGCTTGACCAGCCAGTTCACCGCCCAGGTGAGAAACAGGCCCTTCGGGTTTCGGCCCACATTCTTGATGGACGCGAAGTCGACCTTCAGCATCATCGGGTAGATCATCACCCAGATCAGCACGGCGATGGGGATCGACACTTCTGAGTACTGGAGCTTGCCGAGCCAGTCGGGGATCGCCGGGAGGAAGCGTCCGATCAGCAGGCCCAGCCCCATGCACAAAATCACCCAGATGGTCAGGAAACGGTCGAAGAAGCCGATACCGGGCGACTCGTCGCCAGGTGGGGTGGCTGGGACAGCGGGCATGTGACGCCTTCCGCGCTAGCAAGTGTTGTTGCGCACTCCAGCATACATATCGACGCCCGACGATACGAGCAGGCGGACAGGCGGGCAGGGTAGAGGGGTCAAGCGACCGCTCCCTGAAGGGTGTGGATGAGGCGTGCGACGACCGGCGCGTTGAGGCGGTAGTGCGCCCATTTGCCGCGTTGCTCGCGGATGACCAGGTTCGCGTCGGTCAGCCGCTTCAGGTGGTGGGACAGGGTGGATTGGGTGATACCGAGCGCGCCGGGCAGGTGGCAGGCGCACACAGTCGTGTCGGGGGCGGCGGCGATGTGGTGCAGCAGCCGCAACCGCACCGGGTCGGCCACGGCCTTGAGGATGTCGGCCAGCTCCTCGGCGTCGGCGGGGTCCATCAGCGCCAACGACGCCGGGCAGCACTCCCCGAGCGGGATCTCCTGGATGGCGGTCATGCACCCATCATAGCGTCACATTGACATAAGTCGATACGACGCCTAGGATCATAACCACGCTCGTCGATATGACCGGGTGTCGCTTTTCGGAAAGAAGACCTCATGGACGCCGTCACCAGCCCGCAGCAGTCGTGCTGCGGCACATCAACCGCCGCACAGCAGTCTTGTTGCGGTACCTCGCGGGCCTCGACGCAGCCGGAGCACGCCAAGGCGTTGGACGTCGACTACCTGTACCTGGATCTCACCACTTGTACCCGCTGCCAGGCCACCGACTCGGCGACGAAAGAAGCCCTGGCGGTGCTGTCGGACGTGTTCGGCACACTCGGCTACGACGCCAGACTGAACGAGGTCAACATCACGTCGCGGGAACTCGCCGAGCAGTACCGGTTCTTGTCGTCGCCGACGATCCGCGTCAACGGCGTCGACATCGAAACGACCCTGAAGGAGTCTGACTGCGCCGACTGCGGCAGCCTGTCCGGCTGCTCGACTGACTGCCGAGTGTTCACCTACGACGGCCAGGACTACGAGCAGCCGCCCACCGCGATGATCGTCGACGGCATCCTGCGCGTCCTTTACGGCGGCAAGCAGCCCGACACCACCCCCTATGTTCTTCCCAGCAACCTGGAGCAGTTCTTCTCCGGCGTCGAAACCAAACAAGCAAAAGGAACCAAAATGTCAACCATCCATGTGTACGAACCGGCGATGTGCTGCAACACCGGAGTGTGCGGGCCGGACCCGGCGCAGGAACTCGTCCAGTTCACCTCCGACCTCGCGGCCCTGAAGGGCCTCGGCGCGGACATCACCCGGCACAACCTGGCCAATGACGCGCTGGCGTTCACGCAGGCCGAGCCGGTGCGGGCGTTCATGCAGGCGGCAGGTTCGGCTGGCCTGCCGTTGACGACGGTCGACGGCGCGGTCGTGTTGACGGGCCGCTACCCGTCCCGCGACGAGCTGGCCCGCTACGCCGGTTTGGCGGACGCACCAACCGCTGAGGCGGGATGCTGCGGCGGGCAGGCCGACGCGGCGGACTCGTCGTGTTGCGGCGGCAAGGACAAGACGACCGACTCCTGTGGCTGCGGCTCAGGCGACCAGGCGGAATCGTCGTGTTGCGGGTCGAAGGCTGCCGAACCTGTCGCCGTCGCAGCGTCGAGCGGCTGCGGTTGCGGCTCGTCCGGCTGCTGAGAGGGCATGAGGGAACCGGTCATGTTCTTGACGGATGGGGTGATGCCCCGGTTTGTGTTCTTTACGGGCAAGGGGGGTGTCGGCAAGACGTCGCTGGCCTGCGCCACCGCCGTGTCCTTGACCGACCAGGGCAAGCGTGTGCTGCTGGTCTCCACCGACCCCGCGTCCAACATCGGCCAGGTGTTCGACACCGCCATCGGCAACCAGATCACCCCGATCAACAACGTGAACGGGCTGGACGCCTTGGAGATAGACCCACAGGCCGCCGCCGAGGAATACCGCCAACGGATCATCACCCCGGTACGTGGTCTGCTGCCGGAGGCGGAGATCGCCTCGATGACCGAGCAACTGTCGGGCTCATGCACCACGGAGATCGCCGCCTTCGACGAGTTCACCGCCTTGCTGGCCGACCCGGCGGCGACGGCGGGCTATGACCATGTAGTCTTCGACACCGCCCCAACCGGCCACACCCTGCGGATGCTGTCCCTGCCGGGTAGCTGGACGAAGTTCCTAGATGACGGGAAGGGCGACGCCTCGTGCCTGGGGCCGCTGGCCGGGCTGGAGAAGCACCACGAGACCTACACCGCCGCCGTCAAAGCCCTGACCGACCCGGAGCACACCGCCCTGGTGCTGGTCGCCCGCGCTCAGCCTGGCGCGTTGGGTGAGGCCGCCCGTACCGTAGCCGAACTGGCCGACATCGGCATCGACGCCACCCATCTGATCGTCAACGCTGTCATGCCCGCCACCGAGACGAGCGAGCCGCTGGCTGTGGCGATCCGGGCGAGGGAGCAGAAGGCCATCGCCAACATCCCCGCCGCGCTGGCCGGTTTGGAGACACTCACGATCCCGCTCAACCCGGCCAACATGGTCGGGGTGCCAGCCCTGCGCTCGCTGCTGGCGACGGCGAGCGGGCAACCAGTCGCCACGAACCACACGGCAGCGACCGTGGATGCGGCGACCGAGTGGCCCTCCCTGTCGGCTCTCGTCGACGAATTGTCCGGCGTGGACCACGGGCTGGTCATGTGCATGGGCAAAGGAGGCGTCGGGAAAACCACCGTCGCTGTGGCCGTCGCGTTGGCGTTGGCCGCGCGCGGCAAGGACGTCCATTTGACAACCACCGACCCCGCCGGACACTTCGACGAGACAATGGACGCAGGCAATCTGACGGTGTCGCGGATCGACCCGGAGCAGGCCGTGCGCGAGTACCGGGAGCGGGTCATGGCGACCAAGGGTGCGACCCTGGACGAGCCGGGCCGGGCCGTCCTCGCCGAAGACCTGATGAGCCCCTGCACCGAGGAAATCGCCGTCTTCGAACGGTTCGCCGATGCGGTGGCCCAGTCCGACACCCGGATCGTCGTCATGGACACCGCGCCGACCGGCCACACCGTTTTGCTGATGGATGCCACCGGCTCCTACCACCGCGAAATGGTCCGCCACTTGGCCGAGGGTGAGCAGGCGGTCACGCCGTTGCTGCGGCTACAAGACGGCGACACCACGCGGGTCATCGTCGTGGCTTTGCCTGAGACCACCCCGGTGCTGGAGGCCGAGCAGTTGACCGCCGACCTGGCCCGCGCCGACATCCACCCGTGGGCGTGGGTCGTCAACCAATCGCTGGCCGCCGCCCATCCGGCCACGGGCTTGTTGGCGATGAGGGCCGCCGCCGAGCCGCCGCTGATCCAGCGCGTCCAGCGCCAAACCCCGCGCCTGGCCGTTGTAGCGATGCTCGCCCAAGACCCCGCCACCCAACCGCTCTTGGCGTTAGGAGACCAGCAGCGATGAGCACAGACGCCAACGGGCTAGCCTTGCGCCCATCAGTGCTGTTCATGTGCGTCCACAACGCGGGACGCTCGCAAATGGCAGCTGCATTTCTTCGGCATCTCGCAGGCGAGAGTATCGAGGTTCGCTCAGCCGGGTCGACACCCGCCGACCAGATCAACCCCGTCGCCGTCCAAGCCATGGCCGAAGTCGGCATCGACATTACGGGCCACCAGCCCCGCGTCCTGACCGACACCGACGCCCATTCCGACATCGTGGTCAGCATGGGCTGCGGCGACGCCTGCCCTTACTATCCCGGCACCCGCCACGAGACCTGGGAACTCGACGACCCCGCCGGACAGGACATCGACACCGTCCGCCGTATCCGCGACGACATCCGGGAGCGAGTCCAGCAACTCCTCCGCGAAATCGACTTGGCACAAGACAGCCTGACTTAGCCCGCAACGAAGGCCACTCGACGCGGGCATTTTGCCCGGCAGCAGACCAGGATGCCAAACGGCTCACACCAAGCAAAGGTAGACTGTCATCGCGCAGCCGCGCATAACCGGACGTGAGTGCGTTTACGATACCTGGGTTACTCGGTGGACACTAACACCTATGTGGTGCAGCCACCCCAGGGTCATCAAGTGGTTTTCGTTGGTGACCTCTGTGATCGAGGCCCCAAGAATGTTGAGGTTCTTCGCCTCGTCATGGCGATGGTGAAGCAGGGGCACGCTTGGTGTGTGGCTGGTAACCATGATGTCAAACTGCTCAGATATTTACGTGGAGCTAAGGTGAAGGTCAGCCATGGTTTGGGCACCACGATTGAACAGCTTGCCACACAAGGCGAAGAGTTTATTGAGCAGGTGAAGGCTTTCCTTGATTCCCTCATCAGCCACTATGTTTTTGATTCAGGGAACCTCGTTATCGCCCACGCGGGTTTGATCGAAAAATATCAGGGACGAGCTAGTCAGCGAGTGCGGAACTTCTGTCTCTATGGTGACACCACCGGTGAAACCGATGAGTATGGTTTACCTGTCCGTCTTCCCTGGGCCAATGACTATCGTGGAAAAGCGATGGTGGTGTATGGCCACACCCCTACGCCTATCGTGGAGGATGTCAACAATACCTTCTGTCTCGACACTGGTTGTGTCTTCGGTGTGCTCGCCCTTGAAAGCGAACCAGTCGATCCACGACTGTAGTTGTCCCAGGGTTGAGGTCAGCTCCCGTATCGGGGGAGACGAATGTCGTCGTAGGTCTCTTGGGAGTCGGAGCCTTCGAGAAGATTTCCCTGGAGATCTAGAATTCTTTGGTGGTGAATCAGGGAGTCTTCGTCGAGGTCCCCGGAATATCCGCACACCATGATCCTGTCAGCAGAAACCGGGACTACGACCTCGTAGTAACCTTCGGAGAATTTCTTCAGAACTGTTGCCTCACCGTGCTCATCGGTGTAAATGAACTCGTAGTCATTTCTCTGGTCGGTATAAACGTAGCCCTGGCCAGTGGGAATGATATAGCTCCCCACCATGGAGCGGAAGAGGATCACCTCCTGCGCAAGGATCTGGGATTGACCCGTGGCAGGGTCGTATCGGTAAAAAGTGATGTTATTGGTGAGGTCTTCGTCTTCTTGGGCATAGAGAATCGCCTCGCCCAGGGCATAATGGATCGCACACCGCTCGCACAGGAGTGTTCCTTGACCAGTGGACAGATCAAGAAGACGAATGGTCTCATCGTTAAGTGAATAAAACAATGAATCTCGGGTGGTGTAAAGAAAGTCTATCCCTGGAGCGAAGTCGTCCATGGCCTGAGAGAAATCGATGATGAACGGTGGGCTCGTCTGCCCAGTAGCGAGGTCCATGTCGATCAGTTCATTGCTCCAGATATCTGAGTACGGATCATTGTTGACGTAAAACAGGTGGTCATTCATCACGGTGAATTGGTCGATGCATCGGTCAAAGGTGGCCCGAACAACATCCACGAACTCTCCTGACTCATTCGCGTAGTTGATGGATATGACTTGAGAATACCCCCCATCATCGCACTGAAGGATATAGATATTCTCGCCACTGACCAGATAGTCAAGGTAGCGACTATCTTGTTCACCAGCATCATAGATCTCAATTTCTTTGCCTGACTGGGTAAACCCCACCAACCAGTGTGACTCGACATTGTCATCCATGCCGGTGTAGGGGTTGGAAAAAGTCCAGCGCTGGGCGAAACTGACAAAAGGATCTGAGACAGTGTTGCTACTGGTTGGGTGTGGAGTCACTTGTTGAACAGGTGACGAGCGCCTGGCGAGGTAGATCCCTACCAGGACCAGCAAAATGGCGATCAAAACGATCAGTACGACAGCCAGACCACGCGGGCGTGGTCTGATCCTTACCTGGTCTGACATGGTCCCTCCAACTTGGGTAGTTCAACCTTCAAGGTTACCGTAGTTGTTCTACGGGTCGGTCATATCCAACACCTCAGCCAGGAGTACTCTGGCAGGTGAGAGCGTGGGTCACCGTAGTGACCGCTTGATGGATCAAGGCAAGGGCGACCTCGTACACATCTAAGGAAAAACCATAAGGATCAATGATGTCCAGTTTTTCTGCGGGGAGCTGGAGCCCTGTTCGTGAAGCTTGAACATGATCGGTCAACACCGGTAGACGATCTGCGAGACTTAAACCAGTGAGCTGAGTGAGATCCATGGTCGAAAGTGGAATAGCGTATTCCAGCAGGGTGAAGGTCTTGTTCACTGCCCGTGGATCAAGAAGAACCACCTGTGATCTGTGCTTGGTGGTGGCGGTCAAAATGAGGTCCGAGGCACCGATGAGAGACTTCGTGAGTTGCCGAGCAAGAAAGGAAGGATCACCAAGGCCCAACTGGTCCAAGAGTTTGGCCATGGGTGGGTGGATCTCTGAGTCAACAACGGCGTGGGTCCCCGCACTACTGACCTGTGCTTGATCCTTCAGACCAGAGGCTAAAAGTTTCTCCATCGCTGGGGAGCGACAGATATTGCCCGTGCAGACCATGAGAAAAGCAGGGGAGTGTGAACCCATGGGGTGTTCCTTCATCCAAGATGATTCCTGTCTGGGTCATTGTATCGTGTACTGTAGAGCTTCACGGACAGTGCATTGATCGGATTAGAGAAGAGGGGTTCGTGGAGTTTCGGGAATATCTTGGCGTTCTTCGCAAATACTGGATCAGCATCGTGGCAATCACCGTGATGGGAGCAATCGCTGCTGGCGGTTACATCCTGGTGACACCACCAGTCTACACAGCCAAGTGTGAGGTGTACCTCACCGTCAACATGGGCAGTTCTGTTTCTGAATATGCCCAAGGGTCAAATTACGCCACTAATCAAGCGCGGAATTTTGCTCCGCTGACCACAACCCATGCCGTGTTGGACCCTGTCATCCGTCAGCTGGACCTAGGTATCACTGCGGAGAGACTTGGTGGGAAAATCACTGCCACCACACATACCAATACCCCATTGATCACCATCAGTGCTCGCGATGTTGATCCACAACTCAGCGCAGCCCTTGCTCAACAAGTTGCCCTGTCCCTGCGTGAAGCAATCACTCGACTGTCACCACGCGATGACAAGGATCAACCTGTGGTGGTGGGAACAATTGTCACCCCTGCCATTGTTCCGTTATCTCCGACCAGTCCTCGACTTGCACAGACGCTCATTTTGGGAGTGCTGGCTGGTCTGGCCCTCGGTGTTGGTCTTGCTCTTCTTCGTAAAACCCTGGATGTTCGAATCCACACGGCTGCAGATATCACTGCCGAATTGGCCTACCCGGTCATGGGGACCATACCGAAGAATCAGGAGCTCGACGCCAATCCAGTGGTCATGGTGAGTTCCCCCACCTCTGCCTTGGCTGAAAGATTCCGCCAACTACGCACCAGTCTGCTCTTTTTCAATATTGAAGAAGATAAGCCATTTTCTTTTGTTGTGACGTCCTCCCTAGAAGGGGAGGGGAAAACCTCTGTAGCCATCAATATTGCCTATGCCCTGGCTGAGCAAGGGGATCGTGTTTTGCTCATTGATGCCGACCTTCGTCGCCCCAAGGTCGCCTCCTACCTCCAGTTGGAAGGTGAAGCAGGTCTGACCACCGTACTTCTCAATCGCGCGCGATTTGGGGAAGTGGCTCAGTCCCTGGGTCCGGGTTATCCCGATGTGTTGACCTCTGGCCCTGTTCCACCCAATCCTGTGGAGCTGGTGGGATCTCAACGCATGAAAATGTTGCTAGAGCAGGCCAGTGAGCATTACCAGGCTGTGGTGGTGGACTCAGCTCCACTGCTGCCGGTTGCTGATACTCTGTCGCTCATTCCGAATCTGAGTGGAGTGGTCATGGTGGCAGCAGCAGAAAAGGTGACTTTGCCAGAACTGACTCAAGCAGTGGAATCAGTCGAACGTACCTCAACCCCCATCATGGGAGTGGTGCTCAACCAGGCACGTCGCCATGGTGGACGCCATTCGAACTACTATTACACCTATGAGCAACGTGATCCTGCTGGTGAGACTAAAGAAGGGGAAACAGATCAGATCAGCGACGAATTAGCTGAAGAACTCGCTGTCGAACTAGCAGAACTCAAAGCTGAGGCTCTCGCCCAGGCAAAAACCACCGCGACCAAGGAAAAAGACACCGACTCCGCATCGGTAGAATGATCCCAGAACCCCAACGTGAATAGAGGATGGTGTGACCCAGGACTTCATTGATTTCGATCTTCCCTCAGTACGACCGCGTGATCCTGGGTACACCAGCGCTTTCGTTATGGCGATGTGCAACCAAAAAGGCGGGGTGGGTAAAACAACCACCGCCATTAATCTGGGTGCTGCGCTGGGCGAATTAGGACGCAAGGTGCTCTTGGTTGACCTTGATCCCCAAGGCTCACTGTCGGTGGGGCTCGGGGTAAGTCCCCAGGATCTCCACGCTTCGGTCTATGACCTTCTCATGGATCCTCACGCCAACGCCAACGACATCATTATCACGACAAAGACACCCCATCTTGATCTTCTACCGGCTAATATCCACCTATCAGCTGCTGAGGTTCAACTGGTCTCCGAGGTGGCCAGAGAACACACCCTCACCCGCGTGCTTGAACCACTGAAACCAAACTATGACGTCATCCTCATTGATTGTTCCCCCTCCTTGGGGTTACTCACTGTTAATGCTTTAACCAGTGCTGATGGTGTGCTGATTCCCCTCGAAAGTGAGTTCTTCGCACTGCGAGGTGTGGCTCTGCTCACTGAAACGATTTCGAAGGTCCAGGAACGACTCAACTCCAAACTTGAACTGGTTGGCATCGTTGGAACCATGTATGACGGAAGAACAGTCCACAATCGGGAGGTTGTTGATAGGGTTCGCGATGCCTTCGGTGACTTGGTCTTTTCGACGATGATTCGCCGTACGGTCAAATTCCCGGAAACAACCGTCGCCGGTGAACCGATCACCACTTATGCTCCAACCTCGAGTGGAGCAATGCAATATCGTGAACTGGCAAGAGAGGTGATCGATCGATGCCCAGCCGTGTGAACCTTCCAGGAGCCGAGGAGCTTTTTCGCCCCACCACCGGGGTTTCTGCACCATCAGAACCTGCCCGGAAGAAGACATCCGGGCAAACCGAGGCTTCAGGGCGGGTACGCCATGACGAGAAAATCACAGTGTATGTTTCCTCTGATGAACTGATCGCTCTGGAGCAAACTCGTCTTGCTTTGAGAAAGGTTGGGATCAGTGTGGATCGTGGACGAATAGTCCGTGCAGCTATCGCTTCCGCTTTGGCAGACTTCGACCAACAAGGTGAGAAAGCTGAGATTGTGGCTCGGTTAGGAGCCTAGGTGGTGGGACTTGATCTTGAAGAGAATCTTGGGTTCTCTCTCAAACTCGATAACTTTGAGGGGCCCTTCGACCTACTCCTATCACTGATATCGCGCCACAAACTCGATATTACCGAAGTGGCGCTCTCCCAGGTCACCGATGAATTCATCTCCTATATCAAGCAACAGGGGCCCGGGTGGGACCTCGACCAAACTAGTTCCTTCGTGGTCGTTGCTGCCACACTGTTGGATTTGAAAACTGCTCGCCTTCTTCCCCAAGGAGAAATCGAAAACGAAGAAGATCTGGCGCTGTTGGAGGCCCGCGACCTTCTCTTTGCCCGTCTCCTGCAATATCGCGCCTTCAAAGAGGTCGCCTCCTGGGTGGAAATGGTCCTCACAGAAGAAGGAAAAAGGATCCCACGACCAGGCGGATTGGAAGAACAATTTGCCGTGTTGCTGCCCGAGGTGGAGATCACTGTCAGTGCTGAAGAATTCGCTGGGCTTGCTCTGAGCGCCATGACCGTGACCGCTCAAGCAGAAGTCAGTATGGAGCACATCTATGTGCCCACGGTCAGTGTGGGGGAACAAGCCAACCTTGTTGCTGGCAGGCTTCAGAAAAACGAAACAATGACCTTTCGTGCACTGGTGGCCGACGCTGAGTCTTTACCAGTGACAGTGGCTCGATTTTTGGCTGTCCTTGAGCTTTATCGTGGAGATATGGTGACATTCGAACAGCTAGACTCCTTTGGCGATCTGGTGATTCGCTGGGTGGGAGCGGAAACCGATGAGGTCACCATCAGTGACGAGTACGATCACATCGAAGAAAATGACAAGGAGAATGATGAGTGAGGCTATGGCACTCGACGGTGAAATTGAGGCTCTGTTGATTCTCGCAACTGACCCTGTGGCCGACAGCGAACTCGCAGCGACACTTGAAGTTTCTGTGGAAGAAGTGGCCATGTCCTTGAAGAGGCTCAGCGCCTTCTATGAGGAGACAGCCCGAGGATTTGAGTTGCGCCACGTGGGTGACGGGTGGAGGTATTACACCCGCCCTGAGCATGCGGACACTATCGCCCGCAGTGTTCTGCAAGGCCAACATGGGCGCCTGACTCAAGCCAGTTTGGAAACCCTTGCAGTGATCACTTATCTTCAACCTATTTCCCGGGCTCGCATCTCAGCAGTGCGTGGGGTGAACGTCGATGGGGTTGTTCGCACCCTCATCAGTCGTGGTTTGGTCAGTGAAGTGGATCGCGAAGAATCCACCGGAGCCGGGCTCTTGGGGACAACCTCGTACTTCCTGGAAAGAATGGGTCTGACGAGCCTCGATGATCTTCCCCCTCTAGCCCCGCACCTACCTGATGCTCGTGGAGTTGATGAAGAACTCAGGCGACTAGCAGATCAGGATATTGTGGTGGCTAGAGAGGTCCCACAGGAGGATTCATGAACCCGGACACAACCACGGACGACGAGGGCATCAGACTACAGAAAGTCATTGCGCAAGCAGGGCTTGCTTCCCGCCGCGAAGCTGAGCAGATGATTGTTGATCGTCGCATCGAAGTCAATGGACAGCTGGTCACTGAATTAGGCACACGGGTCAATCCCGATACTGACGTGATCCGCGTGGATGGATCTCGGATACCCACCGCACGTCGCCATGTGTATCTGGTCTTGAACAAACCCAGGGGAGTGGTCTCCACGATGGAGGACCCCCAAGGCCGAGCGACACTGCACGACTACCTTCCACGGAAATCGCCGCGACTGTTCCATGTGGGTCGACTTGATGTGGACACTGAAGGCCTGATCGTGTTGACCAATGATGGTGATTTTGCTCAACGCCTGTCACACCCATCCTTCGAAATAGATAAGGTCTATCTCGTCGAGGTCGATAGCGTCATGGGGAATCACGAACTGAAGAAACTGGCTCAAGGTGTGAAACTAGAAGATGGTTTTATCAAGCCTGACAAGGTGAAACTCGTGAGTCGCTCGGGATCAAAAACGATGATTGAGATCACCTTACACTCGGGGAAAAACCGTGTGGTACGCCGAATGCTCGGTGCCGTTGGTTTCGAGATCCACCGCTTAGCGCGTACGAGAGTGGGGCCTATTCGGCTTGGAAATCTGCCCAGCGGGGAAACTCGCCCACTGACCATTCAGGAGATAGGTCAACTGCTGGACTCTGCGGGGCTGTAGACTACTGCGGTGAATTCCATTGAGGTAGACAATATGACGGGAAAGTTGGGTAAATAATGACCAGGAAGCTATCAAGGCGAATCACTGGGTGCGCTGTGGCCATCGGGCTGGCTTTGAGTTTGGTGTCGTGCACGAAGACTGACCCTGACGGCCCGACAACAGACTTACCTGGTGAGAGTGATCTTGTCTTAGCCTCGGATTCCCCAGAGTTGGATGCCATCACGGTCACCGGCGTTGAGGGGCAGAAGCCGGGAGTCACCGTCGAGGCGCCCTGGTCGACCAAGACCACCTCGGCAAGAATCCTTGTGGAAGGTGAGGGGATGACTGTCACCCCCCGAGGATTAGTCCAAGCCAACTACGTCGGCGTTAACGCACGAACTGGGGAAGTATTCGACAGCTCTTGGGAGCAAGAATCGCCACCGACCTTTGTCCTCGCTGGTGGGGTGGTTCCCGGTTTCCAGAAAGGACTGGCAGGCAAGAAGGTTGGTTCGCGTGTCCTGATCGCAATGACTGGGGCTGATGGGTATGACGGAAGTGGAGGCAAGGAAGAAGCTGGAATCGAATACGGTGACACCTTGATCTTTGTTGTGGATATCACTAACACCCAAGCCGATTCTCCTATGGGTGAAACCGTCACCGACCCGGCAGAAGGACTACCTCAGGTCTCCGGAGATCTCGATCAACCAGTGGTCACTATCCCTAGTGGGGAACCTCCCGAAGGGTTGGTGGTTCAACCTCTCATTATTGGTCCAGGCCCTGAGGTCACCATCATGGATTTGGTCACTGTTCACTACACTGAATACATCTGGGCTGGTGGAACTTTCGTCCGCCAAACCTATGGATATGCCCCCGTGTCGAGTTACCTCATGAATGCCATCCCCGGATGGCAAAGAGCTCTCCAAGGTCAGACCACTGGGTCGAGAGTCCTGCTGGTCGTACCCCCAGAACAGGCCTATCCTCAAGGCAATCCCAAACTTGGCGTACCGGAGGGTTCCACCATGGTCTATGTGGTGGATATTCTCTATGCTGCCGCCAGTTAGAATCCCTGGATTGTCCACGGCTTACGAGGCAGTGAGTCGATAGTAAACCGCTCGACAAGAAGATCGGGTGTAGCCTGTTCACCTGGTGTGATCAGGTTCAAGGATTCAGCCAGGATGTTGAGCACCCGTGCAGTAGTGATGCCCTGGTCTGCCAGGCGTGACAGCGTGGTCCCTCCATCTCTTTTCGCTAGGCGTCCCTCGGCGTCGCAGACCAGCGGAACATGGAGATATTCCGGAACCAGAAAACCAAGTCGGGTGGCCAGCCATTGTTGCCGTGGTGAGGAATCAAGTAAGTCGACTCCTCTGACCACCTGATCGACTCCTTGAAGTCCATCGTCAACAACCACAGCGAAATGATAGGAAAAGACCCCATCACCACGGCGTACCACAAAGTCATCAACCATGGAGGTGAACTCACCATGCAGGACATCGGTGATAGTCATCGACACCGCTGATGCGCGGATTCTCAGCGCAGGAGGGCGTATGGCTCTGAGTTTGGTTTTTTCCTGGTCACTCAAGTGGAGACAGGTGCCCGGGTAATGGGCCACCTGATCGTGTGGCGCTTGGCTAGCACGACTGATGTCTTTGCGAGAGCAGAAACATTCATAGACCAGGTCTTTGACCGATTCAAGAGCATCTTCGTAGAGGTGGGTACGCTCGCTTTGTCGTAAGACCTCACCATCGTGGGTGATCCCTAGTTCCCCAAGATCTGCGAGCTGGCGAGTGAGAAAGAAATCTGCCTTCTTCATCCGTGGTTGGTCGAGATCTTCAATTCGAATCAGAAACTCTCGCCCAGTGCTACGAGCAGCCAACCAGGCAACCAGAGCTGTACGCAGATTTCCCACATGCAAGTCGGCCGAGGGTGTTGGGGCGAAACGACCAAACATCTGCGCACTTTCTTGTCGATGTGATGGTTTACTAGACCCAGACTATCGTTAAGAGGTGTTATGTCTGCACGCGTTGAAGAACGACTACTCAATCTCACCATTGCTTTGCTGGAAACCACCAGACCTCTGACTAAAGAAGAGATATTTGACCAAGTCGAAGGTTACTCCCAAGGAGATGACGAGGCTATTAGCCGGAAGTTTGAAAGAGACAAAAAGGATCTCAGGGATATGGGGATTACGATCCAGAGTACGGGAGGGGGAAACAAAGCGAAAGCAAAGAAGAAACCACGTGGTGAAGATGGCGAAGATGATTGGGACAGTTCAGGTGGTGGGAAGGAGTCGACGATCAAAGAAGGATATCGAATCCTTGCCCAAGATTATTACCTGCCTGAGATGGACCTCACTGCTGAAGAATCCCGCATTGTAGCCTTGGCTACCTCCATCATTGCTGAACCATTGATCACTGATGGGGTCAAACATGCACTGACCAAATTGCGTGCAGTGGGCGACCAGGGTGTCGCTGATGTGCCGTCTTACATGGTTGCTGAAGTGACCACCGATGGCCCCAACTTTGATGTGCTGCATGATGCTATCGCTACACGTACTTGCGTGGAATTCACATATAACGACACCCCCAGAAAGGTTCACGGATGGAAAATCACGCAGAGATCTGGGTTCTCCTACCTTCTGGGCTATGACACCACCGCTGGTCAGCGTACCTACAAAATCTCGCGGATCCAAGGCTCGGTTACCAAGGTAGGTGAAGCTGGTGCTTATGATCCTGTCTCCCCGAAGGCCATATCTGATCTCGCAGCATCCTTGGAAGGTCCAGAACCCACCCACAGCGTACGAGTGGCCTTGAAGGAGTTCACTGCTGGACATCTGCGCCGACGAGGGGAAATCGTTGAAGGCCAGGCCCCGCAGGGCTACGAGTTGGTCGAGATTCGCTACGGGAGGCTCGACGAAATCGTGTCCGCCCTGTGTGAGGTAGGCCCTCATGCCTTGGTGATGGAACCTGGTGAGGTTCGTGACGGTGTCCTTCAACAATTACATGCCATCGCAGGAGGTTGCCATGAGTAAGTCAGCATCACGAACAGCCAGGCTTCTCGAAGAGATACCCTATCTGCTGTCTCATCAGGGTATTACCTTGGACCAGATGGCTCAAGAGTTTGACATCACACCCGAGGAGGCCTCCAAGGACGTACACGTGATTGCCTTGTGTGGTCTTCCTGGTGGATTCCCAGGAGATCTCATGGATGTGGATTATGATGCCTTGGACGAGGGTTTTGTCTACTTGAGCAATGTTCCCTTGAAACGTCCACTACGGTTGAGTTTAGCTGAGGCTATGAGTCTGCATTTGGCTCTGGCGACCCTGAGGGCAGGGGTAGACGACAAAACAAGAATCACGATCGACTCCGTTCTATCGAAGGTTTCCCAGGGCGCTCCTGAGCCCCTCGAAGTGAAGGTGTGTGAAGGGGAGGCCAAGATTCGTCAAGACATCCATCGAGCCATTCACGGTGCACAGCGGATCGAACTCACCTATGAGGGACAAGCTCGCGGGATCACCACGTACCCTGTGGTTGATCCAGGTTCACTCGTGGTGGTTGACGGTGCTCTGTTCCTGCACGGGTTTTGTTTACGCTCGCGACAAGCGGACAACTCTTCGATCGATGACGCGAATCCAGGTTGGCGTCGATATCGGGTCGATCGGATCACACAAGTGAGTCCACTGGGCGAAACAGCGCAGGCGCATGAGCCACCAGATGAGATGTGGCAAACCAGTGTGGCCCACAGCGACAAGGCCTCTGTGTGGGTGGAGGAAGACACGTTGTGGTTGGCGGAATATCACCACGGGGAGCTGATTGGCCCATCGCAGGGACTGTATCGCATAGACATCCCTGTGGTCACTCCCGCATGGTTTATTCGACTCCTACTGGCCTTGGGCCCGGCAGTGAAAAAGGTCGAACCTGCTTCCTATAGGGAGTCTGCCTGCCAGATCGCCCGCCAGACTTTGGATGCCTATCAATAGTTGCCCGCAGGTGCAGTACGATCGGTTTCGCGCAGGGAGTAAGGATGATCCATGAGCATTGACAATGCAACAACAACTCTGGTCGTCAACCCCACGGCAGGGCGAGGCCGAGCCCTCAAGATATTGCCTAAGGTTCTCAACGAGTTGTTGCGCGGGTTACCTGAAGGAAGTTTGAAGGTTCTCCAAGCGAAAAGCTACCCTGAAGCCCAGAGTTTCTGCCGTGAAGCAATAGTCTCTGCACAGAAACACCCTGCGACCCGAGACTGCCTGGTGGTCATGGGTGGTGATGGCATCATGCACCTGGGCATCAATGCTGCCGGTGGGACCGAGGTTCCCTTAGGAATGATCCCTGCAGGAACAGGCAATGATCTGTGTCGCAGTGTGGGTATTCCCCTCGACCCTGTCAAAGCTGCTCATGTCATTACTGGTGGTCACACCATGAAAATGGACCTCACCTCCGTGGTGGGTCAACTAGCTCATGGCGGAACACAACGATATGTGGGCACTGTTGTTGCCACAGGGTACGACGCTCGTGTGGGTGTTCGTGGTGGGCAAATGTCCAAGATGTGGGGTTCTTTGGCTTATGCGGTGGCAGCCCTGGTCGAATTGCGGAAATTTGAACCTGTGAATTATCGCCTCCACATTGATGGGGTTGAACGCGCCTTGCCAGCAATGTTTGTTGCCGTGGCCAATGGAGGTTTCTATGGGGGAGGAATGCATGTGGCCCCCACAGCATCAGTGACTGATGGGTTGCTCGAAGTGACCATAGCTCATCCGGTGTCCAAGATGACCCTTCTTCGCCTCCTGCCGGCCATGTTCAATGGTTCCTTTGTTTCTGACCCTGCCATTGAAAGATTCCAAGCCAAAGAGGTTATTGTCGATGGCGATCGACTAGTGGGTTTAGCTGATGGGGAAGCTCTCGGGCAGCCACCCTTGGGAGTGCGCATCGAACCTGAAGCGATGACTGTCTTTGTTCCCCAAACTGATCCGTTGACGAAGCGGAGAAAGAAGTAGAGCTGTGTCTTTGACTGAGTTCACCTCACGACTCGATTTCACTCTCGATGATTATCAGGTGCAAGCCTGCCACCATCTGGAAGCCGGATCAGGTGTTCTCGTCGCTGCACCAACGGGTGCAGGTAAGACTGTGGTGGGGGAGTTCGCGGTTCATCTTGCACACCACATGGGCTCCAAGTGTTTCTACACCACACCGATTAAAGCGCTATCCAACCAGAAATACCACGACCTTGTTGAGGTGTATGGACACGACCAGGTGGGATTACTGACCGGAGATCAGGTCATCAATTCTGAAGCCGATATCGCTGTGATGACCACTGAGGTTCTGCGCAACATGATTTACGCTGGCTCACCCACCTTGCAAGGATTGGAGTACGTGGTCATGGACGAGGTCCATTATCTCGCTGATCCTCTGCGAGGGCCGGTCTGGGAGGAAGTGATTCTGGGACTAGACCCAAGCGTGAAAATCATTGGCCTATCAGCAACAGTGAGCAATATTGAACAGTTTGGTGCCTGGATGCAGAAGGTGCGAGGTGATGTTGCCATTGTGGTTTCCGAGAATCGGCCCGTACCACTGTTTCAGCATGTTTTCGCAGGAAGACGACTCGTTGATCTCTATGAGAACCCGCTGGCAGGACCAGGGAGTGTCCCCAAGGTTAATAGTGAACTAATGAGGCTTGCTGCCAAAGAGAACACAACCATGAGGGATGATTCGCGCAGGATGAGAGGGCGCAGCGGGAAGGGCAAACGTGGCACACAGTCGGGTTTGGGCTCTCGTCCCCATGGCCGATATTCGGCGAAATCACATCTTGTACCCCGGCGTACTGCTGTGGTGAATGAACTGAATCGTCTTGATCTGTTGCCTGCGATCTTCTTCATTTTTTCTCGCCAAGGATGCGATCAAGCAGTGCGAAATACTGTCGATGATGAAGTGTGGCTGACCAACAAAGGCGAACGAGACCACCTGGGTCAGATTGCTTCGAGCTGGATCACGGGACTGTCAGACACTGACCTCGAAGCGCTTCGATATCATGACTGGCTTGATGCTTTCACCCGTGGGATCTCTGCCCACCACGCAGGGTTGTTGCCCATGTTCAAGATGGCGGTCGAAGAGGCTTTTTCCTTGGGGCTGATCAAAGTAGTGTTTGCCACCGAGACTCTCGCCTTGGGGATCAACATGCCTGCGCGAACAGTCGTGCTCGACAAGTTGGTGAAATACAACGGGATCAGTCACGCTGATATCACGCCCGGGGAGTATACACAGCTCACTGGGCGTGCAGGTCGCCGGGGGATCGATGTTGAAGGCCATGGCGTGGTCACCTGGCAGGCGGGGCTTGATCCTCGTGCGCTTGCTGGTCTAGCTTCGCGGCGTACCTATCCTTTGAAGTCGGCCTTCACCCCCACCTACAACATGGCAGTCAACCTCATCTCCTCGGTTGGCAAAGAGCGAGCCACCTCGATACTCCAGGATAGCTTTGCCCAGTTTTCCTTGGACCTAGTACGATCAAAGTCGTCCAAGGCTCGCTCGCAACGGCTCGTCGACAAATTCGATTCCCTGTGTGGGGTCTTGGAATCCTTAGGATATATCAGCAATGATGCCCAAGAGGTGACCCCATCCGGCAAGAGGCTTGCTCGGCTCTACGGGGTTCACGACCTGCTTATCGCCGAAGGAATCCGCGAGGGTATCTTCACTGGTCTATCGGTTCCTTCGTTGGCAGCGACACTGTCATGCTTGGTCTATGAATCACGGTTGGTGGATCGTAAAAACCATCACCGTATGCCCGACCAGGCTAGTGCTCATAGCGTCGAGGCCCTGCGCAAGGTGTCGCGCCAACTGGCGAGGCTGGAGAAAGACTTCCATCTTGACTCTGCACCCGCCCTTGATCTGGGTTTTGCTTCACCAGCTTATGCGTGGGCCGAGGGAGCCACCTTGGGGGAAATCATTGACCTCAGCTCCATGGCAGCTGGCGACTTCGTTCGCTGGGTACGCCAGTGCATGGACTGTGCCGGGCAGATCGCCGAGGCCGCTGCTGGCAGTGACCTGGCTCACACCTGTCGAGAGTTACTCCACACCATGAAACGCGGAGTCGTCGACGTCGACACCACCTAAGGGGACGGACCCTTTGTCACAAGGGGACGGGTCCTTTGTCACAAGGGGACGGGTCCTTTGTCACACGTCCGCCTCCGTCTTTCTGCACCCACCGCCGTCTTTCTGCGCGAAGTCGCAGAACCCAATGGCCCACCCACGATGACCAGTGGCGTACCCTGCGTCTTCGAAATAGCACCTGGTGGCTAGACTGAAGGCATGACGGTAGCTATTCGTGTGATCCCCTGTTTGGATGTTGATGCTGGACGGGTGGTGAAGGGAATCAACTTCACTAACCTCCGCGATGCGGGGGACCCTGTTGAACTGGGGAAGGTCTATGGCCAGCAGGGAGCCGATGAGCTCACGTTCCTGGATATTTCAGCTTCAGTGGAGGGCAGGGCAACCACCTTGGCCACGGTGAGCGCCACCGCCGAAACAGTGTTTATTCCTTTGACTGTGGGCGGAGGGGTACGCAGTGTCGAGGATGTCGACCTACTGCTTCGTGCTGGTGCAGACAAGGTGGGGATCAACACAGCAGCTTTGAAGGACCCATCGCTCATTGATCGAACCGTAGCTCGGTTTGGGAATCAGGTTCTCGTGTTGAGTGTGGATGCCCGCCGCGAAACTGGGATGCCTTCAGGTTTTGGTGTGACCACCCATGGGGGAAGGACGAGCGCTGGTGTGGACGCCTTAGCCTGGGTCAAGGAAGCCCAAGCCCGTGGAGTGGGGGAGATTCTTCTCAATTCTATGGATGCAGATGGAACCCAGGATGGTTTCGACATCGAGATGATTCAGGCAGTACGCGCACAAGTGACGTGCCCCCTCATCGCCTCTGGTGGTGCAGGAAAAGTCGAACACTTTGTGGAGGCTGTTGCTGCCGGTGCTGACGCTGTCTTAGCAGCAAGTGTTTTCCATTTCGGTACGCTGAGTATCGCCGAGGTAAAGACTGCCTTGTGCGAAGCCGGATACCCAGTACGCGACGCGTGACAAATGGGGACGGTACTGTTTTGTCCCGTTCTCGCAGAAAGTTAGTATCTCACAGTGTGTGACAAAACAGTACCGTCCCCATTTCCCGGGTTTGTCATATCCACCACTGTGGTCTAGTAGGCTGGTGGGCATGACCGACTGTCTGTTCTGTCGTATTGTCGCTGGTGAGATTCCTTCGCGGGTGATCTATTCTGACGACACTGCGATTGCTTTTCTCGATATTGCTCCCTACCACCGTGGGCATTCCTTGGTCATTCCGCGGCGCCACATTGAAAGCGGAACCATGGATCCTGCCAGTTGGAACGAGGTGGCTGAAGGGATCACCACTGTTTCAACCTTGCTCAAGGAGAAACTGGGTGCCACTGGTGTCAATATCCTGTCGAATGCCGGAGCTGTCGCTGGTCAAGAAATCTTCCACTTCCATGTGCACATTCTTCCGCGTTATCCCTCCAACCCCGGTATGGGCGCCCTCGCCCAACGCGATGATGGAGCCGACGACGACCTCGATGGGTTATTTACCCAAATCATGGGCTAGTACTCCCCGTCTCCCTGCACACCCCCAACCCGTCACCCTGCGCGAAGTCGCAGGGTCCATAGTCTCAACAACTGTTGATGAGTCAATGGATTCTGCGACTTCGCGCAGAAAGACGGGGGTGAAAGTGCAGAAAGACGGGGTGAGAGTGCAGAAAGACGGGGGTGAGAGTGCAGAAAGACGGGGGCGGGTGTCCATCATGCGAGCCTGAAGTTGACACGGGGCGTACTGGTAGGGAAGAGTAAGCGCCATGTCCAGAAAGGTCGTAGTACTCTAACAGCGCGTATTGATTAGTACGCGCTCCCTCGTCTGCCGGAAAGGCAACGGGGGTTTTTTGTTGGAGAATGCACCAAAGGAAAGGAGTTCATGGTGACAACCACGGTGACCGGTGCACAAGCGATGGTCAAAGCCTTAGAGAAACTGGGTGTTGAGGTAGCTTTCGGTATTCCCGGGGGAACGATTCTTCCCTTGTACGACCCCCTGTTTGATTCAACTGTCCGTCATATTCTTGTCCGCCATGAGCAAGGGGCCGCCCATGCGGCTGAAGGGTATGCCACCTCCACCGGGCGAGTCGGTGTGTGCATGGCCACCTCGGGTCCAGGTGCAGCCAACCTGGTCACAGGGTTATCGAATGCCTACATGGACTCCACACCGATTGTGGCTATCACTGGACAGGTTGGTTCATCTATGATCGGGACCGACGCTTTTCAGGAAGCCGACATTCGAGGAATGACCTTCCCGATCACGAAGCACTCGTTCCTCATCACCAAAGCTGAAGACATAGTGCCCGCTGTGGTGGAAGCCTTCCATATTGCTGCGACAGGTCGACCAGGGCCTGTCCTGGTGGATGTGGCCAAGGATGCCTTCACCTCGACCACACCATGGGTGTGGCCAGTGGAGATGGATCTTCCCGGATACAAGCCAACCACCAAACCGCACAGTCGCCAGGTCCGTGAAGCCGCCTCGATGATTGCCGAAGCTCAGCAGCCTGTCTTGTTCATCGGTGGTGGGATCCAGCGTTCTGGTGCGGCCAGTGAAGTTGCTGCCCTGATAAAAACCGCACCCATGCCGGTGGTGACCACGCTGATGGGTCGAGGGTCCTTCCCCGATTCTCACCCACTCAACTTCGGGATGCCTGGGATGCATGGAACTGTGGCTGCCGTCGGTGCTCTTCAACGAGCTGATCTCATCGTTTCGGTGGGTGTTCGATTTGATGATCGCGTCACAGGGGCGAAGGATTCTTTCGCCACCAAAGCCAAGATTATCCACTGCGATATTGATCCTGCTGAGATCGGCAAGAACAAGGCTGTGGATCTCCCCATCGTGGGTGATGCCAAACTGATGCTCAGTGATTTGGAACATCACCTTCGCGAAACGAAACTCCCCGAAATCAGCAACTGGGTGTCGTACCTCACGAATCTTCAGACCAAGTATCCCACCTGGGCTGGGGATGACACTGACAACATTATTCAACCTCAGGAGATCATTGCGCGCATTGGTGAACTCTCACCCGATGACACGATCTTTGTCACCGGTGTGGGCCAGCATCAAATGTGGTCCGCCCATTTCCTTCCCCACGAAAGACCCAACCAGTGGTTGACTTCTGGTGGTGCTGGAACCATGGGTTTCTGTGTTCCCGCCACCATGGGTGCCAAGGTGGGCAACCCCGACAAGGTGGTGTGGGGGATTGATGGTGATGGTTGTTTCCAGATGACCAACCAGGAACTGGTGACCTGTGCGCTGAATAATATTCCGGTCAAGATTGCGATTATCAACAACCAGGTGTTGGGGATGGTACGCCAATGGCAGACCTTGTTCTATGACCAGCGGTATTCCAACACGGAACTGCACACCGATCGCATACCAGACTTTGTGAAACTAGCTGAAGCGATGGGATGTGTGGGGCTGAGAGCCACCACCCCTGACGAGGTCGATTCTGTCATTGAGCAGGCTCTAGCGATCAACGACAAACCCGTGGTGGTGGAGATTGTCGTGTCCAAGGATGCCCAAGTGTGGCCGATGGTTGCTGCCGGAATGAGTAATGATGATATTAAGTACGCCCGAGATATGGCGCCCGAGTGGGATGAGGTGTAGGAGATGACGATCACAACTTTGAGTGTTCTCGTTCAAAATAACCCTGGTGTTTTGGCGCGCATCGCCGGACTGTTTGCCAGGCGAGGATACAATATCGAATCGCTCTCGGTCGGACCCACCGAGCGGGAGGACACCTCAAGGATGACCATTGTTGCGGTCACCCCCGATGAGGCCACCTTGGAGCAGATCACTAAACAGCTCAACAAGCTTGTTGAGGTGATCAAGATCACCGAGATGGAGAAGGGCAAGACTGTTCGCCGTGAAATAGTCCTGGTGAAAATCAAGGCGGATTCCACCACTCGTGCTGATATCCTGTCGTTGGCCGATACCTTCCGCGGCAAGGTTGTTGATGTGGCAGCCGACACCGTGATGGTTGAGGTGACAGGAAAGTACGGCAAGATCCAGGCTTTCCTGGAGATGGTTGCTCCCTATGGGATTGCTGAACTGGTACAGTCCGGTTCGGTGGCCCTAGCCCGAGGATCGAAAGCTATCACCGACAAAGCCAAGGTTTCGTGACCACCACGTACCACCACTAAGGAGAAGAAATGGCAAGAATGTTCTATGACAATGATGCGGATCTGAGTCTCATCCAATCCCGCAAGGTTGCGGTTATTGGGTACGGTTCCCAGGGTCACGCCCATGCACTATCACTGCGGGATTCCGGGGTGGACGTACGCGTGGGTTTGCGCGCCGGGTCTGCCTCGCGCGATAAAGCTGAGGCGGAAGGTTTGCGGGTGGTGCCGACGGCGACCGCTGCCCAGGAAGCTGATTTGATCATGATCCTGGCCCCTGATCAGGTTCAGCGTCACCTCTATGCCGAGGAGATCGCACCGTACTTGAAGCCAGGGGACGCTTTGTTTTTCGCTCACGGTTTCAATATCCGCTTCGGGTATATCCAACCCCCTGCTGGTGTGGATGTTTGTATGGTCGCACCGAAGGGTCCTGGCCATCTGGTGCGCCGCGAATATGCCGCTGGTCGTGGTGTGCCGGTGATTGTGGCTGTCGAGAAAGATGAAACCGGTCAAGGATGGCCTTTGGCGCTGGCGTACGCGAAAGCTATTGGTGGCTTGCGTGCCGGTGGTATCGAAACGACGTTCACTGAGGAATGCGAAACGGATTTGTTCGGTGAACAGGCTGTGTTGTGTGGCGGTCTGTCTCACCTGATTCAGGCTGGTTTTGAGACCCTGGTCAATGCTGGTTACCAGCCCGAGGTCGCATACTTCGAGTGTCTGCACGAAGTGAAGCTCATCGTGGATCTCATGTACGAAGGCGGTCTGGCCCGCA
>WRIC01000019.1 GCA_009782915.1 Propionibacteriaceae bacterium | reverse complement strand
CTCATCTTCCATGATTCACTCTCCTTCCATTCCTTCTTACCCATACTTCTTCAACTACCCCTGAACATTACTCCTAAATTCCCATAAAGTCTACACACCTTTTGCATTTCGGTTGTGCTACGCTGTTTGTGTGTCACTCAGCATCCATAAAGTCTCTGCGGGGAACGGTTACACGTACCTCACCAAGCAGGTTGCTGCGAATGATGAGCACCGGGGACGGCAGTCTTTAGCGGACTATTACTCTGAAAGAGGTGAGCAGCCAGGAGTGTGGTGGGGTTCTGGTTTGGAATCGTTGCCAACGTTTGGGGGGATGCATCTCGACACTAGGGCTGGATCTCAGGTGTCTGAGGATCAGATGCGTGCGCTGTTTGGTGAAGGGTTGCACCCTGATTCTGATGTGATCCAGCGGGCGATGATCGCTCGTGGGGATACGGGTGCCCAAGCAATGAAAGCTGTGAAATTGGGAAGGAAATACGCCACTTACAGTAATGAAATCATTCCGCAACCAGGGCTTCCAGGAACTGGGAAAGATCAACAGATGCCACGATCTGCCAGATCGGACTTCCTCAATAAGGTCGGGGCTGCTTACGATCGGTGGCGTATCGAGAATGATTGTGGGGAAGTGCCTGATGAGGTGCAGTCCCGGATTCGCACGCAGGTCGCTACTGACAGTTTCCAAGAACAGCATGGTCGCCTACCCACTGAACGTGAACTGGGTGGGTTTATTGCTGAACAGATGAGACTGCCCAAGCAGTCGTGTGCTGGGTATGATCTGACCTTCACTCCAGTGAAGTCTGTCTCTTTGATGTGGGCGCTGAGTGATCTTGACACCTCCCGTCACATCCAAAGCATTCATGATCGTGCGGTGGCTTCCACCTTGGAATGGATCGAAGACGAGCACCTCTACACTCGTGAAGGAACCAATGGTGTACTGCACACGAAAACCACTGGGCTGATTGCTGCGCTGTTCACTCATCGCACGTCAAGAGCTGGTGACCCGAATTTGCATACTCACTGTGCGATTGCTAACCGTGTCTATTCTAAAGACACGGGTAAATGGTTGACCATTGATGGGGAGGGAATTTATCAAGCCATTGTTGCAGCGTCAGAACGGTATACCCTAACTATGGAGTCCATGTTGCACGATGAACTTGGTTTAGAGTTCACTGCCCGAACTCCACGCCATGTGGGTCGTCGGCCGGTACGGGAGGTCGCTGGAATCAGTGACGAAATGATCCGTCATTTCTCTAAACGGCGTTCCGCGATTACCACAAAAGAAGCTGAACTGGTTGAGGATTTTCGTGCCACTCATGGGCGCTTCCCTACACCGATCGAAGCATCCAAACTTGCTCAGACAGCAACTCTTGCGACACGGCCGGCGAAAACATTGGCTGCGTCTTTTAAGGAGCAGCGACAGTATTGGGCTGATGAAACTAGTCATGTGTTCGGTCATGAAGGACTGTCCCAGTTCACCCACAACAATCAGGTTTCCCCCATCCACGCTCTGAATAGGGATCGATTCGAGCAGCTGGGCAAGGACGGATTCGTTGACTACCATGCCACCTATGGGTTGTTGAAGGTCACAGAATCAACAGCCCAATTTCGGTCCAACCATCTCTATGCTGAGGCAGCTCGAAGGGTTGTGGATTTGGATCTCACAGAAACTGAGCGACTGGGTCTTGTTGAGGACATGGTTCAGGCAATGCTCGATCGCTCGGTCTCCTTGTGCAGGAGCGACATTGCCACCACCCCAATCGAGCTACTTCAAGACGGACACTCACCTTCCACCCGCCCTCGTGCAAATCTGTGGACCACCCAAGCCGTACTCGATGCCGAACAGTCCATTATTCACGCTGGCCTGCGTCTCGATGGTCGCACTGTTCGTGATGTTGATCTTCTTATCGCGCGAACCCAAGCAAGTACCGATGGGGTCACTCTGAATGGATCCCAGTCGATGATGGTGGACACTCTGGCTCAGTCAGGACGTCGCCTACAGTTAGCACTTGCACCAGCAGGAACCGGGAAAACCACGGCTATGAGAGTCTTCGCAGACGCATGGAAATCAGCGGGTGGCAACGTGGTGGGTTTCTCCCATCAGGCGATTGCAGCACAGGAACTTCGCGGAGCGTTAGGTGATTCCCCAACGGGCACTCTTGCTTCCCTCACCTACAAACTGCGGGGAATAGACCCTGAACTTGGTCAACAAAACAATGAAGTACCAGGTGAGGGGAGTGAGTCTCTGGAGTGGTGGAAGAATCAGATCAACGAGTCAACGATGATCGTTGTTGACGAAGCAGGGATGGCAGGAACACTGGACCTTGCGGCGCTTGTAGAGTTCGGTCTCGATCGTGGCGCTTCAATCACCCTTGTCGGGGATGATCGCCAACTTGCAGCTGTGGGGTCGGGCGGCATTTTGCGGGACCTTCGCGCAGAATATGGTGCTGTCACTCTCAATGAATTGATGCGGTTCACCAACCCAACAGAGGGCGAAGCTACCATTGCCTTGCGCAATGGTAACCATGATGCACTGGGTTGGTACACAGACCATGATCGGATCCGCGCAGTAACAGAACCAGTCGCGGTAGACGCAGTATTTCGTGACTGGGTTTTCGATCAGGAAACAGGCGCTGACTCGATCATGCTAGCAGCCACTCTCGACCAAATCCACGACCTCAATAGTGTCGCTCAACAGTGGAGACGCAACCATGGTTTTGTTGAGTCGCAGGTGACCACTGCCCTGAGTGATGAGCACTACGCAGGGGTGGGAGATGTAGTGGTGACCAGAGTCAACAACTACACCATGCGAGTGTCACGCACTGATTGTGTCAAGAATCGTGACAGGTGGATCGTTAGGAATGTACTACCAGATGGGTCTCTCGATGTAACGCGAGCCGATGATCCCAGGCTTCGTACCATTCTTTCAACGGAGTATGTGAGAAGCAGTGTGGAGCTGGGGTATGCGCAAACCATTCACGCAGCGCAAGGCACCACTGTTGATGTTGCTCGTGTACTCATCGGTGGCAATGAAGACCTCGCTGGCCTGTATGTAGGAATGTCACGCGGCCGTTCTATGAATCAAGCCTATGTGGTCACGGGTGGAGAAACCGACCCGGAAACATCAGTTTTCGAGGAAGATGCCCGGCAACAAACAGCAGTGGAAATCCTGCGCGACATCATGAACCGCAGCGCAACATCATTGTCTGCTACCACAGTGAAACGGGAGAACGTCAACCCATTTACGCAACTCTTCCAAGACGCGAGTGTATATACGTCAACCATTGCGCGAGCGTGTCACATGATCTTCACGGAAGATAGGGTTGAAGAGTTCACCAGGTTTGCTGACCAGGTGATGCAGGAGAGAGGGTATCGTCCGCTCTCAGATGAACCAGCTTGGGACACCCTTCTCAACGAATTAGTCTACCGCCACGTCATGTCCGGCGAGGATCCCTACGAGTTGTTGATCAGTTGCATCGATGAGCGTCCCCTCGATGAGAGAGATAGAATCGAAAAAGCGCGAGACTATGCTGCAGTGTTGTCATGGAGGTTGCCCAGTTTGCGTCTTTACCAGGATATTGCTGGTCCCTTATCTTGGCTTCTCCCACCACCAACTATTACCAAATCACAGAACAATGTGTTTGAGGATCCTCAGCAATGGAACACCCTCATTGAGACGTATCGTGATCTGATTGTTTCTGAGGCGCATCAAATCAGTGTAGATACTTCTGGGTGGACCAGGTCTACCTGCCCACAGTGGGCATCAGTCTTGATTGGTCACCGTGAACTGGTGGCTTCTGTGGCTATCTGGCGTGCAGCAAACCAAATCCCCGATAGTGACCTCAACCCACTGGGTACCCAACTTCCCGCTATGACAGTACGACTCAAGCAAGCCCACCGGCAGCTCGCTGGTCAAATCGAGCAGGTTCTTCACACTCACCAGTGGTCAGAACTGGTTCCTGACAACGTGGCCAGAGATCCGCTGTGGCCCAGTATCATTACCAGACTGCAGGACACTATTCACACTGGACGAGCAACTCGGGAGCAACTCGAACAGTGGATCAACCAAGAGTTGAATACCGCCAGGGCTTTACCTGTCGATCAACCTGCATCAGCCTTGTGGTATCGGGTCGTTGACCATTTGGATCCCATTCCGCAAGACCTACCAGAAGCCCCCCATTCCGTTCTCCGACCTGGGTGGACCCCGAAACTACTTCAGGGGATTCCAGCTGACCAACACTCCGTCATTCTCACAGACATGTCATGGCCAGCCCTGGTCAGTTTGATGAGAAGCATCCCCAGTAACCAGCAGGAAGCCTACCTTGAACTGTGTCAGGGTCTTGTCCTCAGCCAAGATATTCCTGTCACGGGGCTTGTCCCGATACTGACTTCTACACTTAAAACAATTCTTGACCAAGAGCTTGCCAGCATTGCCTCATATGAAGAACTCCCACCTGATGACATCGACATAGCCCACAGTGTTGAAGATGAAGAATTCCTCAACAGGTATGTCGTCGAACATGGAAATTCCACCAGCCGTAATGACATCTACTCAACTATTAACGAGGAACCAGCAGAGGATCATGTAGCATTGCCACCGCCTGATCCGATCACTGCTGACGAATTCGACGATCGCTTCTTCAGCATCACAGAGGACTATGGTCCGACGAGTGAAAAGAGAATTATTGAGCTGAACACTATCGCAGCAGAGTTCTATCGTGATCTATTTGCAGACTCATGGGCATCGCAGTACATCAAGTCAAGGTTCGACACTGATCTCAGCAATGACACCAGGTGGGGGATCGGTAGAGCACCACAGCAGTGGACCTCACTCATTGACCACATGCGTACTCTCCACGTCACGGATCAGGAACTCCTGGATTCGGGATTGGCGAAATGGCGGACCAATCGCAGAGGTGAATCGTTCTTTAGTGACTTCTTCCGCGACCAGGTCACCATCGAAGTGCGCAATCAGAATAATGACGTCGTTGGTTTCATTGCCAGAGCTAACCCTGCCACCCAAAACGAGCACACACCGAAGTACATCAACACACCTAGCACCCGTGCGTACAGGAAAGGTGAGATCCTCTTTGGGGCTGAGCTGGTCACATCATCTACCACCCCAGTCATTGTTGAAGGCCCCATGGATGCGATCGCTGTTACTCTCGCAGGAGATGGGCACGCTGTTGGTGTTGCACCATCTGGGACAGCTCTCACAGCTACCCAAGTGAGTATTCTCCAACCCCATTTCGCGGAGGATCCAGTAGCGCTGGTGGCCCTGGATAATGATGAAGCCGGATGGAAAGCAGCAGAAAAGGCACACGACATGCTCACCAGCCGTGGTGCTGATCCGCATCGGCTGAGGATACTGGGGGAGTGCAAAGACCCCGGTGACATGTACACCAATGAGCGGGAATGGTTCACACAATTCCTGCAATACCCAGATCTCAATCCAGGGCTAGCAGTCAGCCTCACTGAGAGAGAAATCGCCAGACTTGTTGACAGGACCAACGGCAACTACTACCAGGCAGTCGGCCACATCGATCTACTGTTCAATCATCTAGTGCATCCAACCATGGAACGTATCGCCAGTCTCCCCTCCGCTGCCATTGATGAACAGGTTCACTACTTCGCAAATACACTCAGTGACTTAGACCAGCGTGTAACCGAGTCATCGCCATATCACAACTATGTTCGGAGCAGTGATGAATGGGCCAAGCACCTCGCAAGTATTGCGTCGGAGATACGCCTCGATTATGTACCGTCTCGCTCCTATGACTCAGCCAATGATCCGTGGGCGGCCCCAGAAGAACAAATCCAGGCGACACCTTCGTTTGATCTTGCAGCTATTCAAGCAATTCAAGGTGCGAATCTCGACCTTGGTAACCCTGGCGATGAGCCATCGCTGCTTCGGAATGATGAGCCAGAGCTGGGTTTCTAGGTGACAGAGGCCTTTACGACACTGCCTGTGCATTTGTGTAAACCGTGGCACTAATGCACACATATCTTCTTTCTAGAGTATACTAGTGATCATGGCCATTTCAGTCCGTGAAGCAGCCCTGCGGCTTGATTCGAGTTCACGCAGGGTACTCCAGTTGATCCAGGCGGGAACAATACCTGCTGAAAAAATCTCGGGAGTCTATGTTATTGACGAGTCACTTTTACCTCGGCGCAGGTTTCGTGGCAGAGCAATGAGCAAGCGGATGGCATGGGGGTTCATTAGCCTATTGTCAGGAACCGATAATCCTGTGTTGGGTGCCACCGAACGATACCGATTGCGTCAGCATCTTCATCAGTTACTGAATGATAATGATCCTTCAGGTCTGTTAATGACCTGGGTACGCAATCGAGCAGAGCGTCTTTGTTTCAATGTTCAAAATGTGGCGCTTGAAAACCTTAGAAATGATCCTCGTTTGGTTTTGTCGGGGGTTTCGGATCAGCGATCAGGGCTTTCGGCCGCCCATCAAGTCGAGGGTTATGTATCTCAGGACCATCTCAGTTCCATCATTGCTGACTACTTGCTTGTGCCAGCATCCCCATCTAATGTTGTGCTCCATGTTGTAGATGAGCCGCATCTATTTCCTGCTCCCGCTCCTGTGCGTGTTGGTCTCGTCATGGCAGACCTCGCCGACTATTGTATGGCTCGTGAAGATGCCAGAGTAAAAGAGATGATGATGGAGGTTCACTTATGATCTTCCTTCCCGCCATGAGTGTGAAACAGGAAGCGTCCTGGAAGGGACTCATTGAAACATCTCAGCTAGTTCCTGGTGGCTGGTGTCTTGTTGGAGGGCAGATGGTTCACCTTCACAGAGACTACATCACGCACAACCACAACCATCAACCACACGGTGATTCCGATGCGGGTCACGATCGCAAAGACATAGACCCAGGGAACATCACCGAGGCCTAAGGTGAGGTCGTTTTTGCGCAGATACCACCAGATCGTACAGAAGTAGAAGAGCTCACCGAGGGTGAAGATCACCAGATCGCGCAAGCGGGGGCGTACCACCAGAAGAAGGGGAAGCATCCACAGGACATATTGGGGTGAATAGACAAGGTTGGGTACGACAAAGACCGCCACCGCGAGGTACGCGATTTGTGGGGCTGATGGGGCACGTCGAGCAAAATAGATGAGCAAAGCCAGTCCACCGTACCCGATCATCATCACTACGCGAGCCCACAGCCCAGGATCCCCCACCGGCAGACCCACCAGTTTCAAACCCAACCAGATCGAACCCAGGTCGGCCCCACGATGCCCCAGGTTGAAGGTATAAAAGTACGACCACCCCTCCAGGTGGGTGACCATCATGGGCAGGTTGACCAGCAACCACACCGCGACTCCTACCGACGCCATCACCAACCAGGAGCGGGTCACCCGAGTAGTCCACGCTCCACGGCGGAAACACAACACCATTAGCGCACCAATGATGACCAGTGGATAGAGCTTGGCTGCCACACCCAAACCCCAGAACACTCCAGCCCAGAGGGGTTTTCCCTCCAACCAGCTCGCCAGTCCTGCTGCGGTGAGAGCCACGACGAGCAGATCCCAGTTGATGAGTGAGGTGGTCATCACCAGCGGCGACAATGCCACCCCGTAGATCACCAGAGGATTGTCCCCAGCTATTCGAATCATCGACGACATCAGCCACAGGAAACAAATGAACAACCCCACCGCAGTCACAGAGAAATAGATACTGGCATTGATCAACCCCTGGTCACCACTGATTCCCAGGCGAAGATCAGCACCCAGCAGGGAGGAAAGAAAGTTAGCGAGTGTTGCAAAATAGCCGGTGAGAACCGGGTATTCCCACAACACATCAATATAGGGTATTCCCCCATTGGCTTGGGGGAGATGGCCAGCGAGCGCGTCGCCACGGAAATACAAACTGGTGACATCGGTGTAGCACATCCATCCGAGTCGGTCAGGCGAAGAATTGGTGGGTGTTTGGTGGCAGGGTGTTTGGCGTACCATCGCGATCAGCCACGTGAGTGTGGCCAGGAGATAAACCCAGGCCACAGATATCCATCCCGCGTGTTGTCCTCGCCCACCACCGAGTCGGCGGGTGAGCATGGGCAATGGTGGAACAGCGAGATCGTTCAGTACGCGGGCGAAAGGATTGTTTATTTCCACAGAGTCATCAAAATGAAGGACATAGCGATCAGGACCATGCCGATGAGGATGTTCCACTGGCCGAGACTGATCATGAAAGGAATACTGGCGGCTGCAACATTGGCGACCACCAGCCAGGCAACACCCACCAGGAGGCAGGCGATGAACAGCGGTGGCACCCAGGCTCGTTCACCGGGTAGACCTTTGCGTTCTTTCTCGCGCTGTACCTCAGTGACCTGTTCGAGACGGCGAAGCTTCCTCTTTTGAGCTGCTCCAGGGCGTACTTTAGACTCGGGCACTCGGTGTACCGCCTTTCTTTGTCAGTAGTGGACAGGTGGTTTGTCCACGTGTCACAAGAATACTACCCTCCACCAGGATCAGTTGATTCTGTGGTTGGTGTGGGTGGAGGCTGGGTGGTCGCCGGTTTGGTGGCCACATACAAGGTGATCTTGGTGTCCTTGGCGACTTCAGATCCCGGCGGTGGTTCCATGCGGATGACCGTCCCCTCGGGTTTATCCGACACTGTCAGCACAGAGTTAACATTGCCGGGACTAAACCCTGTGTTTCCTAGTACGACCAGGGCTGACTCAGCGCTACGGCCAATCAGGTCGGGAACCTTGACCTTGCCGGTGGCGTAATACAAGGTGATCTGCTGGTCTTTGGCGGCTTTGCCACCAGGCGCCGGGTCGGTGGTGAGAATCGTGTTGATTTTGGCGTTGGGGCCTTCTTCTTTGGCGACATCAACCACCACATTAGTGAAGGTTGCCTCCATAATGGCCCGGGCCTCTTCAACATCTTTGCCCCGAACATCGGGAACCTCGAACATCTCTGGGCCGCGGTTGATGCTGATCGCCACCGTGGAACCGGCAGCAACCAGGGCACCTTCGGGTGGATTCTGTTCGATCACTGTTCCAACAGTGTTGTCGTCGGGACCATAAACATTGACCACCTGGGCTTCGAGGTCCCGGGTTTCGAGTGTGTCGATCGCACCGGCTTCCTGCATGGTGATCACCCGGGGTACGCTGACCAATCCGGTGGAGGGGTCAACAGTT
Organism: Propionibacteriaceae bacterium; assembly: GCA_009782915.1. Classification (GTDB taxonomy): domain Bacteria; phylum Actinomycetota; class Actinomycetes; order Propionibacteriales; family Propionibacteriaceae; genus WQYJ01. The sequence continues at coordinate 23,690 of WRIC01000019.1, read as the reverse complement.
TTCTTGCCCCCGGGTGGACCATTGAAGATGAGAATGAGGGCAAGAACAATCAGAGCAACAACCCCGAGTCCACCCAGAGCGATAGCGATGATCTTGCCCATGTTGTTGGGTGGTTCGCCCGGGTCCTCCTCCCCTGGACCCGAACCGGCGGCCATGACCATCGTGGGGTCTTCATAGTTGACCATCTGGGTGGGAGTATCTTCCACGGAGGGCGGAATGACAGCTTGCACCTTTTGACCAGCGAGCAGACGAGCAATATCCTCGTACATTTCGTGGGCGGTCTGATAGCGGTCGGTCACATTCTTGGCGAGTGCTTTGAGAGTGACCTTGTCCATCTGTGGGGTGACCATCGGGTCAACCTCCGATGGTGAGACGGGGGTGGCGCGAACATGCTGGTAAGCCAACGAGACCGGGGAGTCACCTTCGAAGGGCGGTTTTCCGGTGAGGAGCTCATAGAGTAGGACACCAGTGGAGTAGAGGTCGGATCGCCGATCGACTGTTTCACCACGTACCTGCTCGGGGGAGAGATACTGTGGTGTGCCGATGACGGATGCTGTTTGGGTCATCGAAGCGGCTGTATCGGACACAGCCCGGGCGATACCAAAGTCCATGACTTTCACCTGGCCGGTGGAGGTCAACATAACGTTCGCTGGTTTGATGTCGCGGTGGACGATTCCATGGCGGTGAGAGTAGTCAAGAGCATCGAGAACATATTGGGTGAGTTCGAGTGCTTTGTTGGGTTGAATCTTGCGACCGTCATGGAGAACCTCGCGCAGGGTATGGCCCACCACGAGCTCCATCACGATATAGGGGATCATCACTTGGTGGGTTTCATCCCAGGATTCACCGGTGTCATAGATAGACACGATATTGGGATGGTTGAGCCCAGCAGCTGAGTGGGCTTCGCGGCGGAAGCGTTCCTGGAAGATGGGGTCGCCCGCCAGATCGGGTTTCAGCCGTTTAATAGCGACATCTCTCTCCAACCGAGTGTCGCGGGCACGGCGTACCTCTGCCATACCGCCACGGCCAATCGCAGGTCCGAGCACATATCGATCCTGGATGATGTTGTCGGTCATATCCATCCTTCCCTCGGCCATGAGCTCACACGCCTTGTGTGTCTATTCTGGCGTGTTTTGCTGAGAGGAACCTGAAAACTCATCGTGTTGCCTGAAGTACTTTCTTAGCTACCGGGGCAGCATCCCCGCCACCCCACAGGTTCGCTGGTGTGGAATCACTGCGTTGGAGGAAGACAGCGACCACCACATCTGGGTCTTCAGCAAAGGCAACAAACCACGCATAATTGGGGGAATCAGGGTCAGATTCGGAGGTTCCAGTCTTTCCACCAATGGTGACACCAGGAATCTTGGCTCCTTTGGCTGTGCCATTGTTGACCACACCAACCATCATTTCTCTCATGGCTTGGGCGGTGGACACCGAGACTGCCTGGGAGGATTTCACTCGATGCTCATACAGTGTGGTCAGGTCGGGGGCGCGTACCTCTTGAACAAGGTACGGCTCCGCCAGACGTCCACCGTTAACAAAAGTGGAGGTGACCATCGCCATTTGGAGGGGGCTGGCGGCCACCTCGTACTGACCAATAGAACTCATCATCAACTGTGGCTCGTCGAGGACCGCGGGGAACCGGGAGGTGGCAGCGCCCAATTCGGGGAGGTACTCTTGGCCGAATCCGAAACTCTCAGCTTGGGCTCGCAGAGTCTGGGCACCCACAGCCTGACCGAGGTTAGCGAAAGCAGTGTTGCAGGACAATTGCAGGGCCCGTGACAAGGTAACCTCGGTGTTTCCACAATTCGAGGAGTTAGGCAACCACACTTCGGTTCCGGGAAGTTTCACGCGCGATGGTGTAGCGATCATGGTGGAGGGGGTGTAACCGTTCTCCAAGGCGGCAGCAGCCACGACCAATTTGAAGGTCGAACCGGGGGGATAGATTTCACGAGTGCCACGATCGAGCATGGGACCACTGCTGGCATTGACTAGTTCACTCCAGGCATCTTGGACCGCTCCCTGATTGTGGGAGGCCAGTCGATTCGGGTCATAACTGGGGGTGGATACCAAAGCGAGGATAGCTCCCGAATGGGGGTCCATGACAACAATGGCACCCGAATACCCTTGCAGAGCATCCCAGGATGCCTGTTGGAGGCCCGGATCAATGGTGGTCACAACCGATGCTCCTTGCGGGCTTTTCCCCGAGAGGGTGTCCACGATTCTTTGCATCCACTGGGAGGCTGAGGTGCCCACGAGGTAGCGATTATAGGAGTGCTCGACTCGTGAAGAACTATAAACATAGGAATAGAAACCAGTGATGTGGGCGTACATCGGTCCGTCGGCGTACACCCGCTGATAGCGGAAATCATCATTCGGGTCGGAGGCGATCGAGTCGGCGATGACAACGTTTCCGGCGAGGATTTGCCCGCGATGAATATCGAATTCGGCTTCTCGGGCTCGAAGATTCGACGGGTGGGCTTCGAGGGCTTCCTCGCGAGCAATATTGAGGTACGTCAGGTTCGCTAAGAGAGCAAAAACCATCACAGCAGACACGAGGCTCACGATACGGATTTGGCGATTCATTCTGTTCCCCTACCAAAGAAGTCGTCATCCTCATCCTCGATGGTGGCCGGTGGTTTCGGTGGTGCCGGCAGGGAGTCCTCAACGAAGATGTCGGAGACCCGCCCTGTGGTGGGGGCAGAGCCGGAGGTGAAGAAAGAATCAGGGAGTTTCTCTGGTGTTATCCCTTGGGTGAGTTCCTCATCACCAGAGAAATCTTGGGCGTCCTCACCGATGGGTTGACCAGCCAAGGTCAGACGAACCTGTTGAGCATCGATCGCCAAGATGGGATGGATTTCGCCCACACCAACCTGGGCGAGTTCGCGAGTGGACAGGGCTTGGGTGCTGTCTTCACTGAGTGTGGTTATACCGGAGGCGTTCACCTCCAAGGTTTGTGGTTGCGGACGGCGTGCATGGTGGGAGGCGACCAGCAGGAAGGCGATCAGAATCCAGTTGGCCACCATGGAGGATCCCCCCTGGGACAGGAAGGGGGTGGTGAGCCCGGTGAGAGGGAGCAGGCGTGTGACCCCACCAATGATGGCGAAGGTTTGCAGCATGAAACCGAAGCTCAAACCAGCCACAAAAAGTTTCGTGAAAGGATCCACAGTGATGAGTGATGTTTTGAGTCCACGGAACACCAGGATTCCGTAGATGACGATGATCCCCATGAGCCCAACGATACCGATTTCTTCACCGATGGCAGCGGGGATCATGTCGGAATAAGCGAAAATAATAAGGTGTGGTTTCCCCAGCCCCCACCCGGAACCGAAGAGTCCCCCATGGGAGAGGCCGAATTGTGCCTGAATGATCTGGGTGGCGTCGTCGAGATGGTTGAAGGGTTCCAACCAGAAGTCGATTCGGCGTTGAACGTGGGAAGCGAACTTGACCACTGCTGCCGCCCCAGCAAGGAACAGAAGGAAACCAATGACCACCCAGGAGGTTTTCCCGGTGGCGCAGTAGATCATCATGATGAATAGACCGAAGAAGAGCAGGGAGGTCCCTAAATCATTTTCGAAAACCATGATCGCCATGGACAGCCCCCACATGATCATGACTGGCCCCAGGTCACGCATCCTGGGCAGGTCGAGACCCAGGAATCGCGTACCAGCACTCGACAGAACCTCTCTCTTATCCGCGAGGTACGCCGCGAAGGAAGCGGCCAGCACAATTTTGGCGATCTCAGCGGGTTGGAAAGAGAAACCTGCCACATTAATCCAAATCTGCGACCCGTACTTCGACGAACCGATTCCTGGCACCAAAGGCATCAGGAGCAGCAGGAAACCAAGGGCCGACAACAGGAAAGGATAACCGTTGAGTTTTTTAGGATTCTTGATGAGGAAAACAATGATGAGCATGGCCGCCACCCCAACGATCACAGCAACAAATTGCGTGAACAGCATGGGGTCTTGGCCACTACTGAGGTCATAGCGATTGATGGTCGCTAGTCCGATTCCGGTCAAGGTGAGTACGAGAGGTATCAGGACGGGGTCTGCGTACGGGATGGCGATCCTGGCACCCAGATAGATGACCAACCCCAACCCAAACCACACCGCAGCATAGATGGACAGATCCACTGGGAAAGTGTTGTATTTGAACAAGGTGGTGAGAACGAAACCGGCGAAACCGATGGCTTGGCCGAGAAGGATGAGAATGAGTTGCACCACACCGCGGTTGCGGTATCCGCGAATCTCAGCATCCATGTCAACACCCATCCAATGGTGGAGGTGTTTCTGGTGGTCTTTGTAATCGTGCTTCGACACAGTCGCGTGAGGTCTGTTTCAATTGCGCAACAGCGATGTGGGCCTGGTCGAGTCCACCAGAGGTGGTGATGTGATCGGTGACACGGTCACGATAAGACAAGGGAAGGTCGGCTAGGCGGATCGTGGTGGCCTCATAGAGCCACGAGGTGGAGACTCCAGCGATGTCACCAGGAAGTCCCTGATAGATCGCAACAACACCCTGATATTCGCCGATGTAATACTGATTGTAGATATAGCTTCGTACCGCCCAAGCACCACCAGCCAAACCCAGGATGATCAGCAAGGTGATCAACACCTGAAGCCACCATTTCTTTTTCGACAGCAGAGAGTAGCGGTGTTTCTCTGTTTCGGTGATGGTTGTCGGGGGTGTTCCCCCAGATGCCTTAGCTTGGGGAAGTTGAAGTTTCCCAGCGGCTTTGCGACCTGCTTTGATCCGAGAAATAATCTTAGGATCGGCGGCCGCTCCCAGAAGACCAGAGGTACGAAACTCCACAACAGGCAGGGCGTCTTGGTCGAGAAGGGCCAGGTCTGCATCAAAAGCGATCGTGTTTTCCCCGATTTTCGGTGGGGGTGTTCCACCAGCAGCCAGGGATTTCACCTCAACAACGTCAGCGAGAATGATTGTGATGTTGTCTGTCCCACCAGCCGCGTGAGCGAAAGCAGTCAAGGTGAGCAGGGTTTCCGACAGGTCAGGTAAAGCCATCGCTTGGGCGATATCTTCATCTGGTACGAGCCCGCACAACCCATCGGAGCAAAACATGACCCGATCCCCAGCGATGAGTTCATGGGAGAAGAAATCTGGTGCAATCTCTGGTTGCCCATTGAGAACCTTGAGCAGCAGGGAACGATGGGGGTGGACCATGGCCTCTTCGGGTTTGATTTTGCCATCATCGACCAGGGACTGCACATAGGAGTGGTCGTGGGTGAGTTGGGTTAGTTCCCCATGGGAGAAAAGATAGCCACGGGAGTCACCGATGTGGGCAATGTGGAGTTCTTCGCCATCAAAGATTCCCCCACACACGGTCGTACCCATGCCGTCGAGTCGGGGATTGGCGAGAATCATCTCGGCAACAGAGGTGTTCACCTCGGTGAGTGCTTCGCGCCAACTGTCGAGAACCTCTGGGCCGGTTCCCGGATTGTTGCCGAGTTTTCTCAAATCCCGTGCGGTCACCGCGGAGGCAATATCCCCAGCAGCAGCACCTCCCATGCCATCAGCGACCAGGAGCATCGCGCTCGATACGAAACCTGAGTCTTGGTTGGACTTGCGTACCAAGCCAATCTCGCAGTGGGCCATGGGCCGAAGAGTGAGGGTCATCAGATCTCCAACCTCATCTGTATCTCGCCGATGCGGATCACATCTTTCACCGTGACTGCGGTTGCGTGCGAGATCCTTTCAGCATTAACGAAGGTGCCGTTGGTGCTTCCCAAGTCTTTGAGGAACCAGCCACCTTCCTCCCGGTGAGAGAGTTTGGCATGGGTGGAGGAAACAAAGTCGTCGTCGAGAACCAGTTCACAGGTCTCTGATCGTCCAATGCGAACCTCGGGTACGAGCTGGAGTCGATCCCCAGCATGGATCCCAGAGTCGATCGCCAAAATCCAGGGTTCTTTTTTTCCTTTGCGAATGGATTTGCGTGCATCGGGTGATGGTGGAAGATCAACGTCACGGGTTTTGCGTTGGCGGCGACCAATCATGTCCGAGTTCACCACTGCGGCAACCAGGAGAATGAAGAGCCACAAGACCGCCAAGAAGGCGATCTTCAACACCAGAACAGTAAACTCTGCCACATCAGCTCCCGGTGGGGGCATAGACAAGCATCTGGGTCTTGCCGATGTCGATCCTTGAGCCGTCGGACAGTTCTGCTTCTTTCACTTTGCGACCATCAACAAGGATTCCGTTGGTGGAGTTGAGGTCTTGGATGTGGACAGACAAAGTGGGCCCTGTCCCGGTGACAACGAATTGTGCGTGAACTCGGGAGATACCTGGATCGTTGATGCGTAGGTCAGCATCTCCTCCCCTACCCACAGTGAAACCTGGCGGGGTCAGTGGATGGCGTACGCCATTGACTTCGACAACAAGGTTGGCTGATTTCATAGCGCCAGGGGAGCTTCGTGGAGCATCCACGACGGCAACGGTGTGGCTGTTGATTTTGAATCTGCCGACGGGAAGATCGGGGCGCTCGTCGAGATTGATGGTGATGGGCCCATTAAAGATGTAGTCGTTTTCGGCGGCGTACTCCCGCAGATCAGCGATCATCTCCGCAGTCATTGTTTTTGAGTACGGGAAGAGGCGGGAATAGTCATGCTTGGACAGCGACACCAGGAAGTCATTGGGGACAAGATAGCGGTCATCACCCATGACTTGGGCGAGGGAATCGAGTTCCTTGCAAATGCGGTGAGTGATTTCCACAGGTTGCACATCACCTTTGAATGCACGAGCGAAAATGCCACCCACAGCACCCTCAAGTTTTTTCTCAGCTTGGGAGAAGATACCCATTGCCTGGCCTCCTTATCTGGAAGTATGCACAGATCACGCGTGAACTATCTTATCGAATCCCAGGATTCAATAAACCAAACCCCTGTGTGGAGTGTCAGGCTGTGGTTTGCTGGGCTGGAGTGTTGGACGCTGCGGCACGCCGGTTTTCCGCTGCGATGCCTTGGGAGTAGAGCCTGGAGATTCCTGCTGCAGCTGATTGTACGGCGACAGCAATCAGGTCGAGGCGAATCGTGGAGGTGGGGCCTGAGACGGATACAGCACCGAGAACTCGTCGCTTGTCGCCAAAAATGGGAGCCCCACAACAACTCGTGCCCACGGCGTGCTCTTGGCGAGAGAAAGCTATACCGGTTTGCCGTGCACGGGCGAGTTCGTGGCGTAGGCGCTCCTCGTCGGTGATGGTGTGTGGGGTGAGAACAGGCAATCCTTTGGCGAAAATCGCTTCCACTAGCTCTGGTGGGGAGAAAGCCAGGATCGCTTTACCTGCACCGGTCACACTGGCGGGTAGGCGTCCACCGGGGCGGGTCCATCGTTGGGGGACAGTGGTTGGCCTGATGCGGTCAAGAAAGACCACATCATGGTGGTCGAGGACAGCCAGGTGGGTGGTCTGTCGAGTGGTCATCGCAAGATCGGCAAGGAAAGGAGAAGCAAGCTCACGAAGTCCACGTTGGTATTGGGCCTGGTGACCGAGCTCCAACACCTTCGTACCCAAGCGGTAATGGCCATCTGGGGTTTGTTCTAGTGCGCCCAATTCGGAGAGTTCCCCCACCAGGCGGTAGACCGTTGAGCGTGGAAACCCCACGCGGCGAGCAAGCTCAGCAGCGGACAATTCTCGATCACGGGAGTGAAAAGCAGACAGAACCGCCAGGGCGCGCGCAATACCGCTAATACCCCCAACTCCTTCGGTCATGAAAGTGAAGATACCATCTGGGTGTTTCTTCAGCCAGTCAAGGCCAAGGAAAAGCGGAATATTGAGGAATTATCCCACACTGTGAGACAAACCACTCTGTTCAGCATCAAGATCGGTTCTTTGTCGGATATGCGACTAACCCTTCTATAGCGGTGAGCGTCGAAGGTTCGTACCATCGGTGATATGGCCACCCTCATCACCTAAAACAACGTCGCCCATGACCTGAATGTTGTGACCAAAAGACCAATCCCCCTGGACTGTCAGTGAGGTGGCATGCTTCAAACCCAGCGCGTGGGGGAGGCGTTGAGTGAAGTCAGCGACCCTGGCGTACGCGCTGGAGAAGCTCACCACGGGAAGCTGGGAGGTTGAGGCACGGGGGACGAAATCCTCGCCCATTTCAAAGATGTCGCTCCGCAACAGTGCAAGTTCATTGGTGGTTTTCACAGGAAGGAAACGCCCCCGCGGTACGACGATGGCTTTGGCTTGTTCGAAAGATTCGATTGCTGCACCCATTGCTGTTTCAATCTGGTAAACCTGGGGGGTGGTGGGGTCGGCGGGGTCAACAGTCTTGGAATTGCGAATCAGGGGGAGCCCGAGAATCCCCTGGGTGTCGCGTAGTTTCTGGCGCAAGGCGATGAGATCAAACCACAGATTATTGCATTGGGCGTAGGGGTGAATGTCAGGGTTGGTGAAGAACACCATCTCATCGGGCGGGGTTTGGGCTGATTCACGCAAGATGAGGCGGTTGTTGGACTTGCGGATGGCGATGTGGCCTCCTTTGAGGTCCATGGGTGTGCGCGCAGTGATCTCGGTGGCAAACTGGGCTCCCGATCGGGCAAACCATCCGGCGAGTGCTGCGGATGGGGCAGCTCCCAAGTTGTCGGAGTTTGAGATGGAGGCATATCGGAAACCCTGGTCGATGAGCTGGTCGAGGATTCCTGAGTCAAGCATCGTCGGATAGATGTCACCATGTCCGGGGGGACACCATTCCAGGTGGGGGTTTGTTGGCCAAGTGACTGGGGTGAGATCGGATTGCAGGAGTTTGGGTTCCTCCGATTGGCGCATATCGAGGGGAAGATCGCCGACTGGGAGTTCTGGGTAGGCGGTGAGTGCTTCGAGGACATCGCTTTGGGTGTTGAAAGAGTGCAAGAAAATCAGCGGAAGGCGGATGTCGTACTGCCTGCGGGCCCACAGCACCTGGCGTACCATCACGTCCAGGAAGGTCATGTCGCCGGTGACCGGGAGAAGACTCTTGGCCTTGTTGAGCCCCATGGAGGTGCCGAGACCGCCGTTGAGTTTGATGATCGCTGTCGCGGCGAGGGCTTCGCGATCCTCGGGTTGCTCGGTGAAATCATCGAGAATGTCAGGGTCGGTCAGTGGGCTAATCGTGTCCTCAGGGATCATCCCCGTGGCGCCCGAGGCAAGCTGATCCCAATAATGAGCGAAAATCGAGATCGCTGTTGGTGAAACTCCCCGGGCAGTCATTTTCGCCACCGCCAACTCCCTCCCTAGCGGTGTTGGGGCTTGTTGCTCGATCACGCCCCCATTCTAGCTTTCCTGTCACCCTGCTCTGCTCCACTTCCCGTCACCCTGCTCTACTCCACTTCCCGTCACCCTGCGCGAAGTCGCAGGGTCCAGACTGCCCAGTGGTTCGACTGTGGAGTCTGGATTCTGCGACTACGCGCAGAATGACGGATTGTGACAGTTGTGGTCGGCATTAACTGTCACGACCAACTCTCGTCACCCTGCGCGAAGTCGCAGGGTCCAGACTGCCCAGTTGTTCGACTGTGGAGTCTGGATTCTGCGACTACGCGCAGAATGACGGATTGTGACAGTTGTGGTCGGTATTAACTGTCACGACCAACTCTCGTCACCCTGCTCTACTCCACTTCCTGTCACCCTGCTCTGCTCCACTTCCCGTCACCCTGTGCGAAGTCGCAGGGTCCAGACTGCCCAGTTGTTCGACTGTGGAGTCTGGATTCTGCGACTTCGCGCAGAATGACGGGGTTAGGGGTGCGCAGAATGACGGGGTTAGGGGTGCGCGGAATGACGGGGTTAGGGGTGTGCAGAATGACAGGGGTGGGTCACGCAGAATATCGGGGTTGGTGGCTCATAGTCCGGGGCGTTTACCGATGGTGGGAATGACGGCCATGATGGAGGCGAAGAAGTCCTCACCTTTGTCGTCGACGACGATGAAGGCGGGGAAATCTTGGACCTCGATCTTCCAGATGGCTTCCATCCCCAATTCGGGGTATTCCAGGACCTCCACTTTGGTGATGCAGTCCTGGGCGAGTCGCGCCGCTGGTCCGCCGATCGACCCCAGATAGAACCCACCGTGGGCCTGGCATGATTCGGTGACCTGCTTGGTACGGTTCCCCTTGGCGACCATCACCATGGATCCACCCGCTGCCTGGAATTGGGTCACGTACGCATCCATTCGACCAGCAGTGGTCGGGCCGAAGGAACCCGAAGCCATACCTTCAGGGGTCTTGGCCGGACCCGCGTAGTAAACCGGATGGTCCTTCAGATATTGGGGCATCGGCTCACCAGCATCCAGGCGTTCCTTGATCTTGGCGTGTGCGATATCGCGTCCCACGATCATGGGACCAGTCAGGGACAGGCGTGTACGCACAGGGTATTTCGACAGGGTCGCCAGGATCTCACTCATGGGTTGGTTGAGATCGATCTCCACAACCTCACCACCAAGTTCCTCAGCGGTCACCTCGGGAAGGTATTCACCGGGATCCATGTCGAGTTTCTCAATGAAAACCCCCTCGGTTGTGATCTTGCCCACGCACTGGCGGTCAGCGGAACACGACACAGCAATCGCCACAGGGACCGAGGCGCCATGGCGCGGGAGGCGCACCACGCGTACGTCATGGCAGAAATACTTCCCACCGAACTGGGCGCCGATACCGATCTCGCGGGTTAGCTCCAGGACCTTGGATTCCATCTCCAGGTCACGGAAACCATGCCCGCTCTTCGACCCGGAGGTGGGCAGGGTCTCTAAGTATTTCGCAGAGGCATACTTGGCGGTTTTGAGAGCGTACTCCGCTGAGGTCCCGCCGATGACAATGGCGAGATGGTACGGCGGGCAGGCGGACGTACCCAACTCCGCGATCTTGTCACGAAGAAAAGTCATCAGGGATTGCTCGTTGAGCAGGGCTTTGGTCTGCTGAAACAGGAAGGTTTTGTTGGCCGAACCCCCACCCTTAGCCATGAACAGGAACTTGTAGGTGTTCTCATGTCCGGGTTCAGTGTCGGCATAGAGTTCAAGCTGAGCGGGAAGGTTTGTTCCGGTGTTCACTTCCTCAAACATGGTGAGAGGAGCGTTTTGGGAGTAGCGCAGGTTCAGATTCGTGTACGCGCGGTAGACCCCGCGAGACAAGGACTCCTCATCGCGCTCAGTGTCACTGGTGAGAACCCGTGAACCTTTCTTGCCCATGATGATCGCCGTCCCAGTGTCCTGACACATCGGCAGAACACCAGCTGCGGAGATCACCGAGTTTTTGAGCAAATCCAGGGCAACAAACTTGTCGTTGTTGGAGGCCTCATCGTCGTCAAGGATGGCTCGCAGCTGGGCGAGATGATAGGAACGCAGGTAGAAAGCAATGTCATGGAAAGCAGTCTCAGCGAGCAGTGTCAACGCCGATGGATCAACCTCCAGGAAACTGCGACCGCCCGCTTCAACTAGGCGTACCCCCTGGTCAGTCAGCTTGCGATAGACCGTTTGGTCGCCCGTCATGGGAAGAATGTCAGTGAACGAGAACTCAGGCATGGTGGTCCTTTCGGATTCGAGGGGCTCATGATTATCGTAGCCCCCTTTGTCCCAGTGGGGACAGGAACCGAGGCCCAACTCCCGTCACCCTGCGCGCAGTCGCAGGGTCCAGACTACGCAGTCGTTCAACTGTGGATTCTGGATTCTGCGAGTCGCTCCGCTCCGCAGAATGACAGGGGGGAGTGTATTCCGCAGAATGACAGGGGAGAGTGTGCTCTGCAGAATGACAGGGGAGAGTGTGCTCTGCAGAATGACAGGGGAGAGTGTGCTCTGCAGAATGACAGGGGGGAGTGTGCTCTGCAGAATGACAGGGGGGGAGTGTGCTCTGCAGAATGACGGCGGGGTGCAGGTGTGGCACACTAGAGGATATGGCGTTTGCTCAATCTGAAGACCTTCCTTTAGAAGAATCCCTGCCTGCGGCACCGCAGTCGATGATTCCGCGTGCTTTGGCGATACTGCTCGGGCTGATGGCTGTTGTTCTGGCAGCCCAGGGGATTCAACCCATGAAGTCGACTTTTGCAGCAACATTCATGGCGCTCAATGTTGTCATCGTGGTTTTCCCGATCCAGCGCGCCTTGGCCAAACATATTCCGCGCTTCTTGGCTTCCCTGGTGGCGGGCCTGGTGGCGATCGGCATCCTGGTGACCTTGATCTGGTCGGTGGGGTGGACTATTGCTCGCCTTATTCGTGAGTTGCCCAAGTATTCCATTCAGTTCAATGCGATGATCAACGAGATCGTGATGTTCGCTGAGAAATACAACATTGATCGCGATGCCATCACTGAGGAGGCTATTAAAAGACTCCAGGGTTTGGAGTTGTCGACGATCACCTCCACTTTGGGGGGGATCACCTCCGGACTGACGAGTTTCTTGGGTGTTTTGTTCATGATCGCTTTGGTGTTGATTTTCATGGTGATTGATTCGGTGGGTTTCTCGGAGAGAATGCACCGCTTGGGGGAGCGTCACAATCCGACGTTGGCGTGGGCTCTGTCTTCTTTTGCAGCTGGTACGCGCAAGTACTGGGTGGTGTCGACGATCTTCGGCATCATCGTGGGTATCTGTAATTGGATTCTGCTCATGGCGCTGGGCGTACCCATGGCTGGAGTATGGGCGGTGTTTAGTTTTGTCACCAATTACATCCCGAATGTTGGGTTCGTGCTTGGTGTCGTACCACCGTTCCTCATGGCCCTGCTCGCCACAGACCCGTGGACGGCCCTGTGGGTGGTGGTTGGCTACTGTGTGTTCACAGCAATACAGAATTTGGTTCAGCCGAAGTTCGCTGGGGATGCGGTGGGGATTACACCAACAATCGCCGTACTCTCGCTGTTCTTATGGGCGTACGTCCTGGGGCCCTTGGGTGCGGTTCTTGCGATCCCAGCGACCCTATTGGTGAAAACCCTTTTCATTGATATTGATCCGCGTAATCGATGGTTGAATGCGTTTATTGCTTCGAATCCGGGGACCTCTGACCAGGACCCAATCAAGTTGTCCAATATTCTGGCGCGCTCGAAGAGGATCAGGAAGCTCACTGCTCGGGTGAAAGATCCAGCGGTTGCCCCGGAGGTCGCTGAAGCAGCGCAGAAAGAATTGGACACCCTGGAGGTGGACCATGCTGCTGATACGGAAGAGTTTGGTGATCTTCCGGTGAGCACTCAAGAGCAGTGACACCAGGGGTTTGATGAAACACAACGACACCAGGGGGCTTGTGGCGGCTGTTTCCGCGTACGCGCTGTGGGGTGGGTTTCCCCTGTATTTCTTCCTTTTGGCTCGTAGCGGGCCGGTGGAGGTGGTGGGCCATCGCATCGTCTGGTCGCTGGTGTTTTGTGTGGTGGGGATTTCTCTGCTGGGCGGCTGGCACAAGGTTCGCGCCACGTTTCGTGATCGCCAGCTGGTGGGGATTCTGCTTGCTGCGGGCGTACTGGTGTCGCTCAATTGGCTCATCTATATATATGCAGTGCAAAGCGACCACGTGGTTGATGGGGCTCTTGGCTATTTTATTAACCCCCTGGTGACTGTTGGTTTGGCGGTGTTGTTCCTTCACGAGCGGGTACGCCCGGCGCAGATGGTGGCACTGGCGATCGGGGTGGTGGCTGTGGTGGTGTTGGTGATTGGTGTGGGGCGGGTTCCTTGGATTGGCTTGGGGTTGGCGTTTAGTTTCGGCTTCTATTCTTTGGTGAAATCTAAGGTCGGCCATCGGGTGACCCCTTTTGTGGGGCTTGGTGTGGAGACTTTGGCGTTGGCGCCTTTGAGTCTTGGGTTTTTGGTTTTCTTGGAGGCCAGTGGGCGCGGTAGTTTCACCACGATATCTTTGCCTTATTCTCTGTTGCTGATTGGTACGGGTGTGGTGACCGCTGTTCCTCTGCTCTTGTTCGCGGTGGGTGCTTCCCGTCTGCCTTTGGTGTCACTGGCGTTCATCCAATACTTGGCCCCTGTCGGCCAGTTCCTGGTGGGCGTACTGTTCTTCCGCGAAGCAATGCCCCTGGAGCGCTGGATCGGTTTCGCCCTGATCTGGGTTGCCCTAGTGGTCCTCAGCTGGGACCTGGTCCGCCAAGCCCGCGCGCGATAAAAGGGGACGGGGCGTTTGTCACACGCTGTGACAAACGCCCCGTCCCCTTTGCGTCCGTGACAAACGCCCCGTCCCCTTTGCGTCCTTTCCGTCTCCCTGCGCGAAGTCGCAGGGTCCAGACTCCTCAACTAACAGCAAACAACAAGAGCAGTGTAGGGTTGGTCAGGGTTATTTGAGAGTTCCGATGAGGAGGTCGTCATGCTGAATGTTTTTAAATCTAATGAGACTGGGCAACTTGTTGAATTGGATGAGATTGCTGATGACACATGGATCTCGTTGACGAACCCCACGATGGAAGAGTTGAGACTTGTTTCTTCCACGTGTGATGTGGATGTTGAGGAACTCGCGGCCGCCTTGGATGTTGAGGAGCATTCCCGTGTGAGCCCTGAACGTGGTTGTGTGTTGATCCTGGTGGATGCGCCCACCACGGAGGATGAGGACGACCTCGGGCCGAGCCACATTACTATTCCTATTGGGATACTAATCACCGCAAAGAATGTGGTGACGGTCACCCTCCAACGTGTTCCTGCTCTCGCTGAGCTGGAGGCAGGCAGGGTACGTTATCTGGACACCTCGTTGAAGACTCGGTTCACTCTCCAGATGCTGATGAGGACTGCGCGTTCTTATATTGTCGCGCTGAAGGACATCGAGAAGATGATTGACCGCCAGGAAGCTGCTTTGCGTAAGTCGACGACGAATGAGTCGTTGGTGCAGATGTTGAATCTGGAGAAATCACTGGTTTATATCAGTACGTCGTTGGTGTCGAATCAGAAGGTGTTGGAGTCGGTGGCGCGTACCTCAGCGATCAAGAAATACCCCCAGGATGAGGATCTTCTCCAGGACACGATCATCGAAAACGAGCAAGCGGTCGAAATGGCGAATATCTACTCGGGGATTCTGTCGGGAACCATGGATGCCTACGCGTCGGTTATCGCCAACAACCAGAATGTGATCATCAAAACCCTGGCCTTGATCACTATTGTTCTGTCGATCCCGACGATGATCTTTTCGGCGTACGGCATGAACCTCAACCTGGATGGGATGCCCCTGTCGGCAACGATCTGGGGTTTCGCTATTGTGGTGAGTTTGTCGTTCCTCATCGCCCTCGGCGTGACCATGGTGTTCTTCCGCAAGAAATGGTTTTAGGTTCCCGTCTTTCTGCAACTCCTTTCCCTGAATTTCTGCGCATCCCTTTCCCGTCTTTCTGCGCGTCAGTCGCAGAATCCATTGACCAGCTACTAGTGTGGACCCTGCGACTTCGCGCAGGGAGACGGCATGGGGTTGCGCAAGGAGACGGATTGAGACCACAGGGCGACACAACAGGAACCCAGGACCACTCAGCAGGAACCCAGGGCGACACAACAGGAACCCAGGACCACTCAGCAGGAACCCAGGGCGACACAATGGGAACCCAGTCAAGATTCTAAGGAGTAACGATGACCGAGCAGCACACCGTACCTGATTGGGATGAGTACTTCCTGGGGATTGCTCATGCTGTGGCGACTCGTGCGAAATGCCGCCGTCGCAAGGTGGGGGCTGTGTTGACTTTGGACCGCCGGATTATTTCGACTGGTTATAACGGCGCACCGTCGGGGGAGCCGGATTGTTTGGAGGGTGCTTGTCCACGCGGCCTGCTCGACTATTCGGTTGTCCCTGGTTTGGGTGACTATGATCGCCCGGGTACGCCGGGTTTTTGCATTGCGATCCATGGTGAGGTGAATGCTGTCCTCTATGCCACCCGTGACACGAAGGGCGCGACCGCATACATCACTGATCCTCCCTGCCCCGGATGCCGCAAAACCCTCGCTGCAGCAGGTATTACCCGAGCAGTGTGGCCCGATGGCGAACTTGACCGCGAGGGACTCACCAACTGGGACATCCCCACTGTCACTCAATAACTGCTATCCCCCGTCACCCAGTGACTCCTATCCTCCGACACCCAGTGACTCCTATCCACCGTCACCCAGTAACCGCTATCCACCGTCACCCAGTAACCGCTATCCTCCATCACCCAGTAACTCTTATCCTCTGTCACCCTGCGCGAAGTCGCAGGGTCCAGACTACCCAGTTGTTCGACTGTGGAGTCTGGATTCTGCGACTTCGCGCAGAATGACGGTGGGGAGTGTGCTCCGCGGACTGCGGACAATTGTCACGGGAGTATGGCCCGGGAGGTGGTTCTTACCCACACCTCGTCGGCGGAGGCGGTGAATAGGCGCGACCGGGGGGTGGTGGTTCGTGCCTGGTGGAGCTGCTCGGTGAGTTGCACTACTTCTTCTTGGAGGGCATCCACTTGCGATTGCAGGTCCAGGATTTGGCGAACACCCACGAGGTTCACGCCCTCATCTTGGGTTAAATAGTGAATCAATCGGAGCCGTTCGACGTCAGCAATAGAATAGCGTCGCCCTCGACCAGCGGTTCGCTGGGGGGTCACCAGCCCCATGCGATCATAGGTGCGCAGGGTTTGGGGGTGCATCCCCGCTAGGCGTGCAGCGGTGGAGATGAGAAACAAGGGCGCATGGGTATCAAATTTGAGTGGGAGCCGGTTTTTTGATGCTGCCATCACTCACCTGCTCTCAGGTCCGCCCTCGGATTGGGTTCCCCGGCGACGGCTTCGTAGGCCCGCAGAGCTTCCTGGGCGGCCACCGACAGGTGTTCAGGGACTTGAACTTGTACGGTCACGAGCAGATCGGTTGAACCATTCTTGAGTTGGATTCCTTTGCCTTTGGCCCTAAATGTTCGCCCGGTTTTGGTTCCCGCGGGGATTTTGAGTCGTACTTGGCCTCCATCGAGGGTGGGTACGCCGATTTCCGCGCCGAGTGCTGCTTCCACATAGGTGACGGGTACGGTGATGGCGAGGTGGTCGCCTTGGCGGGTGAAGAGGGGATCGGGGTTGACGTGCACCACGACATAGAGGTCACCGGCCACACCTCCCCCAGGCGAGGGCGCGCCTTTTCCTTTGATTCGAATACGCTGATGGTCGTTCACTCCGGCGGGGATGCGTACTTGAATAGTTCGGTTGGATCGTCCTTGCCCGGTCCCGGAGCACTGGGGGCAGGGGTCATCAATGGTGAGTCCGCGACCGTGGCACAGTCCACAGGGTTCGGAAACAGCGAAGCCCCCGGATTGGCGGGCGGTCATTCCTGAGCCGTGGCATGATGGGCAGGCTTTCGGTGTGGTCCCTGCGCGCGCGCCGGTTCCTCGGCAGGAGTCGCAGGCGGTTTCTGAGCTGAGCCGCAGTGACACCATGGTTCCTTGGGCGGCGTCTTTGAAACCGATTTTTACTTCGGTCTCGACGTCGCTTCCTCGACGCGGTGCCCGCGGGTTTTGCCCTCCTCCACCGCCAAAGAATCCTCCCAGGATGTCCCCGAGCCCTGACCCTCCCGAAGCGAAGATGTCTTCGAACCCCATGGTGGACCCTTGCCCGCGACCTGATCCGGGGAAGCGGAATCCTGAGCCGAACAGGGATCGAGCCTGGTCGTATTCTGCCCTCTGTTTGGGATCGGAGAGAATATCGTTGGCTTCAGTGACTTCTTTGAATTTTTTTTCGGCGCTGGAGTCTTTGTTTTGATCGGGGTGGTATTTCCGCGCTAGTTTGCGAAAAGCCTTTTTAATCTGGTCGTCGGTGGCGTCTTTGTTCACGCCCAGGACAGCGTAATAGTCTTTCTCTAGCCAGTCTTTTTGGCTCATCTCATCACCTCCTTGCGGGGCTCACCTCGCATGCGTCTCTATGAGCCGCATTCTCCGCAGCAGTCTTTCTTGCGACAGCGCTCACAGTCGGCACATTCGCAGGTACATTCGACACATTTGTCGGGGCTCTCACAGCATTCGGAGTCTTTGTAACAGCAGTCGCAGTTCTCGCAGCAGCAACATTTCTTGGTCATCTCTGGTTTCCTTTCTGTCGAATCCTCACCTGTTGGGGTGTCGGTCTTGTCTGGGGCGGCAAGGCTGTCGTCAGCGCTCGCAACACCGACTCGCGCAGGGCGTACGATCCTGTCGCCGATGCGGTACCCGCGCTGAAAGATTTCAGCAACCGAGTCGACCGCGTACCCTGGCTTGTCCATGTGCATGAGCGCTTCATGGATGTGTGGATCGAATTCGTCGCCTTCAGCTCCGAACCCTTCGAGGCCATATTTAGTGGCCACTTTGGCTACTTCTTCGGCCAGCATCAACGCCCCACCGGTGAGTTCGTCGTGGGCACGCGCCGCATCGATCCCGTCGAGCATGGGCAACAGGTCGACGAGTACGGCTTCGATTCCTCGCCTTCGCGCCAAATCACGGTCACGGTCGACGCGTCGTTTGTAGTTGACGTACTCGGCTTGGAGGCGTTGAAGGTCGGCGGTGCGTTCTTCCAGGAGTTGCTCGGGCGTCTTGGGCTCGGCAACCTCTTCCACGGGTACGTCACTAGTTTCACCGGTGTTGGAGGGAGCATCATCTGATGCTCCCATCCCGCTGATGAGGTTGTTGAGTTCCTCATCCCAATCGTGATCGGTCTCGCTCATTTCTGGTCGTCTTCATCCACGATCTCAGCATCAACAACATCATCATCACCGGAAGCGGTTTCCTCGCCACCTTCACCGGCCCCAGCAGCGGCTTCACGCTCCTGAGCAGCGGCATAGACTGCTTGACCCATAGCGGCTGCCTTGGTGTTGAGGTCTTCCATGGCAGCTTTCACCTCGTCGTCGTTGTCTGTCCCTTCGAGGGCTGTCTTCAACGCAGCGACAGCTTCTTTGACAGGATTCTTCACATCATCGGTGAGGATTTCATCATGCTCGTCGAGTAGTTTCTCGGTGGAGAAGGCGAGCCCATCAGCGGTGTTGCGCATTTCCACTGATTCGCGGCGCTTCTTGTCTTCTTCGGCGTGTGATTCAGCTTCGGCCATCATCTTGTCGATCTCGTCTTTGTTGAGCGCTGATCCACCGGTGACGGTCATGGATTGTTCTTTACCTGTGGCGAGGTCTTTGGCTGATACGTGCACGATTCCGTTGGCATCAATGTCGAAACCAACCTCAATCTGGGGCACCCCACGTGGAGCGGGCATGATGCCAGTCAATTCGAAGTTCCCCAACGACTTGTTGTCTCGGGCGAATTCGCGCTCACCTTGATAAACCTGGATCATCACCGAGGGCTGGTTGTCATCAGCGGTGGTGAAGATCTCGGATCGCTTGGTGGGGATGGTGGTGTTGCGTTCGATGATGCGCGACATCACTCCACCTTTGGTTTCGATGCCGAGGCTGAGTGGGGTCACATCCAGCAGGAGAACATCCTTGACTTCCCCTTTGAGTACGCCAGCTTGGAGGGCTGCACCCAGGGCAACAACCTCATCGGGGTTAACACCCTTGTGGGCGTCTTTCCCAGCGAGTTCTTTCACCAAGTCCACCACGGCGGGCATGCGTGTGGATCCACCAACGAGGATGACTTCATCGATGGAGCCCACCGAGGTTTTAGCATCAGAGATCACCGCGTTGAAGGGTGCACGGCATCGATCCAACAGATCCTGGGTCATGCGCTGGAATTCTGCCCTGGTGAGTTTGGCTTCCAGGTGGAGGGCACCGTTTTCTCCAGCAGTGATGTACGGCAGGTTGATGTCTGTTTCTTGTGCGGAGCTGAGTTCGATCTTGGCGCGCTCGGCGGCTTCTTGGAGGCGCTGGCGAGCCATCTTGTCTTTGGAGAGGTCGATGCCGTTGGAGTTCTTGAATTCTTTGACCATCCAATCGACGACGCACTGATCCCAGTCGTCACCACCCAGGCGGTTGTCACCTTTGGTTGCTTTCACCTCGAAGACACCATCAGAGATTTCGAGCAGGGAGACGTCGAAGGTTCCACCACCCAGGTCGAAAACGAGAACGGTTTGTTCTTTGTCACCTTTGTCGAGTCCATAGGCCAGCGCTGCAGCGGTGGGTTCGTTGATGATGCGGTCCACGGTCAGCCCAGCGATTTCGCCGGCTTCTTTGGTTGCTTGGCGTTCAGCATCAGAGAAGTACGCTGGCACGGTGATCACTGCATTGGTGACGGGTTCACCGAGGTGTGCTTCAGCGTCTCTTTTGAGTTTCTGGAGGACGAAAGCGGAAATCTGTTGTGGCTTGTAGTTCTTGTCGTCGATGTCGACTGACCAGTTAGTTCCCATATGGCGCTTGACGGAGCGAATCGTACGGTCAACGTTGGTGACAGCCTGCCTTTTGGCGACCTCACCGACGAGCACTTCGCCGCCTTTAGCGAATGCGACAACCGACGGTGTCGTACGTGCACCTTCAGCGTTGGCGATAACGGTGGGTTCTCCACCTTCGAGTACGGCGACCACAGAATTTGTGGTGCCAAGGTCGATTCCTACTGCACGAGCCATTGTTTTCCTCCATTGATCTGGTTGCGCACCCTCGGTACGCTCGGGAAACATGAGTCTAGTGGACTCAGGTCTACAAGTCAAGTAAACCTGAGCGAAGCGGACTCATGTTTGTCAATTCTAGGGTGATTTCTAAGTAGATAAATCGTGTTTGAACCCTTTGCTCCTCGGCTTAATTCCGATAGTTGGTTCATTTCCTTGTCAGATAACAATGTGAAATAATGCAAGAATGGACGATGATGACATTTTTCGGGAGTCTCTTGGATTGGCGGGAGATATCTTTCTTGTTTTACTTTTCCTGGTGTTGATCATTGTTGGCGTCCCCCTATTTTTTTTAGTTTTTTATCTGTCTGATTTACTGCCAGGCTTGCCACGAACGGCAAAAGACCTGGTCCTGTATGCCGTGCCTTATGCTCTTGGATTCTTTGGTGTCTTGCTGGCTGTTGTTTATAGTATTAAAGCTACGATTGCCTGGATTCGTGGTAAGCGAGAGGGGGAGGAATAGGATGATTCGTTTGTGCTCGGGAAGGTTGAGTAAGTGGCTAAGTGTGTAGTTGACGATTCAGAGATTCTGATAGCTGAACAGATTCTTGGGGTGTATGCCGAGAATTTGAATGAGGCTGGGTTAGAGTTTCAGAAATTGTGTCAGTTCGTGTTGGATCGCGCGTTAATGCAGAGCGTCATTCGTGGTTCTATACTGAATCTCGATACGCAAATGGGTGGTGTGTGTCGGGCATTAACTGATGTGAGTGAGAAGATGCTGGGTAAGAGTGATGATTTCATTCAGGGAATTATCGAGATCGATCAGTTCGAGTTTTAGGGGTTGGCATGGGTTATGCTATTGAGATTGATGAGGAGGAGTTGGAGGTTGTCCGGGCTTCGGTTGCTAATTTGGATAGGGTTGTGGGTGAGATTGCTGCTGGTGCTTATATTATTGATACAATGTTTGTTGAGTCGGATGCGGTTTCTGCTGAGGCGATGGATGGGACGCTTCAGGGGTTTGTGGGGGCTACCTTGGCGATGCAGCAGTGTACGAGCAGATTTTATGAATATTTGTCTTTGATTCTTGATAGGTTTGATTACACGGATCAGGAGTTGGCTGGGCGTGTGGGAGTGACTCATGTGAATCGTTCAGCACAGGGTGGGCAGTAGTGATGGGTTCGCAGCAGGGTTTTCGGCATCGTTCTGTTGTGGTGTTTGTGGTGGTGTTGTTGGTGGTGGGGGGTTTGTGGAGGTGTTCGGTGGATTTTTCTCGTCGTAGTGTGCCGCCTGTTACGTGGGATGATGTGGAGAAGCCTATGTTGGCGCATTTGGAGGAGAAGTATGGGGAGCCTTTTGCATACGCCCGGACGAGGATGGGTGCTTTTCAGGGGGTTTACGCATTGTCGAGTGTCCCAGAAGACTATGTCTACGCGCGGGCGATGATATTGAAGGGCGAGTGGCATTTTTCTGATGGGTATGTGGGGAATTTGATGCGCCCGGTCTATGAGAAGAAAGCAGCGAATGTTGTGTGGCCGTATCTTCCCGGGTGTCTCATTGAGGTAAAATCGCCAGGGCAGCACCATGATTTCGCCACATGGATGGATGCGTCCACCACGTTTGAAGAATTCAAGCAGCATATTGAAACACCAGGATACGAGAAAGAGATTCATTTTACTGTTCATCTACCGGTGTCTGAGGTGGTGACACAGGCCTCGGTTGAGGAGTTGATGCCAACATTGACAGAGGAGCTGTCAGAGATAGCTTCAGACGGGCATATATTCATCGTGGGTTATACTCCTGAAATGTTTGAGGAGCGTGTTGTGCCGGTGTATGGTGATCCTTCACTACGGTATGGTAGAGGGTTTCCTTTATCGAGTGTAGCAGAGTTTTTGGTGTCTGATCAATGGTGGAAGGAGTGAATAATGGGTGATCCGTTGACTCCAACCGAGGAGGAGTGCCTAATTCTCAGCAATATCGTGTATACGACCAAGGTGGGCACGGATCCTCATACGGGGAAGCCTAGAACTGTGTATGGTGGTCCAGAGGGCGAGACGGTCTACAAGTGGGCTGTTGATTTGAAGGCGAATCCTGAGAAGTTGAGGGCTGCTTCGGAGTCGGGTCCGAAGGGTGGTGGTCCTGGGCATGTGCCACCGGAGGAGTTCGTGATGATGGTCAATCAGATTGTTGATAATCCGGGGGTGTATGGGCAGATGAAGGTGACGAGTGTGGACCAGGGTCCCACTAGTTATTTGTCGGGTCAATGGGGTGGTGCTCCGAAGCCGGGTGAGGAAACAGAGAAGCATTTGAGTGCTAGGGTGATGATTGATTATGGGGGGACACCGGTGTTTGTGTTGAAGGGCACTAGTGGTGATTTTGATTGGCGTGATAATGGGATGGGGGGCTATGTGTCGGTTGCGGACACGATCGGGCAGCAGCAGGCTTTGGATAGTTTTCTTGAGCAGATGAAGGATTTTCCTGGTGATGCTAGGGCTGTGGTGACGGGTCATTCTAAGGGTGGGAATTCTGCGCAGTATATTGGGATTGTTGCTGGGGATCGGGTGGAGCAGGTGGTGTCGTTTGATGGGCAGGGGTTTAACCGGATTTTCATGTTGAAGTATGGTCCCCAAATCGCAGCGCATGGTTCGAAGATCACTAATATTTCTCATCAGCATGATTATGTGAATATTTTGTTGCAGCAGGTGTTTGGGAGTAACCAGTATTTTGTTGATGCTCCTTTAAACTATGATGACGCTGTAACATTCGAACGACCTCATATTCCTAATTCAATTTTCCACAATGATGGCACAACTTTGTCTCTTGATTTGGAGCGTGATGCTACGACACAAACCCCTGCTATGACACAGATGCAGGAGTTGATTTGGTTTCTTAGTGGGCACATGACTGCGAAAGACTTCACCTTTTTATGTTATAGAGCGGTGTCTAAGCTTATGGATACGAGTGAACCTTATGGTGACCCGGTATCCATGCCACTGGGGTTCTTTCTGCATTTGCTTCCTCTGCTGAAAAACTATTTAGAGGTACAGGGGCTTGATGCGCATGACACGGTGATGTTCATCGAGGAATTCGTGGAAGCTCTTTTCCCATACGATGAGAATCCTGCCCTGAATGCTCTTATTTCTGGTGTGGGTGGGGGAACCTTTGCAGGGTTGATGGCTGTCACTACGTCTGCTGGTTATGCTGGGGCTCCGAGGGATTTTACTGATGAGGTGAGGCAGAGGTTTTTGGGGTTGGTGACGGAGACCCAAACCGTGACTGAGTGGGATTACACGTATTGGGATGAGTGG
>WRIC01000018.1 GCA_009782915.1 Propionibacteriaceae bacterium | reverse complement strand
ATCTCCAGCAGTTTCTCCGACTCACCCTGGAGCATCTTGCCCACTGGTATCCCGGTCCACGCCGACACCACCTCAGCGATATCACTCGCATCGACCTCCTCCGACACCATCGTGTACGAGCTGCGCGCCTCCGCAGCCCGCGCCAAACGCTCCTCCAACTTGGGCAACTCGGCATACAGCAACTCCGAAGCCTTCGTCAGGTCACCCTCACGCTGGGCCCGATCCGCCTCGATGCGTACCCGGTCAATGATCTCCTTGATATCGCCGACCTCGTTGAGGCCCGACTTTTCCTCAGTCCACGTTGATTCCAGTACGCGCAACCGCTCCTGATGATCTGCCAACTCCGCCTGCAAACGCCCCAAGCGCTCCTTTGACGACGGATCATCCTCCTTCTCCAAAGCAAACTGCTCCATGGTCATCCGATCCACTTGGCGACGCAACTCGTCAATCGCCTCCGGTGAGGAATCAATCTCCATGCGCAACCGCGAGGCCGCCTCATCTACCAAATCAATCGCCTTGTCCGGCAACTGCCGCGACGTAATATATCGATGCGACAATGTTGAAGCCGCCACCAGAGCCGAGTCGGTGATGCGTACCTTGTGGTGCGCCTCGTACCTCTCCCTCAACCCGCGCAGGATCGCAATCGTGTCCTCCACCGACGGCTCGCCCACATACACCTGCTGGAATCGCCTCTCCAACGCCGGATCTTTCTCGATGCGCTCGCGATACTCATCCAGCGTGGTCGCACCGATCATGCGCAGTTCGCCGCGTGCCAACATCGGCTTCAACATATTGCCCGCATCCATTGCGGAATCCCCGGATGCGCCCGCGCCCACCATGGTGTGCAGTTCATCGATGAACGTGATGATCTGCCCCTCGGCTTCCTTGATTTCCCCCAGTACGGCTTTGAGGCGCTCCTCGAACTCCCCACGGAATTTCGCACCCGCTACCATCGACGCCAAATCGAGCGACACTAGTCGGCGCCCTTTGAGAGAATCGGGTACGTCACCGGCCACGATCCTCTGGGCGAGCCCATCGACAACCGCTGACTTACCCACGCCTGGTTCGCCAATGATGACAGGGTTGTTTTTGGTACGGCGCGCCAGGACTTGCACGATGCGGCGAATCTCCGAGTCGCGCCCAATCACCGGATCGAGTTTCCCGTCACGGGCCAACTCAGTCAGGTCGACCGAGTATTTGTCGAGAGCCGACTCCCCACCCTCAGAGGCTGCTGAGGTCACACGCTTACCCCCGCGTCTTTCATTGAAGGCCTCGATGAGTTGTTTGGCCGAAGATCCAAGCTTCTCCAGCAGGTCCCGTACCTCTGATTTCACCGTAGCCAAACCAATCAGCAGGTGCTCGGTCGCCACAAACTGGTCACCCATGGTGTGTGCCTGGGTTTCTGCTTCCGCCAGTACGCGTGCCAGTCCACCCGAGAGAGTGGGCTGCGCCACCGAGGACCCCGAGGCCGCAGGGAGTTTCGAGATGAGTTTCTTGGCTTCGGTCTCGATCTGAGTCGGATCAGCACCCACAGACTCCAGCAGCGGACCCACCGTATTGTCGGGAATCAGCAACAACGCCGACAACAGGTGTTCCGGCTCCACAGCAGGATTCCCATTCGTCAACGCAGTACGAGTCGCCGCACTATAAGCATCACGACTCATCGCAGTCAGCTTCTCAACATCCATCACAGTCCTCCAAAGTTGAGTGTACTTCGCTCAAGTTTACTACGAGTGATTTCCAGTGTCCAGACAGGCAACCGTGGAGTCTGGATTCTGCGACTTCGCGCAGAAAGACGGGGTGGGTGCACTGCGTGGACGGGTTGGATGTGCTTTGACAGTTGTGGTCGGTATTAACTGCCACGACCAACTCTGGTCTGACAGTTGTGGTCGGTATTAACTGCCACGACCAACTCTCGTCACCCTGCGCGAAGTCGCAGGGTCCAGAACTCACACTCGTTCAACTGTGGAGTCTGGATTCTGCGACTTCGCGCAGAAAGACGGGGTGGGTGCACTGCGTGGACGGGTTGGATGTGCTTTGACAGTTGTGGTCGGTATTAACTGTCACGACCAACTCTGGTCTGACAGTTGTGGTCGGTATTAACTGCCACGACCAACTCTCGTCACCCTGCGCGAAGTCGCAGGGTCCAGAAACCACACTCGTTCAACTGTGGAGTCTGGATTCTGCGACTTCGCGCAGAAAGACGGGGTTGGTGACGGTTGCAGATAGGGATGGGTAGTTGCTTTCAGACACAGTGGACGGGGTTGCGACCCTACTCGTCGGTCATCCAGGTGTGGGGGAGGTGGGCCGCGAAAGTGGTGAGTACCTCTTGGGCGGCTTCCATGGCGGAGGTCGTACCGTCCATGACCTCGGATTCGAGACGACCACGAACATCCTTGACTGCGCGAGTTTGGCGTACTGACTCCAACAACTCGTCATCAATCAGGGACCACATCCAGTCGCGTTGCTGGCGGGCACGACGCGATGCCAGTCCACCAGTTTTCTCCAGGTACGCGCGGTGCTCCAGGATCGACTCCCACAGTTCCTCCAAACCGATACCGGTGTACGAGGAGGAGGTCAACACCGGTGGGCGCCTAGCCTTCGGATCAGCAGTAATCAGCTTCATCGCAGTCGACAGCTCACGTGCTGCAACCCGGGCCGCCGCCTCATTATCGCCATCAGCCTTGTTGACGGTGATAATGTCCGCCATCTCCAAGATCCCCTTTTTGATCCCCTGGAGTTGGTCACCGGCACGCGCCAGAGTCACCAACAAGAAGGTATCCACCATTCCTGCGACAGCAACCTCAGATTGGCCAACCCCCACGGTTTCCACCAGTACGACGTCATAACCGGCGGCCTCCACCACGAGCATCGACTCACGTGTGGCACGCGCCACCCCACCCAGGTGGTTCCCCGATGGTGAAGGGCGAATGAACGCATCATCATTCACGGCCAAGGCACCCATGCGAGTACGATCCCCCAAGATCGATCCACCTGTTTTCGATGAGGACGGGTCCACCGCCAGCACAGCAACCTTGTGGCCCTTCTCAATCAGGCGAACCCCCATGGCATCAATGAACGTCGACTTCCCCGCCCCCGGTACACCCGTCACCCCGATGCGTACTGCCTTTGTGGGATGATCCCGCAAAATTCCCAGCAACTCACGCGCCCTGGCCCGATCATCGATTTTCATCGACTCCACCAAAGTGATCGCCCGCGCAATCTGGCGACGGTTGCCCGCAATCACGCCCTGAGCAAGGTCAGCAACAGAATAAACACCAGCCTGGTTATTCATGTGCACCTCACTTCCCTCTGGGTTACTGGGTTCAAGATTATCGTATAAGGTCTCCACCGATAACGCTGAGATGGTGAGCCCCAGCCACTGCAGTCCCAGCTTTTTACGTCGCCACAGCGACACCCAGCTCTTGAGCTCTCTTGATCAATTGAGCATCAAAAGTAGCAATGCTGGAACCACTGTTCTGGGCTAACCAGAGCACCAAAGCATCAGGCATCCTCAAACCCGAAACGCGTCGCATCTCAGCAATACCGGGAACATTTTCTTCTTCAATGGCAACAATAGCCACACCCAGATCACGGAAAAGGTTCAACCAATCCCCATGATCAGATTCAAGGGGATACACCATGACCTCGGCTGCGGTCAGTGCAGAGATGACGAACTGTTCTGGATGAGACAAAACAATCCTGGCGTCATGATGAAAATGGTGAGTACGGTCAACAAAAGCGATGAGTACGCAAGCATCAAGAACAATCACTGTGGCCACTCATCTTTCAACCTTTGAGCAGCGTCATCAGGGATGGGTCCCGAGCTAGATCCTGCCCATTTGTCGATGGCTGCCAACCGTACTTCCTCATCAGCGCGTACCGCCTGGGCGCCACGCTCAATCAGTTTCCGAACGACCTCAGCTCGCGGGATACCAGGCATAGCAGTAACCCCAGCATCAATCGCCTCGGCGATCTGGGGGGTTTCGGTAATGGAATGTCGAACGAGTGTGGTTGGCATAGACTAAGTGTAGCACTAAGTCGTTGAGTGTTGCACTCTTGTGGGCTACCCACAACTCTCCCTACTACAGTAGTTATATGAACATACGACAATTCGAACCGGAGGACACTGTAGCGGTGATCGCCTTGTGGGAGGATTGTGAACTTACGCGCCCATGGAATGATCCGCGTGCAGATATACGGCGCAAGCTCGCTGCTGGCTCGCGGGTGCCCGACTTCGGTAAACGTCTCATCTTAGACCAGGAAGACTAACCAGCCACAGGGCTCACCCACCTCAAACCGGAAAACTTGGCAAAATCGCTGTCGAGAGTCACCCATGTTGCCTTGTGTTCAATCGCAAGAGCAGCGTGCTGGGCATCCGAGATCAGGTTTCCACGAGCGTTCACCTGGCGACAAAGATCGGTGAAAATCTCATAGTGTCGTACTCCCGGATGAACCAGAGAGGTCCGAGGGGCCGACAGCAACCGATCGATGTTATCGAGTGCATCGCTGGTTGCCATGGGACGGGAAAGCACATGCGGGTTGGTCAGAAGCCGCATCACCCCGGACATGACCAAACTAGAGATCAGCAGACCATCCCCACTCATCAGCGCGTCATTCAACCAATCTTTGAGCCCGTCATGCTGAGGGTCTGCGCTATTCCACGCTCCCACCAGAATATTCACATCAGGCATGAGCATGGTTACTCAACCTCCTGATGGTGAAGGGTGGGTCGACTCTGTCCAAATAGTCTTCGATTTCCACCGCGCTGGTTACATCCAGAGAGTCGGTAGCGACTGGGGATGAGATGATGTGAAACTCTATTGGCTGAGATAACGCGGCCGTGGTTGGTTCTTGGTCTGCGACAAATTTTTCCAGGGCTTCGCTGACAGCTGATGTGACAGTACGGCACTGGCTGACCGCAATAAGTTTGACATCACGATAAAGATCGTCGTCGATATGAAACGTGGTCCTCATATGCAAAAGCATACCATGGTGGACGCCCAGCAGTGATGAGACGGTCCAGACCATTTGGTACGCTTTCCCTAGCGTAAGCAAGGAGGGACCATGGGGCAGAAGCCACCGGACTGGGATTGGACGATACCTGAGATGCCGGACATCTTCAGGGACGAGGATGAAACTCCACCACCAACCGCTGACACAGGTGGGCAGGCCAAGAACCCCACCTTTGAGGAACCAGAGATTGCCCCACCGCTAACACCAGAGGTACCCCAGCTGCTCGTTCAGGGCAACAACCAGGTGGACTGGCCACCACCAGAGCATGAACCAATTCTTCCAGCAGTGCAACCCGCACGTCGCCGTACCCCTCGATGGATCATTCCCGTCGTCCTCATCGCCGTTGCCCTCATCGGCACAGGCGTGGCAACCGCGTACCTATACAACCCAAGCGATATCGCTAGCCCCCAAGAATCCGTTGCTGCTCCAACCGATCCCGGCGCCATCGTCAGTTATGCCGAACGATGGACCGGGGTTAATCACAATAGTCCCTCCACCACGGAGTCCGTAGCCCCACAGGTGACCCTCGTTGGGTTCACCGGGGACGGAAGAGAGATAGACATCTATCATTTTTCTTCCTACACCCACACCTACCGCGAAAGTGGCGGCAAACTCTATGTCATGGAATGCGATAGCTCAGCAACCACAGCCACCATCTTCTCAGTGAGTGTCGACGCTGAAAGCGGTGGTTACACCTCCACCCTCCTGATGAAACTCCACATCTGCCCGGATCAGTTCACTGTTGTGAACCACAAGGCCTACTACCTCACAGAGATGTACTCAACCGAACTTGTTGAGCACGATTTGGCGCCTGAGGGAACACCCAAGAACCTCAATATTGCGCTGACACTGTGCCCCGACCTGACCGGCGACTCCGCATCAATATTTAGCCTCATCGCAACAGATGACGCACTGGTCTATGAGTGTGTCGATATGTACTACGACTTTGACTATGCCCTTTATGCGTACAACATCGAAACACGATCCTCGACCATCATCGCCCGCGATGGATTCGCCGAAGCCGTCCTGAGCCACCAGGTTTTGTATTCTGTTGAAACATGGGAGGAAGACGCTTATGTTGAATATTTTTCCTATGACACCATCACCAAGGATTCGACGCTGATCGGGCGCGGGGTCACACAAAAACACTTCTCCGACTCGTCGACCTACTCCGCAGGTGGAGGAATCGTTCCGATCAATACCGACTATGTCTATGGCGCGATGTGGATAGACAACAATGATGACACCCAGGTGGATCTCTACAATGCCTCGGGAGAGTCAAACCCAGAACTGCTCGTTACCCTCAACAACGTCTGCCCGAATGCCTTCGACATGGCGATAGTACCCGTGTCAGCCAACAAACTATTTGCGAGCGTCACCATCTGGGATTCACAGGGCGACACCGAAGGAGCAACCCTCTACATCGTGAACCTTCAAGGGGAACTGCTCGACACCACCAGCGCACCGGTTGGGTCCCCCCATCAAGTCAGCTATGTGAATGTTCAATACCCACGTTTTTCTGCGTAGTGGCACACTTTCCAGTGGGGTGAGGGCGGATTCTGGATGCGACGAAGCCTGTGCTGCGGAGCCCGCTAGAGCGACCAGAAAAAATCCCACCCTCGAAGTGGGTCACATGGGAGGGGATGAGTACGCGCTCCAGGTTGGAACACCCTTGAAAAGCCGACCACTCGATCCGTTCCACCGAATCAGGGATCCTCACTTCACGAAGAGCGCACCCCCGCCACCCAACGTACCCCCGCACAACGTACCCCCGCCTGCAGACCCACCCACCCCCGTCATTCTGCGCGAAGTCGCAGAATCCAGGCTCCACAGTCAAACAACTCTATAGTCTGGCCCTGTGCGCTCTAAAATATGGTTATGCGTCTCACAAAAGCTCAGGCTCGACGGATTGCGCTGGCTGCTCAAGGGATGGGGCAGACCCGCGATGGGGTAGTCACGATGAGGCAGGTGCAATCGACGATCACTCGGCTCGGGCAATTCCAGATCGACACCGTCAACGTCGTGGCCCGTGCCCACTACATGCCCCTGTTCACCAGGTTGGGGGCCTATGACCGGGCACTGTTGGATCGGGCAGCTTCACAACCACCGCGGCGGCTCTTCGAGTTTTGGGGTCACGCGGCGAGCCTCATCGATGTGGACCTCTATCCGTTCTTTCAGTTTCGCCGGGACAATGCCTACAGTCTCACCTGGGGTGAGATCCGGCGTTTCGTGGATTCAAAACCCCAGATCATCGAGCAGGTCAAAGACGCGGTACGCCAGCTGGGCCCGGTCACGCCGCGTGAACTCAATTTTGGTCAGGACCGCAAAACCGAACAGTGGGGATGGAATTGGTCCGATGCAAAGGCAGCCCTGGAATGGCTCTACTGGAGTGGTGACATCGCAGTGGCTGGACGCAACACCCAGTTTGAGAAAATCTATGACATCCCTGAGCGGGTGATCCCCCACGAACATCTGGGAACGCATGTACCGGCCACCCATGAGAATCATGTGGAGTTGGTACGACGGGCAGGGCGCGCTCTCGGGGTGGGTACGGCCACGTGCTTGGGCGACTATTTTCGTACTGCCTCTGCGCCCACCAAAGCTGCCATCAGTGAACTCGTCGATACCGGTGAACTTATCGAAGTTGAGGTTGAGGGGTTGAAAGACCCCGCGTACCTCTTTGCTGAAGTCAAGCGCCCACGAACCCTCACCGCTTCAGCGCTCGTTTCCCCCTTCGACTCTCTCGCCTTTGACCGAAACCGTCTGAGCTGGCTGTTCGACATCGACTACAAGATCAGCATCTACACTCCCGCCGCACAACGCACCCACGGATACTATGTCTATTTGTTCCTGCTCGACGACCAATTCGTGGCCCGCACCGACCTGAAAGCAGATCGGGCCAACTCTACTCTGCTCGTACAATCCGCGTACCTCGAACCCGCCGCTGAACCGATGAGAACCCGTGTCGCCCAGGAACTCCACCATGAGTACGTTCGACTCGCCGGGTGGCTGGGTCTATCAACCATCACCATTGTCGGGAAAGGTGACCTCTCACCACATCTCAAGAAGGTTTAGTACGCGGGTCAGGTTGTGACAGTTAATACCGACCCCATGTGTCACAGGGAGTGACAGTTAATACCGGCCCCATGTGTCACACGGCGTCTATTCGGCAAGGGCGTTGAGGTAGGTTGCTAGAGCTTGATGGCCTTCGTGATAGTTCTTGGGGTACTTCATGTAACCACTGGCTACGACCGTACTGTTGTCAAATTCTGCAACCAATCCGAAACTGTACCCATCCAATATGGCTTTGTCGCTTTTGTTGAACCCATCCCAGGAGTAAATATTGTGGTCAGCCATGATCTGTTCGATATCGTCGAGAACCGTGCCCGGTACTGGTTTGTTCACATCCAGCTCCACACCATTGGAACCCCTCGCAGAGAAAATATAGATGAGATCACCCATGGGGTCTTCGGGATTCTGGCCAAGCTGGATCTGAAAAGCCCAGTATCCACCGTTGAAAGAACCATAATCGTAACTGAACGACTTTAAGGATCCTGCCTTGCTGGGATCGGGTGGTGGGTTGAACAGGACCCCGCAAGCTGAGAGCGATCCCACCAACACTAGTGAAAGAACAACGAACCAGTGAGAAGCCTTGCGCATATTTCCACTTTACTAGGTGGCGAATAAAACGGAGGAGAATCGTCTAAGCTGGCATCATGAGCTACTACACGTATCTTGACGAACTGGGTGACGACGTGATCACCGGGAGAGTCCCCATCTCACGTTTCACGAGAGATTTTATGACTGAAAAAGTGTTCATTCCCACCAACGAATCACCCACGACAGGTGAACCCACAGAGGTCATGATTGATCATGAAGGCATTTCCTACCAAGTTGTCTGCTCCTCACAGGCCGCTGCCGATCAGCTCCCAGATCCAGTGACAAAGGTCAATGAAGTGGACGGCGACGACGTGTTTCGTTTAGTACGTGAGGGTGTTGGCATCTTGTTTCAGATGTACGATGAACAGCTGTTCTTCGATCCAGAAACCGTCCAAGAGATCATCCATACCTACGACATCTTCAATGTGCACAAGACCATCGATAGCACCAGGGACCAGTGATGAATTCCCCGCGTCCAGGGTCCTCACGAATGGAACTCGTACTGCTCATAGTCCTTGCGCTCATCGCGATAGCTGCAAGGATAGGTGCAAACTTGTGGTACTTTCATCAAACGCCTCAGACAACTCAGGAAACCAGCAGCACCCCAGAAGCCTCATCATTCACAGATCCACACGAGTTCGTGAGTTTCGCAGAGAAATGGACTGGCACAAACCCCTATGGTGGTGGGAAATGGCACCAAGGGGCCTCGACGCTCGTCGGATTCACCAGTAGTGGTGAAGAGATAGAGATCTACCAATTTAGCGCTCCCCGTCACACCTACCTCATCAGTAGGGAGGGGATTTATGTCTTGGAATGCTATCTTCCCAAAGAAAAACACACGATAAACTCCCTGGTTTACGACACCAGCTCGGGAGGCTATTCTTCAACTTTTCAAACAACGCTGGCAGACTGCCCAGCATCACTTGCTGTCATGAACAACAAGGCGTACTACACCTATGAAGTCGATTCCTTGGAGCTGTTCGAGCGCGATCTCACCGCTGGCGGGCAGAGTCGCATACTCAACATCAGTGACACACTGTGTCGCACAAGTCGTCTTCCGTACATGTCCATACACCATCTCCACGCCACGAACGACAGACTCCTTTATGGTTGCCGTCAAGGCTGGGGAAACGGGTCAGGCCCACACCTTTACGACATGGAGACCAACACGATCAGCACCCTCGATCGGGATGCGGAGGTTCAGGTCGTGTCTTCCCACGAGGTGTTGTACTCCACTCTTCTCTGGCCCCAGTGGAATGCGGAGTTCTCTTCGTACGACACGATCACAGGTCAAACCACTCAACTCGCACGATTGGGCCACTCACCCGCATATCAAGATTACTCGCCCTATGCCATCGGTGGAACTATTGCTCCGCTGTTCCCAGGTTATGTCTTTGCCGTCCATGAGGATGACGATTCAGATACTTACTTTACTGTGGGAACCTACTACATGGCCGAGGAGGGTTCTGAACCCTACTATCTCAGCTCTATTAAGATTCCAACAAATGTTCCTGATCTGGCCTCAACCGAGTGGTACAACATGGCTATCCTCCCCATATCCAGCACCACAATTCTCGCCAATGGTATCTTCTACGAGTACCAAGAAGACAAAGAGGATTTCCTCCCGGCAGTGGTCTGGACAAACGTCTTCACCCTGGATGGGCAACTCGTCGACATCTCCAGATTTTCCTTTGGGTCACCAGATCAGGTCTTGTATGTGAACGTGCAGTACCCTCGCTGAAACCCGGTCACGTCCACCTATCAAGAGACTCCGCAATCGTGCAACTGTGGATTCTGGATTCTGCGACTTCGCGCAGAATGACACAGGAAGCGTACCGCGGTGTGACAAACGCCCCGTCGCGGGCGTGTGACACACTGACCCACAGATCGGGACATCGGCGGTGCCCCACAACGTACCACCGCTAGCATGGGGTCATGGCGATAACCGACACCTTTGATCCGACGAGTCCCGAGGTCATTACTCCTGCGCAGATGATCCGCGAGGTACCCGATTTCCCGGACACCATGATCGTGACCTTCCAGCCGTACACCTTCCATGTGTTGCTCGAACAGCACAAGACCAAACCACTGGCCAGCCTCGACCTGGAGCAGGACATTGACTCCACCTCGCTCATTGCCCATGCTTTCTCGCTCGACTACAAGGATCGTACCTTCGCTGCCTGCTTGGCCCCGGTGGGCGCACCCACAGCGGTGTCGACTTTCGAGAAAGCCATAGCCCATGGGGTGAAAAAATTCGTGGTTTTTGGTACGTGCGGAACCCTCGTCCCCGATCTTCCCATGGGGGGGTTGATCGTCCCATCGGCCGCCTATCGCGATGAGGGTACGAGTTATCACTACGCTGAATCGAGTGATTTCATCGACATTCCCACAGCAACCAAGACTGCCGAGATCATGGAGTCTCTGGATATCCCCCACACGGTCGGCAAGATCTGGACCACAGATGCTTTCTTCCGTGAAACCCGCGACAATCTCGCCAAACGCATTGGAGCCGGTTGTATCGCGGTCGACATGGAAGCCTCCGCGTTGGCTGCTCTCGCCCAATTCCGCGGGGTGGACATCTACCATTTCATCTATGCCGCTGATGCTCTCAGCGACGAAACCTGGGACCCACGTACCCTCGGCACTCTTCCCTCAGAACCGCGCGCCCGCTTCGTACGCCTGGCTCTCGAAATAGCTCTGCGCATCTCATGAGGATTGTCGCCCAACGGGCATCGTTCGCCTCGGTGAGTGTGGAGGGCGAAACCGTTGGTGTGCTCGACTCCCCTGGGCTGGTCTTGCTGGTCGGCATCACCCATGATGACACCCAAGCACTCGCCGAGAAGTTGGCAGCCAAAATCTGGGGGTTGCGCATCTTGGAGGGTACGGGTGGTTCTGACCCGGATGCGTGGAGCCGTGGGGATGTGTCCTGCTCAGATGTGGACGCCCCCCTGCTGGTGATCAGCCAATTCACCTTGTACGGCGACACCCGCAAAGGCCGGCGCCCCTCCTGGGACTTAGCCGCCCGCGCCGAGGTCGCTGAACCCCTTTTCGACTATTTCGTCGAGGCCCTGCGCGGACTAGGTGCACGGGTCGAAACCGGAGTGTTCGGCGCCCACATGGAGGTTAGCCTCACCAACACCGGCCCAGTTACCCTCATTGTCGAAGGTTAACGATCCACCGTCACCCTGCGCAGCGTTGCGACTCGCAGGGTCCAGACAATGGAGTAGCTCTGATGTAGAGTCAGTCACGAACAGACGAGAAGGTGGAATCCTATGTGGTACGACGAGTTGTTTGCTGAGTTGGAGACTCATGGTGATGAGTCACGTGCGCAGCAGATGTCGGCGTACATGAAAAACCACTTTCCTTTCCTGGGGATACAGAAACCCCGACTCAAAGACTTGGAGAAACCTTTCCTCGTTGAACTCAAGAAGAACCCCGAGATTGACTGGGATTTCGTGGAGGCCTGTTGGGTGAAGGACTACCGGGAAGCTCAATACATCGCCCTCGATTATCTCAAGCGCACAACCAAGAAACTCGAACCAGCCGATCTTCCCAGGTTGAGGGATCTGGCTGAGAGAAAATCCTGGTGGGAGAGTGTTGACTCCATCGACTCGCTGGTTGGCGACATCGTACTGCGAAATCCCGACCTGGAATCTGAGATGCTGACATGGTCAGTGGATGATAACTTCTGGATTCGCCGTATCGCTATCGACTTTCAATTGCAGTACGGGGACCAGACGAAGGCAAACCTTCTGGAAACCATCATTGTCAACAACCTCGGCAGCAACGAGTTTTTCATCAATAAGGCTATTGGCTGGAGTCTTCGCGAATACTCTAAGACGAACCCCGATTGGGTGCGGGGTTTCCTCACCCGCCACCACGATCAACTCGCGAACCTCTCTATCCGGGAGGCTAGTAAATACGTGTGAGGGCGCATCACCAGTGAAACGTTGACTAGTCAATGGATTCTGCGACTG
The DNA here is from genome assembly GCA_009782915.1 of Propionibacteriaceae bacterium. Taxonomy (GTDB): domain Bacteria; phylum Actinomycetota; class Actinomycetes; order Propionibacteriales; family Propionibacteriaceae; genus WQYJ01. The sequence continues at coordinate 21,625 of WRIC01000018.1, read as the reverse complement.
GCGCGCAGAAAGACGGGAAAAGAGCAGCACTGAATGACGGGGAGGGAGGGGCCGCCGAAACACAGAAAGCGACGACTGTGGGTGACTTATCTTCCATGATGGGAGGTAAATCACCACCAGTCGAGTAGAACCGGAGGGACTAGGCGGTTGTCAGGAGACGCTCCATGAGTTCGCAGGCGGATTCGGGGATGATCGTACCGGGGGGGTAGATCGCCACGGCGCCATCGGAATACAGCTGATCGTAGTCATCGGGGGGGATGACGCCACCGACCGTGATGAGGATGTCCTCGCCACCGGCCTTGTTGAGTTCCTGGCGAAGAGCCGGGACCAACACGAGGTGGCCAGCAGCCAGGGAACTCACACCGACCACATGGACATCCGAGTCGATGGCTTGGCGAGCTGCCTCCTCGGGTGTCTGGAACAAGGGTCCGACATCGACATCCATACCCAGATCGGCGTACGCGGTGGAGACAACCTTTTGTCCGCGGTCGTGACCATCCTGGCCCATCTTGGCGATGAGGATACGCGGGCGACGACCCGTCTTCTCAGTGAACTCCTCCACCAAACCACGGGCCTTCTCCACGGCGGGAGTCTCCCCCGCCTCAGCAGAATAAACACCAGAAATGGTACGAATCTGGGCTGTGTAACGACCGAAGGACTTCTCTAAGGCTGTGGAGATTTCACCGACCGTCGCCATCTCACGTGCCGCATCGATACTCAGTTTCAACAGGTTGCGATCCGGATCAGTGGCATCCTGATTGGCTGCTGCCCACGTGAGTTTCTCCAAAGCCGCTTGGGTGGCTTCCTCATTGCGCTCGGCGCGCAACTTATCCAACTTGGCGAGCTGCTCATCGCGTACCGCCTTATTGTCGACCTTCAACACATCGGGCAGTTCATCGTCCTCAACGAGATACTTGTTGACCCCGAGAATCGTCTGCTGAGCAGAGTCGATGCGAGCCTGGGTACGCGCCGCAGCCTCCTCGATACGCATCTTCGGGATACCAGCTTCGATAGCTTTCGCCATCCCACCAGCCTGCTCGACCTCCTGGATGTGCTCCCAGCCACGACGAGCCAGATCATGGGTGAGTTTTTCGACGTACGCCGAACCCGCCCACGGATCCACCGACCGTGTCGTACCCGACTCCTGCTGAATAAACAACTGGGTGTTGCGAGCAATACGCGCCGAGAAATCGGTTGGCAAAGCAATCGCCTCATCCAGGGAGTTCGTGTGCAGCGACTGGGTGTGACCCTGGGTTGCTGACATCGCTTCAATGCAGGTACGCGCCACATTGTTGTACACATCCTGGGCGGTCAGCGACCAACCAGAAGTTTGCGTGTGCGCACGCAAGGACAACGAGCGGGGATCCTCAGGATTGAATTGGCGTACGAGACGCGCCCACAGCAAACGTGCAGCGCGCAGTTTCGCGACCTCCATGAAGAAGTTCGTACCCGTACCCCAGAAGAAACTCAATCTCGGTGCAAAAGCATCCACCTTCAACCCGACAGCCTCACCGGCGCGAATATATTCCACACCATCAGCCAGGGTGTACGCCATCTCCAGATCAGCGGTCGCGCCCGCTTCTTGCATGTGATAACCGGAGATCGAAATCGGGTTGTAGCGGGGCATATTCGCCGTGGCGTACGCGAAGATCTCGGAGATGATCCTCATCGACTGCTCGGGCGGGTAGATGTAGGTGTTGCGCACCATGAACTCTTTGAGAATGTCGTTTTGGATCGTGCCATTGAGCTGGGCGGGTGTGACCCCCTGCTCCTCAGCAGCCACGATGTAGAGCGCCAGGATCGGCAACACTGCACCATTCATGGTCATCGACACACTCATTTGATCCAGGGGAATCCCATCAAACAACTGCCGCATGTCGAGGATCGAATCAATAGCCACACCAGCCATACCCACGTCACCAGTCACCCTCGGATTATCCGAGTCGTACCCACGGTGGGTGGCCAGGTCGAAAGCAACCGAGAGCCCCTTCTGCCCGGCAGCCAGGTTGCGCCGATAGAAAGCATTCGAATCAGCAGCGGTCGAGAATCCTGCGTACTGGCGAATCGTCCACGGCTGGTTGACGTACATGGTCGGGTAGGGCCCACGCAGGTACGGTGGCAAACCGGGGAGGGTTTGGAGGAAATCCAGGCCCGCCAAGTCAGCGTCACTGAACAGCGGGGGCACCATGATTTGTTCCGGGGTCTCCCACTGTTCACCGGTCGACGATGGGCCAGCGGTGATTGTCGGCGAACCAAGTTCTATTGTGTCAAAACGTGGGATAGTCATTTCGCAACTCCTAACGAATCCAAGGTGTCACCCAGGAAGGCGACCACATCCATACCATCGAAGATTTCGCCATCGATCACGGCGTCTGCACCATCACCGATCTCGGTCTTCTTACCAGCGAGCCAGACGGTCAAACCCGCATCCTTCGCGGCTTTCGCTGCATCGAGGGCTTGCTCCGCATAAACGCTCGCAGAGGAAGCCAGGATCACCATCGAGGTACCCGCCTTCTTCGCCTCTTCGACGATCTGCGCAGGTGTGGGGCCTTCGATCTGGTCGAAACCAATCCCACCAACAAGCAGCAGGTTTTGGGTGAACTGTTCGCGAGCACCAAAGTCCCGTCTGTCCCCCAAACAGGCCAACACCACTGTGGGTTTGGTCTTGTTCTTCGTCTCGTACGTACGCGCGCGATCCCGCAACACCTCGAAGGCGGCAGAATCCCGGCACACCCCGATACCGCCGTACTTGGGGGCTGGGGGGCGCGGGATGAAGTCAGTCAACGGTGCCTCATCTTCCTTGGGGAACATCGACACACCCGTGAGCGGAATCTTGCGTGTCGCCAAACGGGCACAGCGTTCATCACAGGTTTCCTTGATCCACTCGGCAACCTTGCCCTGTGCTAGAGCGGCAGACATTCCACCGAGGGTTTCGATCTCTTGGACGCGGGCCCATGCTTTCTCAGCGAGCTGCTCAGTGAGAGCCTCAAAGGTCCAGGCCCCACCAGCGGGGTCTTTGACACGGCCCACATGGGCTTCCTCGCCATTGACCAACTGAATGTTGCGCGCGATACGACGCGAGAACTTGGTCGGCAAACCATAGGCAGTGTCGTGGGGAAGAACAGTCATGATCTCCACGCCACCAACACCAGCAGAGAAGGCACCCACGGTCGTACGCAACAGGTTCACCCACGGGTCATCCTTGCTCATGATCCTCCACGAAGTCACTGCATGTTGCATGGCTCCGCGCTTATTCTCAGGAACCTTCAGCACCTCGCCCACGCGAGCCCACAAACGACGAAGAGCACGAACCCTAGAAATCGAGAGGAACTCATCAGCGGTCACAGCCACACGGAAAAGAATCTGGTCGAAGGCTTCCTCAGCGTCCACACCTTGCTCATCGAGTTCGCGAACGTACTCAATGCCTGTAGCGATCGCGAACGCAAGCTGATCAATGTCACCACAGCTCGCATTGTCGTAGGGGGTCACATCCACTGTTAGTGCGCGACAATTCGGGTAGCTGCCCGCCTTGCGTACCCACTGGGAGAGGTCGGACAGATCGGCAGCCTCACCAGTGACCGCGGCTTGGGCCATCGGGTCGATACCGAGGTTACCGGCGGCGTCCTCGGTCGCCTCGCCAGCGAAGAAGTTGAGCAGGGCATCAGCGGCGTCAGCTTGCTGGGTGATGGAGCTCACGCACACGGGCGCAGCTTCAGGTTTCACCCCAGCAAGAACCTTGCCCAGGGTGTCTGGGGAGATCGCATCAGCGTCAACGCGCAACCACACCCCCGTACCACCAGCATTGAGTTCATCCTGAATAGCAGCGGTCGTACGCGCAATGTCGCCATCCTCGTGGAGTTGAGCAACAATCCACGGTGTGGTTTCGGCGGCTGATCCACGAGTGAAAGGTGTCACTGCGGGCATCCCCACCACCTGGTTGTCGGGTTGCACATACAGCGGGTCGATCTCCACGCCATCAACACCCACATAGGTCAAGCGCTTGCGGGCCTGCTCGATCGTCAGCTCTGATCCGGGTGGACGCCTCTTGTTGAGCGCCTTGAGGACCTCGCGGTCCCAATCTTGCATGGTCGGGGTGTCAAAATCACCAGCCAGTACCATCAATTCGTCGGTCATGGGAATCCCTTCTGGGCGGGTGTCATCTGCGCCCTCGGAAGGGCATACGACACATCAGTGCTTGTATGCCACAGCCTAGCGCCTCACACCCCGAGGCGAAAGAGAGTTTATGCTCTGGTGAGACAGGACCCTGCCTGTTTTCGTCACCCTGCGCGAAGTCGCAGGGCCCAGAATCCCCACTAGCCCCGACTACCTCTGTCACCCTGCGCGAAGTCGCAGGGTCCAGACTACCCAGTTGTTCGACTGTGGATTCTAGATTCTGCGACTTCGCGAATGACGGGGTTGGGGGTCAGTGGAAGTACGGGATCATCAGCCACAGGCCGAAAGACAGGAAACAACCGATGAGGCCGAGAACCAGGAAACCCATCATGCGATAGACATGGGTCGTACCCTCGGCGGGGGTTGACTGGGTGTGGGAGGTTGGCCAGCCCATCAGGACCATCAACACCAGAACCACCAGGACAGCGCAACACAGAGGAATCCACGCATTGAGTGCAGGCCAACCGCCAACCTGAACGCCAATCTGATACACCAGAAGTCCCAGGATGAAACCAGCCAGGACACCTATGAGGATGTCGATCATCGAATGGGCTTTGGCATGGGACTGTTTGGTCAACTCCTTGGGTACGAAAAACCAGTTAGCCAAACTCATGAGCGAAGCAATAATCACTGTCGCAGTGATCGCGACAGTAGCGACAAGAATCAAGGCACGCCAATCAATGGCAAGAAGCAACAGCGTCATGACTCGCCCCTTTCTGCTTCTTTGGCTTTGGCCTTATCCACCGAGGCTCTCACCTGAGCATCTTTGCGCTCCTTGTTTTTATGAGTGGGTTTGGGTGGGGTCTTCTTCTTCTTGGGTTTCTTCGGTTTCGGTTTCGGTTTCAACCCAGTCAAACGCAAAGGCGAAGCAGCCAGCGGGTGATCAGCAATATAATCGGGTAGCGCTGGAGCCAGTGGGTTAGGAATCGTGGTGGTCACCGAAGAAATCGCTGCCTTAGCGAGGACAGTCACCTCATTGGCATCGTTGACATTCTCATGGGAGATGTGGTTCCTCGACGAGGCAATCTTGATGGCCACAGCCCCAAAGAGGAGGATGGCCAGGACCGCGAGGAAACCCCAGGAGCCGAAATGGGCGAGCCAAGCAGCGGCTCCACCGACGAGTGCTGCCGCTGGAAGAGTGAGCCCCCAAGCAATCAGCATTCGTTTGGCAGTGTTCCAACGTACTTCTTCTGGGGTACGTGCCAAACCTGTTCCCATGATGGAACCAGAAACCACGTGGGTGGTCGACAACCCGAACCCCAAGTGCGCTGAGGCAAGAATGCAGGACATTCCAGCGGTCTCAGCAATGAACCCTTGGGGTGGTTCGATCTCGGCCATGCCCTTGCCCATGGTTCTCATGATGCGCCACCCACCCGAGTAGGTGCCCAAGGCAATAGCTATACCCGCAGCCACCATGACCCACCAGTGGGGCCCCGACCCTGGGGCTTGATGCCACCACGGCAAATCAACACCAGGATTCGCTGCAGCGAATTGGGCCGTACTGACCACCAGAACAAGAGTGATAATGCCCATGGTTTTCTGTCCATCGGAGGTACCGTGCGACAAGGCCACCAGCAGGGAACTCACCCGCTGGCCGTTGCGGTACCTCTTCTTGGAGTCCTTGTTGTCATTATGCAAACCCTTGTAGGCGATCTTGGTTCCCGCCCACGAAGCCACACCGGCAACCACCGGAGCAACCAAAGCGGGCAACAAAATCTTGGAGGCAACGCCGTACCACAGGACACCATTGATCCCCGCTTGAACAATGACTGCACCAATAAGTGCACCAAAAATGGCATGGGACGATGAGGACGGCAAACCAAACAGCCAAGTCAACAGGTTCCACAGGATCGCGCCCACAAGGGCAGCAAAAACGGTTTGCGCGCCAATAGCGACATTCGTATCATCGACAATCCCTGAGGCAATCGTTTTCGCCACCTCGGTGGACAGAAAAGCCCCCACCAGGTTCATGACCGCAGCCAGAAGTACGGCAACCTTCGGCTTGAAAGCACCCGTCGCAACACAGGTGGCCATGGCATTCGCAGCATCATGGAAACCGTTGGTGAAGTCGAAAACGAGGGCTGTCACAACGACGATGAGGACAATGAGTTCAATCGACATGGTCAACACCACAAATAAACACGTGCATCACGTGGGCGAGTTTATCAACGTCCACCCCCAACACGAAACTTGGTCGTCCCAGTGGGACAGTTGGACAGTGGAGGGCTGCGCAACCTCATCACCCTGCGTCGCAGGGTCCAGAACTTATATTTTTGCGACTGTTGAGTCTGGATTCCGTGACTCCGCACGGAATGACCGGGGTGCGACTGTGCGGACAAAAGGGGACGGGGCGTTTGTCACATTTCTTTCCACCCCGTCACTACCCGAAACGATGAAACACGGCTGGTCGAACAACCATTATTGTCAGAATGTGACAAACGCCCCGTCCCCTTTTGTCCCAGTCTCCCCAGTGGGACATCACACCCAGCCGGGGAGCCAGATTCGCCACTGCCAGTGACTGCGCGGGATGAGCGCGCCGGTCAGGATCGGGTAGAGGAATGCGAAATTGAGCACGATGAGAGCCACGAGCGTACCAGCCCCGATAGAACCCGATTCTCGGCGATTTGAACCGACCGGCCCAAGGAGAACCCCGAGAGCCATTGCTAAGGCGATCACCATGAACGGAAGCATCGTGATCGAATAGAACGAGAAAATCGGACGCGAACCCACCGTCATCCACGGAATCCAGGTGGCCGCCATGCCACACACCACGACGGAGAAACGCCAATCCATTCCCGCCACCCACCAGATCAGGGCAAACACCATCGCCACAGATGCCGCCCACCACAACAACGGTGTCCCTAAAGCCGTCACGACCCTCATGCAGGTCTCCCCCACCGCAGCCGTACACCCATCGACACCAGGCTCGATCCCATTATCGGCATAGATCCCCACCGTACGCCCCACGAAAGGCCAACTCCATGGACTCGACTGATAGGTGTGGGTCGCCTTGGCCAAACCCTCGCCGGTGTGGAAGTCGAAAGTGATCTGATGCCAGTGAGCCCATGACGCTAACCCTTCCCCGAAGGTGCGGGTCGAGAAAGCATCAGGATTATTCACCCCCCAATCACGCCCGTAGGCGCCAGTGGATCGCAGCCAAGGAATCCAGGTGGAAAGGTACGCAAAGAAGCCCACCACAACCAGGGAAATAAACCCAGGAACACCATCCACATATAACCCGCGCCACGTGTTGCGTCCTGCCCCAGCCAAGCGGCGAGCAGACAGCGACCACACCACCACGAGGATCCCAAACACAGCCACAACATAGATCGTGTTCCATTTGACAGCACACCCTAGCCCCAAGAAAACCCCCGCAGCCAGTAGCCAGGGGCGGAAAATAACGGGCCCCACGATGCCACCCAAACCAGGGATCTCCTCAGCCGTGAGCCGATTTGCCAACCGGTTGCGGAAGAAATCACGATCCGCGACGACACAACTCACCCCTGCCACGATGAACAGTGCCTGAAAAATGTCGAGCAAAGCAATCCGTGACAACACGAAATGCAGCCCATCCATGGTGAGAAGGAAACCCGCCAGCCCCCCAATCAAGGTGGAGTGAGACAAGCGACGCGCCAAACGAATCACCACGAAAACCATGAGTGTCCCAGCGATCAGGGAAGCAAACCTCCACCCGAAAGCATTCAACCCAAACAACCACTCCCCTGAGGCAATCAACCATTTCCCCAAGGGCGGATGCACAGCCCAGGAACCATCGGCGCTCAGGAAAGAATAGTCACCTCGGGCCACCGCAGCATTCGCTTCACCATCCTCACCAGTCCACCTGCCCTCGTACCCAAAACGAAGCAGACTCCACGCATCCTTGGCGTAATAGGTTTCATCAAACATGATGGTCTTCGGTGTACCCAGATGGACGACACGAATCAGGAAAGCCAGCCCGGTGATCGCCAAGGTCACCACCCACCCCATGACCCTGTCGGTCGGCAGTGGGCTTGCCAAGCGTTCGATCGCGGTAGCCAACGGTGAGGTACGAGGATGGCTCGCATCCAGAACCGAGCCGATCAGTGAAGTGGTTGTTTTGGGTGGTGGGGTTACTGTGGTGTGATGCGCCAGTGATGGCCGGAGGTCGCCTTGGGTTCCGGCAGGTTGCGCGACACGTACTCGAGGGGGATCAGTCGGCGCAGGTGTCCACTGGCGTGCGGGCGGCTCCAGCAAAGCCAAGGCACGACCGATCTGCTCCTCCGGTTTTTCTGTAAACCCAGCAGCCTGGCGCTCCTGGGAGGCCTGAGCGCGAGCCTGTTCGATACGTTGGCGGGTACGTGGTGAGGGTGCGACACGGTTAGATCGCGGTTGGTCACCATGCACAGACTCGCTCATTCTCACTAGTCTAGTGGCATGAACCATGATTCAACTCAGGAGGCAAACAACCACGGGGTTCTCCTGTTAGCGGGAACACCGATAGGTGATTCGCGTTATACCAGCGAGGCTCTGCGTGAGGCTCTCATGTCTGCTCAGGTCATTGCCGCGGAGGACACTCGTACTTTTTCTGATTTGTGTCGTCGCATGGGCATCGATCCGCCGGGGCACATTGTCTCCTATTTCGAGGGCAACGAAATTGTGCGTACTGGTCTCTTAGTGAATCAGATTTACGATGGTGCCACTGTTGTCCTCGTCACCGATGCAGGTATGCCATCGATCTCTGACCCGGGTTTTCGACTTGTTGCCGCTTGTGTGAACGCTGGCCTGCCAGTGAGTGCTATCCCTGGACCTTCAGCTGTTATCACCGCCCTCGCCTTGTCCGGACTGCCCACTCATCGTTTCTGTTTCGAGGGTTTTCTTCCACGCAAAAGCGGGAAGCGTCAATCTCGGTTACAGGGTTTAGCCCACGAGGAACGAACCATGGTGTTTTTCGAGGCCCCCCACCGACTCCGGGATTTCCTCACAGATGCCGCCACTATCTTCGGTAGCGACAGGCGCGGTGCCATCTGCCGAGAGATGACCAAGCCACATGAGGAGGTGGTCCGAGGCACCCTCACCGAGTTGGTGGCGTGGGCTGAAAGTTCAGTACGTGGGGAGGTGACTGTGGTGATCTCTGGCGAGACCCCTGAGCCGCCATCCATGGAAGAAATGGTGGCCCGTGTGCAAGCACTCATGGCTGATGGGGTGAAGTACACTACTGCTGTGAGGAAGGTGGCTGCCAAAACTGGCACAGACCGCCACGAACTCTGGGACAGGATGGAAGAGCTCCGGTATCGCACGGAGACTGATTGACACCAGGTCGCCACAGGTTTCTAGCTATCATAGCTTGTGGTTGTTCGCGGACACCTAGATCATCCGGGCCGTACCATCAAGAACTGACCCCACCCAGGTTTTGTTGGACACCGGCACCCAACACAAAGCGAGCCTCACCCCATCGTTCCACATGTCTGCATCGGGGTAGGTGGCGCGTACGCCGCGGTTGAATTCTTCCGGAACCGGCAGGGTTGCTTTGAGTGAATTGCATCGCTGAGCGACCTTCATCTCAAAATCGAGAAGATCATTGATATTCATTTGGTCATCAGACAGATCAACGAAACCCATAACCTGATCGGTGTGGGGTTGCTCACAATCAACAGTGGGAACCGGCTGCTCGTAGTCCGGAGGGCGATTGTTCACACACGCGCCCTTGAACAGATAGCCATAGCTCTGTTTCTCCACCTCAGTGATCGGATCGCGTTCACGCTTGTACGGGCCGGTGGGTGTTGGCGCTGGGGTGGTGGGTGTCGGTTTGGGGGTTGGGGTTGGTGTTGGCCAATCAACAGTGATGGTGGGCTCGGGTGTCGGATCGGGCTCATCCCTGCCCGTCTGCGCGGTGACGACCCATATCATGGCACACACCAGGGCAAACGCAGCGACAAGAATCAGAATCAACACCAGACCACGGCCTGACTTGGGCGGAGGTTGATGGTAGGGGCCTGTTTGGTTGGGGCCTGTTTGTGGGTACGGTCCAGGGCTATCTGATGGGGTTCCGTATACCCCCGGCCCACTGGAACCACCCAAGACTGTGGCTGCATCACTATCGACGGGTTGGGCTGGAATAAATTGCGGATAATGACTCTGGGGAACCCCCAACCCCTGGCCATCATGAGAACTCACCACTCTATGATACTAGATTCGAGCGACAGAGTCGGGACTGGCCCGCCTCGTACTCTCACGGCTCCACAATGGTTACCTATGGCGCGTCGCCACTGCGCAAGAACAGTAACAATCCCACTGGCGTCCATCATTATGGTGTTCATCTGAGGCCCCCGTACGCGCTGGAATGAAGTTTTTATCCGAGATCGCCGTCAATGTACGATTCCAACCTCTGACAACCCCAGAAATCCATGAAAACGCCGGTTTTTTTACCATCCACGGGAAAAAAATCGTACATTGAAGGCGATCTGGGATGGAAACCTAGGAAACCTCTGTCACGGGTTCGGGGGTCCAATCAACTTCGCCTTCGCGGGATAGTTCATAGAGTGCGATTGCAGTCGCCACGGAAGCATTCAATGACTCCACACCCTCGGCAATCGGGATGCGTACCAACACATCGCACGACTCACGCGCCAAGCGAGACAAACCATCGCCCTCCGAGCCCACCACCAAAACCATGGGGCCCTCGACGGCAATCTCATCGATCTGCTCAGCTCCTTCACCAGCAAGACCAATGATCGTGAACCCAGCATCCTTGAATCCAGCGATAGCCCGATTCAGATTGACCACCTGGGCTACCGGTAGGCGTGCTGCCGCGCCCGCCGAGGCCTTCCATGCAGCAGCAGTCATCTTCGCGCTACGCCGATCCGGGATCACCACACCAGCCGAATCGAAAGCCGCGGCACTACGGATGATCGCCCCCAAATTGTGAGGATCAGTGAGATGGTCACACGCCACCACCACTTTGCTATGGAGACGAGCCTGCTCCTCGATGTCGTCCACCTCGGCGTACTCGTAACTCGGCAGAAGTAAACCCACTGACTGATGAACCGCGCCACCTGTGAGACGATCCAACTCCCTCTTGGTCGCCTGGAGCATCGGGATACTGTGTTCACCTGCGAATTTGATGATCTCTTTGAGCCGGTCATCGCGCTCGGCGTCCTCAGCGATATAGGCAGTCTTCACCGGAATGTCAGCGCGCAGAGCCTCCAGTACGGCGTTGCGCCCCACCACCCATTCACCACTTGCCTTCGGTTTGGGCCGAGTTGATCGGGGGCTAGTCTGGCGTTTCATAGCCGCCTTTTTCGCCCGATGTGCAGCATGGTATTCGCGGTCCTCCGCCTTGGGTGTTGGTCCACGCCCTTCCAGGCCCTTGCGAATGCGTCCGCCCGATCCGGCGGTGTTTCGTCCTTTACTCATCTGAGAATCCTACTTCACTTATCTCTCATCATGTCTTTTGTACGCCCACCCTGTCCCCACCAGCGCACTCAACCCCTGTCATTCTATGCGCAGTCGCAGAATCCAGACTCCACAGTCACACCCTCGTCATTCCGTGCGAAGACACGGAATCCAGACTCCACAGTCACACCCTCGTCATTCCGTGCAAAGTCACGGAATCCAGACTCCACAGTCGTAGAAAATTTGGTTTCTGGACCCTGCGACTTCGCGCAGGGTGACGGAGCCGGGTTCTACGTGAGAGTCCAGCGGGGACAGGCACCACTGTCACAGTCGGCACAGGGTGACGGAGTTAGATTTAATCCAGCGACCAGCGGGGGCCTTGGGGGGTGTCTTCGATGGTGAGACCCATGTCGGTGAGTTGGTTGCGGATCATGTCGGCTGCTTCGAAGTCTTTGCGGGTACGCGCTGCTGCACGCTGATCGAGCAGGGCTTGCACGAGACCATCGACCAGATCTGTGAGATCACTGGTTGGGGTATTCCCCCAGAAAGGGTCGTCTGCTGACAACCCGAGAACACTCAGCATTGCTTGAACCTGGGCGAGAAACTGCCCCACCACCTCGTGATCACCAGCGTCCAAGGCGCGGTTACCCTCGCGTACTGTTTCATAGAGAACAGCCACCGCCGCAGGTGTGCCCAGATCATCATCCATTGCCTCAGCGAAACCCTGCGGCACCTCGGTCTCAGCGGGTATCTCTGCGAGAACCTCACTCGCCCGCGCAACGAAGGAATCCACTCGCGACAAAGCAGCTGCCGCCTCATCCAAAGCACCATCGGAGTATTCAATCATCGACCGGTAGTGGGGTGCCACCAGATAGAGCCGAACAGCGCGAGCCGGCCAATGCTTGACCACCTCGGTCACCGCTAAACCGTTACCCAGCGACTTGCTCATCTTCTCCCCCGACATGGTCACCCACCCATTGTGGAGCCAGTACTGGGCGAAACCCCGGCCCGCGGCTTGGGATTGGGCGAGCTCATTCTCGTGATGAGGGAACTGCAAATCAATCCCCCCGCCGTGGATATCAAACCTGTCACCCAAATATTTCCCAGCCATTGCTGAGCATTCCAGATGCCATCCGGGACGACCACGCCCCCACGGTGACGGCCAGGACGCGGTGATCGGCTCACCATCGGTGAAACCCTTCCACAGGGCAAAATCTCTGGGATCCTTCTTTCCGCGGGGATTGGCGTCTTCATCGGGTTCCATCTCATCGGGTTTCTGCCCGGAGAGTTCCCCGTACCCCGGCCAAGACTGTACGTCGAAATACACATCACCGGAACCGTCATCAGCCACATACCCGTGCCCGCGCTCGATGATCTGCTCAACCAGTTCAATCATCTCCGGGATATGCCCGGTTGCGCGAGGTTCATAGGTGGGCGGCTGGATCCCGAGCGCGGCATAGGCTCGGTGGAGCTCCCTTTCCTGAACGTACGCGTGGGCGTACCACGGGAGACCCGCCTCAGCTGATTTGGCGAGAATCTTGTCGTCAATATCAGTGACATTGGTGATCTGGGTGACCTTGAATCCCGAGGTGGTCAGCCACCGTCTCAGGACATCAAAGACCACTTCTTTGCGGATGTGCCCCAGATGCGGCGCAGATTGAACCGTCAGCCCACAACAGTAGATCGAGACCTCCCCAGGTACGAGAGGTTCAAAGGGCACCTTGGCCCGCCGTGCGGTGTCATAGAGCGACAGTGTCATAGGTTCATCCTACTGGTTGCTCCCGCCGTCACCCTGCGGAGCAACTCGCAAGATGTCCAGACTCCATAGTTGCACAACTGTGGAGTCTGGATTCTGCGACTTCGCGCAGAATGGAGTTAGTGTGTCACACTTCCAGAACTTCATCGGGAAGGGGTTCCAGGACGTCGTTGACGTATCCGCATACTGCTTCCAGGAGAGGTACGTCGCGGTTTTCATGTTGGGACATGAACCACCGGTAATCCAACAGCTCGTGGAAGACTTGGGCAGGTTCACGTTTCGCCCACAGATTACTGGGGATCTCAGCCATCACTGGTCCGAACACTTCCGTTAACCATTGATGGGCTACCACAGCTTCAGGGGTCTTGGTTTGACCTGAACGGAACCGATAAGAATCCAGGGCATTGAGTATCCGGCGGGCCTGATTTTCTTCAGTGTCCAAACCAGTCAATCTCATGAGGCGACGCTGGTGGTGGCCAGCATCCACCACCTTGGGTTGAATGCGAATCTTGGAGCCACCATCAGCGGTTTCGATATCCATCTCCGCAACATCAAACCCGAGGGCATTGAGCCGGCGTACCCTGCCTTCAATGCGCTCACGCTGGGAACCAAGGAACTCCTCAACCCCGGTCAGCTCCTTCCATAACTCGTGATAGCGTGAAATGATACTGTCCACCAACTTGAGCGGGTCCAGGGGTGCGAGTAGCATTCCTGCCGCCTCCAAGTCCAAAAAGTCACCATAGAGATTGACTCGCGCAATCTCCAGGTCCTCCTCGCGCTGACCCTGCGACAGCTGGGAATGAAGTTTCCCGGTTTCGGCATCCACGAGGTACGCGGCAAAAGCCCCCGCATCACGGCGGAAAAGAATATTCGACAGTGAGACATCACCCCACTGGAAACCCACCAGATGCAGTCGGGCAATGAGAACCACCATGGCGTCGAGCAGACGCGAGACTGTTTCCTGTCGTACCCCTGGGGTGAACAGGGAACGGTACGGGAGGGAGTACTCCAAGTGACGGGTGAGCAGGATCGCCACCCGCTGCTTGCCTTTGTTGGATACTCGATCGGAAACAATCCCCACCGGTTCAACAGCAGGGCAACCCAAACGGTTCAAGTCGTGTAGGAGACGGTACTCGTGATGGGCGAGTTCCTCCACCAATTCCTTAGCCGCCAAGACCGAATCCCCCACCTGAATGAACCTCACCACATGGCGCGAAATACCCTGAGGTAAAGCCACGAGTAATTCTTTCGGCCATTTAGCCAACTTGGTATCCCAAGGAAAAGGAAGTAGCTGCGAATCAGGTGTCGCCGAAATGATTTTTGGCACGTCACTATTCTCTCACTCCTCCCCACTGACTCAGTCGAATTCGCCAGAAACTTCTTCATGACAAATGTGATGTCTGGACCCTGCGAGTCGCGTAGCCTGTGCTGCGGAGCGCGCCAGCGCGACTCGCAGTGCTCCGCAGGGTGACGGTGGTGAAGTGAGTCAGTGGGTGAGTCAGTGGGGACGGTACTGTTTTGACACATGGGTACGTGTGGTGTCTGGACCCTGCGATTCCGCTTCGCTCCGCAGGGTGACACTACGCGAAGCGTAGTGTCACTTCTTGGAGCCGAGGTGGATGTCGATGTCGTCGACGGTGTCACCAGCACCACCGGTGACGAGGGTCACGAGTGGCGAATCAGGCAGCGGACGATAGGGTTCCTCGGTGACAACCTCTATACCTGAGGCGCCCGAATACCCTCCATGCCAGGAATCCTCGTACTTGTCAGCCAAAGCGATGATCGCATAGGTGACATCTGGGGGCACCTCCAAAAGGTAACGCCCCGACTCCGAGGATGCATAGATGCGTGCATTCGCGCACCCACCAGGGAATTGGCTGACCTCGCCGGCTGGTGCGTCTTCGAGAAGGGTACGGTAAAACAACTGTTCACCGCGTTTCTCGATCGGACAAGCCATCAAGCGCACATTCGTTTTCTTGATGATACGCGAAGGATACACCGTACCCATGATCGTCAAAGCCCGGTCCATAGTGATATCGATGCCCTCGATGCATTCCCCCGCACCCAGAGCAGTCAACTGGGTGACACGCTCACTCGGCAGTCGCGGAGACCTGCCCATATAACCGCCAAACCACGTCGTCAACCAATTCCCCGAACACGAGGCACGCACGACATAAGAGCTTCCAGGTACGAGGCCAGTCAGCAGGTAGGCCCCCGACTCATCAACACCAGCTTCAGCCACACACTCAAAACCCAAATCATCATGGACAGCACATGCGCGTACCCAGGTCTTCGAATCACCGCCAGTGATCTGACCCGAAATGGAGGAACCAGCCACAAGAATAATGTCCTCTCCATCGAGGGTTTCCCCACTATCTGGAGCGACAACGCAAGCGATCTTGCCTGGCGGAACACTACCCGAAGCGGGACCCACCCAACCGCCACGCCACACCCGCGGGTGGCCCCACACCTGGGCGTAAAGGGAGTAGGTTTTCCCCGGCAACACCACGAACGTGAACTTTCCACTGGCCTCCACATAGTGCTCGATCGGGTCTGTCCCATCATCGGGTATACAGGTCACCGATCCACGCGTGTGATAGGCGTAACCACCGTAGGGCTCCAACGTGAAAGGGACACCATCAGTGTTGAGGATTCGCCCCGAAATCTTGGCCCCCTCCACCAGGGGAATATCAGCGATAACCTGGCCCGGATCCCCCGGCCTGACCCAGGTCACCTGGGGGTCGAGAAGATCCTCATCACGTAAAGAATCCGAGGTCGTGACAAACCCCCCATAGGCAGTAGTCAGCAGCGTACTCGGCTTCACATCCTCACCCGAACGCCACGGGTCGATCCCCACCCACAGAGCATATTCAGCTTCCGGGTCCAGCTCGGTGATGGTGTAATTCCCATCATCGTCGATCGGAGCCCACCGGTGTTTCCTCCACACTGGTGTTTTCCCTGCCACCTCGATTTTCGCTGCCACGACGAGAGGGGGGTACGCCTCGTCTTCATCCATCTGGACAGGGCGCGTGACCGTACCAGAAATCACTGCAGACATACTCGCCTCACTCATGCCCCTCACGATACCTCAATGAGGGAGCCACCTGTGGGGTCAAGTCCCGTGAAACGGGACGCCGTGTCCCGCGAGATGGGACAGCAAATCCGCTGAGTGGAGTCTCAACCGTGAAGGCAAGGACTCCGGTGGTCCAGGAAAACCCTACGACAAACGCAACTGTGTTTCGTTGGAGAACACGTGAATCGAATCACTGGGTGCATTAAGTCGAACCTGTGACCCTGCCTGAACAGAGTGACCTGTGGGTGTGCGCGCAACAATCTGCTGTGCAGTGAGGCGCGCGACATCATCCAACCCTGCCAAGGTGGCATAAAGGAAGGTGTCAGAACCCAGTTCCTCCACGACCGAGACATCCATCGATATCCCGGTCTTGGCCACCTCGAAAGACTCGGGGCGAATGCCGAGAGTGAGGGTCTTCTCGCCCTTGGCTTTAGCCAGTACGTCGCGGGCAACCGGGACCACATAGTCACCGATTTGGACGCCCTTGTCCACCACATCACCCACGAGCAGGTTCATCGCTGGGGAACCAATGAACCCTGCCACAAAAAGATTCTCAGGCGAATGATAGAGGGTCAGTGGGGAATCCACCTGCTGGAGTAGACCATCCTTCATGACCGCCACACGGTGTCCCATGGTCATGGCCTCAACCTGGTCGTGGGTCACATAAACAGTGGTGGCACCCTGCTGGGCTTGAAGTGCGGCGATTTGGGTACGGGTGGACACGCGCAACTTGGCATCCAGGTTCGATAGCGGCTCATCCATCAGGAAGACCTGCGGATTACGCACGATTGCACGACCCATGGCCACGCGCTGACGCTGACCACCAGAAAGAGCCTTCGGTTTGCGCGTGAGGTACTCTTCAAGACCGAGCAACTTGGCTGCCTCACCGACGCGTACATCACGTTCAGCCTTGGGAACGCCAGCCATCTTCAGAGCAAAACCCATGTTTTCGGCCACAGTCATGTGGGGATAGAGGGCATAGTTTTGGAAAACCATCGCAATGTCGCGGTCCTTGGGCGGCAGATCAGTGACATCACGCTCGCCAATGAAAATCCGACCCTCATTGACTTCCTCCAACCCAGCAAGCATCCTCAGCGAGGTGGATTTCCCACAACCCGAGGGGCCAACGAGGACCATGAATTCCCCATCACCAATGTCGAGGGAGAAATTGCTGACAGCCGGATGATCCGAGCCTGGATATATGCGCGTAGCATTTTGAAAACTAACAGTAGCCATAGTGGTTCTACCTTTCCACGGGCGGTACGTGCCCGACGATCCTTAGTGGAGGGTGAATCCCTTCCCTGCTAGTTTTCCATGTTTTTCCTCTCAGTCAAGTCCCATTTTCGTGACCGACCGCTCCTCGCGGCCTGTGTGATGCCGAAATCCCTGACGCGTGATGACTTAACCCCCATGATGGAGGTTAAGTCATCACTAGTCAGCATTTCCTCGGGTTGGTCGATGAGTACCGTCCCCACTAGCCCACGCGCTAAGGTTGAGCGGTGAGCGAGAAGATCGAGACGCCAGGTGATGAGATCCCGCAGAATCCTGGGTCTGTTGAGGAGTCTCTTGAGGCGTCGTCGGGCGGGTTCGATGAGACTGCGCAGGAAACCCCCTGGTGGGATGATCCTTCTTTGCCGTGGAAACATAAACCCACGAAAGCAGACCTGGCGTGTTGGGCTTGGATCGCTGTGGTATCGGTGTACGGTCTGGCTCTTCTTCCTTTGCGGGCCATTCTGATCGGGTGGAGTCCCCCGGCAGCAGCCATGATTACCGGTGGGCGTACCTCCGTGGTCGCGACGGGAGCCTGGGTTTTTGTCAACGGCGGGCCGATTGTCGTCTACTGGATTGTGGCGAGCCTGTCCCTGGTGAAATTCTCGTGGGTGTATTGGTGGGCCGGAAAACTATGGGGTACGGGCATCATCGATCTGTTGGCGGGGCAATCGACGCGGGCCAAGAAACGAGCTGAGCGGGCCGTACGGCTCACGAATCGATTCTGGCTACTGGCGATCTTTCTCACCTTTCTGCCGATTCCTTTCCCCATGCCGATTGTTTATGCGGCTATCGGCGCAGCAGGAACCCCTCTCAAACGCTTCCTGCCCCCAGTGATTATTGTTTCGCTGATCTTCCAGGCGGGCTATCTTGCCCTGGGTTGGTGGATCGGTGAACCAGCAGTTGCCATCGTCAACCTGTATGCCAAATTCATGTGGTACGTCGTGGCGGGGATCCTGGTGTCGATGCTCATCGGCTGGTGGATTCGCAACCGCCGAAATAACGCCCGCGACTAAGGGGACGGGGCGTTTGTCACATTCTGGACAATTGGGGCCCGTCCCCTCGTGACAAACGCCCCGTCCCCTCGTGACAAACGCCCCGTCCCCTTTTGTCACACAGCGATAGAGTCCTCACCGTAGGTTTCTGCATCGGCATCAGTCACGGGGAGCTGCTGAATCGGAGCGGCCAAGTCGATGGTTCTCACCGAGCGGGCAGCGGTGGGTGCTGACAGATAGGTTGCTGGTACGACGGTGATCGGATCCCACAGTGACATTTGCACTTCCCCATTGGGGCCAATCACCTCACTGGGTTCTGCAGTTTCAGCTTTGCCGAGGTGGACCACCATTGTTTCCTCTGCGTCCCCCAACTCGGTTTCGGCGATGATTCCATCAAGCTGCTTGCGTACCCGTCGAGCCTCAAGATGGGAAAACCCCATCCATCCTCCCACGACACCGAGTCCCACAATCGGAACAAACCACTGGATCAGCGACAGCAATGTCAACGGAATCGTGGCCAGGAATACCACCAGCAGGGCAACAAAAACATAGGCCCGCCTCTTCTCGGCTTTGATGGCTGTTCTTTGTGCATTACGGCGGGCAGTTCGCCTCGTCAGCAGAGTGGAGACCTGAGCCGACCTGTCATAGCGCGAGGCTGCCGAGTGGAGTGTCTTCAAAGTCGATGGGGTCGAATCCTGCTGGTCAACCTCCTCCTGGGTGGGGATATGCCAGCTCAGTTGCCGGGGCACCAGATAAAACAGGCAGGCCACAACAAGCACAGCAAAGATCGGGCCCGACACGTCCATGGGTTTCACATTAACTCATGGACTGTGGTTATTGGTAGCAAACTCGCCGATTCTACTGTGAGAAGGCGAGCTTCATCACACCTCCCGGGAATGCAGTACGGAGTCTGGTCAGCTGAACCAGACTCCGTACCCATCCGGGTAGTCCTATTTCTTCTTTGCAGTTGTCTTCGCTGCAGTTCTCGCCGTTGACTTTGCAGCTGAGGTCGCCTTAGCAGGAGCAGACTTGGCCGCTGAGGTTGTCTTAGCTGCGGTGGCCTTCGTCTTGGCTGCAGCACTCTTGGTAGTTGAGGTTGCCTTGGCTGCAGCACTCTTCGTTGCTGCAGTCGTCTTGGCTGTAGACGAAGTCCTCGCAGCTGCGGTCTTCGCTGGCGCTCGCTTGGCGGGCGCCACCTTCGTACTCGCAGGTTTTACCTTCGTGGCGACGGCACCAGACGAACGGGTCTCAGCGAACTCGTCAGCCACATAGGTTCCCGACAACGAGGTGGGTGAGGCTGGCTCCACATGGTCCGTACCCCTCCACTTCGCCAAAGCGCGCATCAGGTGATAGAGGCAGATCGCCCCGATGGAACCGATGGCGATACCCTCGAAGGCTGCCCCACCGATCTCGAACGAGAAGTTGGCGATACCGGCCACCAGGGCCACAGCAGCCGTGAGGAGGTTCACTGGCGAGGAGAAGTTCACCTTGTTTTCCACCCAGATTCGTGCGCCCAATAGCCCGATCATTCCATAGAGTACGGTCCCAGCTCCGCCGAGAACCCCGGCAGGAATCGTGTTGATGAGCGCGCCAAACTTGGGGATCAACGATAGGGCAAGAGCGAACCCAGCAGCCACCCAATAGACAGCTGTGGAGTAGATCTTGGTTGCAGCCATGACACCAATATTTTCGGCGTACGTGGTCGTACCAGATCCACCACCGCTACCGGCGAACATGGTGGCCACACCATCAGCAAGCAGGGCGCGACCCATGAGAGGGTTCATGTCCTTGTCGGTCATGAGAGCCACCGATTTCACGTGGCCAACATTCTCAGCCACGAGAACCAAAACCACGGGAAGGAAGAGACCCAAGACAGCCAGATCAACTTGCGGGGTCTGGAACTGGGGCAAACCAATCCACGAAGCGGCGCTGACCTGTTCGAAACTCACTTCACCTTGGAGTAGGGCAGCGATGTAACCCACGATCACACCGAGAAGAATCGACAACCGTCCGATCATTCCCTTGAACAGCACCGAGATGAGCAGGATCGCCATAATCGTGATCAGGGCCGTCCACTTCGCTTCGGAGGCGTTCATCCACGCCACAGGAGCGAGGTTGAATCCGATGAGCATGACGATCGTACCCACCACCACTGACGGCATAAGTTTTTCGATCCAGCCTGGCCCGACAAAATGTACGAGCACACCCACGAGAGCCAGCAGGAGCCCCGCAGCGAAAACACCAAACAGGGCTTTGCCCATGTTCCCGTCTGGGGAGGCCATGACCGCGCCAATCGGGGCAATGAACGCGAATGATGAACCCAGATAGCTGGGCAGGCGGTTGCCGGTGATCAGCAGGAAGGTGACCGTACCAATCGCAGAAAAGAACAAGGTTGTTGCCGGTGGGAAACCGGTGATGATGGGAACCAGGAAGGTGGCGCCGAACATCGCGATGACGTGTTGGGACCCGATTCCGATGGTACGAGGCCAGCTGAGGCGCTCGTGTGGTTTAACGACTCCGCCGGGAGTCAATGATCCGTTTCCATGCAGTGACCACAAGGCCATGATGTCTCCTAAAGTTGAGGGGGATGTACGAGGGAATGTGACGGAGGTTGGGTTGCCCCACCCAGTGCAGTATGCCGAACAGTCACACCCTATTTCTACCCCAGGTGGTGAGGGTCGTCGAGCAACACCGCCGCAGATGAGACACCTTGGTTGATCACCGAAAAACCACTAGGCTTAGTCCAAAGTTTCCTCTGTGCTCCCCCCTTTTATTTTGCGCTCCCACATCGTCACCCGCCACCCCGTCGTCCTGCTCAACCACGTCACCCCGCACTCCTCAACCCCCGTCACCCTGCGGAGCGAAGCGACTCGCAGGGCCCAGACTACCCAGTTGTCCGACTGTGGAGTCTGGATTCCGCGAGTCGCTTCGCTCCGCGGGATGACGGGGGAGGGGGGGGCCGGGGCGCCCGTCCCCCGGGGGGGGGGC
>WRIC01000017.1 GCA_009782915.1 Propionibacteriaceae bacterium | reverse complement strand
TGACGGGGAAGCCGCCACAGTTTTCGGTGAGCTTGCAGCTCTCGTCCTTGCTACTGGTCGGCACCCTCGTCCGCGTCGCATGGACCTCATGATCGCCGCAACCGCCGCAGTACGCCGACTCCCGCTCTATACCGCTAACCCTCACGACTTTTCGGGTTTAGAAGCCGTGCTCACTGTCGTACCCGTCCAACCAGCAACCCATCACCCTGCGGAGCGCAGCGACTCGCAGGGTCCAGAAACCATAGTTGAAGGGCTGGGGAGTCTGGATTCTGCGACTTCGCGCACAATGACTGGCACGCAAACACAGAATGACAAAGGCGCTTGACCTAAGGAGAATGATGACTGGCCAAGACTCGACCCATGAAGCCGATGTGATCGTGGTGGGTGCTGGGCCCGGTGGATCATCGACGGCAATCCATCTGGCGAAAGCAGGGTTGGACGTACTGCTACTGGAGAAGACCACTTTTCCGCGCGAGAAAGTGTGTGGGGATGGGTTGACTCCGCGGGCGATCAAAGAACTCGTGAGTTTGGGGGTACGGCCCTCAACTTTGGATTGGAAACGCAACAAGGGGTTGCGGATTCATGTGGGGCGTGCCCATTATCAGATGCAGTGGCCCGAGCTCAGTGACTTTCCCAACTTCGGGATGACAGTACGACGGTCAGTGTTTGATGAATTCCTTGCTCAACGTGCCATGGACGCAGGGGTACGGCTCCTCACCGCAACCAACGTTGCAGCGCCCATCATCCATCGGGGACGCATCACTGGGGTCACCACGAAAGACGGTCGCCAATTCACCGCACCCCTGGTGGTGGCAGCCGATGGCAACTCGGCCCGCTTGGGAGTGGCTATGGGGCGCCATCGCATAGAGAACCGCCCCCTAGGTTTGGCTATCCGCACCTACTTCACCTCACCACGAGCAAACGACGAGTTCATCGACTCCTGGTTGGAGCTGTGGGATGACTCCCCCGTACCTCATCTTCTGCCGGGGTACGCGTGGAGCTTCCCTCTCGATGATGGAACCTGCAATGTTGGGTTGGGGTTGCCCGATGCGAAACGATTCGGTCATGTTGATTTGCGTGATTCGATGAAACGCTGGTTGGGTGGACTTGATCAGCACTGGGGGTTCAACGAGACCACTCAGGTCGGGCCCATCCAGGGGGCAGCCCTTCCCATGGGTTTCAATCGCAAACCCATCTACGCGAAAGGGCTCCTCTTAGTGGGTGATGCTGCGGGCGCCATCAACCCTTTCAATGGTGAGGGGATCTCGTACGCCATGGAATCGGGTCGTTTCGCTGCCGACCATATCATTCAAGCCCACGCACGTGGAGTGAACACTATGGGAGCTGAGCGGGCGCTCATCGGGTACGCCCGCCAGATGCACGAGGAATGGGGTGGATACTTCCAGCTGGGCAATACGTTTAGCCGTATCATTTCCAACCCCAAGATCATGAAAATCGCTGCTCACTACGGCTTGCCGATCCCGGTGGTGCGTACCCTCACCCACCGGATGCTCTCCCACCTCACCGACCGTCCCGGTCGCGACTTCTATGACCTGGTGGTCAACGCACTCACCCGACTAGCACCCAAGGCCTGAGTGCAACCCAGGGGGGTCCCCGCGTGTTACTAGAGTATGACAAACGGGACCGATGTCTGAGCACCGATCCCGTTCATCACTGATTAGTTGTCGTAACCAGCTGTGCTTTCTTGTGCAATCTCCCACCATGCCACTGTGTTTGATTCATCGAAAGAGATTCGAAGGTATGTTTGGCCATCAAAATACTCCACCTGGCGACCAGGCCCACCTGTGGCATTCACTTCTGTGTAGTTGTCGCCGTACTGGTCTATAACCTTGGATTCCGGGTCACCGACACGAACGCCACGATTGGTTTGCATGGCGGTTGAGTACGTGCCAATAACGCCGACTCTGTCCTCAGTTATCCAAATGCTAATCTCGTCTGCTTCGATAAAAGCGCTTGATCCGCCATCCTCATACGCTATGTCGTAGGGCCATTGCAGATCAGCCATGTGCGAGGTGACTTGTTCCTCTGTCATACCTAGCCCAATAATGTTGATGTATCTGTCGAAGGCTTCAACCTGCTCTGTTGGAGTGCCAGGATCTGGAACATCGGTTTCCTCAGGAACAGGCGTGTCCCCACAACCAGACAGCGCCAACGCAGCTCCCGCCAACAGCGCAACAAAAGACAGTCTCAATTTCATAGTATTTCCCTCCGGGTGATTGTCGACATCCGCATTCGAATCATCGTGAGTGAACAATTCTATCAACAAACAACGATGTGCGCGGGCAAGACAAGAATGCACCCGTCTCCCTGCGCGACCTCCCCCGTCTCCCTGCGCGACCTCCCCCGTCTCCCTGCGCGACCTCCCCCCGTCTCCCTGCGCGAAGTCGCAGGGCCCATGAGTAACCACCGAGAACACGAAAGGGCCCGTCCCCACTGTGTTAGATCGACACTGTTGAGATGGGCATAGATGAGTCTGGGGAGATGTCCAGTGGGGAGGGTTGGACTCCGGCTCGTACCAATTGGGAACCCAGGACCGCGATCATGACACCATTGTCTGTGCACAAACCAGGCTTGGGACGACGAAGAGTTATTCCTGCCTCACCACAGCGCGACTCCAGCAGGGAGCGTACTCGCGAATTAGCGGCCACCCCCCCACCGAGTACGAGAGTGTCGACACTGAGATGTTGACAGGCGTCCACAGTTTTGGCACTCAACACATCCCCGACCGCTTCCTGGAAACTGGCCGCCACATCTTCGAGTACGATCACCTCACCGTCACGACGACGGATCTCCACCCACCGGGCAACCGCAGTTTTCAACCCCGAGAATGAGAAATTGAAACGATGCTTCTCCCTATCGTGGGGTGCAGTCAAACCCCGTGGGAAACGAATCGCCTTGGGGTCACCTTCACTGGCTAGTTGATCGATAATCAGACCACCGGGATACCCTAAACCAAGCAGGCGGGCCACCTTGTCGTACGCCTCCCCGGCTGCATCATCAATGGTCGAACCGATTTCCGTGACTCGGGTGGCAATGTCTTCCACGTGCAGAATCGAGGTGTGCCCCCCGGACACCAACAGGGCAGCACACGGCTGAGGTAATGGCCCATGATCGAGGGTGTCCACCCCCACGTGGGCGATCAGGTGGTTCACTCCATAGAGCGGTTTGTTCAACGCGTACGCTAAGGTTTTCGCTGCCGACAAACCCACCACCAGCGCACCAGTGAGACCCGGCCCTGCGGTGACCGCGACCGCGTCAATCTCAGACAAATCGATTCCAGCGGTTTCGACAGCGCGGGCGAGCGTGGGGCCAAATGATTCCAGGTGGGCGCGCGATGCGATTTCGGGTACGACCCCACCGAAACGGGCATGCTCCTCTACTGAGGAGGCAACCTCATTGGCCAGAATCTCGTGTCCACGAACGATACCCACACCTGTCTCATCGCAACTGGATTCGATACCGAGGATCAACGGTTCACTCATGAATCCTCCTGGGTATCATCGATGGGCAGACACATCACCACTCCATCATCGCCTGGCCCGTAGTAATCCCTGCGAACACTCACATCTTGGAATCCTATTTTGCGATAGAGTCCCAGCGCTGCGGTATTACTTGCGGACACTTCAAGGAAAATCTCGGTCGCACCAGAGTTTTCAGCCCACCTGTACGCGTACTCCATCAGGGACCGACCCAACCCTTGTCGACGGTTCTGTGGAAGGACCACCACTCGGCGTACCTCCGCTGTTCCACTGACCAGTCCTAGAGCGATGACCCCCACGATCGGCTGGGTGTCGCTGACCACCACATGGTGTTTGGTGGTTTCCTCCATCCACGAGGACTTCGACCACGTTGGCAGTGGGGCGTACTGCTCCAACTCCATGATCGAAGCCAGGTCATCAGGTTCGACTTCGCGTAAACCGCTCATGGGCTCACCCCCGGTAGAACAGATTTCACACGAGTTGAGGGTACGGCATCCGCATGGCGAAGGTAGAGCGGTGTCGGTCCCACATCAACAAACGAGCGAGCACAAGCCGCCAGGAACCCAGCATCCAGTGTCATCGCGTCACCACTCTCACCACCGTCACCATGAGCACTCCGAAGACCGTCACCCTGCGCACCCTCACCACCGTCACCCTGCGCGAAGTCGCAGGGGCCAGAACCCACATTCGTTGAACTGTGGAGTCTGGATTCTGCGACTGACGCGCAGAAAGACGGGGCTGGGGACGCGCAGAAAGACGGGGTTGGGGACGCGCAGAAAGACGGGGCTGGGGATGCGCAGAAAAACGGGGTTCCGGGGCCGAAACACTCCGCATCAGGCAGATCCTCGGGTTTGGAGACGTGGGGACCATCGACACGGGTGCCCTGCGCATCGTACCGTGCCCAATAAACCTCTTTGCGTCGGGCATCAGTGCAGGTCAGGAAGTCACCACCCGATGCGAAACCTCCGTACTGGCGAGCAAGAATGTCCAGACTGCACACGTGGATGACCCCAATCCCAAGGGTGGAGGCAAGGGTGGTGGCCGCCACGATCCCCACCCGCAGTCCGGTGAAAGGACCAGGCCCCATCCCCACAGCGACGCCAGTCAATTCACGTAGCGGAATCTCACCCATCACCTGCTGGATCACGCCCACCAAGGTCTCCACATGGCTTCGGGTGTCTGTCGTCGAATACGACCGCAGGATCTCACCGTCACGGGCTAGCCCCACACTGACTGTCGTGGAGGTATCGATCCCGAGAATCAGGTCACTCATCGAAACTCCCTTCAGCATCAGCTAGAGCATCACGACCCATATCCTGGTTGATCAGTGCCTCCCAGTCAGCTAGAAGATTCTCCCAACGCGGACCTGTGGCCACAATCTCCACATGCCGGGTGTCGTCCTCCACATCCAACGACCGGTTGATAGTGATATCCAAGTGCGATTCGCTGAGATGCTCCACAAGTCCGCCTCCCCATTCCACCACGATGACTGAGGTGGGCATCTCAGCTTCAAGATCCAGATCATCCACCTCAAAGGAGCTGGTCAATCGATAGCCGTCCATGTGGACCAAATCGGGTCCAACCTCGGATCGATGCACCCGTGACAGTACGAAGGTGGGCGAGATGACCTGGTCGCGTACCTGCAATCCGTGACCGATCCCCTGGGTGAGTGTTGTTTTCCCAGCCCCCAATTCGCCGGTCAAGATCACCAGGTCACCGGGGCGTACGAGGCGCGCCAGATCAGCACCCAAGGAAAACATATCCTCAGGCGTAGCAACCACCAACCGTATCGGACCGATCATCACTCACCTTTCGCCACTATCCTACGTGAGCGTGACAACCGCCGACGTGACAACCGCCGACGGACGGAGGTGTTTTGACACGCTAGTTGCGGTCTTTGGAGTCGTTTTTCATGAGGATAGACAAAATGGTCGGTCCGCGTGATTCTGTGAGTTTTCCACCAAGAAACACCCCTGCGGCCATCAGGATGCCACCCCACACCACGCCCACAGCAAGGACGATCCATGACATCCATCCGCGTGCAACAATTGCCCACAGACAAACAGGTAGGGCCAGTAACCCCGCGATCGTCAAGGATCCGAATTGGGAGAGCATCTGGGCGCCCATCATGCCGGTACGCATTTTAAGTGGGGATTCCCCTGGCAAGGCGACCGGGTAAACAATCCACGCTGAGAAGATCGACGATACCCCCAAACCCGCAGCATAGAGGACGATCATCGCCCCCACCACATTAGGTACGACCGAGCCGGAATAAAGAAACCACGGCACAGCAATACCCACCACGAGAACCAGTGGTCCCATCACGACCACTGAGGCGAGAACACGGCCCAGTCGATCCTGCCACCCTCGTACCCCACTGGTGAGATGAATCCACCAGGCTGTTGAATCATAGGCAAGATCAGCGCTCAAGGTATACCCAGCCATGACGGCGGCAAACCCCAGCCCGAAAGCGATCAATCCCAGTGACAGGTTGGACATGAACCCCATGAGTTCTAGGGGTACCTCGTCTCCACCAGCTTCAACCATGAGCGGCATCGTCAAACCCATGATCGTGAACAAGACAGGCATCATGAGTACGGCAGGGAGCTGACCGAGATAACGTGGATCACGTCTCCAGTAGCGCAAGCATCTGCCCATGATGGCTCCCATACCAGCCAACCTGCCAGACAACCCCGGCCAGGAGCTCACCGCATCAATGATGTTGCCCGATCCCATCACACGTGCAGATGACACCCGGTCAGGGGCAAGCATCGCCCGATCCAACACCACACCGTACCCCCAGATGCCGAGCCCCAGATAACAGCAGGTGAGAACCAGGAAAACCACACTCATCCCCCACTGTCCTTGTCCGGCAGCGCCCAGGATCGCCCATGGTGAACCGAGCGGAGTCCATGCTAAAACGCCAGCGATCTGTTCAACTGTGGCGAGAGTGGCAGCCCCACCACCTGCACGACTTGACCACAAGGAAAGACCCATAGAGACGACGTATCCACCAGTGGATAGCACCAGGATCACAATGAGCGCAATCACCCCGGTCAGATCGCGCATCTTGCGTGACGACAGTGTCCCTGACAAAGCGGTTGTTGCGAGGCGGCACCCCACCTGGGACATGAGGAATCCTAGACTTCCAGCTATCAACCCAACAAAGACAGCACCATGGCCGAGCCACAGTAGCGCTACCCCGAGACACAACACAGCCGTTACTAACCCTGGTAACCCAATGACTCCTGCCAGAACAAGTCCGGGAGCTAACCGAGATCCCCGCAGTGGAAAGGGTCGAAATCGCGCAGGGTCAAGGGTTTGATCTACCCCAAAGAATAGTAGCGGCAGGATCGTCCATCCTGCGATGACCAGGGAACCAACAAAGGTTGTGATCGACGCCACCACGTGTTCGTTCCCGGTACGATACTCAGAAGCCGCACCGAAACCCACTAAGGCTATGAAAACCATCATCAGGCAGTACAGCGCGAAAAAGACAAACAACACCACACGGCCAACCGACCTTTTCATGTCGGCAATAACCAAGTGATATTTCAATCTCAGGAGGGTCGCAACCATGTTAATTCTCCTGCGGAGGAGACCCCGCCCACCATTTCTATGAACCGTGATTCGAGGTCTTGGCCCGCAGCGACTTGTTCAACCGTCCCAGCAGCCAGTAGGTTCCCCCCAGCGATCACGGCCACGTGGTCACAGAGTTTCTCCACTGTTTCCATCACATGGCTGGAGAGGATCACCGTACCCCCATCAGTGGTGAATCCGCGAAGAATCTCGGCTATCACTCGTGCTGACACTGGATCGATGGCTTCGAAGGGTTCATCGAGTACGAGCAGATCTGGCGCATGGATGACCGCACACGCCAAACCGATTTTCTTGGTCATTCCTGCTGAGTAGTCGGCGACAGCTTTGCGGGAATCATCACCCAGTCCCAACGCCATCAGGAGATCAGTTGACCTACTAGCCACTGTCGCTTTATCCATGCCGTACAACAAACCAACGTAGGTGAGTAGTTCTTGGCCGGAGAGCCGATCAAACAGTCGCAACCGATCAGGCAGTACGCCCACTTTGGAGCGGATCGCTGTTGGGTTGGCCCACACGTCCAGTCCTGTCACCCAGGCTTGTCCCATGTCGGGGCGCAACATCCCGGTGAGCATCGATAGGGTGGTGGTTTTTCCTGCGCCATTAGGCCCCACAAACCCGTACATGGATCCTCGGGGAATATCGAGGTTGAGTTGGTTGACCGCACACATTGACCCGAAGTATTTGGTCAGCCCACGCAAACTTGCCACGTTCACATCTATGGGGGTGGAGGTCTGCTTGGATGAAGCACTGTCCATGATAGTTAGTTTACACTGTTTATGTGGCCACCAGCCGAGAGAAGAGTTCGAAGGATCTTCCGATTCTGCGTCAGTGGTTTCGTGATGGGCGCACCCTAGAGAAGACTCTGCATTCTTGTTTGGACGGGATCGAGGCATCGAAGAACGCCGTCCACCTCAGCCACCAAGACTTGGTTGCTCGCAAAACGCGCGCCCGCATGGAATCCATGGATTTATCTATTCTGCGCGACTCCACCCAGGGGAGACTGAGTCTTTCGCCTTTGCGGAATCAGGGTTTCACCACTGTTGGCCAGATCATGTTTCTGCGCGAACAACAGTTGAGGGCGATACCTGGTGTGGGGGCAGCGACCTGCCGGTCTCTCATGGCCGCTTGCGCTACCTTGTGGGATTCTCTTGCCAAGGAAATGAGTGTCCGCATCGACTTTGATCCAACAGATCAGCAGGCAACAAAGCTCCTGCAGTCTTTACAGAGGTACGCCCAAGTTCGTGCCCTCAGCTCGAATTGGTTGAGTCACTTGGGCGATCTGAGCTATCGTCTCACGCTTAACCTGGGGCTTGGGGAACCGATTCGACCAGTACGCTGGTTGGTCACGCGGGGCTCCAAGCGTACCCAGGTGTTGGATTCCCTGTGGCGTATCAGGGATATCCTCGACCAGGATTCCACGAAGGAAGCCCACAGGGTTGCCCACGAGGTGATCGCACTGACCAATTCACCGCACAGCGACCCTTGGCCGAGTTTCGAAACGAGAGCCGCTGATTTTTATTCACTGTTGGCTGAGTTTGTTCCCACAACGACCCCTCTTGATGCCACCCAGGGTTACTTGACCGATGAGATTGTGGCCCAGGTCAACGCACAGGGACTTGACCAGAGCCTTCTCAATGTTAATCTTCGTGGCTATCAGGTGTTTGGGGCGAAGTTTGCCCTGGTTCAGCGCCGAGTGATTCTGGGTGACGAAATGGGTTTGGGGAAAACGATCCAAGCATTGGCTGGGCTGTGTCATCGCCTGGCCCAAGCCCGAGAATCATCCGAGGAGGTTCACCCGAGTTTGGTGATCTGCCCCGCGTCGGTGATGGCTAATTGGGGGCGCGAGATCACGGTACGAACGGCTTTAGAGTATGTGGAGATTCATGGGTACGATCGCCAAGATGAGGTGGATGAATGGTTGGAGAAGAGGTGCATCGGAGTCACTACCTTTGACACGATGAAGGGACTGAGGTTTCCGAGTTCTCTGCGACTGGGTGTTCTCATTGTTGATGAAGCCCACTACGCCAAGAACCCTCGTACTGGGCGTTCACGAATGGTGAAAACCATGTGTGACAAGGCCGACTATGTGTGGTTTTTGACTGGCACTCCGATGGAGAATCGTGTCGAAGAGTTCACCACCTTGGTCCGCTACCTTCAATCCGATGTTCTCCCACCAGGCAAGCTTCCCACCACCGCATTGGCTTTCCGTCAAGCGGTTTCCCCGGTTTACTTGCGCCGCAATGCCGTTGATGTTCTCCAGGAGCTTCCACCGCGCATCGATCAGGACGAGTGGGTGTTTTTCACCCCAGCTGATCTGGTTGCCTACGCTTCAGCAGTACGTTCGGGGAACCTCATGGCGATGCGTCAAGCAGGGTACGAAGCCGATTTTTCAGCGAAGCTCACCAGGTTTATCGAACTGGTGGAGGAGGCCTCAGCCAATGGCCTTAAAGTGGTGGCGTACTCATTTTTCTTGAACACTCTTTCCCGAGCTGAGTTGGCTTCACCGATCAAGGTTTTTGGCCCTTTGACTGGTGAAATCTCCCCCAAGAAGCGTCAGAGTATCCTTGATGATTTCACAACCCATAGTGGCCCAGCGCTTCTTCTTGGCCAAATCAAGGTCGGTGGTGTGGGGCTCAACATCCAGGCGGCTTCGGTGGTGATCCTCCTGGAACCACAGCTCACCCCCACCAGTGAGGATCAAGCTATCGCTCGCTCCCATCGCATGGGACAGGTACGTCCCATTCAGGTATATCGCATCCTCGCAGAGAATTCTATCGATCAATCACTGGTGGAACTCTTGGCTTCGAAAACCAAGGAGTTTGATCAATACGCTCGCCACTCCGAGGTAGCTGCACGCTCAGGTCAAGCGATCGATGTGAGTTTTGAGGGCCTCAACCAACAGTTGGTGTCTATCGAACAGGCGCGCGACCTGGCGTGAGGGGTGAGCTTGAGACCGCTATACTGAGGTTTCCAGCTTTTTGACTTCCATCTCAGACGACAAGGAAGGGGTTCCGCGCGTGACGCCCACCAATTCTCTCTCGCCTGTCTGTGCAGTCTTTTTGAGGTCCAATGGCGTAGGCGAAGTCCTTATCAATCAACATTCCACCGCTGTCTCAGCCGCCGACCTCACCTCAGCGAGAAAAAAGTCGATAGAAATCCTCATCAAAGAGGCGGGGCACTACACCAATCCACTGATGGTGATCTGCTCCGACCCTGATGGGCTTTTCCGGTTGGTTGTTCACGCAGACGGTACGGTCACTGAGGCTCCTCGCGACATGAAACCAACCACCGACACTGGGTCTATTTATGTCACTGAACCACTGCCGCTTCCCCCGTCTTCTCCTCTACTCCACCCTCAGCCTTTCGAATCTCAACCCACCCAATCGGAACCAGCCAGTGCTTCACGGCGAGACTTGTCCCCAGAATTGAGTGAGGTTCCAGCCGAGCAGGGTTGGCGCGGCGCTCTGGCACGCCGTGGGATTCCTCTGCCACCGTCGGATGCTGAAATGGCTGATCGCGCCCATCGCGCTGCGGTGTCACGCCAATGGCCCGAACCGCGTACTATCGCTGTGGTCAACGGCAAAGGCGGGGCCGGCAAAACCCCGACAGTGATCTGTTTAGCCGCCATTTTCGCGCGATTCGGTGGACCGGGGGTTCTCGCCTGGGACAACAACCAAACCCGTGGTACGCTCGGTTGGCGAACCGAGCAGGGCCCTCATCAGGCCACTCTGCTGGATCTTCTTCCCGCTATCCCTCGCTTGCTGGAAGCCGACACCCAAGCCACAGACATTAACCAGTATGTCCACCATCAAAGCCGTGACCTGTTTGATGTTCTTCGCTCCAAATCACAGGTTCTTGCTGATGAGCAGAGGATCACTCCCTATGATGTGGATGCGATTTGGCGAGTGGCCACCAAGTATTATCGTTTGATCATCATGGATTCGGGCAATGACGAATCCGATCCGATGTGGCGTCGCATGATCGATCACTGTGACCAGTTGGTGATCGCCACCACAACCCGCGCTGACCA
Source organism: Propionibacteriaceae bacterium (assembly GCA_009782915.1). Lineage (GTDB taxonomy): Bacteria > Actinomycetota > Actinomycetes > Propionibacteriales > Propionibacteriaceae > WQYJ01. Next base: position 23,555 of record WRIC01000017.1, on the reverse strand, counting down.
TGCCGAAGCTGGGGCTCTGCTTTTGGAGGCCCTGATGCGACGCAATGAACATAGTTCCTACCTGGTTCAGAACTCTGTCACGGTCATCACCCAGTCCGATCCGAAAGCCTCAGAAGAATCGATTCGCCGGATTCGGGGAGGATATCTCTCCCTATCGCGCAGCGTGGTCCACGTACCCTATGATCCTTCGATGCTGGAGGGCACCTTGTTTTTCGACAACCTGAAACCTGCAACCCAACGGGCCTGGTTAGCTGCTGGCGCAGCTGTCGCCGCGGGAATGTGACCGGGGACTTCATTACTGCTCAGGTAGACTGACTATCATGTCTGACGTGGATGTGGGCGCGCACAACAAGCCCAGGATGTGGATTTCCTTGGTTGCGCGTCTCATCTTGGGTGGAGCACTTCTGATCGCTGGACTTTTGTCGATCACTGATCTTTCCCAGTCGCTGCGCGCTGTGCAGGCGTACCAACTTCCTTTCCCTGATGCGCTGGTGACGGTGATCGGGTACGGTTTGCCGGTGCTAGAGATTCTTGTCGGTGTGGTCATCATCGCTGGACTGTTCACTCGCTGGACTGCCCTACTCGGGGGCCTGATGATGGTGATCTATATTGCTGGAATCACCTCAGCGTGGGTACGTGGGTTGTCAATCGACTGTGGATGTTTCACCCCTGGTGGATTCCTTGAACCCGGAGAATCGACGAAATATCTTCAAGACATTCTGCGGGATCTGGGGTTCGCTCTGTGCGCGATCTGGCTTATTATTTTCCCTCAATCGCGCTTCTCACTAGATTCATGGATAGACTCAGATACCACCATCGCTGATAGCAAAGCCGACTAAGGAAGAACAATGTCAAAGAAGCATAAAAACGCTGAACAGAACTACCGAGCTCGACTACGCTACGAGCAACAAGTGGCAGCTAAGAAAAAGAAACGCAACAAGATTTTCATGGTCATTGTGGGGCTCGTGGTGATTGCTTTAGCCACGATGGGTGTGGTGGCCAGGCAGTGGGGCTCTACCCCACCCGACGACACCCCTGATTTCTCTGATGCTTTTATTCCCCCGGGGGGGACCAGCGAGATGATGTTCATCGAAGTGAAGAACCCGAATGTGAAACCGGACGCCATCATTTTCGATGAGCACCTCGACTATCAGTGTGGCCACTGCCACGAGGCGTACTCTCTCTTTGGTGACACCGTGCATGCCCTCGCCGATCGTGGGGACATCATCTTGAGGGTCCATGTGCGCAGTTTCATGGATGTGAACCTCCACAACACAGCATCAAGGCGAGCCTCGATGGGCTCCACCTGCGCTGACACAGTGGGCAAGTTTGAGAAATACCATCGGCTTGTTTTCGACACTCCCCCCCTTGACGAGAAGGATTTGTGGACCGACGAGCAACTGCGTGAGTCCATTCCTAGTGCAGCCGGGATAACCGGGGATGAGCTGGACAGCTTCCAAGTATGCTACGACACCCAGAAAACACTGAGATATATCGAAGCCATGGAATACTACAATGCGCCATCAGGTGGTACCCCAAACTTTTATGTCAACGGTATTCAGGTCACCCTGGGTGATTTGGTGGGCACCACTGAGATCGATGGTGAACAGTATCTTGTCCCCATCGTTGACGTTGACCCGGATGGATTCCTGGAGTTCCTCACAGGTGTCGTACAGAACCCACCTGAGGCCACCGACGATCAGAGCACAGAACCCGCTCGATAGGTAGCAGCCTCTGGACGCTCGGCTACGAGCCTACTGATTCGCTGGACGATCTGATCAACTTGGTGTGTGGCAGTTCCCGTCAACTCCAGGGGGGTTGCGATGAGTGAGGTGAGTTGCTCGTACGTCAAAGACAACCGGCCGTCGTCTGCGAGATCCTGCAGGAATGTGTTCGGCTGTCCTTCACGCATCGCCAGGGCAGCAGCAACAGCTTTTTCTTTGATGATCTCGTGCGCCTCTTCACGACCCACACCCAACTGGACGCCAGCCATCAGGATTTTCGTCGTCGCCAGGAAAGGAAGATAGCGACCCAGTTCCGCATCGATCACACCGGGGAAGGCGCCAAAACCCTCCAAGACACTCAGCAGGGTTTCACAAAGTCCATCAAGAGCATAGAACCCGTCGGGAAGAGCAACCCGGCGTACCACTGAACAGGAGACATCACCTTCATTCCACTGGTTGCCCGCCAACTCACTGACCATGGATAGGTATCCGCGCAGGATCACTGTCAGACCATTGACACGCTCACAGGAGCGGGCGTTCATCTTGTGGGGCATCGCCGAGCTTCCCACCTGACCTGGGCGGAAACCCTCGGTGACGAGCTCATGACCAGCCATCAACCGGATGGTGGTCGCCAGATTCGAGCAGGGCGCAGCAATCTGCACCAGCAGAGAGATGGTCTCGAAATCGAGGCTTCGCGGATAAACCTGGCCAGTGGAGGTGAACCATCTTTCACCACCGAGACTGCCCACCATCTTTCGTTCAATATCGGTGAGTTTATCTTGGTCACCACCCACCAGGTCCAGCATGTCTTGGGCGGTTCCCATGGGGCCTTTCAAACCCCGAAACGGGTATTGCTCAATGAATTCATCAAGACGAGAGTAGGCCATGAGCAGCTCTTCAGCAACGGTAGCGATCCTCTTCCCCAGGGTGGTGACTTGGGCAGCGACATTGTGGGAGCGCCCAGCCATGGGTTGATCTCGATACTGTTGGGCGAGGTCAGCTAAACGAGCGAGTATGGCTACACCTTTGTCTGCGATCAGTTGAAGGGAGCTGAGGATCTGCCATTGTTCAATGTTCTCGGTCAGGTCACGACTGGTCATTCCCTTGTGGATGTGTTCATACCCCGCGAGTGCATTGAACTCTTCGATGCGTGCTTTCACGTCATGGCGGGTGACCCTCTCACGGGCTTCAATAGACCGAAGATCAATCTGGTCGACCTTCTCGCGATAGGCCGTGATGACCTGACCGGGATCATCATCACCAAAGCTCACCGAATTGTCGCGCTGGGCTTCCATCACGGCGATCCACAGGTTGCGCTCAGCAGTGACCTTGTTCTCCGGTGACCAGATGGTCCGCATCTCATCGGAGGCATACCGTGTGGCCAGAATGTTCGGGGTCGTCATGTTTCTCCTAGAGGGTGGGGGTTGCGATGAGTCCTTGGGCAGCACTCTCGGCTATGTCTGTTCGATAGAACCCGGTCGGATAGTCGATAGTCTCCATCAAACCGTACGCCTGGTTGCGGGCTTGATGAAGGTTCTCCCCTTGGGCAACGATCGCAAGAATGCGCCCACCCTTGGGGATAATCGAGTGGGATGGGCCGAAGGTTGTTCCGCAGTGAATCACCTGGACTGTCTCGCCGGGGTCGGGGATAGCGATCGTGCCGGTGTTGTCGGGGGTTCCGGGGTATCCCTGAGCTGCGTACACCACAACGATCGACACCCCCTCCTGCCAGGTGAGTGCGGTGTCTGCTAGGGATCCGGTGGCTGCTGCGCGCAGTGTCTGCCCTAGTGGAGTAGTGAGCAGGGGAAGAATCGCCTCAGTCTCGGGGTCCCCAAATCGTACGTTAAATTCGACCACTCGTAAACCCTTGCTGGTGAGCGCTAGACCCACGTAGAGCAGACCTTGGAAGGGGGTTCCCCTGTGTTTCATTTCTGCCAAAGTGGGGTTGACCACTTGGTCCATCACCGCCTCGGTGAGCCCCTCGGGTGCCCACGGCAGCGGGCAATAGGCGCCCATTCCCCCAGTGTTGGGCCCTGTGTCACCCTCGCCCACTCTCTTGAAATCTTGGGCGGGAATCAGTGGGAGGGCCTTGTCACCGTCACAGATGGCGAAGAGGGACACCTCGGGTCCATCGAGATATTCCTCAATGACGACCTGCCCGCAGGCCAGCCCATGGGCGAGTGCCTCGTCGCGGTTGTCGGTGACAACGACACCTTTGCCAGCTGCAAGGCCATCGTTCTTGACTACATAGGGGGCGCCCAGCTCATCGAGGGCTTCTTCGATCTGATCCTGAGTGGTGCAATAGTAGGATCGGGCCGTGGGTACGCCCGCAGCATTCATGACTTCTTTGGCGTACTGTTTGGAGCCTTCGAGTTGAGCGGCTTCCTGGGTGGGTCCGAAACAGGTGATCCCCGCCACGCGTACTCCATCGGCGACACCAGCCACCAGCGGTGCCTCTGGACCAATGACCACCAGGTCAATGTCGAGGGTTTGAGCCAGCTCCACCACCGCTACGGCATCCATAGGGTCGAGTGAGCGTATCTTCTCCCCCAGTTCAGTGTGGTGATCAACACCGTACTTGGTATCCATGGCCCATGTCCCCGGATTCCCCGGCGCAACATGGACAGCCTCAACATCATCATCCCGTGCTATCGCTACCGCCAACGCATGCTCACGACCACCAGAGCCAACAACAAGAATTTTCACATCCCAAGTTTACTGCACACCCCACCCCCGTCACTCCGCACACCCCATCCCCGTCATTCTGCACACCCCACCCCCGTCATTCTGCGCGAAGTCGCAGAATCCAGAATCCACACCCAAACTCAAGCGAACCCACACACCCCACCCCGTCATTCTGCGCGAAGTCGCAGAATCCAGAATCCACAGTCTCACCCCAGCGATCATCGTCATGACACTCGTTTTCCCAGTCACCGGACTCTCGAAGCAAATGCCACTGGCGCATGACGTCATAGAGAGCAGTAGCCAGGTGCGTGACACGCTCACTTAACAGTGTCAAACCATCGAGATACTGGTCTTTGCGTATCTCCACCATGATGGATTTCACCCGTGGGTCTTTGCGCCACAACTCCAAGGGAACATATGACCCTGAGTACGGCTCATTTCTCGCCGTTGAAAAGCCGTAGCTGTTGAAGATGCGCTCCACCTCATCGATTCCTGGATCATGGAAATCCTCGTACCCCAAGCAAATATCGGGTCTTCGAGCCTCAGGGTGCCGTTCACAGGCAAGAGGTTCCACGCTGTACGAATGGAGGTCTATGATCAAACACCGGTCATACCTTTCCAAAGCCCACTCAACTTGATCCTCCATCACTGCTGCATACGGTTTATACCACAACTGTTTCCGGCGCTTGATCTGTGCCTCAGTTAGTGGCGTTGAATAGAGTTCACCACCCAAGTGGTCACGCTCGTAGACCACACCCATCCCAACTGCGGACATTTCTTCAGTCTCATCGTCGAGACGCTCCGGATCCATGGCCAACCGGGAAACCAGATTGATCACCAGAGTCGGCCAGCGCATTGCTTGTGGAATCTGCGATTGTGAACCGTTCTCGTTGCTAGTAAAGGACCGGTCAGCTGCTTCATGGACCACTGCTTTTGCGATGCGGTCAACGAAAAGATCTGCCATGACCGTGATCTCTTCAGCGAGGTCTTCTCGCTTGGGCATGGCGATCCCATCCTTGGGCCAGTCCAAGCCCGCATGGGGAACATTGATGATCACTGGGGAGTACGAGGATCGAACATCAATCCCGGCTGTGTTGTGATCCGTTTTGTTCGGTTCAATCCGTACGATACTTGCTCTGCGTCGTGGTACGACACTAGGGGCACGAATCCCCAGATACTCCCGAAGCGTGGCTAGTGTTTTCTTGTTGACAGGCAAACCCTGCTTTTTCAAATAGTGGAGTAAATAGGAGTCAGATTCACGTTCTTGGGTGTGCCACATTGTTTGGAACATTGCCCTGCCCCAGTCAAAATGCTTGCGAATGATGTCGAATTCATTCTGATTGGGGTGGAGGTGGGGGTTAAGGTTTGCTGGATACAGCAATTTCATGGCTTGCGCCTTTCGGTCAGGGACCCTGACCGGATCCCGCGTGACCACGTAGCGATTACTCGTGGCCAGGTTTTCCCAGGAAGGCACCAGCGCGGGGCCGGTTGCCGAACGACCTACTCCTGAGGGTTCACGGTCGTGTCTCTGAACCTATGAACACTTTAACACAGACCACCGACATGGTGTCGCAGGTGGGGTCTGCTCAATCAAGCACCACAACGACCACCCAAACATGGGTTTAGTGGCAAGTTATTCGTCATGATGACTAATAAGTTGCCACTGAACGCCTTCTACACGGTTATTGAGCATCGAGAAGAGAGACCATGGTGGCGTACTTCTCTGTCAACCTCTCCCTGGTGGGTTCATCAAGCAGAGCGAGACGATTCGGGTCCATGTTGTCTGCAAGATCAGCTCGTTTGACCTTGAGACCCATCTCGCAGGACTTCACACGCAAAGCGTAATCCTGTTTGGATTCGTCAGGACGCTTGGTGACCGACTCAACTGCCTCGATCACTGCCTCAGGTATTCCCAGCGCACGAAAATCCTCTGTTGTGATGGGGGTGTCCTCAAGAACATCATGCAACCAACCAGCAGCCACCACCTCAGCGGTCTCCCCTTGATCCTCCAAGCGCCCAGCCACTCGACGAGGGTGATCAATGTACGGTCTCCCAGCTCGATCCTTCTGCTCCCCATGCGCCTGAGTTGCCAACCGGCGCGCCACCTCAACTAAACTCTCATTCATACTGTCAACCTATCGCTTCTTGGCATATTTTAGTTCTCCTGGGTTGAGCGGTGATTATCCGTCATGCGAAATGAATCACCACTAGGGACTTGGAACAAGAAGGAACTCCTCAACATTGCCCCTATGGATGACCCTGAGTTGACTTCCTGGGTACGTTTCAAGGAACAGTTTGTGCTTCTTGGTTTTCGCTGAAGGATTCCACTTATATTCATAGGCTGCGAGGTGCCCATCAACTTCCTCAATGAGGTCGATCTCAGATTGTTGGGTTGTTCTCCAGAACCAGGTATTAGCCCAAATGTCATGGTAGTGCACAGCTTTTCTGCGCTCAGACATCAGATAATTCTCCCACAGCGCTCCGAAGTCCGCGCGTGATTCAAACTGGGCGAAATTCGCGATCAGTGAATTGCGGATACCGTTGTCGACGAAATAGATCTTTCTGCTTTTCTTCAGTTCGTTGCGCAGATTCCTGCTAAAAGAGCTCAAGCGGAAAACTATGTGCGCCTGTTCAAGCAAGGTGACATATTTATCAACGGTTTTGTAGTCCAAACCACAGAGGTTCCCGATTTCAGGATAGGACACTTGCGAACCGACCTGGTATGCGAGAGCTTGAAGGAGTTTGACCAGTGAGTCAGTTTTTTTCACTATCCCCCAATTGAGGAGATCCTTGAAGAGATAACTATCAGACAGTTCCCGAAGAATCACTTTCTCGGAGCCAGGGTGCGTGACCACATCGGGATAGTATCCAAACACTAGTCGATGAGTGAGCAGTCTGTTTTCTTCGAGAAGACCATGATGATTCACCATTTCCTCGTACGACAAAGGGAACATCTGATGGGTAAATTTCCTACCGGTCAGGGGCTCATTGTCTTTGTTGGCCAACTCGAATGAGGAACTTCCCGTGGCTATTACCTGAATCTCGGGAATCTGGTCAGTAATGATCTTGAGCTTGATCCCAATATCTTCGATGCGTTGTGCTTCATCGAGGACAAGAGTGTGATGTTGCCCGATGACCGTTTTCAATCGAGTAGAGGTGGCTTGGTCGAAAAGGGAACGAACATCCAGGTCATCCCCACTGAGCCACAGCACCCCTGGTGTTCCATCAAGCAGTTTATGCAGTACGGTGGTTTTCCCCACTTGGCGTGCCCCCATCAAGATGACGGCTTTCCCTCGCCCGAGATCATTTCTGAGCTTCAATCCTGCATTTCACCGGTGGCAGGTCATGAGCCACCTGTTTGCTACGACTGGTGATGACTTAACCCTCATAATGGGGGTTAAGTCATCACCAGTCGAAAAAGTTGCTGAATAATGAGCACGGTCACCACTATTGGTGGTTGGGAGCTGGTTGACTCACCTATCCCAGCAGATCGTGGATCATCACGGTTTGTTCGCGACCAGGGCCAACCCCAATACCGGAGATGCGCACGCCGACTAGTTCCTCCAGGCGTTTCACGTACGCCTGAGCTGTCTTCGGCAGATCGGTGAAACTGCGGGCTGTGGAGATATCCTCACTCCAGCCATCCATGTATTCGTAAATCGGCTTTGCATGGTGGAAATCAGATTGGGACATGGGCATCATGTCGTGGCGTACCCCCAACACATCGTAAGCAACCACGATCGGGATCTGCTCCCAGCCAGTCAATACATCCAACTTGGTCAAGAACAGATCAGTGAGCGCATTCACCCGAGTCGCCTGGTTCACCACCAACGCATCAAACCAACCACAACGGCGCGGGCGACCCGTGGTCGTACCAAACTCTCCCCCATCGTTGCGTAATTTCTCACCCACCTCGTCGAGCAGCTCACCAGGGAAAGGCCCCTCTCCTACGCGGGTGGTGTACGCTTTGGCGATCCCGATAACCCGGTCAATGCGAGTGGGCCCCACACCCGAACCGATGCACGCCCCAGCCGCGATCGGCGACGAGGATGTCACATAGGGGTACGTACCGAAATCCACATCCAGGTGGTGGGCTTGAGCCCCCTCGAAAAGAACAACCTTGCCTGCGTCCAGTGCATCATTGAGAACCCGTGAAGTGTCCGCCATCAAAGGACGCAAGCGTTCAACATAACTCAACAACTCGTCGCTGACCTCCACCGGTGAGATCGCCGGACGATTGTAGACCCGATGCAGCAGGGCATTCTTCTGCTCCAAGGAAGCCTCCACCTTCTTGCGGAGAATCGACTCATCGAACAGATCCTGAACCCTGATCCCCACACGATTCACCTTGTCGGCGTACGCAGGGCCCACCCCGCGCCCGGTCGTACCAATCTTCCTCTTACCCAAAAACTTCTCCGTCACCTTGTCGATCACCCGATGATAAGGAGTAATAATATGGGCATTGCTGGAAACCAGGACATGATCAGCTGGTATCCCACGAGCCATCAGCCCATCGATTTCCTCAAAGAGTACGCTCAGATCAACCACGACACCATTGCCAATCACAGGGATGACATTCTTGTTAAGGACAGCTGAGGGAAGCAGATGCAGAGCATAGGTTTCCCCATCGACAACGATCGTGTGACCGGCGTTGTTCCCCCCCGAATAGCGCACCACATAGTCCACGGATTCACCGAGTTGATCGGTTGCCTTGCCCTTACCTTCGTCTCCCCATTGAGTACCGATGATAACGATTCCTGCCATTACTGACCCTTCTTTGGTGCCGGAAAATCCAGGCAACGTCCCATTGTACAAGAGCCAGCTCTGTCGTGGGTCGTGGGCCAGTGGGGACGGTACTAGCTGTCACGTGAACTGAGGCGGCAACGCACTACCAGCAGGTTGATTCATCCAACTGCGACGAATGACCAGCCACGTGATCAGCGGGTTGAGTGCCGATATGAAGACGGTCACCACCACCACATCAACGACAGTCAGATTGATAAAGAAATTGGCTGGGGGCACGGTTTCCGGGTTAAAGGATGACCCGAATTTGTCCATGAAATGCCATGACGGATCGAACATACCGAATAAGCGGTGCAACAGTCCTACAACAGCCGCGACCAGACCAGACACCAGCAATCGGCGGGGGTGATTCTTGAGCGCGATGCTAACAGCGAAACCCACCATGATGATAATTACCGCGTAGATTACCCTGTTTGCGAGCATCGCCCACTGCTTGCCTAACTCCCAGTGAGCATCTTCGTGAAAGACTGTTGGAACCAGTGAGACAAAAATCGCCGAGACAACAATAACGATGCCAGCTCCACCCCACAAACTTTTCTGCGGTTTCTGAGAGCAATATAATCCACACCCGACAAGGAAGCTAAAGGTCACATTCCGCACAACAGACAGCCTGTGTCCGAGTTCCGACCAGGCACCCATGTTGCTGAATGTCGGCAATTGGCACAGGAACAAGGACAGGATCGCCATGACTACGAGGAAACCCAGCAAGGCCACCATCAGCAACAGTGCTCGCTCTGGGTTTTCTGGAAGTCTCGGTTCCCCAGAGGAAAATGGTTGACCCGCCTGTGACAGTGGTGCCTGTCCCCCTGTCGTGTAGCCACCCGCATAGGTCTGTGGGACTCCGCTTGGTGCCACCATGGTGTAACCAGGAGCCGAGGCAGTGAACACAGTCCCCACTAAGCCACCTATCGTTCAACATGTTTGAGGGAGCGGACCGCGTGTTCGACATGCCAATCGAGGAAGGCCCTCACCAAACCAGAACCCTCAGTGATACGCGACTCGGGGATCTCGGCAGTTGCTTGCCAGTCGCCAGTGAGTAGCGCGATGAGATATCGGCGGGTGTCCTCACCAAGAGCAGGTGACCCTGCCGGACGGCATCGGGCACACACCGTACCGCCAGCGACAGGGGAGAAAAAACTATGGGCACCCTGTGCCCCACACGAGGCACACGACTCCAGCTGTGGCGCGTACCCCGCCACACCAGCAGCACGCAGGATGTACGAATCAAGGATCATCGCTGGTGGGCGTACGCCATGGGTTGTTCCCTCCCCCAAAACCCGCAGTGCACCCACCAACAACAAGTAGTGTTGCAAGGCTGGAGTACGCTCCTCGGGGATCAACTTGTCGGCGATCTCCACCATGACCTCAGCTGCGGTAAACCGAGGAAAATCATCCAGAAAAGGTTTCCCCAGCAGGTTCTTGGAGACCACCGAGGTGAAGATGTCGAGACTGCGCCCCTCCCGGATCTGCAGGTCTACTTGGGAGAATGGTTCCAGTCGAGCGCCGAATTTCGATGAGGTACGCCGCACACCCTTGGCCACCCCGCGTAACTTCCCATGGCGACGAGTCAACAAGGTGATGATCCGGTCAGCCTCCCCAAGTCGATGAGTACGCAAAACGACGGCTTCGTCATTGAACGTACCCATGTGCTCTCCGCCAACTCACCAGACCCCACCTCACGCTAGGATCATCACTATGGTCCAAGGATATATCCACCCCGAGAAACGACCCCCCACACCACACCCGTCGGGAGCCACCCCACCCATAGGAATTGATGTACCAGACCATGTCGCGATCGTCATGGATGGTAACGGGCGTTGGGCCAAACAACGCGGACTCCCGCGAACCGACGGCCACGAACGCGGTGAAGGAGCCCTCTTCGATGTGATCGAGGGTGCCATCGAAATCGGGGTGAAAACCTTGACCGTCTATGCGTTTTCCACCGAAAACTGGAAACGCTCACCGGCGGAAGTACGTTGGTTGATGGGGTTCAACCGTGACACGATTCACCGTCGCCGTGAAGACCTCGATGCCCTCGACGTACGCATCCGGTGGGCAGGACGCCGACCCAAACTGTGGGCCTCGGTGATCAAGGAACTCGAAATCGCCCAAGAGATTACCAAAAACAATTCCACCCTCACCCTGCAATTCTGTGTCAACTATGGGGGACGCGCCGAAGTAACCGACGCGGCCCGCCAGATCGCTCTCGATGCCCAAGCAGGCAAACTCGACCCCAGTCGCCTCACGGAATCCCGCTTCGCCCAGTACCTCTATTGCCCTGACATCCCAGACGTGGATCTGTTCATCCGTTCCTCCGGTGAGCAACGTACCTCCAATTTTCTCATCTGGCAGGCCGCCTACTCCGAGATGGTGTTCCTGGATGTCCTGTGGCCCGACTTTGATCGACGCGACCTGTGGAGAGCTATCGAACTCTATGGAGACCGCGAACGCCGTTTCGGAACCGCATGAGCCAGGTGACTATTGGGGACGACAAGTCGCACCCAACCCCCGAACTCGAAACGCTCCGCGGACCGTAGGGGTGACAATCGGAGGCGACAAGTCGCACCCAACCCCGTCATTCTGCGCACCCAACCCCGTCATTCTGCGCACCCAACCCAGTCATTCTGCGCAAAGTCGCAGAATCCAGACTGGACAGTTGTTCCACTATGATTTCTGGCCCCTGCGAGTCGCTGCGCTCCGCAGGGTGACGGGGTCTGAGATGATGGAACCATGAGCAGAGTCATCATCGATGTCCGTACCCCCGAAGAACACGCTATGCGTCACATTGAGGGCTCAGTCAACATCGACTTCCACAATCCAGAATTCCTCTCACGGGTCAGCCAATACGACCAAGACACCGAACTAATTGTCTACTGCAATGGTGGAGGGCGAGCCGGTCGAGCTAAAACCCGGCTCAAAGCCCAAGGATTCACCGATGTCTCCAGTTACGGAATCATGGGCGCCTGCGTTGCCACCGGCGCACAGGTTCTCTACCAAGACGCCCAAGGGGACTAATGATGGGTGACATGCCCAAGGTCGTGATGTACCAGGTGGCGACCGCTGATGGGAGGGTCGCGCTATCACCGGAGGTCCTAGTGATGGACGACGACCGGTGGCCCAGGTACGACGAGGGCGGATACTCGTGGGTCACCGCCCGACACCAACCCCAGGTTTTTCTGGAAGGCTCGGGAACCTTCGTTCTGCCTGACAGTGAACCGCTCGGGGTCAACATTGCTCAAGGGATGGAACCCGTCACAGACCTCACCGAGCATTTTCTTCCCCCCGAGGTTCTCGCCAGTACGAGGCGGTGGCTGGCGATCATCAACTCCCGCGGACGTGTCGAATGGGAGTACACCACCTTCCCCGGAGAGCAGTGGGAGGGGGTTCATCTCTTGGTCGTGGTCAGTCGTACCACCCCACCACACTATCTCGCATTTCTGCGCTCCAAAGACATCCCGTACCTCGTCGTTGGACAAGAGCAGGTCGAGTTGGATCTCATGCTTTCCACCATGGCTGACACCTTGGGTGTGACAACTGTCGCTGCCACCTGTGGAGCCCAACTCGGGGGCGCCCTTCTACGAGCTGGTCTCGTTGATGAGCTGGATATTGAGGTCATGCCCATCCTCGCGGGCGGTGAAGGCCGTACCTCCATGATGGTCTCACCCGACCTGGGTAGCATGGACCCGCCAACCAAACTCACCCTGCTGGAAGCCGCCAGTTACGATGATGGGCGGGTGCTCCTGAGGTACGACGTTGAATAAACACATCGACCAGAACAAACCCAACCCTGACCCTCCTCCACTGATAGCTCCTGCTAAGCTAACTGCTCGGAGTATCCATGGACAACACCCAAACAGCGAAACAAGTTCCTCGTAGCACCACCCGCACTGATATTCAATGGATGCGTGCCCTAGCAGTAGGACTGGTTCTCTTCTACCATCTGTGGCCTCATCGGCTCTCTGGTGGTTTTATCGGAGTTGACATCTTCTTTGTCATTTCTGGGTTTCTGATTACCACAAATCTGCTTCGAAAACCGCCCCAATCTTGGCGCGATATCCTTGACTTCTGGGGTAGAAGGGTGCGGCGTCTCCTCCCTGTTGCTTTTACGGTCATCCTGGTGACATTGGCACTCGTAAGGTTTATTGCACCACCAACCCAATGGATCTCCCATGGGCGCGGAGCTATTACCTCGGCTCTGTATGTCCAAAATTGGGAACTCGTCAGCACCTCCGTAGACTATCTCGCTGCCCAGAACCCACCCACCGCCTACCAACACTATTGGTCGCTGTCAGTGGAAGAGCAGTTCTATCTCATCTGGCCACTACTCATTGTTCTGACCGGTGTCCTCGCACGTCACCTTGGATTGAAATTCCGTCTCATTGCGGGTTGGGGCATCCTCGGTGTCACTGTTGGCTCTTTCATCAGTTCCATCGTGGTCACGTATACGAACCCAGCCATCGCATATTTCACAACATATACACGAATGTGGGAACTCGGGGCTGGTGGCACATTGGCTGTGGTATATCCGATTGTGCAGACCCGCCTAAGCGCCCACCCACATGTGAAAGAGGCAGGTGTTGTCATTGGTGTCGTTGCCATGGTCGCCTCCAGTTTCCTCCTCACAGGCGCTCATTTCCCTGGATGGATCGCTGCTGTTCCCATTCTTGGAGCCGTCCTTGTGATCGCATGTGGGCCCACCACATCTCGGTTATCTCTTGATCGAATACTCGGGCTTCGCCCCTTCCAATTTTTAGGTGACATCTCTTACTCAATATATCTGTGGCATTGGCCTATCATCATCGCTGGCGCCTGGTTCTTGGGGCATTCCTTAACCTGGTCACACAAATTGGCAGCAATCGCGCTTGTTATTCTCCTGGCATGGGGATCAAAAACTTGGATTGAAGATCGTTTCCGCGGACTTCATCCCTTAGGCGAACCTCTTCGTCGAACATGGATTTTCCTCATCATAGGAATGTTGTTCACCTCCAGCTGTGGGGTGGGTTTGCTCGCCTATACCTCCCAAGCCACACAGAAGCCTGCGTTCCCTTCGACAGCAACCTGCGTTGGTGCAGATGCTCGTCTCGATCCGCAGTGTACGGGTGATGACCCTCATGGCAGTGAACTCTACATCTCACCCATCCACGCTATGGAGGACAAAAGTATTGCCTACGCAGACAAGTGCTGGTGGCTGGCTCAAGAACCCGATCGATACCCCACCTGCCGATATGGGGCTTTGTCTTCGAAAGCTCCCAAGATTGCCATCTTTGGAAATTCTCATGCTGGACCCTACGTCGAACCGCTCGTCACAATTTCACACCGCCACGGTTGGGGATTGCGCACCTATCTGGCTAGCAGATGTCAGCCCTCACTTCTTCCACTCTACATTCCCGAGTTTCCTCGGCCACACATCACTGAGAGTTGCCTGGACTTCACCACGTCTGCCATTGAGGACATGAAACTCAACAATGTCCAAGTCGTCGTTATGTCTGTTTTCTCGCAATCGGTTGGATTGAAGGATGTTCCTCAGGAAAATGACCTGGAAATGAAGTACGACATGAACCGTGATCTTCTCCAGATTTTCCTTGAGAACGACATTCAGGTTGTCGTCATCAAAGATGTGCCTTACCTTTCTCACAACATTGCTGACTGTGTTTCGACGAATCTCTCGGACTTGAGCCGGTGTGACGATTCACGGTCTTTGACCCTGCTGCCTGATCCACTTTACGATGCAGCTCTTGACATGAAAGACACACGCATCACAGCTCTCGACTTCTCCGACACTTTCTGCGATGAGTCCTCATGCTTCTCTGTTGTGGGAGGGGTAATTATTTACTTTGACCAAGGTCACATGACAACAACATTTGCCAACACACTGACCCCCTATCTCGAACCAGTCCTGGTGGAGAAACTCGGCTAGCCTCACTAATCTCTCACTCTGCGACTCTCGTGCACTCAATCCGTGACACAATAACGTAAACCGGTGAGACACCTGAACAAAGAAGTTGACTCTCACACTGTGTCAGAGGCTGAAATGGATTCATGAGTAACACTGAACAGTATTTTCTGGGGATCGGGGACTTTTCCCGATTCACTTTGTTGTCGGTACGGATGCTGCGCCATTATGACGAACGTGGCCTGCTCGTACCCGACTATGTGGACCCTGCCAACGGCTACCGGTTCTATTCCCCCGGGCAACTCAAGGTTGCTGGTCGGATTAGGGTACTGCGGGATGTCGGTTGTGGGATCACCCAGATCACTGAGTTGTTGCCGTTGTTTTTCGATGCGGACGCCGTACGCGCCAAACTCGAAGAACACGGCCACTCCTTAGAGGTCGCGGCCCAGAAGATCGCTGATCAGCAAGCTCTGCTTTCAACCATCCTCAACCAGATTAAGGAGTCTGACATGTCTATCACCGTTGAAACCCGTACCCTGCCCGCCCTGACCATGGTTGCCCTGCGCGAAACCGTTGCTGACTATCACAGCGAAGGTGAGCTGTGGGCGCAGTTCTCTGAGCAACTGAAAACCCCAGGTTCCCAGTGGATGAGCCACCTTGGTCCACGTTTCGGCGCCACCTTCTATGACTCCGACTATCGCGAGTCCGACATCGACATGGCTGTGTGGGCCGAGTACTCAGGCGACCAAACCCCACCCGCTCCAGTAACACTCGTCACCGCCCAGGAACAACAGGTCGCCTACGCCACACTCTACGGCTCTTACGAGGGTACGGCCGCGGTCTGCGAAGCAATCGGTACGTGGATCGCTGCCCAAGGACTCACCCCCACCGGCCCCATGTTCAACCTCTACATCATCGGCCCCTCCCAGGACCCCAACCCCGACAACTGGGTCACCGAAATCAACTACCCCGTCGCCTAGAATGCCCAAACCAACCCATGTCCACAGCCCGTGGTAATGAAACCCCGTTCGTGTCCACAGTTAACGGTCATGATGACCGTTAACTGTGGACGCGAGTTGAGTTTCAGGGGTCAGGGGCCTCCATTACTGCGGACACTGGGGACAACGGCGGGGTTGGCCTAACCACCCACCACGTGCCAAAGCTTGAGCCACTGTCTGCGCAGTCTTGCACGGGTGATGCACCACATGGGACCACGCAAAACGAAGAGTCGCGATTCCATGCATCATGTGAACATTGTCCCGGTCCATGTCGAGGGTTGATGCCAAACCACGGTGTGTTGCCTTGCCATCGACCTCAACAATGAGCTTATACGGCGCGTACCAATTATCAACTCGATATGGTCCCACAGGAAAAGCTTGGCGTTTCGGTTGTGGGAGCCCATGGGCAGCCTCCACCCCACGGCGATAGTGGCGTTCTAAGACTGAATGGACACCATCAGAGGCCTCATGAATCAACTCAACCATGAGTCGGCGTTGGCGATGATAGGTACGCGATTCGAGTTCGGTGAGTAGCTCTAACTTGGTGACTAACCTCAATGAGATTGCACTACCCAAGAGGTGTACGAGATGATCGATTGTCCATTTTTCACCAACATCAATCACCGCCTGTGCCACAGGAGTTCGGGGAGGATCACCCACCTGCAAGCGTTCTGATTGGATAAACCTCCAACAGAGGCGATCAACCAGGAAAGTCTGTTCACCAACAAACACTGTGATCTGACGGGGTTCAGTGGAGAGTTTCCACAAACACAAAGCAGCCTCAGCCCCAATAGTTGACCGTGGCCCGCCCATGATCACCCCAGCCCATACTCTCTGCATAAACGAATCAGGAGTCACCGCAAAGATCCCACGTCGAATCCTTCGCCACGTACCTTCATCAATGAGCCGGCGACGAGTGGTTTCACTCACTCCCACAGAATTCGCTTGAGCTGCAGTGAGCACCCCACCTCGTTTCAATGCGAGTGCCTGAGCTCTTTCAAGAGCCTGCCTATCAACTCTCATACCAAGACAATGGTGAATCCGGACCCGACAATGTCACAGAATTCGGTTTCTGTGGATAACTTTTCTTCCTATCCACAGTTAACGGTCATGATGACCGTTAACTGTGGACGCGAGTTGAGTTTCAGGGGTCAGGGGTGGTGAGCTGGGCCACCGGTGGTGAACCGGGCCGCGTGTGGTGAGCCAGGTCAACGCGAAGGAGTCAGTGGTAGAAGTGGCGTACGCCGGTGAAATAGAGGGCTACACCGGCAACCTCGCAAGCATCAATGACCTCCTGGTCGCGGATCGAGCCGCCGGGTTGAACAATGGCAACCACACCAGCGTCAATGAGCAACTGGGGACCATCGGCGAAGGGGAAGAAAGCATCCGAGGCTGCCACAGAACCCTTCACCCGATCACCGGCACGCTCAATGGCGAGCTTGCAGGAATCCACACGATTGACCTGGCCCATACCAACACCCACCGAAGCACCATCCGAAGCGAGAAGGATTGCATTCGATTTCACCGCGCGTACTGCCCTCCAAGCAAACGCGAGATCCGCCAAAGCATCTGCAGAAACCGCTTGACCGGCTTTCAACTCCCAGGTGGAAGGATCATCACCAGCGGCATCAATATAGTCGGGTTCCTGGACGAGCATTCCCCCCGAAATGGGGCGCAACTCCTGGCGGGCACGAGGATAGGGCTCAGCCTGGACGATACGCAGGTTCTTCTTCTTTTTCAGTACGACCAAAGCATCAGCAGCAAACCCTGGAGCGATGATCACCTCAGTGAAAATCTCCGCAAGGTTCGAAGCCAACTCACCATCCACCTCGAGGTTGGCAGCCACCACCCCCCCATAGGCGGACACAGGGTCACACTCGTGGGCTTTCAGATGCGCTTGCGCAATAGTCTCCCCCACAGCAATCCCACACGGGTTGGCGTGTTTGATGATCGCGACCGCCGGCTGCTCATGGTCATAACAAGCACGATAGGCAGCCTCAGTGTCCACATAGTTGTTGTAGCTCATCTCTTTGCCCCCCAACAGCTCTGCTTGGGCCAATGCAGAACCGGCCCCCACATAGAGGGCTGCTTCCTGGTGGGAGTTCTCCCCATAACGCAGGAGCTGGGATTGAGTGAAGGTACGCCCCACCCAACTGGGTGCCACCCCACCAGTGAAAGTCTCGGTCATCCATGTGGCCACCGCAATGTCATAATCCGCCGTGTGAATAAAAGCCTGCTTGGCTAACAGCTGGCGTTCAGCCAGGGTGAATCCCCCTGCAACCACCGCCTGGGCCACCGACTCGTACTGCCCTGGGGAGGTCACCACCGCCACTGTTGGGTGATTCTTAGCGGCCGCACGCACCATCGTCGGCCCACCGATATCGATCTGCTCGATGCACTCATCGGGTGCGGCCCCCGACGCAACCGTGGCACTGAAGGGATAGAGATTCACCACCACCAGATCAAAGGCTGCGACCCCCAAGTCGGCCAACTGAGCTACATGGGAGTCCAGGCGAGAATCAGCGAGGATCCCAGCATGGATCTTGGGGTGGAGGGTCTTCACCCGCCCATCGAGACACTCCGGGAATCCGGTCACCTCTTCTACCGCGGTCACTGCCACACCAGCGTTCCGCAGGGTTGAAGCCGTGGACCCGGTGGAGACGATTTCCACGCCAGCCTCGACCAACACCTGACCGAGTTCCACCAGCCCAGTCTTGTCATAGACGCTCACCAGGGCTCGAGTAATTTTCCGTTGATCAGTCATTCTTCCTCCAGTTTTTCACGACGTCCACGAGCAGTCGTCGCTCGACGGTTTTGATTCGTTCATGCAGGGTTTCCTCATCATCACCAGGCAGTACGGCCACGGCCTCCTGAGCGATGATCGGTCCCGTGTCGATCCCCTCGTCCACGGCAAACACCGTACACCCGGTGACTTTGACTCCAGCGGCGAGAGCATCACGGACAGCATGGGCCCCAGGGAAACTAGGGAGCAAGGCGGGATGGGTGTTGATGAAACGGCCACCAAATTCTGCGAGGAAAGCTTGACCCACTAATTTCATGAACCCTGCCGAGATCACCAGATCGGGTTTGAATTCGGCCACTGCATCCTTGAGGTGTTCGTCCCATCGAGCTCGGTCATCGCCCTTGTTGAGAGGTACGACAAAGGTAGGTATCCCGCTCACAGTTGCCCGCATCAGTCCCTCAGCTTGACGATCAGATCCCACACCCACCACTTCACCATCCAGGTTTCCTCCTGAGATCGCGTCCAGCAACCCTTGAAGCAGGGTACCCGCCCCTGAGATCAGGACAACGAGGCGGAGTTTTTCAGGCACGGTAGTTACTCTACCTGGTTGCCATGGAAATCCAAGGGTAGTTGTTCACCAGTGATCTCTTCAATGCGTTGGGGAGGTTCCGGCGGTGACGCGTGCGGGTCGGAATCAGTGGATGTTTTCTTCGATTTCTGGAAGACAGGTGTCAACCAACCCATGCGAACCCTGCCAGACTCCTCCCGTACAGTGTCCGTATCCTGATGAACATCCTGGAGGTTGACAGTCTCGTTAAGGTCACCCTGATCGATTGGTGATGCCGGTACGTGATCCTGGCGACCCCATCTCGTCCACCATCGATGATCAGTCTTGACCGCAGGGCGTCTCAACAACCCAACAATCAAGCCAGTGAGCATCGCTGACAACCCCATGACCCCAGGTGCGATCAAAAGCAGGGGGGGCAGGAAAGGTCCCAGATCTGTCATACGATCCACCCCCAAGTGACCCCGGGTGAGACCAGCCAAACCTGTCAACACGAGTCCTGTGATGACACCAACAAGGCCGCCAACCAACCCGGTCTCATCTGCGCGAGCCCGTGGACGGTGAGCAAGAATCACCACTGCTGAACCAACCCCGGCCACAGCGGGAATAGCCAGCCAGATCAGCGAGTTGGCACCAGGGCTGACAGGTAACGCCGAAGTGATCGGGAATCCGGGCAGTAACCCCACATGGGAGCCCATCAGCGAAACAATCGATTCATCCCCCACACTGAAACCAGGCCCGAGAGACCAGGTCAAAGCCCACAGCGCAAAATTCGGGATATAGAAGAATTGGATCAGTGCTAGACCAATAGCCCCTGACCATCCTGGGTGGAGTTGTTCTGTGAGGAAAACAAACTGGTCACGGTGGGTGAGCAAGGCAGAGATCACCAGTGCGAGCCCCCCCAGGAAACCTAGGCCCACCCCGACAAGAACAGCCCGCGGTATGGCACGAATCCAGGAAGGATAAGGCTGTGAATTGCCAGCCCACACCCCACGTCGTGCACCGAGCCCACCCATTGTGATCGTCAAGACCACAGCCCCAAAACCTGCTCGAAGATGGGGCCCTGCCACATCCAAGATCAGTGCTGCACTGACCACAAGTACGGTGTAGGTGGCCATCATCACACCAATGACCTTCGCCACCGCTTGGGTTGACGTCTGGCCTCCTGCCAGGTCCGCTTGTTTACCAGCGTAGGCGCCCACAGCATAAAGCAGTACGGCAATGATCCCGGTGAACCCCAGCGGGATCATGGTGATTTCAAGCCCGCTTGCTTGAAAGACTCCACCATGGGTGAGAAGCCACAACCCGGTAGCCAAACGTACTGTCAGATCGGTGTCAATTTGCTGGTGCGGCAACATTGCCGAAGCGATGATCCCTGCTACGAGTGCCCAGCCCACCGCAGCACACACCACTGCGCCACCGAGGGCCGCCACCCACCAGGGCATGGTAGGGGTGACCCGATCTTCGTCAAGGTCTAGGGTTTCTACCTTCACCGGGCACCTCCTACAGTTTCTCTAGTGGTGAGTGTTTCACCGAGAGGATCTTCACCCCCGCCGACCCGAAGGATACTCTCACTCGGGTGTCATCCTCACCGTCGATCACTTCTTCTACTGTGCCGAGTCCGAAGGTGGAATGCAAGACGCGGTCCCCCTCAGCAAGAACGAGTTGGGTTTTGGGTCGAGCCGAGGTGGAGAACCTGCCTGAGGTGGGCGATGGCGTCACATGGCTGGACACTGTTGAACGCGAGGCAACCTGCCATGATGCCACTTTTTCTTCCCGGACCCATTCCATAAGGTGGGCTGGGATCTCTGCCAAGAAACGACTCGCTGGGTTGTACGAGGGGGTTCCCCACAGGGTACGCACCTGCGCTCTGGACACATATAATCTTTTCCGGGCCCGCGTGAGACCCACGTACGCTAGGCGGCGTTCCTCTTCCAAATCGGCACGTGATTCGCTGGCTCGTTCATGAGGAAACAGGCCCTCCTCACAACCAGTGACAAAGACAGTATCGAATTCGAGTCCTTTCGCTGTATGCAAGGTCATAAGGGTCACCATTCCTTGGCCACCATCGGGTATCTCATCAGAATCGGCCACCAGCGCAATCCTCTCCAAGAAGGCAGCCAAAGAGTCATCGGGTTCTGGTGACCCGATCAACCCACCAGGAATCTCACTGCCCACATCGGCACCACCCAGCCAGTCTCCCGCATCCCCCGCTAGGGGATCATCATCGCGAGTACCGCCCACCTCGACCACATCCACCTCATGGGCAGCACCAACAAATTCTGTGGCGACCGCAATGAGTTCGGCAAGGTTTTCCAAGCGGGTCTCATCTTGAGGGTCCACCGAGTTTTTCAGAGTGTCCAAGTACCCTGAGCTAGCCAGTATGGAGCGCAGAATCTCATCGGCAGGAACCCCTTCCACCACCATGGCCCGATGGCTGGCCATCATCTCAGCAAAAGCCACGATCCCTTTCACTGCCCGCGCACTGAGTCCAGGAATCTGATCAGCCCCCTCCATTGCTTGGGTGATGGTGATCGAGTTGTTGCGCGCCTGCGAGCGAAGAATCTCTTGGGTGGTGTCCCCGAGTCCGCGCCTGGGAACGTTGATGATTCTCTCGATCGACACCTCGTCAGCGGGGTTGGCGATGGCACGCAGATAGGCGATAGCATCGCGTACCTC
Organism: Propionibacteriaceae bacterium; assembly: GCA_009782915.1. Lineage (GTDB taxonomy): Bacteria > Actinomycetota > Actinomycetes > Propionibacteriales > Propionibacteriaceae > WQYJ01. The sequence continues at coordinate 1,465 of WRIC01000017.1, read as the reverse complement.
TTTGCGCTCATAGAATTTCACCCCACCCACCACGCGATAGGGCACACCCATCTGGACAAAAACACTCTCTACAGCTCGGGATTGAGCGTTGGTACGGTAGAACACTGCAGCTTGACCATAATACGACTCCCCTTGGGCCGAGAGGGCTAGAATCTGCTCAGCAATGAAACGGGCTTCATCATGCTCAGTATCGGCAACATAACCTGTCACCATGGCCCCATCTCCAGCGTCCGTCCACAGGTTTTTCTCTACTCGAGCCTGATTGTGTCGAATCAACGAGTTGGCAGCGGACAGGATTGTCTGGGTGGACCGATAATTCTGCTCCAACGCGATGGTTTGAGCCCCCGGGAAATCCTGTTCGAAGTTCAAAATATTTTGGATCGATGCACCACGGAAAGCATAGATTGATTGGTCTGAGTCACCGACAACCATCAATTCGGGTGGCTCTATTTTGTCGAGACCCAGTTCTGGACCGCAGAGCAGATGAATCAGGACATACTGGGCATGGTTGGTGTCCTGGTATTCATCGACGAGTACGTGGCGGAATCGACGACGATATTTCTCCCGAATGTCGTCATGGTCTCGCAGGAGTTGGACTGTTTTCATCAGCAGGTCATCGAAATCCAAAGCATCGGCAGCTGCGAGGCGCTGGTTGTATTCACCGTAAACTTCGGCGTAGATGTTGTGGGGAAATTGCTGATAGTCGACCGCAGCCTGGGTGGGGGTGACCAGTCCATTCTTCTGCTCAGAGATCCAGGACCGTACCACCCGTGCAGGAAACTTCTTGGCGTCAAGATTCTTTTCTTTGAGAATCAGTGAGATGAGACGCTTTGAGTCGGTGGCGTCATAGATCGAAAAAGTCTTGCTCACCTGCAGACGGTCGATGTCTTTGCGCAGGATTCGTACGCATGCGCTGTGGAAGGTCGCCACCCACATGAACCGGGAGCGATTCCCCACCAATTCACCCACTCTCTCACGCATCTCCCCGGCAGCCTTATTGGTGAAGGTGATTGCCAAGATAGCCCCCGGATGCACATCCGCTTCTTTGATGAGGTACGCAATGCGCCGAGTCAGAACCCGTGTTTTTCCTGACCCGGCACCAGCAACCACCAACAGTGGTGAGCCTCGATGAAGCACAGCCTCACGCTGAGGTGGATTGAGATCGTCCACGAGTGTGAGCATGGGGACAGGTGCCGGTGTCACATCACCATCCTGCGGAGGTGAAAACAGTGATTCCACATCCGAGGAGGACATATTGTCGAAGATGTCAGCCATGAGAGGACCAACTCTACGACCCCCATCTGACACAACCGAGGATTACCCCTCAGGTGTCGCAGATTAGACCCAAGGGGACGACCCAAGGGGACGGGGCGTTTGACACGAGGGGACGTGGCGTTTGACACATAGCGCGTGTCAAACGCCCCGGCCCCTATTGCTTAGCGCGTGTCAAACGCCCCGTCCCCTT
>WRIC01000016.1:19934-40775 GCA_009782915.1 Propionibacteriaceae bacterium | reverse complement strand
CCCGGTGTTACAAGTTGGATTTCTTCCGACTGAAGTATAGCTGAATCTTTCTTGTGGACAATGGGGATTCTGGACCCCGCGAGTCGCTTCGCTCCGCGGGGTGACGGGGATTGCGTTTAATGGGTTCCTGCGGTGGTGAGCGCAGGGAGATGGAGTTGAGGGAATTGAGGGATCTAGTGGTCGAATGGCGAAGACCCAGCAGCTATGAGTGGTCTCATGTGCTGTGGGTTGAGTCGTAGCGTTCGGGCGTCACGGAGGACCGTACCTGGTAGGGTTTCACTCATGATAAAGAAACTTGTGGCTATGGCCAGTGTTGTTCTGCTGGGGATTGGGTTGACCGGATGCAGTGGAGGTTCCACTGGCACCGGGGATACACCGGGAACCGATGATACCAACGCACAAGACACCTACGCGGTGGGTGAAACCTTCACCTACAAGGAAGCTGAGATCACGGTCCTCGCGGTGGAAAGAAACTACGTGGATGAGGGCATGTATCGTCCCGCTGATGAGGGCATGGAGTACGTGAAAATCGATGTTCGCATCGTTAGCGGCACGGGTGATGACCTCCAAGGAAATCCTTTCAATTGGAATGTCGTTGGTTCTGATAACGTACGCCGCCAAAGCTTGGACAACTGTGACATGGAGATTGCTCTATGTGGCGGAGAGATACAGCCCGGTGACGTCATCACAGGATCTGTTGTGTTCGAAGTGCCAGTTGGTGAGCAGATCGAGATTCTCTACCAGGAACCCCTGCAACCCATCATCCACATCACGACCTGAGAACGTACGCTGTCCTCAGTGGATTTCTAGTTCGGTGGTCTGCCACTGCACTCCTAGGAGTCCCGAAAGATTCTTCATTGTTGGGCTGTGGATTCTGGATTCTGCGACTTCGCGCAGAAAGACGGGGGTGGGTGAGCACAGAAAGACGGGATCGGGGAAGTCAGTGACAACGGGTTTCGGGTGTACATGACCATGGGATTGAGTGAATGCATGACCACGGGATCGGGGAAGTCAGTGACAACGGGTTTCGGGTGTACATGACCACGGGATTGAGTGAATGCATGACCACGGGATTGAGTGTTCATGAAATGACACAACCCCGTCTCCCTGCGCGGAGTCGCAGGGTCCATCAGCCATCGTTGATGTCATTTGGTGTCATCTGGCATCAATTGGTAGAGTTGGTCTATCACATCAGGAGGTTTTCATGAGCACAGTTACAGTACGTTTGGATGAAACACTGAAGAAGGATGCGGAAAGCATTACCCAACGATACGGGATTAACCTGCCCACAGCATTTAGGATGTTTGCTGCTGAAATCGTACGGACAAAATCAGTGCCCGTCTCTTTGGGCTATCAACCCCATCCCACCTTTGGGCTAACCGGACAGGCATATCTCGATCACCTGTACGAAGCAAAGAGGAGAATAGACGCAGGTGACCGGGGTACAGTCCACGAACTCATTGAGGTCTAACGTGCCTATCCGATTCGACGATATCGCATGGCGCCAGTACACGGATTGGCAACAAGTCGACAAGAAGACCTTAAAACGGATTAACCAGCTCCTCAAATCCCTGCAGCCAAACGGGCTGAACTCTATTGGGAAAGTCGAGCAACTCCGCGGTGACCTGTCAGGATACTTCTCTGTTCGAATCGATGAAAAGAACCGTCTCGTCTTTCAACTGGAGGATGATGACGTGATCATCATTTCCTGTTCAGGCCATCACGACTAGGGAGGCACCCATGTCAACAATTGAGGAACTACTGGAGCGCAAGTCGGTACGGGTTTTTGAGCCGCGGCCTATTGATCAGGAGGTGAAGGACTCTATTCTGGCTTGCGGGTTTGCAGCGCCGACGGCTGGGAATCAGATGCTCTACTCCATCCTCGACATTGAGGACCCTAAGCTGAAAACATGGTTGGCGCAGTCCTGTGACCATCAGGGGTTCATCGCTACAGCACCGTGGGTATTGGTTTTTCTGGCGGATTGCCGGCGGTGGTACGACGCGTACGAACTGGCGGGATGCAACCCTCGTACCCCCGGTGTTGGGGATTTCGCTCTCGCCTGTCAAGATGCCATGATTGCTGCCCAGAACATGGTGACCGCCGCCCACGCGCACGGGCTCGGCAGTTGCTTCATTGGGGACATCATGGAAAACAAGGAGCAGGTGGTTGCCAAGCTCAACCTCGATCCGTGGGTGTTCCCCGCAACCCTGGTGGTGTTCGGTTACCCAACCGACCAGCAGAAGCGCCGCTCCAAACCACGACGCTTCGCCCAGGAGTTCATTGTCCACACCGATCAGTACCGTCGCCTCACACCCGATGAACTGCAGGACATGTTCGCCAGTCGCGGTGACGACTTCGACCAGTTTGTCCCCGGTTTCTGCGACCGCAAGTACGAATCCGATTTCGCCCAAGAGATGACCCGCAGCGTCACCGAATACCTCCAGGCGTACACCGATCAACAGTAAACAACCCCGAATTCACCTGCTCGTGGCAACTTATTGGTCATCATGACTCATAAGTTGCCACGAGAAGCACATTCAGTGCTGATCTGGAATCACGGTTGCTAAAATAGCGGTATGTTCTTTAAGAAACGCTCCCAAGACACCACTCCAGCCGATCGGCACGGCAACACTCCTTTGCATCTGGCGGTCCACAAGTACGATCCTGATACAGTACGAGTGCTGCTGGCCCAGGGCGCTGACCCGCAGGCAGTGAATGCTCATGGCGCGACCCCGCTGGCATGGGGGCTGGCTTGGGCAGAGAACTACATTATTGAGGAACTGGCAGAGATAGCCGAACTCTTGATCGCAGCTGGAACACCCATCACCACAGAGATGAAAACCGATCTCATCAGGCTGGGTTCGACCTTCGAGTTTGCTCGTGAAGCTTTTGACAAGGAATCACTGCCAGCTACTGATGCAGCCCTCACGAAGCTCTACCAGCTGCTCGATGTGCCACCTGTACCACAAAGAATCATGCACGATGGAACCTCCACAATCACCGCCAACCCGGGTCCATGGAAGCAGCAGTTTCTCGAATTGGAGGACAAACTCGTCCCCGCCATGGGTCCAGCAAAAACTGTTCAAGGCGAGGTTATTCGGATCGTGGGGCGCATCTACGATGAGACCTACCATAACGGTGGAATGAACTGGGATGATGATTATCGCGCGATGGCTGATTTCTTCCTCAGCACTGTGAACACCGGGACCCCACTACCCGAGGCAGAACTCATTGAAGCCACCGAGATGATGGAAACAATCCGTCCCGCTGGTGATCTCGTTCGCGCTGATGGATCGTTCATTGATGATGTTCAACGCCTGTGGGAGCTCGCCACCACCTGGGTTCTGGCCAACCCGATGCCCATCGTCCTGGAGACACCACCGTACCAGCGTTAACCAACTCGGCAGTAGAAGCAGACAACAACCATCGCCGTTACGAAGGGGGAACCCATGTCCATGCCTGACATGCCTGATTTTCTGGCCCCACCTCATCAGCCACCACTCAACCCCACCCAACCGGAGTTTGCTCCACCATCACAACCACCGGTGAGTCCGGTCCCGCCAGAACCATCTTTGCCCTCAACACCACAACCGCCATCCCCCACCCAGATGGAGTACGACCGGGTCATGTCCCAAGTGGAGAAACAGTCCCGCCCAAAAATCGGGTTGCCCATCGCCGCAGTCATCACGGGTATCGGTTTTATCGCATTGGGTATCTATTCGATGAAATCTGGAGAAACACTCCACTACGCGGGCATTCCATTCCACCCCATCGTCATGATGATTATGGGTCTGCTGGTTGGTGGTTTCCCCCTGCTCTCCCTCATCGGAACACTGAGAAACCGTTACTAGGTGGCTCACTTGGACCAGGGAGAGAAGATTGCCCAAGACTTCGCCAACAACGTCGAGCCATGCATCCATCTCAAGGCGGTACGCCGACCCACCGGCATCCTTGACTCCAAGTTTGGGGGTACGCCGTACCTTCCCCCCGGTTTCACGTACCCCATCAACGAGAACCCCAACGGGAATAGAACCCCTCTTCGCTTGTTAGCGCAACTCAACTTCGCCACCCTACCCAAGGTTGACTGGTTGGAGAGCGCGCGGTTCCCCAACCATGGAATCCTGCAGTTCTATATCCCTGATGATGAAAACAAAGACGTGTACGGCGCCGATTTCGACAACCCAGGAAATCAGGCTGGGTTCCGGGTGATCTATCACGAGAATGTGATCGAGGATCCCTCCCAGTGGTCTCACCCCCCGAAGCTCGCCACAAGGGAGACATCGTATTTCCCTTTCCGTGGAGAATTCGCTCTGGAACCAACCGTGGGGTCGATGCCTATGTCGCCGTACGATTTTCGCTTCGACCAGGCATTTGAGGCCCATGTCGCAGGCCATATTCCTCCCGATCAATTGGTCGCGATGCGCGAAGCCGTCAAAGAATATCTCAGGGACAACTACAACTGGACAGGGCATCGCATCGGTGGTGGTCCCTTCTTCACCCAAGAAGACCCCCGAGAATATGGTCCACATGGTGAAGTTGTAGCAGGTCAAATGCTTCTCCAAATCGATTCTGGCGGTGATGAACCCAATGAAATCTGTTGGGGAGACCATGGTGTCGCCAACTTCTTCGTGGGTGAGTCTCAATCACCAACAGAGAACCCAGGATTCGATCTGTCTACGGTCATCTATACCTGGGACTGTTTTTAACCTCGGGGTCAGTGGGGACGGTATCTCTTCCCCCGTCATTCCGCGCGAAGTCGCAGAATCCAGACACCACAGACACCACCACAAGGATTGTTTACGGTTAGTGAGACAATTCGACTGACTCCACATGACGGATGATGTGGATTCTGGACCCTGCGACTACGCGCAGGGAGACGAGGGGATGCAGGGCGACGGAAGGGCGCGCAGGGTGACGGGGGAGAACAGGGTGAACTGCGCGAAGCGCAGGTCACTTCTCTTCGTGGTACTCCTGGTCGGTGTTGACCTCCCACACTCGTGACTTGTCGCTCTCACCAGCGACGATGGCGCCCACGGTCTCAAAGGCGGTCACCATGGAGTGATCCATGTTGTTGTAGCGGTGCTGACCGTTGCGTCCCACACACCACAGGTTGTCGATGGTGTCGAGGAATCCACGCAGTTGATCGAAGTTCTCATAGGTGTCGAAATACGCGGGGTAGGCTTTCTTCACGTGTTCGCGGTGGGACATGAGCACATCATCAGCGCTAGCGATCACCCCGATGCGGACCAGCTCCTCCACAGCGAAAGCCACGAAATCCTCGTCACTCATCGCCCAATACTCATCACCCTCAGTGTTGAAATACTCCAACCCCATCCACACGGTGTTCTCCAAATCACCGACCATGTAGGGTGACCAGTTGTTGAAAATCTGCAACCGCCCCAGAGTCACCGAGGTGTCTTGAACATAAATCCAACAATCCGGGGTGATATCCCCCACGGTTGGTCGCTTGCCATTGTTGCGCAACAAGAATTTGTCATTGGGTACGAGCAGCCCAACCGTCTGGAAGTCACGGTACGGCAACCCCTCAGCGATCTCAGCCATATCCGAGGGAACATCCTTCATCGCTTCCACCAGGTCTTTGACCGGCATCGACGAAATCAACTCATCGCAGGGGTACTTCTTCCCATTGGCGCACACAACCGACGTGATCTTCCCCGACTTGCCCCGTACGACATCAGTCACACAAGCGCCAGTGACCACGGTCCCACCCAACGAACGAATCTCATCAGCCACAGCAGTCCACAGTTGCCCAGGCCCGTACTTGGGGTAGACGAATTTCTCGATGAGTGAGGTTTCCACTTTGCGGTTTTTGACTCGGAAGATCTTGGTGAAGATGTCCACCAAGACAGCCCTGATCGATAATCCTTTGACCCGCTGGGCCCCCCATTCGGCCGAGATTTCCCGAGGGTGGCGACCCCAGAGTTTCTCGGTGTATCCCTCGAAAAACATCGAATACAACACCCGCCCAAAGCGGTTGATATAGAAGTTTTCAAGATTGTCTTCCGGAAGACTGCGGAAGATGGTGGCCAGATAACTAAACCCTGCTTTCATGGTGGTGAGGAACCCCATGTTTTTAATCGTGGTCCAGTTGAGGCTCACCGGGTAGTCAAAGAAATTGTGGCGATAGTAGATCCGCGAAACCCTGATTCTCTCCAGCATCACCAGGTCTTCGCTTTGGGGATCAGCTCCGCCGTCCACCAGACCAACCTGCGTACCCAAGAGCAACTGGTCGAGGGCAAGGGACCCCTGGGGTTGGACGAACAGCGACCACCAATCGGTGACACGGGTGTCCTTGGAAAAGAAGCGGTGACCGCCGATATCCATGCGGTTGCCCTGGGTTTCGACAGTACGCGAGATTCCGCCGAACACCTCACTGGCCTCCAGAAGGGTGACCTCATATCCACCGGCTTTCACCAGTTCATATCCTGCGGTGAGCCCAGCAGGGCCCCCACCGATGATCACAACTTTCTTCATGTCGAGGAATCCTTCCTGTAGAGGGTGACCTTGCGGGCGGTGAAGTTCCACACGAACGTCACCACCACCGTAATCAGTTTAGAAATCATGAAGTGGAATCCGACTTTTTCGGTGAAGAACCACATGAGCCCAAGAGTAATACCCAACCCAACGATCCCCACCAACACGTACACCACGAACTCAGCGACCCGACCAACAGGAGCCTTCTCTTTGAAGACAAACTTGATCGACAGCAGGAAGTTGACGATCACACCAACGATGAACCCGAAGGTCGCAGCAAGCAGATAGTGCACCCCTGCCCAAGCAAGCAACCCCAACACCAGATAGTCAGCCAAAAAAGCTAGCCCAGCTACGAACAGAGCCCGGAAAACTTGGAGAACAACATTCGAGGTTGGTTGAAGCATCAGGCCATGAACATCCAGGGTTCTCACCAAGTGCAACAGTTCTTTCACAATCTGGTCCTGATCCTCGGGACACAATGGTCCATCTAACACCACGTACCCTACAGTGTTTCCCCCCGACACTTCACACCGATATCATTGTTTGGCTTCTTTGTCATCGCCTGGGCTGAGGTCCCCCACAGGGCGAGCAAGCATCGCAAAAACCAACAACACACTGATGACCACAGTGAACTGGAAATATCGATAGTCCGGCCCGCATAGCAACAGCATGGTGCCAATGTTGTACGCGAGGATGGGAACCATCACAAACAGAGTCTTAAAACCTATTCCACGACCCAGGGAGTAGATGCCCAGCATCAACAAGATCAGCATGTGTAACCCTATGCTGGACATGATCCGATCGGGTAGCACTCCACCAATCACCCCATGAACGATCTTGTAAACGAAACCTACCGGCTTGGTGATGGGTTTCATCGCCTCCACTTGCGCATCAGTGTAGGTCACATCTTTCGCATAGTCACCAATCCAGAAACCCACCGAATACTGCCAGTCGAAGGGGCTCCACACCACCCTGGTGAGGGCCGCCAGAGCCGTGATTGATTCCTCGGGGGCATGTCGAATGGTACGAAGAGTCATAGAGGCCAAGTCACCTGGGGGCACCTCGGCTATCGCTCCATTGGCATTGTTCTGCCATTTCACATAGTTGAAGTTTCCTGTCTCGTACAGCTCCTGCCACCTTTCTTCGGTGGTGATCGACAACAGGAAATCCCTGGTGTCAGGATCGAGGGCCTCAGGGTTGGACACCATCACCTCACCCATCATGACCATGGGCAACCCTACGACCTCCACATAGGTCTGGGATTGGGTTCTCTCAACATCCGCGAGGCGATACAACCCCTGGGTGAATCCGAGCCATATCAGTACGGCGCCCAGTATGCTCAGAAGAACATTGCGACTGGCTCCCCGATAGAAAATCACCAGGACGATCACAAAAGGAACCGTCAGGAAGATTCCGTTGTGTCGAACAGTAGACAGTAGGGCAACAACGATCGCCACAGCGGTGGCGTTATACCACCTGCCAAACCAGGCGCCTTGAGTGAAAACAATGTTGAGCATCAGCACAGCCAGCCACACCATGAGAATCATGAAGGTGGTGTCTTTCCAGGGGTGGAGCAAAATCCGCCCGGTCGAATGGGCGCCTATAGCCACCAGAATAAACAGCCCCACCCAGCCACGGCGGAACCCCCACGCAACCAGGGAGGCCACCGCGTACCCAAAAACGAAAGAAAACACGACCATCTGGAAGCCGAGGAAGAAAGAATAATTGGGGACAATCTGGTAGACCACCCAGATCATCATCGTGTGCAGGGCCGGGTGCCAGTTGTTGAAGTCACCGGCAACAACCTGGTTCCATTGCTGGATAGAGTCCAGGCCCATAGCTCCCGGATAGTACGCCATGAGTTCACCTAGGAAGTAGACCGACAGGATCACACCGACCACCACGATGATCTTCCATGAGAGCTTGGAACGCTGTGAACTCCGGGTGATTGTCATCGTGGGGGCTTTGATCACCCACAGTTTGATCCCCTGATAAACCACCACAGGAGCCACGACAGCCATAGCAGCGAAACTTGCCATCGTTGACACCCCGGTGCGGTAGTACCACACCTTGATGAGCATCATGAGAAGGGTGCTCGCCAATCCGAAATAGAGCGCAACCGCTGTGTAACACCAGAACCGACCGCGCCGCCCAGTGTCGACAGGAGAGAACGCTCGCCCGGTGAATTGTCGATAGTACCCCCACGCATCTGTGAGTTTGCCCATCACTGCTTGCACTCATCTCCCCAATCATCTTGGTCGACTTTCCTCGCCATCCTACCCGAAACAAGACACCCCCCTCCGGTCGCCCGGCTATCTCACACATGAGCCTTTCTACATCTCATTTGGGAGACTCCTTCCCACCAAGCCCGCGAATGTCTATAGTTGACACCACAAGTTCAAGACGGCAGCGCTGCCGACAAAAATGTCTGTGGTCTCCATGGTGTGAGGCTGAGATGTTTGCGTGGCCTTCGTCATGTCCCAGGAAACAAAGAAGGAGACTTAATGAAGAAGGTATTGATAGCCAATCGCGGTGAGATCGCTGTCCGCATCATTCGAGCCTGCTCGTCGTATGGACTGCAGTCTGTGGCTGTGTACTCCGACACTGATGCTGATGCGATGCACGTACGTTTGGCCGATGAAGCATATGGACTAGATGGTCGAAGCGCACTGGAATCCTATCTGGATGCAGACAAGATTCTCGCTGCAGCTAAGGCTTCCGGAGCTGATGCTATTCACCCAGGGTACGGATTCCTCTCTGAGCGAGCTGAGTTCGCTCAAGCCGTGGAGGATGCTGGCCTGACGTGGATTGGCCCCACCCCCGAAAATATCGCCTTGCTGGGCGACAAGGTGGCTGCTCGTACTATCGCTGAAAAGGTGGGAGCACCCTTGGTGCCGGGCACCCCTGGCCCAGTGGAATCCGTTGAGGAGGCGCGCGCTTTCGCTGAGGAACACGGTTACCCTATTGCTATCAAAGCTGCTTTTGGTGGTGGCGGTCGCGGCTTGAAGGTCGTACGCAACCCCAAGGAGCTGGAGCTTCGCTACGAATCAGCTGTGTCTGAGGCTATCTCAGCTTTCGGGCGTGGTGAATGTTATGTGGAGCGTTTCGTTGATCGCCCCCGCCACGTTGAAACCCAGGTCTTGGGTGATGGCAAGGGTCGGGTTGTGGTCATCGGCACCCGTGACTGTTCCACTCAGCGTCGCCATCAGAAAGTCATCGAAGAGGCTCCCGCGCCTTTCTTGACTGACCTGCAATTCGAGAAACTCGTGGCAGCTTCGAAAGCTATCGGTGAGGAAGTGAACTACCGTGGCGCTGGCACCATGGAGTTCATGCTCGGCTCCGATGGGTTGCTGAGCTTCTTGGAGGTAAACACTCGCCTTCAGGTGGAGCATCCTGTCACCGAGCGTGTCACCGGTATCGACTTGGTGATCTGGCAGTTCAAGATCGCTGAAGGCCATTCAATGGATGAGTTGCCTGATGTGATCCCCTCCAATGGTCACTGCTTCGAATTCCGCATCAACGCTGAAGACCCTGGCCGTGGTTTCCTTCCACAGTCGGGCGAATACACCCGGTTCGATGTTCCTGGTGGTCCGTTTACCCGCGTCGATGCTGGTGTGGGTTCTGTGGGTACGATTTCTGCAGAGTTCGACTCGATGATTGCCAAGATCATTGTCTGGGGTGGCACACGTGAAGAGGCGATTGCTCGCAGTCGTCAGGCCATGAAGGAATGTGTGATTGAAGGGATCCCGACCCTGGTTCCCTTCCATCGCAGAATGTTGGAGGAACCCAGTTTCACTGCCACGAAGGCGAAGGATTTCAAGGTTCACACCAACTGGATCGACACCGAATGTGATTGGTTGGGTGAGCTCACTCAACCTCTGCCTGCTGGTGTCCATCGTGAAGATGTCATCCGTGAATGGTTCGAAGTTGATGGCAAGTGGATGCGTTTGGGTTTCCCGGCATCTTTGGTGGGCTCTGGTGGTGGTGTGAGCACACCAGCGAAAGCTGCCCCTGCTGCTGATATGGCTGGCGCAGTGAAATCCTCCATGAACGGTCTGGTATCGAAGTGGTTGAAAGCCACAGGTGATGCAGTATCCGAGGGTGAATCTGTCGGTGTCCTGGAAGCCATGAAGATGGAGATGCCGATTGTTGCTGAAGACTCTGGCACTTTCACTCAAATGGTGGAGGAAGGCACCACCGTCAAGGAGGGCCAGGTCATCGCCACGATCACCTAACTCCTCGATCACTTGCTCAGAGCGGTCCTCATTCCCCTGTTCGAGGACCGCTCTGTTGTATCAGAGGACATGTGACAGGGGGACGGTGGCTGCCCCCCCATGTGGAGTCTGGATTCCGCGACTTCGCACGGAATGACGGTATGGGGGTTCGCTCCGGGTGTGACAGGGGGACCTGTCCCCGAAATACCTGTCCTGGAAATACCAAGTCCCCCATCAGAATGGTGGTTCTGTGGGGGACTTCTCTCGTGACTAGCGCCGAGCCCGGAGGGGGAATGCGCACCTGTTTTGCGTCAGAGGTGGTAGATGGGATTACATGCTTCTCCCGGGGTTATTGGACACTACATGAGTCGGACAGTTGGCATTGTTGGGGAAATCTTTGTGGGGGTTAAAGAACATGCGCGTGGAGAGGAATGAATCTGACCTGTTCAGCAGACTCATTGTCGCAGTTGTTGGGATAGACATCTGCGTACCTCTCTTTCCTGTCGTGAGATTAGTTTCACTCATCGATTCCCAGAAACCTCTAAGAAACCCCCAACAGGAAAAAATCTTTGACAATCTCGCGCAAAAAGCTCGACATGATGACCGAAAACATCCACTGCTCTACCTCAGTGACACCCGGACACTGCGACATCCAACAGGGAGTTCAACCTATGACATCTGACTTGAGAAGAGGGGAGAGACACTGTGTGGGTCTAGGTGGACTTGAACCACCGACCTCTGCCTTATCAGGGCAGCGCTCTAACCGTCTGAGCTATAGACCCGCGAAGAGCTACTTTATCAAAATCACCCTGGTCGCCTCAAGTTACCACCGTGAAGCACCCCGGTCACCGACAACTCAGATCCATCCACGATCACGGGCAATGATGAGAGCCTGGACGCGATTGGCGGCACCAAGCTTGGCCATGATGGAGGAAACATAGTTGTTGATTGTCCCTGGACTCAGATGCATGACCTTGGAGATCTCCGAGGTTGTGCCCACCCTAGCCACGGTTCTCAACACATCGGTCTCACGGGAGGTCAGTGGGGAGGTGTTCTCCTGATCAGCCATCTGAGGTTCGATGAGTCGTTTGCCACCGTGGACTTGTTCGATGGCTTGAACAATGTCAGCGAAGGGAAGATCCTTGCTGAGATAGGCCCAGGCACCATTGTCGTAAGCCCGGAAGCGATGCCCAGGCAGATCCTGTCCGGTGAGCAAGATCGATCGGCATTGCGGAATACAGGAGCGCAGTTGCTCGATCATATGAAAGCCCGCGTCATCAGGAAGGTGGGTATCAATCAGTGCGGTGTCTGGTTGGTGAACCCAAGCAAGATTGATGGCTTCGCGTACCGTGGACGCAGCAGCAACAACATTGATATTTTCTTGGAGGTTCAGCATCACTGTGAATGCTTCACGAACAGAGGCGTGGGATTCCACGAGTAGTACGGATGTCATCGTGTCTCCATCCGAAGTGGCGACTGTTCTGCCATCACGCTATGGCACCTGGGGGTCTTGGTGACCCGACAACCAGTGGCTGTCATGATTTCTCCCATCTTTGAGCTCAATCACTTCACTGGAGGGGTTCGTGGTGAACACCTCCTCCCCCGGTCTCCCGTGGTCTTCCCAATGCTGAGCACCTTCCTTTCCTCCACGGTCCTGGGATATTACCTTGATCATTCAAGGTGGAAACCGATGATGTTTTCCGGTGGCTCAGCAATGAGTTTCTCCACGCTTACGCTATTCCAGCGCAACAAACCCACGAGGGGAACAAGCTGGGGAAAACACGTGAGTAAACTCATGGCAAAGAGGGATTCTTCACGCTGGGAAGGTCACGAGGGGGAAATACTGAAATTGAGGTAGCGGTGGGAGCCGCTAGCCTCTCCCACCGCTCATGGTCGATAAAACTTGTTCCACCGACCACCGGCTACAGTCAACTACCGACTCTTAGGGGGAGGAGCGATAGTCTTCCCTGCAGCACATCTATCCTGCGATGATCTTCAACCAAGTTATTGAAGATGATTCTACGTCCCTATGTTAGCGCTATCTATCTGTTAATACTGAAGTGAACCCCAGGTTTCCACCTGAGAGGGATACTCTCCAGACCACAGTGAGAGACCTCATATGGTACGTCTTGTGCAATCAGACAGATAGTAGCGCTCTGTTTGGTCCTGCTCAAGAGAAGTTGCCCCGTACTGAGACGATAATGAGAAAAATCACTCATGATGAGTATCACCCATGGTGTCTGGCAGACAAACCGAGCAGAATAACCCTTGAACACCCCAGAGAGGAACAAACCATGGAGGCTTCCTTTTCGATCTGCTCAACACCTGATGGTCCTTTTTCTGTGATAGCCACCACTGAAGCGGTGATTGCTTCAGGGTGGGTTTCTCGTTGCGATGAACTAGTCACCCTCATCCATCCATCCTTGAGACCTTCCTCCATCTCCGAGCAGCCGCACCGGTTTTTGACCACGACCTTGGATGCTGTGTCCGCGTACTATCAAGGAGACTTGGAGGCGCCTTCGCTCATCGAGGTCCACCAGATGGGTGGGCCGTTTTTCCAACAGGTGTGGCAGGTGCTTCGTGGGGTGAAGGTTGGGGAGATTATTTCCTACAGTGAGCTTGCAGTGAGGGCTGGTCGCCCCAAAGCAGTACGAGCTGCTGGGTCAGCGTGTGCGACTAATGCTGTTGCTTTGTTTGTTCCCTGCCACCGCATTGTGAGGGCTGATGGCCGGTGGGGTGGTTTCGGATATGGACTAGCGGTCAAACAGTCTTTGGTGGATCGTGAATCCCAGGGCGGGGGGAACCCTGGGTTCCACGTGAGTATTGAATAGTTAGACCACAGACCAGCCGTCATCAACGGGAAGAATCACACCGTTGATGTAGCGTGCAGCATGTTCATCTGCGAGGAAACATATGGCGCGGGCTAGATATTCTGGCTCAGCCATCTCGGGTGCGGTTGCTGCCAGGATCGGCCCTAGCCGTTGGGCAGCTAACTCGGAGCGGAAGTTTCCGCCCACATTGGTTTTCACTGCTCCAGGTGCGACAGCATTGCAGCGGATCCCTGATTTTCCATAGAGGGCGGCAATGTGTTTGGTGAGCCCATTGACGGCATGCTTGGAGGCTGTGTAGGCAATTCCAGCGCAGGTTCTTAGGCTTGCTTCTGAGGAGACATTGACGATGACTCCTCCGCCTGCTTCGAGCATCAGCGGGATGGTCGCCCGGCAGATCCTCATCATGGCGGTGGTGTTGACGGCCAGGGTACGCTCCCAGGTTTCATCATCGAGTTCGACGATGGGCAGGAATCCGTCCATGATCCCCGCATTATTCACCACGATATCAACCTTGGAATCGGCTGCTTGAATCATCTTGTCTGCTGCATCGCCTTGTGTGATGTCCAGTGCCACCGGGATGTAGTTTTCCCCCAGTTGCGCCTTGGCTTCCTGGAGGCGGTCTTCCATCAAATCCACGGCAATAACCCGACCACCGTCTTGGATGATCATCTCAGCAGTGGCCAGCCCAATACCGGAGCCGGCACCAGTGACTATGGCTGTCTTGTCACGGAATCTTGTCCCGTACTTTTCTTGTCGAGTCGTTTCTGTTCCCATGATATTTCCTTTCTTGTTTTCCTGCTTAGTACGCACAGTGCGCCCCCCAGGAATTCATGGATGCCAACTATTGTTCTCTTCCCCTCACACCCCTGACAAGAAACGTCTGACCAGGCGATACAACGGTGTTTTTTATCGAGATGGTTCGTAAAAGTCAGACCAAAGACCTAGGCTTATGCCATGGAAGATCAATCCCCTTCGACCACAACTGGTCCAGAGTTTTTCACCCAGGATGGTCCGGGGCTCTTCTTGGATGCTCCTACGCTTTCACGTCCAGATGCCCCATTGGCTCTCTACCGCCGCTACCGCCCCGAGACTTTTTCCGATGTCATCGGCCAGGAACATGTCACTGAACCTCTCAAAAGAGCCCTGAGCAATAATCGGGTCAACCATGCTTATCTGTTTTCCGGTCCCCGTGGATGTGGGAAGACTTCTTCTGCGCGGATTCTCGCTCGATCCTTGAACTGTGACCAGGGGCCAACCCCTGAACCTTGTGGTCTTTGTCCATCTTGTCAAGATTTGGCCCGTGGTGGGCCTGGGTCTATCGATGTCCTGGAGATCGATGCCGCTAGTCATGGTGGTGTTGATGATGCTCGTGAGTTGCGTGAGAGAGCTTTCTTTTCACCAGTACGCTCGCGGTATCGGGTCTATATCGTTGACGAAGCCCACATGGTGACCACCCAGGGTTTCAATGCCTTGCTCACGTTAGTGGAGGAACCCCCACCGCATGTGAAATTTATTTTTGCTACCACTGAACCGGATAAGGTTATCGGTACGATTCGTTCTCGCACCCACCACTATCCTTTCCGGTTGATTCCCCCGAAAACTATGATTGGTTTCTTAGAGCATATTTGTGCAGAAGAGTCGGTTTCTATCGATGAGCGAGTCATTCAAATGGTGGTGCGTGCTGGTGGTGGGTCGGTGCGTGACGCCTTATCTGTTTTGGACCAACTCATGGGTGGTTCCTCCTCTGAGGGTGTGAGCTACGACCATGCCATTGGGTTGTTGGGTTACACCCCGGATTCTTTGATGGACGCTGTGGTGGAGGCTTTGTCCTCAGGGGATTCCACGGGAGTGTTCACCAATATCGACAAGGTTATTGAAGCTGGCCAGGACCCGCGACGTTTCGCTGAGGATCTTCTCACTCGATTGCGCGACCTCATGATTGTTGCTGCTGTTCCTGATGCTACGACCAGTGGGCTTCTCGATCTTCCTGGAGACCAAGTGGAGCGTTACCAGGGACAGGCAAACCAGATGGGTATTGCCACATTAACCAGGGCAGCAGAAGTGGTGGCAGCGGGCCTTTCTGCTATGAGAGGAACCACAGCTCCCAGACTCCAGGTGGAGCTGATGTGTGCCCGAATTCTTCTTCCCGCCTCCGATAGTGGTGAGCGGGGAATCCATGCTCGATTGGAAAAACTGGAAAAGGACATTCGTCGCCCAGTATCACCATCACCGGTGATTCCAGATGATCACGAGGAAACCTCTCCACAACCTGTCTCGGCGACGAATCAGGACGCTGTCACACCTGCTTCGTCTACCCCCAAGCAGACTCCTGCTACAGCTCCATCAGTGACACCTCCTGTGGATCCACCAGCACCTCACGCGGCCACCCCTGCTCCGTTTACTGGTGATCTCACCACCGAAGCTGTCCACGAGCATTGGCCCCAGATTCTCGCCCATATGGCCTCCATCAGGCGTTTCGTGTGGACCCTGCTCAACCAGCATGTTGTGGAAACCGAGCTTCGAGGTGATGTTTTGTGGGTGACTTTCTCAGAAGCTGGACCACGTGATCACTTCAACCGGTCCAATGGCGAAGAATTGCTGAGCCAAGCCGTGACAGCCCACATGAATCACAGTGTGAAGATCAGGGCCCGTCTCAACTCCGAACCTATCCCTTCTGAGGGTACGGCTATTCTCTCCTTAGCGCCATCGGCCTCGCAGCCGAAGACCTCACGCGAATCCCCAGCAGAAACTCCTGGTCACTCACCTCAACCCACTCCAGAACCCACAGCCCCAGTAGAGTCTGCCACAACACCAACGGTGACACCCACCATGGCAGATGAGGATGAACCTGCCAGCGAGGGTCTTTCCAGTGAGGATGATGAAATCGTGGACAACCCTGAGGATGTGGCAGCTGAACTGGTGAAGGAACTTTTTGATGCTGAGTTGATTTCCGAGGTGAAAACGAAACCAGCCCCACGGAAGAAGAACTGATGTTTGATGCACCGATCCAAGACCTCATCGGCTGCCTGGGCCGACTTCCTGGCATCGGACCTAAGTCAGCTCAACGGATTGCCTTTTTTCTCTTGGATTGTGACCCCCAGGAGGTCACCGATCTTGCTCAGGCGATCATCCAAGCTAAAGAGAAAGTATCTTTCTGCTCGGTGTGTTTCAATGCGACCCAGGATTCTACCTGCCGGATATGCCAGGACCCACGCAGGGACCCTCACCAAATCTGTGTCGTGGAGGAGTCCAAGGACATCATTGCCATTGAGCGTACCCGTGAATTCCATGGAACCTACCATGTTTTAGGCGGTGCCATTTCGCCCATCGACAATCGTGGCCCCGCTGATCTTCACATCAAGGAACTGGTTCAACGTCTCAGCGATGGGGTGGTCACTGAAATCATTCTCGCCACAAACCCCAATACCGAAGGGGAGGTGACCGCCACCTATGTGGCTAGGCTCCTGGCTCCTTTGGACATCCATGTTTCCCGTTTGGCTTCCGGACTACCGGTGGGAGGGGACCTCGAATACGCTGACGAAATCACGTTGGGTCGTGCCTTTGAGGGCCGTCGAACTGTTGAGGGCCCCACGACTCCTGGGTCTTAAAAACCCAACAGTGGAACGCTGGCCTGAACAATCCGCTAGGCTCAACCTATGCCACAATTTCGCCCCTTCCCTGCTCTGAGGTACGCACCTGGTACGGATCTTGGACAGGTTCTTGCTCCCCCCTACGATGTTTTGAGCGACACTGACGCTGAGTCTCTTCGTCAGTCCCATCCCCACAACATCACCCATGTAGATGTTCCTGACGATCAGGACTACCTGCAAGCAGCCAAGAAACTATGGAGCTGGGTGAAGGAAGGGGTGCTCACTGCTGACAAGGACGACACCTTCACGATTTATCGAATGGTGTTCACTGATGATGCGGGCACTGCTCGGGAGATCTCTGGGGTTTTGGGGGGGTTAGAAGTTGTCGATGACCCTCTAGCCGAGGGGGCACTATCACCACAGGATCGTCCCCCAACCGTCCTTCCCCATGAACGCACTACACCCAAAGCTGCCACTGACCGCCTCGAATTGATGAAAGCCACAGCCACCAACTCTTCACCAGTGTGGGGGCTCTCCTTGGCTAGTGGTTTGACCAAGGCTATTGCCGAACCCGGTACTGCGATGGGTTCGGTGGTTGTCGATGGGGCCACCCACACTATTGAAAGGATCACAGATCCTGGGCGGATTTCTGTGATTCGTTCCATTGTTGAATCTGATGATGTTCTCATTGCTGATGGCCATCATCGCTATTCGGTTTCCCGGCAGTACCGCGACCTGATTCGCGCCAGAACGAAGCGTACTAATACTCGCGCAGAACGTACGCTCACCTTTGTCAATGAACTCATTGACGATCAACTCTCGATTCAGGCCATTCACCGACTCTATTCAGGTGTCAGGGCCGAGGATTTCCGTCGCCAACTGGAAACATGCTTCGACCTGGAGGCCACCACTGTGTCACCTACGACCTTGTCCCAGATGGTGAGGGACTCTCGTCTGGTGGTGATGTGGAGTGATGGTTCTGCCCACTGGCTGATCCCCAAACCCCAGGTCTTCGATCACCTGCGCAACCTGGATGGGCTCTGGTTGGAATCCGCCCTTGATCACCTGGACTATGAGGTCACCTATCAACATGGGTTAGATGACATGAGCTCGCAAATGTCCACTGGTGAGTATTGCGCTGGTGTGCTCATTCGCCCCACCTCTATCGATGAAATTCGCCGTACTGCACGTGAAGGACTGCTCATGCCACCGAAGTCCACTTTCTTCACCCCGAAACTTTTAACAGGGTGGGTCTTGCGTGCCACCGAACCACTCAAGGTAAAGTAACCGCGAGGTTTGCTCGCCATCACCCCTGGATGGGCGAGTAACCGCCTTGCACGTCGGAAGTTTCTCCGACTAAAATGAAAAGTTCGTCCAGGCAACCGTTGGAAAGGATCTCAGTGGACAAGGAAATCTTCGAAACCTATGAGTCCGAGGTAAGGTCGTATTGTCGTACCTTCCCCACTGTCTTCAATAAGGCAAAGGGATCTCTTCTCACCGATCAGGAAGGCCGAACATATATCGACTTCTTCAACGGCGCTGGGACACTCAACTATGGTCACAACCCCGATTTCATCAAGAAACAACTCATTGACTATCTCGAATCTGACAATATCGTGCACGCTTTGGATATGTACGCGGTGGCTAAGGGGGAGTTCATTGAGAGACTTCAAACCTCGATTCTTCAGCCACGAGGATTCAACTACAAGCTCCAATTCCCTGGCCCGACAGGCACGAACGCTGTCGAAGCGGCCCTGAAGCTTGCGCGCAAGGTCACCAAGAGGACCAATGTTTTGGCCTTCATGGGGGCCTACCATGGAATGACCTTGGGCTCCTTGGCTGCCACCTCTGATGACAGTAGTCGAGCTGGTGCAGGGTTGCCCTTGAGCGGTGTCACCCACATCCCAGCTCCCTATCAGTACGGGGACGATTTTGCTCTGGAATACTTGACGATGGTCTTGACCGATGACCATTCAGGGATCGACAAACCTGCCGCGATTATCTTGGAGACTGTTCAAGCCGAAGGTGGTGTTTATGTTTTCTCCAACGAGTTCCTGCAAGGGGTTGAGAAGATCGCTGCCGAGCATGGAATCCTGGTGATTGTTGACGACATCCAGGTGGGTTGCTCACGTACTGGTTCTTTCTTGTCTTTTGAACGCGCTGGAATCCATCCCGACATGGTATGCCTGTCAAAGTCTTTGGGCGGATATGGGATGGCTTTCTCCCTGATGCTTCTCAAACCAGAGCTCGATATTTGGCATCCGGGGGAACATAATGGAACCTTCCGCGGGAACCAACTGGCCATGGTTGCTGCCACAGCGGGTCTGCAGATCACGATAGATCAAAACATTGAGCAGGGGGTGAGCAGTCGAGCAAAGATCGTGTCAGAGTTTCTCACCACCGAAGTTGCCCCACTGTCGAAGGAGATTGAGATTCGCGGGATGGGACTGATCTGGGGTATCGATCTTTTCGATGGGGACAAAGCAGCGCAGGTAGCGCGCGAATGCTTCAGCCGTGGGCTCATCCTTGAACGCGCAGGCCGAGACAATGGTGTGGTGAAACTCATGCCCTCTTTGGTGATCCCCGAAGAAACCCTTCTGGAGGGTTTAGCAATCGTTCGCGATTCTCTTGCCCACGTGATGAAATAACACCCAACCCCGTCATTCCGCACACCCGACCCCCTCGTACTGCACACCCAACCCCGTCATTCCGCACACCCCACCCAGCGTACTGCACACCCAACCCCGTCCATCCGCACACCTCACCCGGCGTACTGCACACCCCACCCCGTCATTCCGCGCGTAGTCGCGGAATCCAGATACTACAGTTACCACTACTGGGATTGTCCGTGGTTGGTGAGACTATTCAGCTACTCCCCACTATGGATGATGCGGATTCTGGACCCTGCGACTTCGCGCAGGGTGACGGTAGTGGGAGCACGGGGTGCCTCACCCTCAATCCCGGCGTACTGCACACCCGACCCCCTCGTACTGCACACCCCACCCCGTCATTCCGCGCGAAGCGAAGCGGAGTCGCGGAATCCAGCAAACCTCATGTAGTCCTTCACAGAATGTCCCATCCAGTGGGATTCTGATATGTTGTTTCACACGACGGTGAAAACCGTTGATCAGTCGTGGTTGCCCCCCGCCACGACGACACAACACATATTCACACAGGAGAAACAAACAATAATGATGCCCCCCCCCCCCAGCAGGATCTAAACGCCTCGGCAGCATAACAACAATACTCATTGGCTTCGCCGTCGTACTCAGCGGAACATGGGCCTGGTACGACTTCACACAAAACTACACCAACACCTTCCAAACACTCTCAGACGCAGACTACGACCCCATACTCATCGACGAGTTCCAAGGGGCCACACGATTCAAAGCCGATTGGCAGATCAACGAAACAGTCAACAAAACCGTCTACGTCACCTACGACCATGACGACCCCAACTGGAACAACTACCCAGGACACCTCGAAGAACCAGGCTGTGACGAGCAGTACAAACCCGCATACATACGCGTCAACCTCTCTGAAACCCTGATCAGCTACGACCCTGATACGGGAACCTCCACACAAACAGGACCCACCATCTACACAGGAACCGAAAACACCTTTGTCGAATGGACACTGGGACCAGACATCAAAACCGTTGCTCAATGGCAATCTGACTATCAAACCAACCCCAGCCTCACCACAGGGAA
>WRIC01000016.1:0-19834 GCA_009782915.1 Propionibacteriaceae bacterium | reverse complement strand
AGTCGCGGAATCCAGATACTACAGTTACCACTACTGGGATTGTCCGTGGTTGGTGAGACTATTCAGCTACTCCCCACTATGGATGATGCGGATTCTGGACCCTGCGACTTCGCGCAGGGTGACAGTAGTGGGAGCACGGGGTGGCTCACCCTCAGTCAACGAAATCGATGCCTGATTCGAATTCTTGTACTCTCGTCTCGTAGGCTTGCATGAGTTCCGCTTCGTAGGGGAGCTCACTCAAGGGTGCGTCGCGGTCAATTACGCCCAGCAGGTAGCGGGTGAACAGTGGATTTTGGATGAGCAGTGGGCCCAGGAGGTAGGTTGCAAAAAGGTTGTTGACCTGAATCCCCTCATAGTTGACCTCCGGGTTCATCCCTAATCCTTGGGTGACACTAAACAACCCCTGGGTC
This sequence comes from Propionibacteriaceae bacterium, assembly GCA_009782915.1. GTDB lineage: Bacteria > Actinomycetota > Actinomycetes > Propionibacteriales > Propionibacteriaceae > WQYJ01. The sequence goes on along the minus strand of WRIC01000016.1, from coordinate 19,424 downwards.
TGATCGTACCCATAACTGTGGGTGAACCGACTGGTGTACCCAACGATCTTTGTCTGAGCGTGCTGGCCCAAAAACAGCGAGTTGAATCGGGTGGGCAGATGGCGTTTCACCTGGATATCCAACAAGCCGAGACCCTCGATGGTTCGTCCTTGGTCGTCTTCGATGCTGGCAGCAAACACTTCGAAAGCATTACCAGTCAGCAGGAACACCACGCCATCATCGATCATCGTACGTAACCGTTCACGATGTGGGCGCAGTCTTTCGATGACTCTCTCTTGGGAGCGCTCACTCATCGAACATAGGTAAACCATGTGGGGGTCTTCACTGGCGAAACGTGGAGTTTGGGTCACATGAGTCGTGGCCAGTCGATCCTCGCCCAAGCACAAACCGAGATATCTGGCATTGGCTTTGTCCCCAAACAAGCAACACACCTCAGGATAGAGCACTTCTATCATGGCACCCTCCCCACACTCTTACAGTGCGCGATAACAGCATGCTTGACTTTCATCGCTAACTCATAAGTTCCTGAATCATAGAGCAGATATATCCGTGACACATCGGTGTAGTCGAGCTCATTTAAACGAGCAAACTCGTCACGGTCAGCAAAGATTCGCTCACGGTCAACCCCGGCGATGAGCAGGCGTACGATGTAGTCGTCGCATCGTGGGCCGAGGGCAGCTATCTGGCGGATATTGTCGGTGGCTAAGAATTCGAAGTCTGCATCATAGATCCATCCAATGAATTCCGAGGTGTTGACCCGATCGTAATAGTCATCAAGCAGCAGGATCACTAGTGAGGGTTGGTCTGTGTCTTTGACAAAGTCCAAGGTACGGGTGGTGGAGACCGCGCTTTGCCCCTTGGCCATGGCTTGGATGATGGTCCATCTGCCCACCGTGGTTTCGTCTAACCGAGAGTCAGTAACGGCAAGGTTGCCCATCAGGGTCGCCACCTTCTGGGAGGGGATACCCATATGGCGCAGCAGGCAGATGACAGCGAGTTCGTTATAGAGATTGAACACCAGTGGGTTGATCACTGGATAGTCCTCTGGTTCCCCCTGGGTCGTCACCACCATTGTCGAACCTGTGACCTGTGCACTGGAGTCGGGCTGCGGGGAGGAAAAACCGCAGGCGGGGCACCAGGAACGCCCAATATGATGGTATCTCAAGTAGTGGTGTTTGAGCAGGGTGTCACACACCGGGCAGGCTGCATGGTCGGTAATGAGATTCACCGATGTTTCCACGTCGCTGGGCAAGGCGTCAATGCCGTACAAGATGCGGGTGTTATCTGGGGCTAACTGATTGGAACCAAGATCATCGGCGTTGATGATGAGGGTGGTCTCACGGGGGATCGAGGAGTTGATGATGTCAAAGATGAACTCAGGGTGGGCATTGCGTTTGAGGGAATCGCGGAAGATATTGGTCACCACAAGGTAGTGGGGTGCAACAAAAGGAAGAATCAGCGGGCAATACTTTTCGTCAATCTCCAGGACCGCAGCATCGCTGAGTACCTTGCCTGTCAGGCTCACCCCTTTCATCAGCGCTGTGGCAACCCCAGTGTTGATATTGGCCCCTGCCCTGTTGGTGACCACAGTGCGCCCATCGGCAACCAAGCAATCAGCAATCATGTTGGTTGTTGTGGTTTTCCCATTGGTCCCACTCACACACACCACCACAGGTGGTTTGGCGATGGCACTGAGAAATTGTGGGCACACCTTGATCGCAACCAGCCCAGGAAAGGTTGAAGCCTTGCGCCCGATGGCGCGCATCGACCAAGAGGTGAACTTGGCGATCAGTAGTGCTAGTAGATACCGCGTGGTCTCATCCTTTTCTTCCGGCCCGCATGGTCGATCGCGAACTGCCCACCATTGTCGCCCATCACATCGCAAGGTGGCAAACGCGCTAGGATAACTCGAAGTGACCTGGCCGAAAGGAAACAGTGTGTCGCAGTGTGTCGATGTTCGAGTGGATGGGATCCTACAAAACTATGAGGTGATCACCTCTTTGGCTCAGTTACAAGGAATCCAGTGCACTACTGTCACCAAGGTTTTGGCAGGATATCGTCCACTTCTTGATGTTCTTCTGAGCGCTGGTGCCCACTCGATTGGTGAGGCCCATCTGCAAGCTCTCCAGGGGTGGAGTGAACTTCCACAAGAGAAATGGATGATCCGCGCCCCTGTGCTCAGCGAAGTCGACCAGGTGGTCCACTATAGCGATGTGAGTCTCAACACCGAGGCGGCAACCATTAAGGCCCTAGGGCAAGCAGCACAAAACCAAGACAAGCAACACAACATTGTTCTCATGGTGGAGGTGGGGGATCGACGAGAGGGAATCATGCCTGAGGATGTTGTCGGCCTTGCTCAGCTTGTGGACCACACCCCCGGTGTCAATCTGCATGGTCTGGGGGTTGCCCTGGGGTGTTACGGTGGCATTGTTCCTTCGCTGGACAACTTGGGCACCTTGGTGGATTTAGTCGAGCAGGTCGAATCCCATGTTGGTTTCGAGTTGGCGGTTGTCTCTGGTGGGTCTTCAAGTTCCATCCATATGCTTCAAGAAGGAACCCTGCCAAAGCGCATCAACCATCTGCGTGTGGGGGAGGCCTTATTTACTGGTCGAATTACTGATTACCGTACCCCAGTATGGGGAGGGTTCCTTGACCCGTGCACTTTGTCAGCTGAGATCCTCGAAATCAAAGACAAACCCTCCCAACCCAGTGGTCCTCGAGTGCCAGGCGAGGTGCCTGCCGATGCCGATCCGCACTACCTTGACCAAGGGGTACGACGACGAGCCTTGGTGGGGGTGGGACGCCAAGACACAGCCATCAAACACCTCATCCCTGTCGACGATAAACTTCAGGTCCTCCATGGCAGTAGCGATGTTTTCGTCGCCGACATCACCGACTGTGAGACTCACTACCGTGTGGGCGATCGCCTCTACTTCTCTTTGGACTATCACGGAATACTTCGAGCAATGGTCTCACCCTTCGTGACCAAGAACCTGATCAACTACGGGCCCATCAACTGAGCAGGTGGCCCTTTTACCTCTTGACACCTTCACCCATAGAAGAGACGATCACCGGGTGGATTATTGCCCACCATCTCAGGGTTGAACACGTAGAGCACCGACAGAAACCCGAGAACAAGACTCTTGGCCTCATCACCTTGGATGAAGTCCACCTGGCATCGAGGCAGTGCATCAAGAGCAGTGTCGATGTCGGGAGCTAACTGATTGGCCACCATCATGGTGGCTGCTTGTTGTTGATCTAACGCTAGGACATCTGAGGACTGTTGGTTTGCTTGGAGGAATTCTTCAACAGTGGAACGATGGGCAGCCTCAAAGTCTGTGTTCACCACAGTCACACTGGAAATGACTGGCGATCCGGTGATGCGGGAAAATTCTTCACTGAGATCAACAACGCGGATAAAACGTGGATCAGTGGCCAGCAACCCGGAGGCGAAGGGTTCAGCGATGACAAACAAGTCAGCAGAAGACGAGGAAACGGTGGCTATGGCATCGAGGGGATAGGGCTCATAGTCCACACTGACCTGGTCGGTGAGCCCGTGGTGATCAAGGATGATATCCATGACAACATTGGGGGTCTCACCTGGTCCACCTGACCACACAGTGTGGCCACCAAGTTCACCGATTGAGGTGATGGTGGGATCACGTGACACCAGAAACAACCCACCTTGGGTGTTGACAGCAGCGATGCGAACAGCACCGTTGGCGTGGTAGGCCATTGCTGCCACATTGGGTGCCATAACGGCAATGTCGAGATCTCCTTGAATGAGCCCGGAGGCCAGGGCAGATGAATCCTGGTGGACGGTAGTCTCAGCGTCAAGTGAGCTAAGTGAGGTGGAAGGGTCCTGGTCAAAGGTGAGCAAACTCATCTGAGGGGCACCAGGAAGAGTGGACACTCGAAGCGAGGTCGCTGGTGTGGTGGAGGTGGGTTGTGGTGAACACCCCACCATCACAGCCAAAGCCAACAAAACCCCAGGCAATATTCGTAGGCGATTGCTAGTTGCCTTCACTGTTTCGCAGCTTTCTTGTCAGCCTTCTGCTGGGCTTTGGCCGCTTTTGCTGCTTCTTTGGCGTCTTTGGCGACTGCTTTAGCTTGGGTTTTAGCCTGCTTTTTCTCAGAAGAGCTGGGCTTATCTGAGGAAGTGGGCTTGTCTGGTTTGGGTTCCTTGGTTGTGATCTTTCCTTCAGCCACACGACGGGCATGTCGGGCTTTGCCGATTTTCACGAAGAACAAGATAATTCCTGCAAGCACCAGCAGGACACCGAGCCCACCCATACCATAGAAGACATAGTCGATCGCTTCGTAGACTGCCTTGCCTCCGCCTTTCATGGTGGTCATCGAGACGTCTGCTTCGATAAAACCAGTGAAGAACCCACGCCCATCATTCCAGTGGACGTAGGAATACCCCACAGACTCAACAGAGACCACACCGGTGTTTGAGTCGAGATCGGCTGTTCCTTGGCCGAGATTCCACACAATGTTCGTGGAATCTTCTTCAGCCAAGGTCAGTTCGGGCAGAGTTGTTGTTTCCCCATATCCCAGTTCCCTGATCACCCGTTGGTTGGCAATAGTCAACGTGGAATATTCTTCTTCTTCGCTCTCTTGGCTATATTCCTGCCACACAGATGTGATGTAGCCAAGGTCAAGCATAGAGATATCGACAATGGCATTGCCTTCTAGGCTCCACTGGACACAGGGCCCGCCACCCTCGGTCACACAGTTCAAGGTGTCGGCGATCGGGGTTAAGTCCTCTATTCGATTATTATGAAGCAGCAACTCATCGGTGGGGCGTACATCCTTGAGACCACTGATATCGACAATGTCATTATTGGATAGATTAAGGCTGAACAATGATGTCATTCCTGCTAGGGCGCTCACCTCTTGAATGTGATTTCCTGACAGGTCTACGTGGGAGACTTCACTCAGCTCTGCGAGCCCGGAAATATCTTCGATCCCAGCATTGGTTATCGACAGATTCTGCAGGTTCTTCACTTCCCCCACAGCTGAGAGGTCTTCTATGGGGTTTCCCCCCAGATCGAGTTGGTAGAGCCTGCTAAATCCAGCAACGGCGGACACATCGGTGATGTTGTTGTCGGTGAGATCCAAGATCGTCAGCAATGTCAAAGATTTGATAGCATCGAGATCAACGATCTTGTTGTTGTACGCTGAAAGGCTATTCATCCTAGTCATCGCAGCCAGTGGGGTGAGATCCTCAACCTTGTTGACTCCGAAATCAAGTTTCTCCATGGATTTCATCTCCGCCAGCCCACTGAGATCAGAGATGTGATTTCCTGCTATCACTAGGGATTTGATGGCTTTGAGCTCTGCAAGAGGAGCGACCGTGGTCACCCGGTTATTCATCAAGGAGATGTCGGTCAACTTGGTCAGTTCCGACAATGGCTCCAGGTTGGCCACATTCCCATTGTTGATGTGAAGAATGGTCAACGACGGCTCAGGGATCAACTGAATCCCTTCAAGGGAGGTGATGTCCTCACAGGAGAGTCGTTGAGCCGATGACAGCGCAGCCAGATGCTCTTCACTGACCGACTCCATCACCGCATTAAAAGCTGGTGATCCCTCAGCATATTCCTCGTTCATGGCAGCGAGGGTGTGCGCAATGCATTCACGCAATTTGGCATCAGGGACAAGACCAGCCGCGTGGGCAGGTGATGGTGTGAACCCGGCACCGGTAATCACGATCATCACCAGCGCAAGAACAACACGGAACGCAATTCGCGGCACCATTTCCTCCAACTCTGTGGGATATCCTCGGTTGAGCTAGCAGGCAGAACACAACTCGCGAGGATATCGGCGGTTCCACCCTCGGGTAATATCATACCCCGACGATTCACTAGCTGGGCGACACGTTCCCACCCTGGGAGCTGTTGAGAGAAAATCATGAGAAAATAGTCACGCTCACCTGGCCACGAATCACCTGGAAGAAGGAATCGAGATGACTGATCGAGATCTCATCATCATTGGATCAGGTCCTGCCGGGCTCACCTCAGCAATATATAGTGCACGCGCTGGACTCAATCCTCTGGTCCTGACTGGTACCCTCTCAGCAGGAGGAGCACTCATGACCACCACTGAGGTCGAGAATTTTCCGGGGTTTCCCTCAGGTATCCAAGGCCCTGAGCTCATGGACCACATGATGGAACAGGCTAAGAAATTTGGGGCAACACTCATCACCGAGGATGCAACCAACCTTGAGCTGACAAGTGAGATCAATAAGGTCACTGACTCTAGTGGGACCACGTACAACGCCACATCTGTCATCTTGGCGATGGGTTCGGCCTACCGCAAGCTTGGTCTCTATGATGAAACTCGCCTCGCTGGACGTGGAGTGTCCTGGTGTGCCACCTGTGATGGGTTCTTCTTCCGCGACAAAAACATCGCTGTGATCGGGGGAGGGGATTCTGCTGTCGAAGAGGCCCTCTTCCTTTCTCGTTTCGCTTCAACAGTGACCATTGTCCACCGCCGAGATCAGCTGCGTGCTTCGTTGATCATGCAACAGCGAGCGGGTGCCAATGCGAAGATTCGTTTCGAATGGAATAGTGAAGTCAGCGCCATCACCGGTGAAACCAGTGTCGAAGGGGTCACCCTCACCGATACTGTCACAGGTGATACCCGTCACCTCGATGTCGAGGGGGTTTTCGTAGCGATAGGTCACGAACCACGCAATGAGTTGGTTGCCTCCCAGCTCACGATGACCGATGGAGGGTACGTGGTGGTGGACGACCCTGGAACCGCTACCTCGATTCCCGGGGTTTTCGCCTGTGGTGATCTGGTGGACTACACCTATCGCCAAGCTATCACCGCTGCCGGTTCGGGTTGCCGGGCAGCACTGGATGCTCAAAACTATCTCGCTTCACTACACTAAGGAGAACTATGTCTGTGATTGTTGCTACCGATTCAACTTTTGCCCTGGAGGTGCTGGAGAGCCCGCTACCGGTGGTGGTGGATTTCTGGGCCGAATGGTGCGCACCCTGCAAACAGCTTGCACCCATCTTGGAGGAACTGTCTGATACCTATGATGGTCGGGTGAAATTCGTTTCCGTCAACACCGAGGACAATCTCCAAACCATGGCTGACAACGATATCCGTAGCCTGCCAACGGTCTATGTCTTCTCAGGGGGCCAGCTACTGGAATCATTCATCGGTGCTGTCCCCAAATCAAAGCTACGCGCAGTCCTGGATAGCCTCTGAGTCATCCATGACTGTTCCCGACAAGCGAGTTTCTACACGCCTTGACCCCTTCGTTGATGCGTACGCTGAGCGTACCGAAGGACTCAAGGTCTCCGCAGTACGCGCCTTGTTTGCTGTGGCTAATCGCCCCGAGGTGGTCTCACTGGCTGGGGGGATGCCCAATATCTCAGATCTGCCTTTGAAGGCGCTCGGATCAGCGATCGGTGGTCTCATCGAATCGCGTGGACCGCAAATCATGAACTATGGCAGTGGCCAAGGTGAAGAGAAATTACGGGAACAAATCTGTGAGGTGATGGCCCTCGAAGGAATTGAGGCTTCACCAGACAACATTGTGATCAGTTGTGGTTCCCAGCAAGGACTGGACCTTGTCACCCGTATTTTGGTCAATCCTGGTGACGTGATCTTGGTTGAATCACCGACCTATGTGGGGGCTTTGGGGACCTTCTCCTCCTATCAAGGCAAGGTCATCCATGTTGACACAGACGACCAGGGGATCATCCCCAGCGGAGTCGTAGCAGCCACCGAGATGGTACGTTCCTCAGGGCGCACAGTGAAATTCCTCTACACGATTCCTAATTTCAACAACCCTTCTGGGGTGTTGATGAGTGTGGAACGGCGCCGAGAGCTCATCGCAGTCGCTCAAGAACTGGATATCATCCTCGTGGAGGACAACCCCTACGGGTTATTGACCTTTGATCTTCCACCACAACCAGCCTTGAGATCTATGGACGCAGATCACGTGATCTATCTGGGGTCTTTCTCGAAAACCTTTGCCCCTGGATTTCGTGTCGGATGGGTCTTGGCGCCTCCTGGCGTACTAAAAAAGCTTGTTCTTGCCCAGGAATCGGCAACCTTGTGTCCACCTGTTTTCTCACAGTTCGCTATCTCCGAATATCTGTCGACCTGTGATTGGAAAGGACAAATTGAACAATTCCGCTCCATGTACAAACAAAGACGGGATGCATTGTTGAGGGGCTTGGAGGATCACATGCCCCCAGGAACCTCCTGGACGCACCCTGAGGGCGGTTTCTTCGTGTGGTTGACACTTCCTGAGGGGTTCGATTCTGATCAGCTCTCAGCGCGAGCTACCTCTCACAGAGTGGCATACGTTCCAGGGACGGGTTTCTACGCCGATGGTTTGGGCTCACGCAATATGAGGCTCAGTTTCTGTTTCCCAACCCCTGAGCGTATCTATGAGGGCACCAGACGCCTCGGCGAAGCGATCGCTGAGGAAGCAGAATTGCGGGCGACTTTTGGATTCGTCAACCCCTGCGGGTCTCCCTCGGGGTTACCCGCCCCAGGAGAATCATGATGTCCTCTTATAGTGGTCTCACCCGCCCGCACTCTTCCCCAGGATCTGGGGTTTCCTATCCAGGTGTTTTGCCTATTATCTTTTTGGAGGTATCCAGATGGTACAAGAAGTAATCGTTGTGGCCGGGGGGCTCTCCCATGAACGTGAGGTGTCCCTAGAATCAGGTCAGCGTGTCAGCCAAGAGCTCACCCACGCCGGTTTTCAGGTCACCCGCGCTGATATCGAGCCCTCACTCATTGAGCTGATCTCCTCACGCAGTGGGGTTGTTGTTTTCCCCATGCTTCATGGAGGCGCTGGTGAGGACGGAGCAGTACGTGAGGTCCTGGAGTTGCTCGATGTTCCCTATGTGGGTTCTACTGCCAACGCTTGCCGAGCTAGTTTCGATAAGGCTTTAGCTATTCCTCAAGTCGAGAGGGCAGGACTGCCGGTCCCGAGTCGAGTGATTTTGCCTCACGACATGTTCCGCGACTTGGGAGCTTCCACATTGATGACCTTGATCGAGAACCGCCTTGGTCTTCCTGTGTTTGTGAAACCCTCCACCTCAGGATCCTCTCTGGGTGCCACTCGTGTGGATCGCATCGAGGACCTTCCTGCTGCCATGGTCAATGCCTATAGTTACGGGCAGGTTGCAGTGGTGGAAGAGTTCATCAATGGAATCGAAGTGGCTGTTCCGGTGTTTGATCTCGGTCATGGTCCTGTGGCCTTCCCCCCAGTGGAAATCCATCCCACCTCTGGAGTCTACGATTTCGAGGCGAGGTATACCGCTGGTGCGACCACCTACCTCTGCCCGGCAAATGTTGACCATCAAACGATGGAAGCCACCATGGCAGCTGCTGTGAGGGCCCACACGGCCTTGGGGCTGCGGGACTTCTCCCGAGCAGACATCATCATCCGCGACGGTGTGCCAGTCTTCATCGAATCGAGTGTTGCCCCTGGGATGACGGAAACTTCGGTGGTTCCTCTTTCACTGGAAACACAAGGGGAGTCCCTGTCCCACATGCTGGCTGAATTGGTGACACTGGCAGCAGCAAGACACCCGTAGATTGCTTTATCGACATATCGACATAGCGATAGATCTTAGTCGAGCAGGCTGAGGATGCGATCCAAATCATCCTCCCCAGCGAACTCAATGACGATCTTGCCCTTCTGAGCAATAGTCACCAGCACCCTAGTGTCGTACCTCTCAGACAAGGCTGCCGCAATAGTTGCCGCCCGAGGATGAACCTTCTTGACCACCACAGTACGCGACCCCCTCGAAGGTTGCGAACCATCGAAGAGGGTCACGGCCTCCTCAGTAGCCCGCACAGACATCCCTTCAGCGACCACGCGAGCAGCCAGCTTCTCCATGGAGGCAGAATCCTCCAACCCCAACAAGGCGCGAGCATGACCAGCCGACAAGACCCCAGCAGCCACCTTCTTCTGCACAGAGGAGGGAAGCTTCAACAACCTCATGGTGTTGGAGATCTGAGGACGAGACTTCTTGATGCGATCAGCTAGTTGCTCCTGGGTGCATCCGAAGTCTTTGAGCAGTTGCTGGTAGGCAGCAGCTTCTTCCAACGGATTGAGCTGAACCCGTTGAATATTTTCCAGCAAGGCATCGCGCAGAAGATCCTCTTGATCAGTGGGGCGTACGATGGCAGGAATCTTAGTCAACCCTGCCAGCTTGGAGGCCCGCAAACGCCGCTCCCCCATGACCAACTCAAAGTGCCCGGCATCCAGGGGTCGCACGACAATGGGCTGGAGTAACCCTACATCCTTGATGGACTGCGACAATTCGGACAACTGCTCAGGGTCAAAAACACTGCGGGGCTGTTGAGGATTGGCCCTAATCGCTGACAGGGGAATCTCCTGGTAGGAGGAACCCTCGGGCATCTGTGATCGAGGATCACCATGATCACTGACAGTCGTTTGTTGGAAGAGTTCACCTAGTCCTCGACCCAGACCTGGTTTCTGTGCTGCCATCTCAGCCTCCTTCTTGGTGCTAAGCCTATCTGGCTCGGTTGGCTATTTCTTTGGTAGCTTGCATGTACGCCTGACCACCTGCGGAGCCTCGATGGTAGGTGATGACGGTCTGCCCATAACTCGGGGCCTCAGAGACCCGCACAGAGCGTGGTATGACAGCCCTCAGGGTTTCGCGAGGGAAATACTTGCGTACCTCGTCGGCAACCTGGGAAGACAGACGAGTTCGAGCGTCGTACATCGTCAGTAGCACGGTGGAGACCTTGAGGTCATCATTGAGGTTGCCCTTGACCAAATCGATCGTGTTACGCAACTGGCTGACCCCTTCCAAAGCGTAATACTCACACTGAATGGGAATGAGGATTTCTTTGGCGGCCACCAACGCATTGAGGGTGAGCAATCCCAGGGAGGGTGGGCAATCGAAGATCACGTAGTCCATCTCGTGGTTGTCGAGATAGGTGGTCAGCGCATCCTTCATCTTCCTCTCTCGACCTTGGATGGACACCAATTCCAACTCTGCACCAGCCAAGTCAATCGTGGCGGGAAGAACAAAGAGATTCGGGGCCTCTGAGCTTTGCACCACATGCCATTCCATCAAGGCATTGTCGAGCAGTACTTCATAGGTGCCTCGGATTCCCTGGCGATGATCCACACCTAAAGCAGTGGAGGCATTACCCTGGGGATCCATATCGACCAAGAGCACCTTTAATCCACCGAACCCCAGGGCGGCAGCCAGGTTCACTGCCGTGGTGGTCTTACCAACCCCACCTTTCTGATTGGCGATAACGATGATGCGAGTACGCGAGGGTTTCTTCAGTGTTTCATGTGAAACATTTCCATTCACGTCCTCCATGGGTTCCGGCTCCGCTAGGGGCGGGGTTTCTGGGCCATCGAAGAGTTCTGATCGCGTATGGGAAAACAGGTTCATCACATGCCTTTCATCAAGGGGCTTGTTTATCTTAACCTCAGCGGGTCCATTGAGAAACTTTCAAGGGTATCCACATGGGTCAAGGTCAGTCGGTGATGGCCTTGCGTATCGTCACCACCGTGCCCACAGCGTTGGCGTTGACTGTGGCATTCTCACGTGTACTGTGCGACACAACAGTGATGATCTGAGCTTCCAGATGGCGAGCTGACAGAACCTCGCGGGCGTCTTCGACTTCTTGGGCTGCTTTGTCTCCTTTGATGGCCAAAAGGGGAGCGTGGTCAAGCAGAGGGCCAGCAATGGTGACGAGTTTGGACACTGGGGCCAAGGCACGGCAGGTCACAACATCGGGGGGAACAGGCGGTTGGTAGTCCTCAGCTCGACTCTTGATGATGCGCACTCGTTGATCAAAAGGAAGATCCCCTGGCTCATAGTCTTCTACTGCAGTGATTTCTTTGAGACATAGCTCTAAGAATTTCACTCGCCTTTCTTTGGGTTCCACCAAGGTGACCAGCAGGTCTTTGCGATAAAGCGCCAGTGGGATCCCTGGCAGTCCTGCTCCAGAACCAAGATCAACGACGATCTTGCCCCGATCGATCATGGGCAAAATCGACAAGGAGTTGAGGATATGTCGCTCCCACAGCTTGTCTGTTTCTCGTGGCCCCAAGAGCCCCCACTGCATCCCCTCATGGGCCAGAAGCCGGAGATAAGTCTCCACCTGTTCCAAGCGTGGCAAAGATTCCTTATCCAAGGTATAGACCGCCTCCATGGAGTTCACCAATGCTGGTTGATCATTCAGTGGGGGGAGCTGGGTTAATCACGACGTGGCGCCCACGGCCTTCACCTTCGGAGGCTGAGGTGAGACCTGCCTCAGCAACGGTGTCGTGAACAATTTTCCTCTCGAAAGGATTCATGGCTTCCATGGCCATGGCTTGTCCTGTGTCTTTGACCTCTAAGACAGCAGTAGCCACAATATCTTTCAGTTCTTGGCGACGGCGTTCCCTATGCCCGGAGATGTCGAGGATGAGACGCGAGTGGCGACCCAACTTGGTGAGCACCGCCAGTCGTGCCAGATTCTGCAGGGCCTCAAGAACCTCACCGTTGGGTCCCACTAAAGTATCTCCTTGGGCATCAAAAGAAACATGGGGACGTCCAGCTTCGGTGAAGGTGTCAATGTCACCATCAATGTCAGCAATGTCGAGGAGTTCTTCAAGATAGTCAGCAGCAGTTTCCCCTTCCTCGATCAGAGGATCCATCACCTGGGATTGATCCTCACCGTCAGTGGAGGGGACATCTGTTGGTTCATCCACCACAGTGGTGGAGGCGTCGGGGATATTTTCACTCGCCTCAAGGGCTTCTGGGTTCTCATCGGTCATGCTTGTCACTTCTTTCTTGTTGCACGGGTTTGACGGGTGGGTTGTTGGCGCTGGATTTGTTGGCGCTGAACCCCGGAGGTTGGCACTTGTTGTGTGGAGGATTCGTCGAGGTCGCCTCCCTTGGCTGATCCACTGATCTGGCGGGAGGTTGGTTCATTGCCAGGATTCTTCACTCTCTTGGCTAGTCGAGCAGCAGCGACTTCCTTGGGATCAAGTCCCTTCTTGATCATGCGGTCTTCCCACTCCAGATAGGCCGGTGTTCCTGGTGTGGGATTATTTCGGATGAGCAACCATTGCTGAACTAGGGTCCAGATATTATTAGTCACCCAGTAGACCAGAACACCCACGGCAATCCACAACCCAATGAACAGATACATGATTGGGAACATGTAAAGCATCATTTTCTGTTGTTGAGCCATAGGCCCTTCCATTGCCTCCGGTGGCATGTTCTTACCCATGAGCTGCTTCTGGGTCACAAAGAATAATCCAGTCATCATGAGGATGAGCACAACAGCCATGATCTGTGTGGCTCCAAAATCATTCCAGTTTTCCAACCAGAAATGCCCAGCCAGACGAGCCCCAAACACCTTGGTCTCATAGAGGGACTGGACCAGATCTGGATGTTGAACGAAGAAATATCCCCGAGGAGTGTTCTGCGCTGCGGCGTACAACACCTGATACAAAGCGAAGAACACAGGCATCTGCAACAGCAAGGGGAAGCAGGAGGCCATGGGGTTGACTCCTTCCTGCTTCATCAGTTTCTGCTGTTCAATACCCATTCTCTGACGATCGGCGCCGTACTTTTCTTGTAGGACACGTAACTTGGGTTGGAGCAACTGCATATTGCGCGCTGAGTTGATCTGTTTGACAAACAAGGGAATCAGCAAGGTACGCACGATCACGGTCAGTGTCATGATCGCTAGAGCCCAGGTGACTCCTTGATCGGGACCGGTCACCATCGACCATCCGCGGTAGGCCCACATCAAGATGAAGGAAATCGCAGCATGAAGCGGCGTCATGATGGTGGAGAAGAAATCACCAATACCGGAAAACATCAAGGCCGTCACAGGCACACTCCTTGTTCGGTTGGGCAGGGTTGCCCGGCTTGTTCTTGTTCCCATTCGACAGCTGCTTGAGTTCCTGGAACAGGATCATATCCTCCTAAAGAGAAGGGGTTGCATCTGATGATCCTCCACAGTGTCAAGCCAACACCCTTGATGGCTCCATGGGTTTGAACACTGATCAACGAGTATTCTGAACAGGAGGGGAAATACTTACATCGTGGTGGATACATCGGTGATATCCAGCGACGATAGGCTTTCAGCAGTTGGGTCAGAAGAAAAGTCATGAGGCGATCTCCCGCGCTATCTGATTCCATGCGGATATCATTTCTGCTCGCAGGTTTCCCCCCTGGCGAATAGCTCGCACCACCACCTCGAGGCTGGGTGGTTGCCCCATGAGTTCACCGGCGGTATGGCGAAGGATCCTCTTGGCGCGATTACGCTGGACAGCATGGCCATAAGCTTTGCCAACAATCACTCCAAAACGAGGGTAGTCGGCTTCTTTGGCATGCAAGACGATGGACGACCGATGTATCTTTCGACCGAATTTCATCACCGACTGAAAATCCGCACTTGTGCGCAGCCGAGATTGCTGCGGCAACATGCCCTAGACAGTCAGCTCTGCGCGCCCCTTGGCCCGACGGGCAGACAAGATAGCGCGGCCAGCACGAGTACGCATACGAGTACGGAACCCATGCACCCGAGTTCGACGCCGATTGCTCGGCTGATAGGTACGCTTAGTCATGAGTTGCTCCACAATTCTGCTATCCTGCTGTTTCTCAGCAGGGGATGATCGCCACTGATAGCGACTCAGCTACGATACGCCGAATCTGCCCACAAGGCAAATTACATCATTGATGAGATTGTTCCCTCCTGGTGAAGAAGTGGAGTAATGTTGAGCCCCCTCGTACTGATATAACCGTACACACCATGTGGACAAGTATGTGGATAGCTCGTAGACCAAAGGAGGTTTCGTGAACACACCAGAATCCTCTGAATTACTGCGCCCCATGTGGGATCATCTTCTCGCCAGTGTCGACCAAGGGGCGCGTGCTTTGTTGGTGACCTGCCAACCAGCTGGCTTTGATGGGACGACCATGCATCTTCTGGTCCCCAATGATTTCACCCGCTCGCGCATCGACAATCGGCTCAAAGGCAGGATCCAAGAAATCGCCTCGGCCTACTATGAGACAGATGTCCTGATCGACACGAGTGTGGATGAAACTCTGCCTATTCCCGAACCCACACTCGCCACTGTGACAGAATCCACCCCAGGACCGGATCTGGGATCGCGCCACCATCAAGTTCAAACACTGAATCCTCGTTATACCTTTGAAACCTTCGTGATCGGTCCCTCCAATCGTTTCGCCCATGCCACGGCAACAGCCGTGGCTGAAAGCCCAGGAAAGTCCTATAACCCACTGATGATCTATGGTGAATCAGGGCTAGGAAAAACACATTTGCTTCACTCTATTGGTCACTATATTCACCTCTACCATCCCCATCTGAAGGTAAAATATGTCTCCACTGAGGAAATGACCAACGACTTCATCAACGCTATCGCTGATACACGCACCGTCCATTTCCGCTCGATGTATCGCGAAGTTGATGTTCTGCTCATTGATGACATTCAATTCCTGGAAAAGAAGGTGCAAACCCAAGAAGAGTTCTTTCACACCTTCAACACTCTCCACAACGCCCAAAAACAGATTGTGATGACCTCTGATCGCCCACCAAAGAAACTGGAACTCCTGGAACCTCGTTTGCGTTCACGGTTCGCCTCCGGTCTTCAAGCCGATATTCAACCCGCCGATTTGGAAACAAGGATTGCTATTCTGAGGAAGAAAGCTGCCGCTGAGCGTCTCGATGTTGACACCGGGGTCTTAGAATTCATTGCTGAAAAAAGCCAGTCGTCTATTCGGGAACTGGAGGGTGCTCTCATCAGAGTCACAGCCTATGCTTCCCTCAACAAGCAACCGGTGACATTGTCGATGGCTGAGATTGTCCTCAAAGATCTGATGCCCGATGATGAAGAGCGTACGATCACTCCAGCGACCATCATGTCCACCACAGCTCATTATTTCCATCTCACCAAAGAGGACATCACCGGAAGCAACAGATCAGCTAATGTGGCCCTCGCTCGCCAAGTTGCCATGTATCTTTGTCGGGAAAAAACAGATCTCTCACTGCCGAAGATCGCTGCTTTGTTTGGACGCGATCACACCACCGTGATGCATGCCTACCGAAAGATATCCGACATGATTGTCACTGATCGCGGAATCTTTACTGCCATCCAAGAGATCACCACCCGGTTGACTCAATCCCCCTAGATGCTCCACTGGTGGCGATGCGTCGCTGAGGTGGGTTCTTCATGCCTCCATGTCGACTTATCCACAGATGTGGTGTCCACCTGTGAATAACCCTGGGGGTTAGTGGCCTGCACCTGTGAATAGAGCCGTGAGCTCGATATGGCCATGAAGAAATTCACATTCTATCCACAGTATGCACAGGGTTATCCACAGAAATCCCATGAATGTCATTCAGAGGTTTCTAGCGTCAACAAGGGTTATCCACAGAATTCACAGAGGTGATGACTATGATGAAGAGATAAACAAACAAAGATATTCTTCATCAGCTCCGATCTGTTGTGTGGATAAACCCTTGGTGAGTTGTGTCAGCACTTTATGCACAACAGTAGTCCGCGTGATGTTCTTTCGTGTTCGCAGGTGAGAAAGTGTGTCACCTGTCCTCATAGAGCAGGTAGGATGCTAGGAGCAAGGAGTAACCATGAAGATTCAGATCGACAAAGATATTCTCTCTGAAGCCGTGTCGTGGGCGGCGAGAAGTCTCCCGGTACGCCCGAGCGTGCCCATCCTCGCTGGATTACTCATCAAAGCTGAAGCAGGTTCGGTGACCTTGTCCAGCTATGACTATGAAACATCAGCACAGGTGAGCATTAAAGCGGAGGTTGAAACACCAGGAGTTGTCTTGGTTTCTGGTCGTCTACTGGCTGACATCACCAAGAGTCTTCCTCCGAACAAGGTGACGTTGACCGGCAATGAATATGAGCTGGATGTAGAATGTGGTTCAGCTCGGTTCACCTTGCAGACCTTGCCGGCCACCGATTATCCAGAGATGCCTGCCATGCCTGAATCCTCGGGGTGGATTAGTTCAGAAGAATTCCTCAAAGGTGTCTCTCAAGTCGCCATTGCCGCAGGCAAGGATGAACTTCTTCCCATTTTCACCGGGGTGAAAGTGGAATTGGATGGAGAAAACTTCTCTTTGTTGGGAACTGATCGTTATCGCATGGCTCTCAAAGAGATGACCTGGAATCCAGCTACCACCTCCTTGTCTACTTCTGTTCTTGTTCCGAGCAAGGTCCTGGTTGAAACAGCAAAATCCATGATTACCTCACCGAGAATCACCCTCGCCTTAACAGATGGCTCAACAGGTGAAGGGATTGTGGGGTTCCAAGCAGAAGGAAATGAGGGTGTTCGCCAGATCACCACCCAATTGCTGGATGGAGAATTCCCTCAACTGCGTCACCTCATGAGTGTGGCTGATGATTTGATCGTACGAGCAGACACCACCGATCTCATGGCTGCGGTACGACGAGTGGCCTTGGTGGCTGAAAAGAACACCAGTTTGCGGATGAGAATAGATGCCGACCAGCTCACGTTGGAAGCGTCCCAAGGTGATCAGGCACGAGCAGTGGAAACGGTGACAGCATCCATCACCTCATCAACCGATGAACCGGTGCTCATTGATGCTGGATTCAACCCCCACTATTTGCTGGATGCTCTCCAAGCTCTCGACACCCCCTATGTGCACTTCTCTTTCACTGGTTCAGGAAAACCCTGTCTGTTAATGGGGCTGTCCACCATGGAAGGCGAACCGGTCCAAGATTATCGCCACGTCATCATGTTGATGAGGTTGAACCAATAGGGCTGTGTATCTTTCCTCTTTACATCTGAGCAACTTCCGCTCCTATGAGTTGGTTGATCTCGACCTTGACCCGGGGGTAACAATCCTGGTGGGTTCCAATGGGCACGGGAAAACCAATGTGGTCGAAGCGATTTACTATCTGTCAACCCTGCGATCCCATCGGGTTGCCAGTGACCACCCTCTCATTCGTGATGGTGCACAGGTTGCGACTATTCGAGCCAAGGTGCACGCAGGAATAGGTGATGACCGGGCCCTGAGTTTAGCTATCGATATTAAACAGGGAATGGCCAACAAAGCGGTGTTGGGTGGGTCTGCGGTCAGGCCTCGTGAACTGTTGGGTGCTGTGCGCAGTGTCGTGTTCTCCCCTGAGGACCTCTTTCTTGTGCAAGGTGATCCCGCAGGGCGTCGTGGGTTTCTCGATGACCTGGTCATCAGCAGGTGGCCTCGCCTGTCGGCGGTTAAGATGGAATATGACCGCAGCTTGAAACAAAAAACCGCTTTATTGAAAAACCTCTCTGGACGTAGCCATCGAAGTGTGGGAGCCGGCGCCCGGGAATCATTGCACTGCTGGAATGAAGAAATAGTACGTTCGGGAGCTGAACTGTTGGCAGCTCGGTTGAGAACCTTGGATGAAATCCACTCCATGATCAAGGACAACTATTCCAGGATCGCCCCGACAAGTGCTGTGGCATCGGTGAGGTATCAATCCTCCTGTTTGCCACCAACGTACTCTAGTGATGTTGGCGAACTCACCGCCGTACTGAGAGATGCTCTAGAAACCAGGGGGCAAGAAGAACTCACCCGAGGTGTGTGCCTGGTGGGGCCCCACCGAGATGATCTGGGTTTGTCCTTGGGAGAGCTACCGGCGCGCGGGTATGCCAGCCACGGGGAGTCATGGTCTTTTGCCCTAGCTCTCAAACTAGCAAGCCTGGATCTTTTGCGCAGTGATGGGGTGGAACCCATCTTGATCCTTGATGATGTTTTCGCGGAATTGGATGAGTATCGGCGTTCCACCGTGGTCGAAGCTATCGACACCACAGAACAATCGTTCATCACTGTGGCAGTTCGCCAGGATATTCCCTCGACACTCCAAGGGCGTCAGCTTGCAGTGACACCGGGAACCATCACTGAAACGCCCACCATCCGGGAGACCCCATGAGTGAACAACCCAGCTCACGTCCCCATGATCCCACCGGCACCCAGGTTGCCCAGCGGATCGCTGCCACAGCTCGTGGTGGTGCACCAGTGAAAAGAAAGAAACCGCGATCAGTGCCACCACCGCAGACATGGTCGGGGTCAGGGCCCTCCAGCAGAGACCCTCAAGTTGCCGGTGTTCTGTTGGACTTAGTTCTCACCAAGAGAGGATGGAAGAAGCAGATTTCTGTGGTGGCGCTCATGCCACGGTGGGCAGAATTTGTTGGGGAGGTCAACGCCGCCCACACCCATCCAGAGAAATGGGAATCCGGGGTGCTGACGATTAGAACAGACTCCACCACATGGGCCACCTCGCTCAGGGCGATGGAACCGCAGATTATTGCTCGGCTCAACGACATTCTGGGAGCAAAAACAGTGACCAAGTTGAAGATTATGGGTCCCCAGCCACCCTCGTGGAAGAAAGG
>WRIC01000015.1 GCA_009782915.1 Propionibacteriaceae bacterium | reverse complement strand
AAACCAGAACGACCAGCGACGACGAATTCTACATCCATAGAACCAGTGAAACCTGGTTACGGACCAGGAGAGCAATGGGCTAATCCACAAGCACGCGCTGACTGGGTTAACGATCTCAAAAATGGCCCAGACACAGGGCCTCTGCGTACACGACGAACAACCACAACCGAGGATGCTTGGGCCGACTATCAACACCGTGTAGCTGGTCCAGAAGAATACAGGATCCCTATAGGCGACGAAGCTATTTGGGCTGACAGCGTGCGTGTGGACCTTGACGGTGTCACTGCAGTTGATGCAAAGTATGTCGTTGAACCCGGGAGTGGACGGGCCATGTATGAAGGTGGGCGCCCAGATTTTCTCCTCAGGGACTTCGATGACGAAATGATTCGATATGGTGCGGCTATTAGGGATGGAAGTAATCCTGTGGCAAGGTTGAACATAATTACAAACACTGAGGCTGCAGCAGAATTCCTTGGCGTGAGAGCACGATCATTAGTGGGAGCAGACATTGATATAGTAGTAACGGTGATACCATGACAAAACACTTCCCTAACGGTTGGGCGATTCTCCGTGGAGCTTTAATCTTTTGCCCGAGCCAAGTTCAACTGCCTATTACTCGCGAACAGCTCGCCAAAGCCAGTGAAGAGAGGTGGCCGAAATGTGTCTCGATTCGATTTGGGGAAAACAGCACTACCAAAGTCGCAATTGGAGTTCAAGCACAGGGCGAAGACTTTTTCATGTTGAACCTTTATGAGGATGGTCAACTCATTGGCATGGATTCAACCCCTGAGTTGACGGTAAGGAATGCAGCGTGGGTGAGGTCATTAATGCCTGAGGACGCTCCTAGGATCGTCGTGTCGGACAAGAGCTTCTCGTTGCATGCAGAGTTGCCCTACGGGGTTACTCCTGAAGAAATTGCTGCTACTCTGGTTGACCATCGAGTTGAGGGTTGGGACACTGACGATCCAGACTTCTCCTCCTGGTGAGATTGCCGTTGTGGGAGTTGTGTTGTCATCGGCAACTAGTTGCATACCCGGATTTCCTGGGCTTCCTCAAGGCGTACCAAGAACTCAGGACACAACAAGCACTCAAGGTGCACCGAGTTCGCAAGGCACAGCTCGCGGCTCAACGAGAACCTGGACAGTTGAATCAACCTATTCCAACCTGAAGCTAGAAATCCCCACTACCTGGAAAGAAGAGGATCTAAACGATGATGCATCAATACAGGTTGGTAGTCAGATAAGAGAGCAGTACCTCATCGTACTGGAGGACAGCGCAGTGGACTTCGAAGATGGTTTCACACTCTACGACTATGCTGACCTTGTCTTAGATGGCATGCTGGAATGGGTGGACACAGCTGTGGTGCCAACAATCATCGATACTGAAATGGCAGGATTCGATGCGAGACAATTCGAACTCAATCTTTGCATCAGCAACCTTCTAGCGGAACAAAGAATCTACCAGTCGTGACACCCAGACGATTGTCGGTATTGCTTACCTCATCAAGAATTCTCACGCAACCACTGGTTGCCGACAGCCTCGCAGGCACTGATGATGTCGGTGAGATATTCGGCGGCGAGCTTTTCGATCTGTTTGCCGATGATCGGGATTTTGACGTGGAAATCAGCTGAATAGTCCAGTTGGGAGCCAGTGGGGGTGGGTGAGAGCTTTGTGGGGCCCTGGGCTGAGGCGGGGACACCAGCAACACTGAGGTTGATCTGGCCAGTGTACGTCTGGCCAACGGGTTTCCCCCAGGTGACTGTCTCGGTGATCACCATATGTGATCCGAGAAACCTGCGAGCAGCCACGGGGGATTCCAGCGTGAAAGTAGCACTCAATCCATCAGCAATTGCGGTGGTGGTGACCTGATCGGCGTTAATCTCTTGACCAACATGCTGGGCAAAATCCGGGTTGACGAGCATGTCAGCCACCGCTGGCGGTGGAGCATCAAAAGCCATCTGCGAGGTGATCTTCATACCCCCTATGGTAGGCTAACCGCCACAATTCAGGAGGCTATTCCAGTGATCAAAACAGTGGACGGTATCAACGTTCATGGCACTGTACGCGGGGATGGCCCCTATGTTTTTCTCCTCCACGGGTGGGGATCCAACCAGAATCTCTTTCAACACATTGCTGAGGCCCTCAGTGTGGCCTACACAGTGGTGAGCTTGGATTTTCCTGGATGTGGAAACTCCAGTGAACCCGATCAGCCTTGGGGGATGGACGAATACCTCCACTTCACCGAAGAGTTCATCTCCAGCTTCGACCCAGGTGAGACTATCCTGCTCGGTCACTCCCATGGCGGGCGTGTCGGAATCGGTCTCGCAGCACGCAAAGACCTGCCCTTCACGATCACCAAGTTGATTCTCGTTGATTCCGCCGGCATCATTCCCCATCGATCATGGCGATACCACCTGCGCGTACGCTCCTACAAAGTAGGCAAAGCACTACTCAGCCTCCCACCGGTAGCCAAACTCTTTCCCACAGCCCTGAACCGGTTCCAGAAAACACTAGGCTCCGCTGATTATGGTGCCGCCTCTCCAGTCATGAGGGCCTCCCTAGTCAAAGTCGTCAACACTGACATGGAACCACTCCTGCCACAGATCACGGCCGAAACCCTGCTCATCTGGGGAGAAAACGACACCGACACACCGCTGTCGGATGGGCAAAGAATGGAGAAAGCCATCCCTGGGTCCGGGTTGGTGGTTCTTCCTGGGGCGGGGCATTATTCTTTCATCGACCAGCAGTATGCTTTCACGCGCGTCGTTGAATCCTTTCTGAAGATAAGCTAACCCCTATGGTTTGGATCCTTGTTGCCCTGTCAGTGTTAGCGACAGTCTCAATCGTTGTCACACATATGCACATGTTCCAACTAGGCTCCTATCGAGCTCGTGAGCAGTTCACCTGGTTGACAGCTCATCGTGGGGCTTGGATCCCGCAGATTCTGGTGATTGTTATTGCTGGGCTGAGTCTGCTGGCTGCTTGGCCGAGCGCCATCTTGGCGGGCATCATCTTCCTGATCCTGGCTGGTGTCTTTTTTCCGCGCCCCAACAAGGCAAAGAAACCTCTGGTTTTCACATCCCGTGTCAACAGAATGATGGTCACAATTGGTGTGGGTGTTGTGGCGACCTGTCTAGCTGTCGCACTTGTGCCACCGAGGTGGTCGATCCTCGTTGCTTGCTTACCAGTGATCATCAGCCCACTGGCAGTCATCCTCGCTAATGTGATCAACAGCCCCATCGAAGCCGCCGTACGACACCGCTACCTCCGTGAAGCCAAGAACCTCTTAGCCAGCCACCCCAATCTCATCACCATAGGGGTGACAGGTTCCTATGGAAAAACCTCAGTGAAATACTACCTGGCAACCCTGCTTAGAAATCGGTTCAATGTTCTGATGACCCCCGAGTCCTACAACACACCCATGGGGATCACCAAGACTATTCGGGGTGAGCTCCGCGCCACCCATGAGGTTTTCATCGCCGAGATGGGGGCACGCCACCGTGGTGACATTAGGGAAGACTGTGATCTGGTCAACCCCACCATCGGCATCATCACGGCCATTGGTGAACAACACCTGGAAACCTTTGGTTCGCTGGACACCATCATTGCCACCAAGATGGAACTCGCTGAAGCAGTACGCGGAAAAGGCACACTCTATCTCAATGGGGACAACCCACACCTGGCAGGCAACCAGCCAGATCAAGACCGATGGCTTTATGGCCTTGAGCCCTCCAACGGAACCTTTGCCCACGACATTACTGTGTCACTGGGCGGCACATCGTTTAGTCTCACCCATCGTGGACAGACCATCAACAACCTCACAACCCCATTGATTGGCTCCCACTCGATACAGAACCTCGCGGGGGCCGCAGCTGTCGGTCTCGATCTGGGGCTCACTGACATTGAACTGCGGGCAGGAATGAAAAAACTTGAACCTGCCCCTCACCGCTTGGCTTTAACCCGACAGGGTCCAGTAACCATCATCGATGATGCCTACAACTCAAACCCAGCGGGAGCCAAAGCAGCCCTCGACACCCTCGCCATGTTTGACGCAACCAAGATTCTCATCACTCCTGGCATGGTGGAATTAGGTGAGCGCCAGGAGGCTCTCAACGAAGAATTCGGCGCCCAAGCGGTTAACTGTGACTTCGTCTACCTGGTAGGTGCCAAACAGGCTGAACCTATCTCCCGTGGGTTGTTGGGTGCAGGATTCGACCCAGCCAAGATCACCGTCGTCGATGACGTACGTGAAGCGCTGGCCCAAGCCCAAGCACTACCCATTGACGGTGACAGGGTCATCTTGTTGGAGAATGATCTGCCCGACAATTACTGAGACTAGTCTAGACTTGGGCGAGTGAAAATCTCTGTTGCAGTACTCTTTGGCGGTCGATCAGTCGAACATGAGGTCTCTGTGATCTCTGCAGTCCAAGCGATGGCAAACCTCGATCAGGCCAAGTATGACATCATTCCGGTTTATCTCACGAAAACCGGCGAGTTCTACACTGGAGACAACCTGAGGGACATCAACCAGTTCAAGGACATTCCAGCCCTGCTCACGAAAAGTCAACGGGTGGGTTTCACCGTACGCCAGGGGCGTACCTATCTTGAATCAACAACCACCAAGTTGTTGGGCTCGCGATATTCCCAGCTCATTGATGTGGCTTTCCCTATCGTTCATGGAACCAATGTCGAAGACGGTGCACTCCAAGGATTCCTCGAAACCATGAACCTTCCCTATGTGGGGCCTGATGTGTTGGGTTCTGCGGTGGGGATGGATAAGTACACCGCCAAGGTGATGTTGGCTCATGGAGGATTCCCTGTTCTGGAATCCCTGAGATTCTCAACCAGGCAGGACACCGATGAGATCCTTGAGTCTGTGGAGAAGAGCTTTACTTATCCTGTCATCGTCAAGCCAGTGAATCTGGGGTCCTCAGTGGGCATCGGTAAAGCCAGCAACCCCCAGGAATTACATGTTTGCCTCGATGATGCTTTCGATTTCGCTCGGTATGTTGTTGTCGAACCCGCTGTGGAGAATCTGCGAGAAATCAACTGCTCGGTGGTTGGGGATGCCAGCGGTGCCGAAGCATCCGAATGTGAAGAACCCGTGATGAGTGAAGGGTTCTTGAGCTATTCCGACAAGTACGTTTCCCAGGGGAAAACCACCAGTAGCCCCTCCAAAGGAATGGCCTCCCTCAAACGCAAGATTCCTGCCGACATCACCACCAAGCAGCGCGACCACATTCGACAACTCGCTGTCGATGCTTTCATCTACCTTGACCTTGCCGGGGTGACCAGAGTGGACTTCCTGATGGACGGGAAAACCAAGGAAATATGGATCAACGAGGTGAACACGATTCCAGGGTCCCTGTCCTACTATCTGTGGGAGCCAGTGGGGGTGTCCTACCCGGAGCACTTAGATCGATTGATCACCTTGGCCCTCAAACGCCACCGGGAAAACCAGGACCTGAGTTTCACCTTCGACACCAATATTCTAGCCGGGTCGTGGAGTGGGCTGAAAGGCTCCAAGACTAAGGTTGGATAGGTCCAATCGTACCTGTCAGGAGTTTTTCCCCGTCCGTGTGAAGTCGCGGAATCCAGACAGGTGATTATCCACAGGAATGGAGTTCGGCACTGGTCATTTTCTCTACGAACTGGCAATAGTGGTGATTGTGGATTCTGGACCCTGTGACTTCGCACAGGGTGACAGTTATTGGGTGCGTCTGTGTGCGCAGTGACGGTTGTTGGGTACTTTCGTATGCGCAGTGATGGTTGTGGGGGTTTCCAGTCGGGGTGTAACCACCGCTACCGATCAGCTGTGTCAATCCGTGATCGTCGCGTTGTTGCTCACTAGCCTGGTTGGTGCACATTGCTGATGTCTACACAGGGAGTCTTGGTCACTGTCACTGCGTGCGAAGTCACGGAGTCCAGACAAGTGATTAACCCCGATCTAGAGTTGGGGGCTGATGCTGTGCCCTTGGAGTTGCACGCCACGATCTTGGATTGTCATGGTCAACAACTGCGGCATGGTGTGGTCCTACTGCACTTGTCGGGAGTCTTGGTCACTGTCACTGCGTGCGAAGTCACGGAGTCCAGATACCACAGTTCCCACTGTTGGGTTCGTTTGTGGTTGGTGAGAGTATTCGCCTGACCCCCTATTGCGGTTGATGTGGAGTCTGGGCCCTGCGACTTCGCGCAGGGTGACGGGAGGGAGACGCAGGGTGACGGGAGGGAGACGCCGGCTGAAAGGCTCCAAGACTAAGGTTGGATAGGCCCGATCGTGCGAGACCCCACCCCAGCAATCGGCTGGGGTGCCTTGGTTCCCGATCCATCCCGTCGCAGATCAACATCGGGTAAATCAATGGGTGAACCCGAAGAGGCGCAGGCCACTGCTGGGGCTCGGCCCACCCACGCTAGATGAAGAACATCTTCACCTTTGAGGAATCGGTGGGAACGAACCCCACCGGTGGCTCGGCCCTTGGCAGGATAGAGATCCAAGGGTGTCACCTTCACTGAACCAGCATCAGTGCCAGGCAGAGCCGAGGAAGAACCGGCGACAGTCACCACCTCACAGCCCTGTGGCGAAACACACCCGAAGAACACCACTGAGCAACCATCCCCAAGAGAGATTCCTGCCATGCCTCCGCCGGAGCGACCCTGGGGGCGTACCTTCTTCACTGGGAACCTCAACAGTGAAGAATCCGAGGAGATGAAAACAAAATCACAGGACTCATCGCGAACCTCGACGGCCCCCACCACCTCATCACCATCGTCGAGGCGAATGATCTCCCAGGAATCCTTGCCCAAGATCTCCAAGTTGGTTCTCTTCACCACCCCCTGAGCTGTTCCCAGAGCCCAGCCACCCGAGCCCTGGTCCAAGGTGGACAAGCCCACCACCTTTTCCCCAGGATTCAGCAAGACCAATTCCACCAAAGGAACACCCCCTTGGAGGTTGGTCGCCTGAGAAGTCAGGGGAATAGAAGGAAGCTCGATAGCGCCCAGACGCACGCAGCGCCCCTGAGAGGTGAGAACGCCCAACTCCCCATGGGTTCGGGTAGCCACAGCTGAGACCACCGCATCATGGCTGGTGCGCGCACCCTGGCTTCCCGGACTATGATCCGTATCGAGGCGAGCGATGAGCCCTGTCGTACTCAACACCACCCAACACGGCCCATCCGGGACCTCAATAGGATTGCTGGCCACCTGTGAAGCAGGGCTCACCCCAGAATCGGACAGCAGGATCGTACGTCGGGGAGTCCCAAATTCCTGAGCTACCTGGTCCAATTCCTCACCGATGAGTTGGGTTAATAACTCTGGCTGGTTCACGATTGCTTCCAGGTGCCTAATCTTCTTGTTCAACTCATCGCGTTCGCTTTCCAACTCTATCCGCGAGAGTTTCGTGAGCCTGCGCAACTGCATATCCAAGATATAGGTGGCTTGAATCTCACTGAGATCGAAGACATCAATGAGTCGAGCCTTCGCAACCGTTGCATCATCACTCGAACGAATGATAGCAATAACATCATCAATGTCGAGGATGGCAATCAGGAGACCTTCAACCAAATGGAGGCGATCTTGGGCCTTCGTCAATTGGAATTGGGTACGCCGCAAGGTCACTTCACGGCGGTGATCCAAATAAACGTTGAGTAATTCTTTCAACGAGAGGGTACGAGGTTGGCCCTCAACCAGTGCCACAGCATTAATCGAAAAAGAATCCTCCAACTTTGTGTGCTGATAGAGCTGTTCTAGAAGAGCCTCAGGATTAATCCCATTCTTCACCTCAATGACCAAGCGCAACCCATGATTCAAATCAGTGAGATCCTTGACATCAGCTACCCCAGTGATCTTTTTCTTCTCCACCAGCGACTTGATCTGCTCCATGATCTTCTCTGGACCAATTTGGTACGGAAGTTCAGTGACAACGATTCCCTTGCGGCGAGGTGAGACTTGCTCAATGCGGGCCGAGGCCCGAATCCTGAAAGAGCCCTTACCCTGAGCGTAGGCGTCTTCGATCCCCGATAATCCAATGATCTTTCCACCAGTGGGAAGATCAGGGCCTGGGATGAACCTCATCAATTCCTCCAAGGTAGCATCAGGGTGAACCAGCAGATGTTTGAGACCATGGACAACCTCGACAAGGTTGTGGGGAGCCATATTCGTGGCCATGCCTACAGCAATACCTGAGGAGCCATTAACGAGAAGATTCGGGAAAGCCGAAGGAAGAACCACCGGTTCGGACTCTTTGCCGTCATAATTCGGTCGGAAGTCAACAACATCCTCATCGAGGCCCTGAGTCATCGCCAAGGCAGCAGGGGCCATCCGACACTCGGTATACCTCATGGCGGCCGGCCCAGCATCCATGGAACCAAAGTTTCCATGGCCATCGACCAGGGGAAGCCTGAGTGACCAGGGTTGCGCCATGCGTACCAAAGCATCATAGATTGCGCCATCACCGTGTGGGTGGAGGATGCCCATCACCTGACCCACCACGCGAGCAGACTTCACATGAGGTCGATCTGGGCGAATCCCCATGTCATTCATGGAAAACAAAATTCTGCGCTGGACCGGTTTCAGTCCATCACGAGCATCAGGTAGCGCACGGGAATAAATCACCGAATAGGCATACTCAAGGAACGACGAGGCCATTTCCTCTTCGAGGTCAATATCGACGATCTTTTCGCCAACTTCTTCATCTAATTCTGCAAGACTCACCAGTGCTCCTCTAACTGGGCTATGCTACCGCGACTGGGGGGACACAAGCCGAAGACACACCCGACCTGACGTGTGTCACAAGGAGAGATTAGCTGTTGTCACCGCCATGGCGTTGCTCCAGCATCTCCAAGACCAACGGAAGTAACTGGTGGCCATCTGGGGCACGAACCTCACGGATTTGGGTGGGTGTTTGAGCAGAAAACACCGCGAGCTCCCCTGGCGTACCATGGGCAAGAACTTGTTCAACTGAGGGAAGTTGGCGGATAGCAATCCCGGCCACGTTCTGGGGGAATCGGCGAGCAAACTCAGCATAGATCCCCGGATCATGCTGTCCATCGTCACCAATGAGCAACCACTGAATCTGAGGGAAATCACGAGCAAGAGCCCTCAATGCCGCACGTTTATGATCCGGCCCGGAACGGAACCAACCAGTGTGAGTGGGCCCCCAATCGGTGAGCAACATCGGACCCGAAGGATAACCGTGACGACCAATGAATCTCTCCAGAAATGGCTTAGTGGACCAGGCTCCAGTAGATAGATAGATCAAGGGTGCACCAGGATTCTTGCGAAGAATAGTGGAATACATCCCAGACATCCCTGCGATAGGTACGCGGGCTGATTCTTGGAGGATGAAAGAATTGTAGGCGGCGATCATCAAACGCGGAAGAAAACTAGTGATGATCGTGTCATCGATGTCGGAGATGATCCCGAAACGTTGATGCTGGCTGATGACCAACACAGGGGATTGTGTGGGTTCGCCATCACCAGTTGAAATGTTGACCTGATGCCAACCAGGAGCCAGATGATGACCCGAGACAGCAATGTCCACATAACCGTTACGGTCGGTGATAGCTTTGGTCACTCGCCCACCAACACTGACTTGGACCGGGCGGTTCACCGAAGGAATAGAGATGAAGTTCCGCCATCCGCGTCGAGCCCCCCAGGCTTCCTCACGGGTGGTGGCGACCACTCCACCACGAGGAGCAAGAATCACTCGCCCCAAGACACGCAGTCTTTCCTGGCTACCGTAACCGGTATACCCCACCACCGTGTCCCGCCAACCGAAACGGCGAAGAGCAACACCAATTTGGCGGTTGAGGTATTTTTCGATGCGAGCCGCAAAGAATGGTCGTTTGCGCACAGGTGCCTTTCTGGTGGGTCAGAAGTCTAGGACTTGCCACCGAAAATAATGTCATCCCAGGCAGGAACAGAAGCGCGTTTCCTCGACTTTCGAGGCTTCTTGGTTTCCTCCAGTGGTGTGGCAGGAGTGGGTTCACTTCTGGGAGAAACAGTCGTGGGTGGTGGTGGCAGACTTCCTCCGCGAAGATGCTTCGTGGATTCCTCGCCACCATCGCCCAGTAAAGACGGTTGGTCAGGTGAATCCAGGAGGGTGGGGGATTCCCGCAACCCTCTAAAAATTCGTACAGAATCCTCGTCTGTGGTGGAAATCATGTCATAAAGAAGATCGATATCATTGCGTAAAGAGTCCTCGGGGAAGCCCGAAGTGACCGAATCCTCATCCTCACGTGGAGGTAGACCCACCGTGGGTTCCTCGCCTAAGTCAAATTGAATGGGAGAAGGTCGCAATTCAAGTTGACCAGTTGTTTCCCCCTGCGAGTCGACCGGCGACCTTAAGGGAAGATCCCCAATGATGATGCGGGCCTGATCGTTCTCGGCAACCGAGAAATTCCCGTGGGAGTCATATAAGAAACGAGGCATTGTCTGCCCGGAGGTTCCTTGAACAATCCAACGCCCGTCGGAGCGTCTCCATGAATCCCAGGTGAGGTCGTCGATATCCTGCCCTGTTTCCAACAGTGCCTCAGCGACAGCCTGACGTAACCTCCGTGAGGAGACTGTCTCCCCTTGGCGACGTACCGCAGAGGCAAGCGCTGTTTCAGTGATGTGGTGGCGCTCAGCAAGAATGGGGGCAGCGAATCCTTCCACACGATCAGCAGGCATCCCTGATTGTGCGATGACATCCTCGAGTGACTCACCGCAACGAATCCTCATTTGGATGTCACGAGGGGTCATTGCACTCTGCATGAAGGCGTCCTCTCAACTCGCGGGCGTGAAATCCCTCACGCTCATTATCCACCACGAACCAAGTACATGGAGAATCCTGCCACTTTCCACCTGTTTTCAGCGCATTTTCTTGGGACGATTTTCTCTCAGGTGGAAATCTCGGCGAGTTAGTGCTATATATGTGCCGTAACAATTCGATGAAAGAGGTGAGCGGGTTCCATGGCAACTGATTATGATGCTCCACGGAAGTCAGATGAAGAAATATCTGAGGATTCCATAGAGGAGTTGAAAACCAGGAGAAACGATAAGAATTCCGGTTCGGTGGATGAGGATGAAGCTGAAGCAGCGGAAAGCTTTGAGTTGCCAGGTGCTGATCTCTCCAATGAGGAATTAACAGTACGGGTGGTTCCACGCCAAACTGATGAATTTGCCTGCGCTGGGTGTTTTCTGGTGAAGAATCGTTCCCAGATCGCCACCACGAAGCGTGGCAAAGAATACTGCGTGGACTGCGTTTAGACCCGCGGATTGCCTTCGGCCAGTATTTTCATTCGCTGGGCAATGGAGCGCTGAAAAAGCAGTTGGGCGAGCCCGACACCCACCCCTGAAGCGAGGAACCAGATCAGTGCCTGGCGTACGGGAACATCAGGATCCTCAGGGTTGGGTGGCTCGCCACCGGTGGCCATCGTCCAGATCTTTCTCAAACCAAAACCAGTGAGAAAGGTGACTGCCGCGGAGATGGCAGTAGCGTACACGCGGTTGAGAATGATCTTATCCATGGTCTCCTCGCCTTCTTTTCTTGTTTACCAGCTAGTCTAGTCTGCGATGATTTTTCCACAAGTGAAGAGGTGATCATGAATGAGATAGACGTTGAGGTGGCCTTGGTCCATCCGCGCGGGATTCTTCCTCGCTATGGTCATGATGGTGACGCAGGCAGCGACCTGGCAACTGTTGAGGATATTGTGTTGGCGCCCGGTGCCCGCCAGTTGGTGCCCACAGGGGTGTGTATCGCTATTCCCGATGGGTACGCTGGTTTCATTCATCCGCGTTCGGGGCTTGCTGTGCGCAGTGGACTAGGAATCGTCAACAGCCCCGGTGTGATTGATGCAGGGTACCGTGGTGAAATCAAGGTCTGCCTCATCAACACTGATCCAACAACCGAGATCCGTCTTGCTTGCGGTGACTTCATTGCACAACTGGTGATCCAGCCAGTATGCCAGGCTCGTTTTTCTCAAGTGGACAGCCTCACTCTAACAACCAGGGGAAGCCAAGGTTTCGGGTCCACTGGGGGAGTTTCAGCCTGGGTTCATGATGAAACCATCTCTGCTCAACAGAAAGGACAATGATGAGCAAGGATCATCAGTTAACTGAGGAACACGCCGATCAGTGGTCGCGCTATGACGAAAGCCAGGACTGGCGCGAGGACGGTCCCTTCGATATCGCTGAAGTCGATCTCCATGATGATGAGGTGGACAGAATCGATCTGGGGGCTCTCATCATTACTCCCGATGAGGGGCTCTCCTTGAAACTCGTCACCGCCCCTGACACCACCACTGCCATGTTTCTTGTCGTGGAAAAAGACTCTGATGTTGCCATGCAGGTGAGTGCCTATGCCGCTCCAAGTTCTCCAGGTTTTTGTTCAGAGTTGCGTGAGGTGTTCCTGGAGGAATCCCCACCGAAGGATACTGAGTTGGCTAAGGGACCTTTTGGGACTGAAATACGTCGAGTCATGACGGTGGTCGATGATCGTGGTCGGGCGAACCTGGTGCCAGTACGAGACTGGCTCATCGCTGGGCCCAGATGGGTTCTGAATGTTCGGTTTCTCGGTCAAGCCGCTATCGATCTGTCAGGCATGGGGGTGTCAGCACCGCTGGTTGAATTCATGCGCAACATCATCGTACGCAGGGGTGAGGAAGCAATGATGCCCGGAGCTGTCCTGGGACTCACCCCAGGAGATTCACTGAACTAGGGTGATCATAGACCGTTCTGAGCAACAGCCACTGTTGCCGCAATAAAGAACAGAAGGACCGGAAGGATCACTGCGAGAATGATGCCGACAATCCCATATCCCCGGCCCTTGTTTGAAGCAGTGGCCACAATGGAAAGAACTAAACCAACGATGCCCACCAATGACACCAGCATGAGCACCATAGCAGGGCCCATGATCGCTTCTGTTTGTGCATCAGTCATGTAAGTGGTGTCGAGATCAGGGCCCAGGATTCTAATCATTGCGTTGAAGAAGCTCATGGAGGTAATAAACCAGATGATGCCCGTGATGCCGACGGTAGACAAGGCAATGATTCCCAACAGTGGAGATTTCTTTTCTTGGGTGAGGCCGACACCCATTCCTGGGTAGGACTGCATCTCGGGGTAAGGCTGAGCTCCAGGAACCCCGTAGCTGGGGTTGGGCTGATAGGGGGGAACCTGCTCAGATGGCTGTTGGTAGGAGGGAGCTGGAGGAAAACCACCGGCGGGGCCAGGGTTGTAGGGAGGTTGAGTCATGATCAACATCATAGAGGATGGGTGGGGGATTGTCCGCTACTGGGCTAGGGTGAATCAGGCCAACAACATAGGTAAGGCGAGTAGTCCATGATTGTTCACACCACAGATATAGCCCACGGTGGATGGTGTGTGGCCCGTCATGAAGGAATTGTTGTCTTCGTCTCGGGTGCTCTACCTCAAGAAACTGTGGAGATCGAGATCACGAACAAGAAATCACGGATGTGGTACGGGCATACTGTGAAAGTGATTGAGGCCTCCCCGGATCGTGTTACCCATGTGTGGCCACTGGCTGAAGAAACCCTGGTGGGAGGAGCAAACCTTGGACATGTCAGCTTTGAGGCAGGGTTACGGTGGAAGGCTCGCGTCCTGGAAACTCACTTAGCGCGATTGGCCCACCTCTACGTTGATGTGAATGTTGAGGCAACGGGCCACGATCTGGTCAACCAAGGGCTGCGATGGCGTACTCGTTTGGTCGTCAACCTCAATGACCAAGGCCACGTGGCAATGTTTGGGGCCCGCTCCCACCAACTCATCGATATCGATTCGATGCCGTTAGCCCATGAGCGGATTCAAGAACAACTCGCCACCGACTCCACCGGTCGCCACCAGGGCAAGAAGCTTCACTATGTGTGGGCTTCCCACTCAGGGTTAGCGGTTGTGGGCGACTCATCGACAGACGTCGTCCATGAGTCGATTGCCACCGCCTACGGAGCCTGGGATTTCATGGTGGACGCCCGAGGGTTCTTCCAGGTTCACCGTGAGGCACCACGGGTTTTGATCGAGGCAGTCATTGATGCAGTTGGTGAAACAGCCGGATCAGTTTTAGACCTCTACAGTGGCGTGGGCCTTTTTGCGATCCCTCTTGCCGAGGTGATAGGCAGACCTGTCACCGCTGTCGAAAAATCCACTGCAGCAGTCAAGCACCTCACCACTAATGCCCGGGATTATCAGGTGGAAGCCTTAGCCATGGACGCCCTGGTTGCCTTGGAGCAGACCCCACCTGGCGCCTACTCAGTCATCGTGTGTGATCCACCTCGCAGTGGGTTGGGTCGCAGGGGAGTCCAGCTGGTCGCCCAGGCGCACCCTGAGCGCGTCGTCTATGTCGCCTGTGACCCTGTAGCGTTAGCGCGCGACGTGGGGATCTTCGCTGAGCTCGGTTATCAGATGGAGTCTTTGCGCGGATTTGATCTCTTTCCGCTCACCCACCATGTGGAGTGTGTGGCGGTCCTGGGACGAACAACAATTGACCCATAGACCAACCATTAGGATAGATACCCAGGAAGGAATGACCATGACTGCCACCCAAACACTCACTGTAGGCTCACACACTTACCAGTATTATTCTGTCGCAGATATCTCCGCGCGCGTGCCACGCAGTGTGGCGATTGTTGCGGAGAACCTGATCCGCCAGGGGGCAGATCCAGCCCAAATCGAGGCTCTGAGATCGTGGAGCCCTGGATCGGACCTGGACCAGGAAATAGAATTCAGCCCAGCGAGAGTAGTCATGCAGGATTTCACGGGTGTTCCTTGTGTGGTTGATTTGGCAACACTGCGAGAAGCTGTGAGCAACTTAGGGGGGAACCCCGAGCTCGTGAACCCTCGCGTACCCACAGAATTAGTCATCGATCACTCGGTGGTAGCAGATGACTTCGGCTCTGGGGTATCTTTCACCCGGAATGTTGACTTTGAATTTTCGCGGAACACCGAGCGTTATGAGTTCCTGAAATGGGGCCAAGAGTCCTTCCAGAATTTCCATGTCGTACCACCGGGAACAGGGATCGTTCACCAAGTCAACATTGAGCACCTCGCCAGGGTTGTCGTGGTCGACGGTGATCTGCTCCACCCCGACACCTGTGTGGGAACCGACTCACATACCACCATGGTTAATGGGTTAGGAGTCCTCGGCTGGGGTGTGGGTGGAATCGAAGCCGAAGCTGCCATGTTGGGTCAACCTATCTCCATGACCCTTCCCTGTGTCGTGGGGGTTGAACTGGTTGGTGATCTTGCTGCGGGTGTGACCTCCACCGACTTGGTCTTGCTCATTACTCAGAAGCTTCGCCACCATGGCGTTGTCGGCAAATTTGTTGAATTCTATGGCGAGGCTGTGGAATCCCTTGCCTTGGAAACCAGGGCAACTATCTCCAATATGAGCCCCGAGTATGGTTCAACGGCCTGTTTGTTCCCGATTGATTCTCGAACCATTGACTATCTCACGATGACCGGGCGTGACCCGCACCACTGCGCCGTGGTGGAAGCCTATGCCAAAGCACAGGGGTTCTGGGGCTCGAAGCAGGTGGCCTACTCAGAGAATCTTGTCATTGATCTGGGTCAAGCCTGTCCCTCGATTTCGGGACCCAAGCGTCCCCAGGATCGCATCGACCTGGCTGGTTCCCAGACCGCTTTTCGCCAGGCACTGCACGATGGGGGCCACACCCCAACAACAGTGTCCACTGGTGCTGGTCAGATCAGTTCAGGAGTGGTGGCGATTGCGTCGATCACGAGTTGCACTAATACATCGAATCCATCGGTCATGATCGCTGCCGGGCTCTTGGCCCACAAAGCGGTGGAAAGATCCTTGACAGTTGATCCTTGGGTGAAAACCACCCTAGCTCCCGGCTCCCAAGTGGTCACCGATTACCTGGACCGTGCAG
The DNA here is from genome assembly GCA_009782915.1 of Propionibacteriaceae bacterium. Taxonomy (GTDB): domain Bacteria; phylum Actinomycetota; class Actinomycetes; order Propionibacteriales; family Propionibacteriaceae; genus WQYJ01. The sequence goes on along the minus strand of WRIC01000015.1, from coordinate 25,939 downwards.
GGTTGAGTGAACCTTTGGCAGCCCTCGGTTTCTCTTTGGTCGGGTACGGCTGTGTCACCTGTATCGGCAATTCTGGGCCAGTAACACCCGAGGTGAAAAAGGCGGTTGATGCCGGCGTGGTGGCCACAGCGGTCCTCAGCGGAAACCGTAACTTTGAGGGAAGGATATCTCCTGACGTACGAATGAATTACCTTGCCAGTCCACCACTGGTCGTGGCCTATGCACTAGCCGGGACGATGGATATTGACTTCGCGAGCGAACCTGTTGGAACAGACCCCACAGGCCAGAACGTCTATCTCAAGGACCTGTGGCCCACCGAGGCGGAGATTGCTTCCGTGGTTAGCAACTGTGTAGACCCCACCATGTTCACTGCCCGATACTCCAGTGTGTTCACTGGATCTTCCCGCTGGCAGGACATGGTGAGCCAAGAAAGCATTCACTACCCCTGGAAAGACTCCACCTACATTCGTCGCGCACCCTATTTTGACGACATGTCCCACACCCCTGCAGAGCTCACCAACATCACTGATGGGCGAATCCTGCTCGTCCTGGGGGATTCGGTCACCACCGACCATATTTCCCCAGCTGGTTCCATCAAGGAGGATTCACCAGCAGGAGCCTACCTGCGTGAGCGCGGTGTTGAGGTTAAAGACTTCAACTCCTTTGGGTCCAGGCGAGGCAACCATGAGGTCATGGTTCGTGGCACCTTCGCCAATATTCGCCTACGCAACAAGATGGTTCCTGGTGTTGAAGGGGGATACACCCTCGATCTGACTCAAGCAGACAAACCCATGGTGTCTATCTTTGAAGCATCGCAGGGGTATCTCGAACAGAAAACACCGCTGGTGATCTTCGCCGGTCAGGAATATGGATCAGGCTCTAGTCGTGACTGGGCTGCCAAAGGGACTTCTCTGTTGGGAGTACGTGCCGTGATCGCTCAAAGTTATGAAAGAATCCACCGCTCTAATCTTGTTGGTATGGGCATCCTTCCTCTGCAATTCCTGGAAGGCGAATCCGCTGAAACCTGGGGGATCACCGGGACTGAGGTTATTTCAATTGAAGGACTCACTGATCACTTGGAGCGGGTTGTTGATGTTGTGGTCGATGGTTCACGACATCTTGCCATCTTGAGGGTCGATACCCCCACAGAAGAGCGCTATCTCCGTCATGGTGGGATTCTTCCCTATCAGGCGAGAGTGATGGCAGGCTTAGCATGAGCCTGCGCATCAGCCAAGCCCCCTGGGGAATAGCGCGTCTGGCCTATTCTTATCTCGCGGCGATAGTGGCTGGTTTATCCGCGTCCGCTTTGCTCCTGGTTGTCTGGCCTCTTGCTGGGGTTCTGCCTCTGTGTCATGGCGAAGTATCCTGTCAGCAAGTTCTGACCGCTTATTGTGGTGCGGGACTCTTAGTGGCTGGACTGTTCGTGGTGGCAGTGATTTTTCGCCTGGGGTGGCAGTGGGCTGCGTGGATGGTCGTATTCACCCTCGTGGTTGCCCAATGCCTGATTGATTTTGAGATATTGAGTCTCGGATGGGTGTTTTTTGCTATCCCAGCCCTTGCCGCTGTGGCCACATGGGGACGCTTAGATGATCCTCCTCCACGCTGGTTGAGAATACTGCGCGTCAGTGTGCTCGGCGTCTTGGCAATCCAGTTCATTATCTGGCTGGTCATCTTGCTCACGAGTTAGTGGGATAGTGGAACTCGCGTAGGGCTACTAGACTGTCCAGGTGCCTAGTCTGTCGGATCTTCATAGCCCGCAGGACCTGGCGTATCTCACCGATCGGGAGCTTGAAACTCTCAGTCACCAGATTCGGCAGTTCCTCATTGAGAAGGTGTCGGCAACTGGTGGTCACCTGGGTCCCAATCTTGGAATGGTCGAGCTCACCCTCGCTATTCATCGAGTTTTTCACTCCCCACGAGACCCCATCGTCTTTGATACTGGCCACATCAGTTATGTGCACAAGATCCTGACAGGTCGCCATGGTCAGTTCGACACTTTACGTCAGGCCGGTGGTTTGTCGGGTTATCCTTCTCGCGAAGAATCAGACCACGATTGGTTGGAGAATTCTCATGCTTCTTCAGCCCTATCCTGGGGTACGGGAATGGCCGAAGCCTTCCGGTTGACAGGAGACCCGCACACGGTGGTGGTGGTTGTCGGCGATGGTGCACTCACCGGCGGAATGGCCTGGGAGGCACTCAACAACATCGCAGTCCACAAGGATCTTCGCATCGTGATCGTGGTCAACGATAATGGACGGTCCTATACCCCCACCGTGGGTGGACTAGCGAAACACCTCGCAGGTATTCGTACTGATCGCCGATATGATCCCACCTTGGATGTGGTGAAAACTGTCGTCCAGAAGACCCCTGTAGTGGGACGCCCCACCTATGAACTTCTCCATGGGCTCAAAGTGGGGCTCAAAGACATTCTTGCTCCCCAGGGGCTCTTCTCCGACCTTGATTTGAAATACATCGGACCAGTGGATGGTCACCATCGCTCAGCAGTCGAAATAGCACTCACCCAGGCCAAGCAGTACGACGGTCCAGTGATCGTACACTGCATCACCAAGAAAGGCCATGGGTATTCCCCGGCTGAGCAAAATGAGGAAGACCGCCACCATGCTGTTGATGCCATGACCGGTTCGAAAGAGAAATCGACTCGCCCCTCATGGACCTCAGTGTTCTCCTCAGTGATGCTGGATGTGGCCCGCCGTAACCCTTCAGTGGTTGGGCTCAGTGCCGCCATGATTAATCCTGTGGGTTTGGGCCCTATGGCTCAAGCATTCCCTGATCGTGTCTTTGATGTGGGTATTGCCGAACAACATGCCATCGCTAGTGCCGCTGGCATGGCCATGATGGGAGTCAAACCTGTGGTGGCCATCTATGCCACCTTCCTCAATCGAGGGTTCGATCAGATTCTCATGGATGTGGCCCTCCATCAGTTGCCTGTTACTTTTGTTTTGGATCGTGCAGGGATCACCGGTCCAGATGGCCCCTCCCACCACGGGATCTGGGATCTCGCCATCCTCGGGTGTATCCCAGGGATGAAAGTGGCTGTACCGCGAGACGGGGCAACATTGGCTTCCACTGTCCAGGAAGCTATTGATGAGGATACCTCCCTGACTGCTGTACGTTTTCCTCGTGGTGAGCTACCCGAGAACTATCCCATCGTTCGTGGTGAACCAGCTGGAGACATCATGGCTGAGATGAACTGTGAGGAAGGAAACTCCGCCGAGGTGACGGTGGTGAGTTATGGTCCCATGGTGGAACTGGGAATTAAGCTCGCCGAGGAACTGGGCCAATTAGGGAAGTCAGTGCGGGTGGTGAATCCGCTGTGGGCATTACCGGTGAGCCCAGAACTGATCTCAGCGATCACTGATAGTGCCGTTGTGGTTGTTTTGGAGGACGGGATCGACGATGGGGGAGTAGGCCAGAAAGTTCTTTCCCACCTCGCTCATGGTGGAAGTAAAGCCACCGTCATTCGCCGAGCAATCCCTACAGCCTTTATTCCTCAAGGATCGCGAGAAGAGATACTGAGCGAACTCGGGTTCACCGTTGATGGGCTGGTGCCCGCTATTGATCTCGCCCTGGGTTCACGATAGTAACCCCGCTACCAGTGGTACGACAATCTCGCGTTGCCAGGGGCGTACCATCAACGACTCAAACTGGCGGTCCACAGACGGCCCATCCAACCCCAAGGGCTCCCAGGCCACGGCTTTGAGTGCAGCGGGGCTGAGAAGAATCTCCGGCGCGACCCCCCACTGCGAGGCGCAATCCACCAGTCCAGGACGAAGAACCTTCCACCGCTGTAAAGCAGCAGGTTTTTTTCGAGCCCAGGATCCTGGTGAGTTTTTCACTGGTTGCTCCACTTTTCGTGGGGGAAGATCCTTTTCCTGGAGTTGGTCGATCTCATCAATGAGGTCAACGAAACGGAGCCCTTGTTCCCTGGTGACATTCGGGCCCCAATGTCTTCTCCTCAAGGCTCCACGACACTTCTTCGCGCTGCGTTCGGTTGCCAGTGAACATATTGAAGAGATCTCTCGATCCTTGATGATGCGATGTGGCGCCAGATCGAGTTCCTGGGCTATTGATTCGCGATGACACCATATCCTTTCCACCAAAGCAAGGCCCCGACGGGTGGTAACACGATGGATGTCCTTGGTGCTGCGCCACGGATAGGGTTTGGCTGCCGGCTCGGGCGCACGCAGAATCCATGAGAATTCCTGATCAGCCCAGTGGTCTCGATGTTGCTCACGCAATTGGGTGTGAAGTGTCTGGGCTAGCTCAATGAGGAACTCGACGTCGCCGGCAGCATAGGATAACCAAGCCTGCGGAAGCGGTCTCGTTGACCAATCAGAATGCCCATGTTCTTTGGCGAGTTTGACCCCAAGAATCTCCTCCAACAGTGCACCCAGCCCAACACGTTCATACCCCAAAAGACGAGCAGACAACTCGGTGTCGAAGATGAGCTCGGGTGTGAGTCCGATGAGTTTCAGGGAGGAAAGATCCTGCCCGGCGGAATGAAGAACCCATTGTTTGGGTTGGAGTGTCTCCTGCAATTCCGCCACTACCTGTGGACTCAGCGGTAGAGGATCGATGAGCATGACGTCCGTGGTCGCGCTAGCGAGTTGAATGAGGTACGGGCGTTGGTTATAGGTGAATCCTGAACCTCGTTCAGTATCGATGGCCACTGGACCGGTGTCGTTCCTCAGTAAACTCAGATGGGCTCGCAAACCGTCGTCTGTGCTGATCAGAGGGGGAGCCTCAGGGATGTAGACCTCCACCTGGGAATCATCAGCCCTGCCCGTTTCATCGCTCATCGCTCACCCCGGTTCCGCGCAAAGAAAAAGAGCACGCACCATGGGGGCGTGCTCATTATTCTTAATCCTCAGCGGGTTTCGCGATGGACCTGGTGTTTGCGACAACGTGGGCAAAACTTTTTCAAATCCATACGGTCAGGGTCGTTTCGACGATTCTTCTTCGTAATATAGTTGCGTTCTTTGCATTCCGTGCACGCCATCGTGATCTTGGGGCGTACATCACCTGTTTTCTTCGCCATCATCTACTCCTTGTCAATCCGTTTCGGTAGCGAGGGCGGGACTTGAACCCGCGACCTAACGATTATGAGTCGTTCGCTCTGACCACCTGAGCTACCCCGCCATCTGGTGCAGTTTTACTGCTCAGACAACGAGCCCCCATGCAGAATCGAACTGCAGACCTTTTCCTTACCATGGAAACGCTCTACCGACTGAGCTATAGGGGCAAGCGCATCAACGATACAGGAGAACCGGCTGTTTCTTCAAACTCGCGGACGCGGGTACGGTCGAGAGAAGAGAAAATGTGGTGTTTTCGCGACTCTCGACCCACGTGGCGGATGAAGGATTTGAACCTCCGAAGGCATTCGCCGACAGATTTACAGTCTGCTCCCATTGGCCACTCGGGCAATCCGCCAGGATTCTTGCGCGGACAACACTAGCATCATCGCCGAGACTAACCAAACTTACGTGATGGAGTTTGGTTGATGAAGTTGAACAACCATGAGAGACCATCTCACTATGTGGACGTTCGATTTGCTCGCTGGTTCACTTGTGAGAGAAGGTGTGCTTGGCATCGCTCCACAGTTCCCGCTGATCAGGAGTGGTGGCGTACCGACGAACAAGCTTCCCTGTCAGAGAGGATATCCATGGCAGCGCCGGCACTGGTGATGCTGACCCACGGTAGCACCGACCCGAAGGTGGGTGAGGTTAGTCACCATCTTCGCTATGGGCTCCAAACCATTCGTCCCACACTCGAAGTCAATGCTGCCTTCATTGATCATTGCCCACCCTCGGTGCCCCAGGTCGTGAGCCACCTTGTTGGGCGCGGAATCACAGAGATCGTCTTCGTACCCCTCCAACTCGCTGCAGTGACCGACCATGATCCCAGTGTTGATCTGGTGGTGAAAACCACCCGTCAAGCCCATCCATCCATCCAGTTTGCCATTGCGCGTCCCGTCGGTCCTGAAGCCTGTCTCCTGCGGCCTCTCGACGAGCGACTTCGGTCGGCTTTGGGCTCCCTTCATGCCACTGAAATCGATGGACTTGTTCTGTCAGCTGAGGGCCCCTGCGATGTCCGCGGCTTAGGGATGCTCGCCAGGAGAGCCCGCCAATGGGGAGCCCATCACAAACTTCCCTGCCAGCTAGCGATGGGAGATGGGTCTTCACCCAATGTGGCTACTGCCATCGAATCATTGAATTCTCAAGGCCGTCGCCATGTAGCAGTGGGGTCATTCTTCCTCGCTCCCGATCTGGGTTTTGATGCTCAGGCTCGCTTGGCTCTCAAACATGGCGCCATTGCTGTGAGTTCACCTATTGGGGTGGATGACACTGTTCTTGATCTCATTCTTGCCAGGTATGCCTTTGCTGCAATGGATCTACTAGGTGAAGACCCACCAGTGGAGATCGACGCCCAATCACAGGTATCCCAAGTAGGGTGATGTCATTGCGCTGACGCGGACAATGCGGGTCTAGCCATTCGCTGAATAGGACAGGGAGTTCTTCACAGCCTCGATTTGTTCCGCGACATCGAAATCTGCCGGTGGCCACTGCGGTGACATCTCCTCAAGGTGGTCTAACAAAAGTGAAGCCACTGCCCAGTTGCGGTACCACTTCTTGTTGGAGGGGATGACATACCACGGGGCAACATCGGTGTTGCACAAGTTGAGAACATCCTCGTAGGCAGCCATGTAGTCGTACCATTTGGATCGAACAGTGACATCATCACGAGAATACTTCCAGTGCTTGGAGGGATCAGCCAAGCGAGCCAACAAACGGGCTTCCTGCTCTTGGGGTGAAATGTGTAAGAAACACTTGATGATCGTGACACCCTGGTCGGATAAACCTTTCTCAAACTCGTTGATGAGCTCGAAGCGTTGCTTCCAAACTTCGGGTGGAACTAATTCATCCACCCGAACAACTAGGACATCCTCGTACTGACTTCGATCAAAGATACCAATATATCCGCGTTCGGGAACAGCCTTGTTGATTCTCCACAGGAAATCATGGGAGAGCTCCTCCTTTGTTGGTTTCTTGAAGGCCTTGATCTTCACACCCTGAGGATCGACTAACCCAAAGACATGGCGGACAATTCCTGACTTACCTGAGGTATCCAACCCCTGGAGAACCACCAGAACTCGACGGTCCTGACAGCTTTCAGTCTTAGATTCCGCATAGAGCCTTTCCTGGTAGGCACTGAGTTCTGGGCCCATTGCCATGGTGAGTTTCCTGGCATCCTCCTCGGTGGGAAGACCGGGGGTTGCATCGGGATCAAGCTCAGCAATGGTGGTGGAGGGTCGCGCTCTCAGGATTTGACGAAGATCGCTCGTTGAATAGTTGGAACCTGGAGCTGGGAAATCTTTAATGATCATAGTCACATTCTGCCACCTTGGTGCGCAATTTCGTAGATGGATCACAGCGTCTCGGCGTGGTGTGCAAAAACCGACCCCCAGTCCTGGCTAACCTGGACCCGTGACCACGATCAATCAGTTTGGGTTTATGCCACCAAGGTTTGCTTCCGCAGTGCGCGGGTTTAATTCGTTCATCTGGGATAAGCGCATCACTGTCCAGGAGTTGGAGCCACCCACATCCTTGTCTCCCTATGCTGCTGCTTGGGATGCTGAGCTTTGCGTGGACAGTGTGGAGATGTCTCGCGGGCGGTTGATCCTTCTCCATGAGCCTACCGGTAATGATCTATGGGAATCAGATTTTCGGTGTGTCACCTTCGCGCGGGCAGAGATGTCACCTGAGATGATCCACGATCCACTGCTTGCCGAAGTGGGTTGGTCATGGCTGGTGGATGCCTTGAGGCAGGCCCATGCTCGCTTCACCCGTGAATCTGGAACCATCACAACCATTTCTTCGGTGCCTTTTGGTTCAAAGAAAGATGAGGAGCAGATTTTCGAAATGGAGGTACGCGCCTCGTGGACCCCGATCCTTGATGGGGAGAACCACCTTGCCCCTCATTTGGACGGGTGGCAGAACCTTCTGCGACATTTGGGAGGAACCCCAGACCCTGAGTCAGTGGTTGGACTCAAACCCGCAGTCTCACCGGTGTGAGGCCCCTGGGACACCCACAAAGATCGTTGCTGATCCTTGGGCTGTTGCCTGGTCGCCATAGGGGATGAGCACAGCTTGCCCAGCTGTGAGATCAATGGTGCTATTGCCATTACTCAATTGGGCTTCCCCTTCGACCACCAAGGCAATACGCCCAGAATCGGTCTGTGGAATATCAACAGACTCCGAGGATAGATCCCCGCGATAGAGGGTGAATTCGCTGGCCTGGGTGATATAGCGGACGAACCCATGGTCCTGGATGGTTTCAACAGGTTGAACGGTGGAAGCCTGGAATTCGACGACCTGCATTAACTGTTCAACATTGACATGTTTCTTGGTGAGTCCACCGCGCAGGACATTGTCGGAGCAGGCCATCACTTCTATCCCCACTCCACTGAGATAGGAATGCAGGGTTCGGGTGGGCACGAAAAGCCCTTGACCTGGCTCCAGATGGATTCTGTTGAGTAACAGTGCTGCCAGGATTGAGGGTTGTCGTGGGAAGAAATGGTTGAGTTCGAGGGCTGTTTGGGCAAAGAGACCCAGATCAGTGTCGTCTTGAGAATAGTGGTGGGCAAGGTGAACTACTTCATCGACATAGTCGAGTCGATCGGTGGTCAAGGTCGTAGAGAAAACCTGGGTAAACCCTTCCTCGGTTCCATCTTCGAGCGGAGAAATGATCTCGCGAAGACCTGGGGATACACCCAGCTGATCGAAGAGTTGCACTGTTTCTTCTCCAGCTCGAAATCCACACAGGGCGTGGAAATCACTGAGAGCAACAAGGATCTCTGGCTTGGGCCAGTTATCGCGGTAGACACGCTCGGGAGCGTCAACAGGGATCTGGGCTGCTGATTCTTGGGCAAATCCTTGCTTGGCTTGGTCTTTATTGGGATGGGCTTGTAGGGACAGCGGATGATCGGCTGCCAGGATTTTCATCAGTACGGGATAGCGATCGGAGTCACTGCCGAAGAGGTCAGGAGACTGGACAAAGACTTGATCAAGCCCAGTACCTCCCATGGTTGCTGGAGCCAGAGGATGTCCACCGAGCCAGTATTCCGCTTGCGGTTGACCCGTGGGATTGCTTCCCAGCAATTCAGGAATGGCCGTCACAGAGCCCCAGGAATAGTCTCGGATCTGTCCTTGTAACTCGTGCATCTTGCCCTTTCGTCTGTGGTGAAAATCGAAGTTATTTGGGTTCATCACCACGGTGTTATTCTAGTCGAGAAGGACAAGTTTCGCGCAGTTGGATCATCCTGACTCGTCGTGGACTAGGTGCGTTCCTCCAGTTCGGGAGGAACGCGGTGGCGCGCCAAAATTTTGTTATATGTCGATAATTCAAGGTAAAATAGCTCATATGTCAGATAACCGAGTCCCATGGTGGGCTGAAAATCCAGCCTCAAACGGGGAAGTGGACCCAGGGGTTTCTGCACGTGAACATGCGGCCCCCCGACCTCAGTCGGACCCCTATTCATCCACACAATATCCTAGTGAATCTTATCCACCTCGGGACTCTGTTCCCACTGGTGAGTCCTCAGGGCAAGGTGGTTTCTTTGCCCGAGTGGAACATGCGATGTCAGATCAAAGGGCGGATACCTACCAGCCAACAGGTTCCCCCTCAGATTCTGCAGGGTCCTCTCCGGTCCCCTATGCGACGCCGGTTCCTTACACATCGTCGCCTGCTGCAGACCAGGAGGATCCCTGGAATCACCTCCTCCAGGACAATTGGAAGGATGATCCAACTCCACCTTCCTCTCCTGGTTCTTCCTATCCCACTGGTGAGGTGGCCACGGGATATCCCGCCGGACAATGGTTCAACCATGAGGTGAGCGCTGAGTTGCCACCCCTCGAACCCCCCATCACCCAGATTCCTCCAGCTGAGAAGCCTGTGGAACCGCTACGGCAAGAGGCTTCCCCTGTGCCTGCGGTGCAACCACAACCAGTGCCTTCTGTGGCATCAGAAACTCCCGTTGCCTCCGTACCTGACGCGCAGGTCCCCGTACCTGATGGGCAGGTCCCCGCACCTGAGCAACCTTCAGTAGTGCCACCAGGGAAATTGAGTCCACCTGTGTCTCCATCTCCTGGTTTGGCAACCTGGGCTGTGGTGTCTGATTCAACTATTGTGGGCAGTGCCATTCCTGTTCTCGGTTCACCTGCCTGGGAGGCCATGACCGCCCAGATGTCGAATCCAGTCTCACAGGTCACCAATGATTCAACCAAGAATCCCATAGGAATCACGGCCACAGAAGCTGGTGAATCTCTCACGTCCGACACAGCTGACGAAGATGCCATCGTCACCTCAGCAAAAACCCACAAGGGTCTCAAGAAGGGCGTGAAGATTGTCCTGGCTAGTGTGCTGTCTGTTGTGCTTCTTACTGGTGGTGGTCTTGCTTATGCCTGGTACGACCTCAATGGGCGGTTTAAAAATGAAGGGAAGATTATCCTCGATGAGGATGATCGCCCCACGGCCGCTGGAACCTCCAATGTGAAGCATGCTGGTGATCCTTATGCCGGCCGCGCAGTCAACATCTTGGTTTTGGGCTCTGACCAGCGTGAAGACCCAGCAGCTAGGGTTGCTGGCGCTCGTGCGGATACGAGTTTTGTTGCCCACATTTCTGCCGATCGGACAAGAATTGATTTGATTTCTATCCCGCGCGACACCCTCATCACCATCCCCCAATGTAAGGGTGATGATGGGCGAGTGATCTCCGCTGCTGGATGGTCTAATCAAATGTTTAACGCTGCCTTTGCTTGGGGAGTTGACTACGGCGGAAGTATTGATGCCGGGGCCCAATGTGCAGTGATGGCGGTGGAAAAAATGTCCAATGTCCGCATTGACGCTTATGTGGTGGTGAAATTCTCTGGCTTCCGCAACGTTGTCAATGCTGTGGGTGGCATTGATGTGGAACTACTGTGTCCCATTTATGCGCCGAAGGCGAGAGGTTTGGATCTTCCCAAGGGTGTGAGCCATCTTGATGGCCAGCAAGCACTGAACCTTGCCCGTGCGAGAACAGGCAAGGGCCTGGGTGACGGTTCTGACCTTCACAGAATCCATCGCCAGCATGCTGTTTTCAAGGCCATCCTCAACAAGGTCTACGACATGAACTACGTGACAGATTTTCCCAAGCTCTATGGCTTAACGGGCGCTATCATCGATTCAGTCGATACCAATATGGGTAGCAGTCTTGCTGATATCGCTGGTTTGGCGTATTCTCTCAAGGGATTCGACACCTCCAATATCACCACGGTGATGATTCCGGTCGGGGGTGTGGCTGGCACTGGACGAGTCCAAGTCATTGACTACCAAGCCAAGCCTTATTGGGATGCTATTCGCAACGATAGGCCGATGCCGAACGCTGAATTGACTGCACCCAAAACAACGGGGGCTGAGGCTCCTGGTGATACGGCGAATGGTCCAGACTATTCACAACCACTTCCCGAACCAGAAAAGGGAAAGCCGGTCGTTGTTCAGCGCCCCATTGACTGCTAGGTGGAGTAACCCTCAGGATTAGTTGATTGCCACAGCCATGAGTCGTGGCAGGCTTGAGTCAGGCTACGAGTCGGACTCCACCCAAGTTCTCTGCGAGCCTTGTCAGCATTGCAGTACGTGGAGGGCAGATCGCCCAGGCGACGCGGGGAGATTTTGTAAGCCAGTGGATGTCCACAAGCTAACTCAAAGGCGTGAATGATCTCTAGCACTGAGGTTCCTTGGCCTGTCCCCAGATTGTAGGTGGAGACTCCTGGGGTCAGGTTCTCTAGAGCTGCCAGGTGGCCACTGGCCAAATCCATCACGTGGATGTAGTCGCGTACTCCCGTACCATCATTTGTGTCGTAATCGTCACCAAAAACTTCAATGATGTCTCTGCGTCCAGCAGCTACCTGTGCGACAAAAGGCATGAGATTATTGGGAATCCCCTGAGGGTCCTCTCCTATGAGTCCAGATTCATGGGCGCCCACAGGGTTGAAATATCTCAGCAGGGCTATCTTCCATGATGGTTGACTCGTTGCCAGGTCTATGAGGATCTGTTCGATCATGAACTTCGTCCATCCATAGGGGTTAGAAATACCTATTCCGGTGCGTGCTTGTTCGGTCAGTGGAAGAAACTCGGGATCCCCATAGACTGTCGCTGAGGAACTGAAGATGAGCTGGGTGACACCGGCTTGCTCCATGACGTGAACCAGGGACAGTGTGGCATTGATATTGGTGTCGTAGTAGCGCAAGGGATCTTCCACAGATTCACCAACAGCTTTGAGCCCTGCCAGATGGATGACTGCTTCCGGTTGGAAACTGCGGAAAACCCCTGTGAGCCCGGGGGTGTCTCGACAGTCAAGTTCAAAGAAATCAGTGGATTTTCCCGTGATGGACGACACTTTCTGAAGTGCGATCGGTGAAGAATTACTCAAATCATCAACGATCCCAACGTCGTGGTCGGCGTTGAGAAGCTCCACAGCAATGTGACTGCCAATATAGCCGGCGCCACCGGTCAGAAGAATCCGCATGATAGTCAGTGTACAACTCGGCGATTATCTCAGTGGGAATCCGCTTGCCTTTGGTCAAACTGCTCCACCATAGTGGAAGAAACCGGCACCGGCGTGTCGGGCAGAAAGGATAATCATGAGTGCAATCAACGAGATTCTTGCACAACTATCGATGGACCAGCTCGCTGAGCAGGTGGGCGCTTCCAAGAAAGATACCAAGAACGCCTCGACACAGGTCATCACCTCCCTTCTGGGCGGGATGACAGCGAATGCCCAAGACCCCAAGGGTGAAGAGAATCTAGCAATGGCGTTGCTGAAGCATCGTCTGACGGGTGAATCTTTTGCCGAAGAGGGTGTTGATTTGTCCGGGATTGATGTCAAAGATGGATCAAAGATCGTCGAACATACTCTGGGCGCATCCACAGCGAAGTCAGCCACTGCGCTGGCTGCCAAAACTGGTGGAGACAAGACTCTGATCCAGAAGCTTCTCCCCCTCCTAGCCCCTGTTGTTATCGCCTATATTGCTAAGAATGCCTTCGCAGGCCAAGGCGCTGCAGCCTCTGGTGGTGGCGACGCTCTGGGCTCCTTAGTTGGTGGCTTGCTTGGTGGTGGTGGCAACTCAAACAACATGATGGGCAATGTCGTTGGCTCCATGTTGGGTGGCGGCTCGGCCAACTCCAACCCAACAGCTTCCCTCATTGGTGGGTTGCTCGGTAGTGGCGGCGGTCAAAGTGCCGGTGGCGGTCTCGGTGGAATGCTCGGCGGAATGCTGGGTAGTGCGCTAGGTGACAACCAAGCCTCCAAGGCCAAGAAGAGTTCCGGTGGAGGACTCGGCGGATTGCTGGACGCCATCTTCTGATCACTATGCTTGAGGCGGAGGTTCATCCATCTTTGTCCTAGTCTAAGGTGGATGACATGGATGAACTCTCTGCCCTCAAGAAACAATTGGTTGACGATCTCACACAGCTGGTGACCATAGAGTCGATCAGTTCCATCCCTGCTCACCGCCAAGACCTGGCCAACTCAGCACAGCTCGTTGCTGAGATGTGGACAGCAACTGGATGCCCGGATGTCCACATCGTCAGTGACGTATGTGCGCCAGCTGTGGTGGCACATTTTCCTGGGCCCCCAGGATCACCCCACCTCTGCTTCTATGCCCACCATGATGTCCAACCCAGTGGGGATCACCAGCAGTGGGATCATCCCCCCTTCCAGCTCACGACGAGTGGCGAACGTCTCTATGGTCGCGGTTCTGCCGATGATAAGGGTGCTATCGCTGTTCATCTGGCCACCATGAGGGCTTTCAACTCTCGCCCACCCATGTCAGTTACCTTCCTGATCGAAGGGGAGGAGGAAATCGGTTCACCGAATATCGGAAGGTTCTTGACCAAGTATTCCCACCTGGTGAACGCCGATGGATTTGTGATCCTTGATTCCGGGAATGAAGAGGTCGGTGAACCCGCCTTTACCACCACCTTACGTGGGGTATGTGACGCCATTATTGAGGTGCAGACCCTCGATCATGGAGTCCACTCAGGGCAATTTGGTGGAGTCTATCCTGATGCTCTGACCACATTGTGTCGTCTCCTGGCAACCTTCCACGACGACCAAGGTGAGGTCGCTATAGCCGGGCTTGACTCTGTGGTGAGTTTCGATGTCAACGTGGATCGTGAACAACTGAGAACAGCAGCTGGTGTTCTCGACAGTGTTCAAGAATTAGGTAGCGGGTCACTAGCTGATCGGCTATGGGCAGGACCAGCAGTCACAGTCATCGGATTGGATACTGTCAGTGTGGAAGAAGCATCCAATACTCTGCTACCGGTAGCCAGAGCAAAAGTCTCTGTGCGCGTACCACCAGGGATGAGCGCTGAGCGGGCACTCGATGCCCTCATTGCCCACTGTGAGCAACATATCCAGTGGGGAGCTCGCCTACGCATCACTCGTGGAGCAGTAGGTAACCCTGCCCAAGTAGACCTGGAAGGCTCGCTGGTTCAAGCTGGGAGACGGGCCTATCAGCAGGCGTTTGGCAAAGATCCAGTCTTTATTGGGCAAGGTGGCGCTATTCCATTAGTGAATGAACTGCGTGAGTTTTTCCCCGACGGGCAATTCCTGATCACTGCGATAGCTGACCCCAATTCTTCGATGCATGGCCCCAATGAATCGGTGAGTTTAGATGACCTCACCTCCAGTGTCGCAGCACAGGTGGCACTCATTGAAGAATTTAGCCGTGGCACATAGTGGATGTGTTCCTCGATTGTCTTGGGGACTGAAGTAGAGTAGGACTGTGATGGATGATCCACGAGGAATCGACGACGTACCAAAAGATGAATGTGGGGTCTTTGGTGTATGGGCCCCCCACGAAGAAGTGAGCAAGCTGACCTATTTTGGACTGTTTGCCCTCCAACACCGTGGCCAGGAATCAGCAGGTATGGCTGTGGGCGATGGTGAGCGGATTGTGGTGTTCAAAGACATGGGACTGGTCTCCCAGGTTTTCGATGAAACCACCTTGGGTACGCTAGTTGGTCATATAGCTATTGGTCACACTCGTTATTCCACCGCGGGTTCCTGCCAGTGGGAGAATGCCCAACCCACCTTCCGTACCACCACCTATGGTGATGTTGCTCTCGCCCACAACGGAAACCTCACCAACACCCCCGAGTTGCAGAAGTGGCTCTTAGAGCTTTCACCATCAGACCCCATCGAAGAGAAGGACTGTATGGATTCCAGTTCTGACACTGTCCTGCTCGCTCAGCTTCTCGGTAGCCAAGATGGGCCATGCGAACAAGCTGCATTGGAGGTTCTACCCCAATTGGCTGGTGCTTTCTCTTTGGTGTTCATGACTAAGGACACCTTGTTTGCTGCGCGTGATCGCCACGGGATGAGACCGCTGTGCATTGGCCAACTCGGTGATGGTTGGGTGGTTGCCTCCGAATCAGCTGCCCTCGATATTGTTGGAGCAACCTTCCTTCGTGAGGTTGAACCAGGGGAGATGGTGAGAATCGATTCCGATGGTATCAGTTCAGTGAGGTTTGCCCCCGCCGCGAAGAAAGAATGCCTCTTTGAGTACGTCTACCTGTCACGTCCCGACACTGTGTTACATGACAGGCTCATCCACAATATCCGCGTGAAGATCGGAAAACTACTCGCCCAAGAGTGTCCAGCTGAAGCAGATTTGGTGATCCCCACACCCGATTCGGGAACACCAGCAGCTATTGGGTATTCCATCGGTTCGGGGATCGAGTACGGTCTTGGTTTGGTGAAAAACGCCTACGTGGGGCGA
This sequence comes from Propionibacteriaceae bacterium, assembly GCA_009782915.1. Lineage (GTDB taxonomy): Bacteria > Actinomycetota > Actinomycetes > Propionibacteriales > Propionibacteriaceae > WQYJ01. Next base: position 10,096 of record WRIC01000015.1, on the reverse strand, counting down.
ACCTTCATTCAACCATCCCAATCGTTGCGTCAACGAGGAATCCGACTCAAACTCAATCCACTGCGCCATGTCGTGGAAGGTAAACGTCTCGTCGTTGTGGATGACTCCATTGTTCGTGGAAACACCCAGCGCCAAGTGGTGGCCATGTTGAGGCAGGCAGGGGCCAGCGAAGTTCATGTCCGTGTCTCCTCGCCACCAGTGTTGTGGCCATGTTTCTTTGGGATTGATTTTGCCGATCCGAATGAACTAATCGCCCGCCACATGTCTGTTGAACAGATGTGTGACCACATCGGCGCAGACTCCTTGGGTTTCATTTCCTTAGATGCCCTCGTTCAGGCAACACATGTCCCCAGCGACAACCTCTGTCGGGCCTGTTTTGATGGGTGCTATGAGGTTGCGGTTCCCAGCAGAGAAATCAGTCGGCTTTCTCTGAGCGCCGAAGGTACCGGTCAAGCCAGCGCCGACAATCTCAACAACGAGAAAGATCATCATGACTAAGAAAACTGCCTACGCCCACAGTGGAGTTGATATCGAAGCCGGTGATCGTGCTGTCGAGCTGATGAAGAAACACATCCTCACCACCACTCGCGAAGAGGTGCTTGGTGGGTTTGGCGGCTTTGCGGGCCTGTTCGATATCTCCCGGTTCATGAGCTACCGCCATCCCGTACTGGCCACCTCCACTGATGGGGTGGGTACGAAAGTGTCGATCGCTCAAGCGATGGATATCCATGACACTGTGGGTATCGATCTTGTTGGCATGTTGGTCGATGATGTCGTCGTCACTGGAGCTGAACCACTCTTCCTCACCGACTATATTGCTTGCGGTTCGGTCGTACCTGAAACTATTGAGCAGATCGTCAAAGGAGTCGCACGTGGGTGTGTCGAGGCTGGTGTAGCCCTCATTGGGGGAGAGACCGCTGAACATCCTGGGTTACTTGATCCCGATGAGTATGATCTGGCAGGAGCCACCACCGGTGTGGTAGAAAAAGACAAAATTCTGGGCTCCCACCTGGTGTGCGACGGTGATCGACTGGTATGCGTAGCTTCCTCCGGTCTGCACTCCAACGGTTTTTCTCTCGTACGCCACGTACTGCTCACCCAGGCACGCTGGAGCCTTGATCGCCATGTTGATGACCTGGGTTCCACCCTCGGTGAAGAACTGCTCACTCCAACAAGGATTTATGCCAAGAGTTGCCTTGATGTTGCCGGTTCCTGTGAGATTCATGCGATGAGCCACATCACTGGAGGGGGATTAGCTAACAATGTGGCACGCGTACTTCCCGAAAACCTTGGTGGCTTCATTGATCGATCCACGTGGGCACCCCAACCCATTTTCACCCTCATTCAAAGCCTCGGTGGTGTCAGTCAACCCGACATCGAAGAGACCCTGAATATGGGGGTCGGAATGGTGATGATCTGTCCAGAATCCTCAGTAAACACCACACTCAATATCTTCTCTATCTATGGCATCCCGGCTTGGGATGGGGGTCAAGTGACATCCCGGAACCCCGATCAACCACAGATAGAGCTCATTGGCGAACACCGTTGATATGGGTGTCGGCTTGGACCATCGTCACCAAACCCGGTAACCTAGTACTCACGAACAGATGACACACTGAGATGACGCGGGGTTGCCGCGAGTGAAGGAGGCTGACCCTATGGGGCGCGGCCGTGCAAAGGCAAAGCAGACAAAGGTTGCTCGCGAGTTGAAGTATCGGTCAGTATCGACAGATTTTGCTTCTCTTGAAGAAGAGTTGCGATCAAGTTCAGGGACTGATATCCCACCCGCGTATGCAGATCTTGCACAAGAATATTCTGAAGGTGAAGAACTCGCCGATCCCGAAGAGGATGGCGAAGACGAATACTCGGCCTATCTCGATAGTGAGGATTCCTAACAGGAGCCGATGACCGGTGAGAACCACCTCACAACACCATGGAGGAATCATGGACCAGGCATCAAACCCCAGCGGGCTCGCCACAATGATCTCCAAATGGAGGTCTGTCCTCACCCGTGAGCCTGACTCTCCTGGTGAAGGTGATGGTCACGACCCCGCAGTCGTACCTCCGCCACCGCCATCTCCCTCCCGGTGGGATGATGAGTATCGCGAAGACGAACATGTGGAAGGCTTCGAATACTGTCACTATCACATGCCTTCACGCCTCCATCTCCCCGCTGAAGGTGAAGGGCACCTGATCTCCACCCTCATCCGCCACCACCAGGCCCAACGTCCACAAGCGGTCCTTCATATCCATGGGTGGAATGAATACTTCTTCCAGCCACACCTAGCTGAGTTTTATGAATCACTGGGCTACGACTTTTATGCTGTGGATCTTCACCGATATGGACGCAGCCTGCAAGACGATGAATTGCCTGGTTATATGGAGTCAGTTGACGACTACATCGAAGAAATCGATGCCTGCCTGGAAGTGATCGAAGCCGACCATGAGTCGATCATCCTCAATGGTCACTCCACTGGCGGTCTCATCGCCAGTATCTATGCCTCGCAGCGCCCAGGAAGAATCCGTGGGCTCGTGTTGAATTCACCATGGCTCGACATGCAAGGCACAGAATTGATGCGAACCCTCACCCCCATTTTGGTTCGAGGGCTCTCCGTGGCCTCACCCACGATGACACTTCCGGCCTCGGAGAACCATCTCTATGGGGAATCCCTTCATTCTTCCTTCCACGGGGAATGGGAATACGACCTCAACTTTAAAAAGATCCAATCCCAACCGATACGCCCCGGATGGGTCAAAGCCGTTGTCGACGGGCACGACCGTGTTGCTGCAGGATTAGGCATCGACTGTCCAGTTTTTGTTGGTACGTCGAGGCGTTCGTCGAACCCCAAACAGTGGGGTGATGAAGCCTCGTCCACCGACCTAGCCCTCGATGTTGAACGGATCGCCGCACGGGTCCCCCTGTTGGGTGAACACACCACGCTCGTACGCTTCGAGGGAGCCCTGCATGATGTGGGGTTGTCTCGCATAGAAGTGAGAACCCGGTTCTTCGATGAGATACGTCGCTGGGAACAAGCCTACGTGTCAGGAAAGTAGTCGCGGGTGACATCGACGGTCGTCGTAGCGACGTGTCGATTTTGGTCGCCCCTTTTCTTTCTGCTATCCTTTCATCCAGATGCACAGCAAGAAAGGAGTCTGTGGTGGTGGCAAAAGTCGGCAGCGAGATTCGCTCAACTACCCATGTCTTTGTGTATTGCTTGGACACCATCTGTCTGCCTTAAGTGACTGACGACCAAGTTCGGGTCGCTCTTAGCTGAGGCTGAGATGCGGCCCTTTGTGTTTCTATGGGAATGAGAAAGGAGGAAGGACATGTCACAGGTTGTGATTTTCAACGCTGGCGGGCAACAAGTGCTCGGCACAGCGACAGTACGCCATGCTGCAGGAATGCTGTATCGGCGTGTGGCCAGGGTGCACGAAGCTGAACCCGGACGTACCTTTGGGCCCTATCCTCTTCCTCGCTCTGTTGAACTCGTACGCTGGATTTACACCGCCTGGGTGTATGAAGCAACCCGTCAACCGGTGTGTTCACGAGTGGCCATTCTTCGCCGGGACCGCTACCAGTGTGCCTACTGTGGGCAGACCGGCACCACCATGGACCACATCCTGCCCAAGTCCCGCGGTGGACGTACCTCCTGGACCAACTGTGTGGCGGCTTGCCTGGAATGCAATGGACTCAAAGCCGACAAGACCCCCCAGGAAGCCGGGATGCGACTGGACATCCAGCCCAGGGCTCCCCTGGTGAGTGAACTCGTTCCGAAACGCTACCGTTAACCGGTGGTGATCGAAACAAGCCCCTCCATCAGGTCATCTGCGGACATGGGTTGAGTATTGTCCTTGTCGAGGGGGAACTGGGCTTTCACACCGTTGACGATGAAGGCTGGTGTTCCGTTGATACCCATCTGTACAGCTTCACGCTCCATGGTTTGAATATCATTCAGGGTGGCTGACTGGTCATAGCAGGACTGGAACTTGGTCAGGTTCTTGCCCTTCAGACCCGCCTGCTGGGCAAATTCTTCGCGCAGCATCTCGTCGGAGTAGCCACCTTGGCCACGACTTTGATTGTTGAAGATGGTTTCGTGGTACGCCAGGAAGAATCCTTCCTTGTGTGCGCAAGCTGCTGCAACCCCGGCACGCTGGGAGGACTCCGGGTTGACGAAAGAGCGAATCTGGACGCGGAAATCGATCTGATTGGAGTCACTCAACTCGCGTAGAGCTGGCCCATAGGTGAGGTCAGCTACCCGGCACCATCCGCAGTGATAGTCCACATGCATTTCCACGATGATGGCATCCTTCTTGGGTTTGGCTGTGGCATGGATAGCCGAGGCGGCATAGAGACCGTCCTGCGGATTCGGATCTGGCGTGGGGTCATCGTTGGGGGTCGTCGCAACTGTGGGAGTGGGATCAACCTCAGGTACCGCCTGACCTGATCCTCGGGCTACCATGATCAGTGCAATCCCCAAACCCAGGGCAAGAAGACAAACGAAACCCAAAGCAAGAGTCAAGGTACGGATGAGAGCATCCTTGGGGTCCTTAGTTGCTGGTGGTGGCATGACTGGCCAGGCTCCTGCTGGGGGATTCGGTTGGGTGTCGGTGGCCGCCTGTGTATTGGGGGTCGCCTGCGCGTTGTCAGGCACTGTGGTGTTGACCTCTTCTGTGACCTCTTGCTCAGTGATAGGAGTGTTCGTCTCAGGTGTCACGTCTGGTGGGGGTTGGTTGATCTTGTTCGCTTCTGAGCGTTTGATTTTTGCCATGGTTATCCTTTCAGGCGACCACTCGTGCTGACAGCACTCCAGGGATCGAGCGAATCTGATCAACGACTTTCTCGGGGATGGTTCCTTCGACATCCACCAGGGTGTAGGCCAACTCACCTTTCGACCTGTTGAGCAGATCAGCGATATTCAAACCCGCTTCGGCGAGCAGAGCTGAAATCTGGCCCACCATGTTGGGGACATTCGAGTTGGCGATCCCGATCCTGGTGGAACCCGCACTACGGGGAAGATCAACAGTGGGGAAATTCACCGAGTTTCGGATGATTCCGTTTTCGAGATAATCCCTGAGTTGATCGACTGCCATCAGCGCGCAGTTCTCTTCGGCTTCGAAGGTCGAGGCACCCAGGTGGGGCAGGGTCACACACTTGGGCCGGGTGTTGAAATTCGGGGAGGGGAAGTCACAGACATATCCACCGAGCTTCTCAGCGTCGAGTGCAGCCACCAGGGCGTCCTCATCAACGATAGGTGCACGCGAGAAGTTGAGGATAACCGCGCTGGGTTTCATCAAGGCGATTTGATCGGCGCCAATCATTCCCCTGGTCTCATCGACGAGGGGAACATGGACGGTGATGATGTCAGCTTGGCGGAACATTTGCTCGGGGCTGGTGACCCGCTCAATGTGACTCGACAGTTTCCAGGCATTATCCACCGTGACCTGAGGGTCGTACCCCATCACTTTCATGCCCAGGGCGCAAGCCGAGTTAGCGACCTCAACCCCAATGGCGCCCAAGCCGATCACCGCCAGCGTACGGCCAGGAAGCTCGAAACCCACAAACTGTTTCTTGCCCTTCTCAACAGCCTCGTTCATCGCAGCAGCATCACCTGTGAGACGATGGGCGAAAGCAGCACCATCAATGATGTTACGGGCCGCCAGGAAGATGCCGGCCAAGGTTAATTCCTTCACTGCATTGGCATTAGCACCTGGTGTGTTAAAGACAGGAATCCCGCGGGCCGAATATTCAGCGATAGGAATATTGTTGGTTCCAGCTCCAGCCCGTGCTACCGCTTCCACCGATTCAGGAATCTCCACATCATGGAGGTTCGCTGAGCGAAGAAGAAGGGCCTGGGGGTTGGCCACATCCGTACCCACCTCATAGTCGGCATCGGGGAAATGCTTGAGTCCCAGGGGGCTAATGGCGTTGAGTGTTTGAACTGCGAAGGTCATGGGTTGTCCTCTCAGGCGTGGTTGTCGGCGAAGGTGGTCATGAAACCGATGAGAGCATCGACACCGTCTTGCCCCATGGCGTTATAAATGCTGGCTCTCATCCCACCCACCGAGCGGTGGCCGGCCAGGTTGGTGAGACCGGCTTGCTCAGCCTCTGCGAGGAAGGTCTTGTCGAGATCAGGATTCGCCAAAGTGAAGGGTACGTTCATCTGGCTTCGTGCGTTGATGGCAACAGGGTTCGCATAGAACTCGTGGTTGTCGATGAACGAGTAGAGCGCTTCAGCTTTGGCCCTATTGCGTTGTTCCATCGCTTCGACACCGCCCATCTTTTCAACCCAGGCCAAGACGAGGTCCAACAGATAGATCCCAAAAGTCGGGGGAGTGTTGAGCATCGAATCAGCAGCGGCCATGGCAGCATAATCGAGGATGTCAGGTGTGGTGGGTCGGGCTTTTCCAGTCAGGTCCTCGCGTACGATCACGACGGTGAGACCAGCTGGCCCCAAGTTCTTCTGGGCACCTGCGTAGATCAAGGCGTACTGGGAAATGTCCATGGGGCGTGACAGGATCATCGACGAACAGTCCGCGATCAGGGGGATACCACCAGTGTCAGGGACATAGTCGAAGGTGACGCCACCAATGGTCTCATTGGGGGTGTAGTGGAGATAACGCGCCTGTGCGGGAATCGTATAAGACCCTGCGGCCGGAACTGTTGAATAGTTGGACTGCTTCTCGTCGGCGAGAACCTCAACATTCAGGTCCTGGGCTTTGGCAGCCTTGATCGCCTTCGCTGACCACTGACCGGTGTTGAGGTAGGTGACCGTGTCACCTGGGGAGGTGAGGTTCATCGGTATCGCCGAAAACTGCCCTGTGGCCCCTCCTTGAAGGAAGAGTACGTGGTAGTTGTCGGGGATATTCAGTAGGTTCCTGAGGCGCTGTTCAGCGGACGCCGCACAAGCGACGAAGGGTTTCCCACGATGGGAGACCTCCATGACAGACATCCCAGAACCCTGCCAATTAGTGAGCTCGGATTGGGCTTTTTCAAGAACCTCGGTCGGCAACATAGAAGGACCAGCAGAAAAATTATAGATATGCACCCGCCAACTTTATCATCTGCTCCGGGGACTCCGTACGCCTGGTGTTTTTCCGGACACAGCCCTGAGCGGTCGTTCCTGCATAGAAAACAGTCATCCGGACAGTTTTCTATGCACGAACGCGGGTGCTTAGATGGGTGGACAGGACTTGTGGAGCAACGACTGAGATCATGAACCCCCATCGGACTTAAACAGTGGAACACGCCCGCTCAGGAAATCCTCGAGAGAACAGTTTTGGCTTCCCACGACGTAGCTGAGTGCTTGGTTCACAGCGGTGGTTTTCCCTGTTTGTCGTGGGCCCACCACAATCTGAATGAACTGCCGGGGTTCACCTAGACGATGAACCAGGTCGGCAACCAGTGTGCGTTGGAATTCCATAGGTGCCCTCGCCATCACAATTTACTCAGTACGTTGAACTATTATCTCAGTGTACTGAGTAAATTGTATACAGGTGGCAGGAACCCCAATAACGCACGCTCACCCATCAAAATCCTGGAAAACGATCGTGTAATCCTCCAGGCCAGGAAGTGAATCAAGGAAGTCACGAAGCTGGTCTTTCACGCTCACGGTTGCTTGCTCCAAGAGCCCTGATTGGTGTGCACGCAATTCCATCTGCTCGCGCTCGTACTCGAACAGCTTGGTGTAGTCATCGATCTTGTTTCGATTGGCGATCCCCCCTTTGTCGAAGAGAATCTCGGTCGTTCCAGGAACAAGACTATGAGACAGTATCTGTGCAGGGGGAATAGTGATGGTGATCTCATTGTTGTTGGTGGTGACCCTCACCCGTGATCCGTCAATTCCAATATCCATGATGCCGTCGTAGCGTACAGCCAAATAGGCTCCAGTAAACGGAATATCGACCCCACCAATTTGTTTGACACTTTCACGGTAAATCACATTGGAGTAGCGGTACGACAGAGAAGAAATCTTGAAATTTTGAACAATCTCTTCAGTGATCGGGCCCACTTTCATTGTTTCCGAATTCGACAACGGTTTGCCAAAGATCACCCAACCCATCGCCAAGACCACAACCAAGAGAAGGGCTACAGTAGCGATAAGGCCGGCAGTGAGTTTCTTCATTATTCATCCTTTGTGGGTGCAATCCGCTCACTATTCTACTGTGAAGCTGGGGAGGACGAGGTCTAGCATGGGTCACGATGGTGATGAGTGTGGCCAGGGTCGGGATCGAACCGACGACCTCATCCTTTTCAGGGATGCGCTACTACCGACTGAGCTACCGGGCCAAGGAGCCATATCTATGACTCTCGGCGACCCCGATGGGACTTGAACCCACGACCTCTTGCGTGACAGGCAAGCGCGCTAACCAACTGCGCCACGGGGCCAGAACCAGCGAACTGGCCTCAAGTACTATAGCTTACCAGTTCATGATCAGGCAAAGCATCCCCAACGGGGTTCGAACCCGTGTTACCGGCGTGAAAGGCCAGCGTCCTAGACCACTAGACGATGGGGACATGTTCAGCGCATCCCATTGTAGACGATGTCTTCAGTTTCGTCATACTCTCTCGACGGTCCCCCCTTGTCGAAGTGTACAGCCGCTACCGCGTCATTCTGCGCGAAGTCGCAGAATCCAGACTCTCCAGTTATGTAAATATGAGTTCTGGACCCTGCGACGCGCAGGGTGACGGGGATGTGAGGTGCCACTCGGGTGCGGTGGCTTCTCGATAGGATGATGGCATGGCTATCGAGATCTCAGATGACGACTTTGATGAGTTGGTAGCTGAGGCCATTGATCGCGTACCCAAGAAATTCCTTGATTCCCTTGATAACGTGGTGATCCTTGTCGATGACGAGCCCATGGGACCGATGAAGAACCTGTACGGGTTGTACCAGGGGATTCCAGCAACCTCCCGCGGCGACGTTTATGCTGCAGCCCTTCCAGATCGGATCTATATCTACCGCACATCCCACAAACAGATGGCCCAATCCTTAGAGGAATTACGAACATCGATCTACACGACGGTGGTCCATGAGATAGCCCACCATTTTGGGATCGATGATGACCAGTTGCATGAATGGGGGTGGTGAACTCACCAGATCCATGATGATGAGTGATCCGACACCCACATCTCACAAGACCCCTGCACTGTTTCGGGCAACCACCCAGCCTGAAGATACTCCTCCAGCGCCACAGAACATCCCACAGTCTCAGCGTAAAGCTCTGTTTCATCGGTGCGTACGCACAAACCACTCAATTTCCCAGTCAAGGCATTGAGGCCCAACGTGGTGACCACCTCCTCGCTGAACTCCCGAGCCACCACAACCAGGGCAGAGTCTTGGTTGTGAACGAGTTCGAGGATGGGAATCAGGAGACGAAAATCCATCATCCTTTCAGTGATGATCACCAGTGGGGAATCGGCGATAGCTCGCCTGCTGTCATGGGTGATAAAATCTTCACTCGCCCAACCCCCAGGAAGCTTCTTGGCCAGTTTGAGCTGATCGAGCGAAACATCCTCTCGCCCATGTGAGCGGTCTTGGTGACGCGCACCTGTGCGTACCTCATCCTCACTCAGGTAGGTAGGTTGCCACTGACTCAGCTCTTGGCGATCGGGGGGTGCTGCGAGGATATCCTTGCGCTGTTTAGCCCGAGTTTGATCGCGATAATAAGCTAGCAGGACCGCTGCAAGAGTGCAGACACCCGCAACAACAACAACGCGCCAATCCATACATCCATCATGCCACGATTCCCTACAATGCAGAGCAACACGGTGGGAATACTGCGTCGCAACGCCGCGCAGGGTGGGGTTCTATCGTGGTGGGTTGGGGACTCGTACTACTCGGAGTTCTCCGATGTGGATGGTGGGGTTGTTGGTGGAGGACATGTCTAGGGTGAAGTTGCCTGCTTGACCGGTGGTGGTGTTCCAGGTTGCTGTCCAGGTAACTGTTGCAGAAACAGTGAATCTTGAGTCAGTGTTGCCCTGCTCATTGAGGGTTTGATACCGGTGTTCACAACGAGAAGGAGACTGTTTACTCATCAACTCATTCGGGTTCCATGGCCGTGGGGTGCCCTGAGACCAGCACACCACTGGTGGGGT
>WRIC01000014.1 GCA_009782915.1 Propionibacteriaceae bacterium | reverse complement strand
CGCCCGCCCGGCCTGCTGGTAGGAGGCCACGGGCGAACTTGGCGCACCCAGGGGGATGATGAACCCCAGGTCGGGTTTGTCGAAACCCATGCCCAGGGCGGAGGTAGCGGCAAGAGCCTTGACACTGTTGGCCTTGAGGGCAACTTCTGCGGATTGCCGATCAGCGTCGTCTGTACGTCCGGTGTAGGGGAGAACCTTGTGGCCGACACCGCTGAGGAACGACGCAGTGTCCTCAGCGCCCGCTACGGTCAGGCAGTAGATGATGCCGCTGCCGGGGAGTTCGTCGAGATGTTCAGCTAGCCAAGCGAGCCGCTGGGAGTGGTCGGGCAACTCGAGCACACCCAGGCGAAGAGAGTCACGGGCCAGAGGGCCTCGAATAGTCACCACCTCGTAGAGTCCCCCACCGATCTGCTCTTCGATGTCAGTGATCACGCGAGAATTCGCTGTTGCTGTTGTTGCCAGTACTGGTGTTTGCTCGGGGAGCTGGGCTAGAAGGTCGCGGATGCGTCGATAGTCGGGTCGGAAATCATGACCCCAATCGCTGATGCAGTGAGCTTCGTCAATGACCACTAGACCAACAGAATCCATCAACTGCGGTAATTGGTTTTCTCGAAACTTCGGGTTGATGAGTCGTTCGGGGGAGATGAGAAGAACATCGATGTTGTTGGCGTTGATGTCGTCAACAATCTCAGCCCAATCAGTGGGATTAGAGGAGTTGATCGTGGCTGCGCGTACCCCTGCACGCCCAGCAGCCTCAACCTGGTCGCGCATCAACGCCAGCAAAGGCGAAACGATCAGCGCAGGCCCACAACCATGGCTTCGCCGAAGGAGACTTGCAATGAAATACACCGCCGACTTTCCCCACCCAGTTTTCTGAACCACCAGGACACGGTTTTTTCCCACCACCAGGGCTTCAATCGCTTCCCACTGCCCCTGATGGAATTGTGCATCCACACGCCCAGTCAGTACGCGAAGTATCTCCAGGGCATCATTTTTCAGGTCTGATTCCCTTGTTAGTTCTGTTGTCATTCGGTTCCCCTCAGTCGGTCTCAAGGATACGAGTGGGCTCTGACATTTCTATCAGTCGTGATGGTCACCAGCGCTGTGCGGGTGGAGGATGAAGAATCAGTACGCTATGAGGCAGGGAAGACCGTCATGCCACAGTCTTGGGCTGCTTGGGTGAGATGCTTGTCGAGGGTCCAGATCCTGGCATGGCTGAGCGCACAAGATATGAGCAAGTGGGTGTCGACGCAACCGATTCGACGACCAGTGATGTTATGACTCGCAACGAAAGCGAGGTACTCCTCTCTGCTGGCTGTCGGTAGCACCTCGAGTTGGGAAATGTCTTTCAGAATAAACATGTGGCGGGCAGTAAAGCTGAGTGCTAGTTCTTCGATGATGAGATCATGGGTGAGAGCAAGTCCAGATTCGAGTAGCCCGGTGAGAGCTGGTTGTGATTGTCGAAAGTGTTCACTCCAGACCGAGGTGTCCACCAGAACAGATGTCATTACCGATTCCTGGGGGGAGTCTTGAACTCTGGAATAGATCCACCAAGGGCTGACAGTCGCTTTGCGCTTTCTTGGCGGATCAGAGCCTCCAAGCTCAGGTTGAACAATTCTGAGGGTCTCTTCACACGAGTGATGCGCTGTGCTTCAGCAAACAGAGTGTCCTCCACAGTAATAGTTGTCCGCATGATCTCCTCCAAGGCTAACATCAATGATGATTGATTTGATGTTACCACACTGCCTATGTGCACCGTACACATCAGGGACAACAATGAGGGGAGAGGCACCTGATCCAGGGCTACTGCAACCTATAGCTCCAGACCTGGGTAGAGCGGATTAGCCTCCAGCAGTTCACCAGCACGGGATTTCACGCGGTCAGCAACACCATCGGCGATGACGTACTTAGCTTTTGAGGGGCCCTTGGGTGTTGAGGTGGGGGTGGTGTTCTTCAGAACTTCAGTGATCAGATCAGCAACCACGTCGAAGTCGGCTTCTCTGAAACCACGGCTCGTCAACGCAGGGGTTCCGATGCGTACCCCGGAGGTATACCAAGCGCCATTCGGATCGCGGGGGACCGAGTTGCGGTTGGTGACCACACCCGAATCCAGCAGGGCAGATTCGGCCTGGCGACCGGTCAGACCGAAACTCGACACATCCAACAACACCAAGTGGTTGTCCGTACCACCCGACACCAGGTTCACTCCACGTTTCAGCAACCCCTCAGCAAGTGCCTTCGCGTTGGTCGCCACCTGGGCTGCATAGGCCTGGAATTGAGTAGTACGCGCCTCAGCAAACGCGAGAGCCTTAGCTGCCATGACATGACTGAGTGGTCCACCCAAGACCATGGGGCAACCCTTATCCACCGAGTCGGCGTACTCCTTGGTTGCCAAGACGAACCCACCGCGCGGTCCGCGCAGAGACTTGTGTGTCGTCGAAGCCACAATATGGGCGTACGGGATCGGGTTCTCTTCACCAGTGAACACCTTGCCAGCCACGAGCCCAGCGAAGTGAGCCATGTCCACAAACAAGGTGGCGCCCACCTCATCGGCGATCTCCCTCATGAGGGCAAAATTCACCCGGCGGGGATAAGCGGAATACCCAGCCACAATGATCAGCGGTTTGAACTCTTTCGCTGACGCCCGCAGAGCATCATAATCAATCAGACCAGTGTCCTTGTGGGTCCCATAGGAATGCTGCTGGAACATCTTGCCCGAGATATTGTGGCGGAACCCATGGGTAAGATGCCCACCCGCATCCAAACTCATCCCCATGACCTTCTGGGCATTGAACTCGTGGCGAAGATCCTCCCAATCAGGTTCGCTCAGATCATTGACTGTCTTGGCACCCAGACGATCCAGGGTCGGCGATTCGATTCGCTTGTGCAGGATTGACCAGTACGCCACCAGGTTTGCGTCGATACCGGAGTGGGGTTGCACGTACGCGTACTCAGCTCCAAACAGCTCCCGTGCATGCTCAGCGGCTACAGCCTCCACGGTGTCCACATTCTGACATCCCGCATAGAAGCGGTGCCCAACTGTACCCTCGGCATACTTGTCGGACATCCACGTACCCATGGCCATCAGAACAGGCAACGAAGCATAATTCTCCGAAGCAATCAGCTTCAAGGATTCACGCTGGTCAGTGAGCTCACTACGGATAGCCTCAGCAATGCGAGGCTCAACCCCGCCGACGACGTCAAGAATCTGGGAATACAGGGCGGAAGCAGTAGAGGGTGTGGGCACAGCAACTCCTAGGGTCAGTGGACCGCACCACTCTACCGTGTTTCAGCTACTAGCCCTTCTTGATGAAGGTGAACGGCTTGCCCATGGGTACGACCGTACGTCCGAAGAAGTTGTTGAGGAAGATCCCACCGCAGGCGTAGAAGCTCAATAGGGAGATCACTAGTTCAGACCATCCAGCTAGGGGAGCAAACACGCCGGTGGCAATACCCAACGCCGATAGGGTCAACGATCCAAGCAGGACATCAATCAAAACCAGGATCGCTGCGAACACCTTCGACACATGGAAAGCCGCCACAGTAATAAACAACGAGAAGATGAAATACCCCAAGAACCCGAAGGCAACCTGCTTACCATCCCCACCATGGAAACCAAACCAACCCAGTTTGATCATCCAGTTGATAGAGACGGCCATCCAGAACAACCCGTACGATCCGAGCACGATCGCGCCAAAATAGTTGTTGTTCTTGAAATCAGCGGTGGACGCCCAAATCTGGGCTATCGCACCCAGCATGATCGCCCAAGGAATAATGTAGCCCTCGTCGATGGTCGTCCATCCGAGCTTGTAGGACGAGGCGACCATGGTCACCATCGCCAATCCGAAAACACCGAGTGCGGTTGGGTCAGAGAGACGTGACTTTATCTCGGTGACAACACTTTTTTCTGCCATGGTATACCTTTTCTTTCAAGGGGTTTTGGGCGCATGAAGCAACCAAGTGCGCTCAGGTTACCGCCTGGGTGCAAGGCGACACAAGGGTATGGTCACTGATTGGACATTTCTAGTCCATTAAGCGCGGATGACCAGCAGTGATGAGGGAGGATTCAAGGCGGCCAAAGCAGCGAAACTGTTGAGGAACATCCCGGTCACCATTTGCCAAATAATGTCGTCATCGGTGGTTCCACCCTCACGTTGGGCTTCGCTTCGTGGAAGGATGGAGACGAGTGCTTCAGCGGTAGGTCGATAACTCCAGGCATCCACATGGAACATGTGCGCTCCCAGATCATTGAACAGGGTGTCACGTGACAGGGTGTAGCCTTCGCGGAAGCTAATGTCTGCCCCGATACCGAGGTGCGGGCCACCATAGAATCCGATCACCCCACCGGCATCTTTCACTGCATCCAGTCGAGCCTTGGGATCCTCGCCAAAGGCATCGCAATGATTATCGTCGTTGACTCGGGTGACTGCTTTGACCCTCTCTGCCAATTCACTGACCCGAGTCATGGTGTCCTCCGATTTGTCGTACCCGAAATACTGGAGGGTTTCTTCATAAACCTGGGAGAGCGTACTTCCACACAAAGCTATCTTGTCGTTGAAGGCGCACCCGGTGGCAACACCGCGCTCATAGTCTTCATCAATATGGGCATAGACAGGGAGGCCATTGCTCGCAAGGAGGTTCATGAAATTGGCTGCGGTCAAGGTGTCGCGGTCGTACGCAGGGGTGACAGCGCGTGCTGCATACAGCAGTCCGAATCCACCACCACCCACATTAGGGCGGAAGGGGTCTTGCCCGGGGGGGCGCAAGCGATCGTCCATGCAGGTAGCAGCAATAGAACCGGCCGATTCCACATCACAGGAGCCTTCCAGGAGAGCCTCGGCAACGCGACCGTTGAGTTCGTAATCTATCTCCCAGTCTTCGGGATGTACGGCAAGCCCGAGACTCCCAAAGAATGTGGACGTGCGTTGAGTGGGGTCGAATCCTAAAGCTTGGTTGGGCATGTTAACCTCCTATTTCACTGTGCATGAGAGTAGACCATGTGGTGGTGTTTGGGCATTGGTTGTGTCAGACCATGAGACAGGATTCTGGTACGACCAGGGCTGAGGACCAGGTCGTACAGCGGTTTTGTGAGTTCTTATCCGAAAACCGCGTTCGTGTACGCCAATGGAGCAGAAATGACCTGATTTCTGGCGAAATATCGCTTGAATCGGGCAAAATTTGAGGGATTCCTACCGGATCAGCGTACACGAACGCGGTTTTCGGATAAGAACTCTCTTTTTCGTTGTACGGAGGTGGTGATAATCATCACATCGTCGTCATACCATAGACAAGTGAAACAACGCGTCTTTGAGATCATCAAGGATCGCCCAGCCCTGAAAATCGGTCGATTCTTCGGCATCGCCATGTCGATCCTCATCATCATCAATATCATCTTTGTTTTCATTGATACTCTCAACGATTCACCCACGTGGCTTGTTCGATTGTCCTGTTGGGTAAGCTCCTAGCAGCGGTGATCGCAATCCTGGGGGTTCTCCTGGTTGCTATCCCCACGGGTATCTTGAGTGCTGGTTTCATGACGGAAGCTGCCCATCAGGCTCGCCTGAAGGAAGCCGAACATGCCCGTGAGTCGGCCCAAGACATTGAGCAGGCAGCCCTCCAGGCTAGGCAGTCACAGGAGGGCATCTCTGGGTACACTGGACTAAACGATCAGTAAGGGAGGCTTCGATGGATGATATGGCACCCAAGAGGGGTTTCATCTCTTGGAAAGCAGTACGAACGGTCTTTATTATTGGAGCGGCCTATTGGGTCGCCTGGCTTGCGCTGACCCTCATTCAAGTCCGTTTGGGTTTTCCATTCTATGTGGGGATTCCTATCAGTGGCGGTGAGGTCACCTCGTGGGTGGGTCCGGGATGGATTGTGGATTTTATATGGTGCTTCGATACACAAGAATACTGTGCCAGCCATCCATCAGCTCCGTATTTTTCCTTCGACCCACTGCTCATGGCGCCGTACTGTGGTGTGGTGACTATCCTTGCTTTTCTGGTTGGTCTGATTTCTGGGCACAGGCGCCGCACTCGCGCAACGATTTCACGCTGAGGGACTGTGTCCAGTACGATAGTGGGGTTGCCCGGCGAGGGGATAATCATCCCGTAATCGACGGCCCCTCCTGGTGGCATGAACGACAACTAGGAGAATAATGGCAGAGATCGTTATTAAGGCCGAGGCTCGCGAAGAGTTCGGTAAGGGCGCCTCACGCAGATTGCGCCAAAACAAGCTGATTCCCGCAGTGCTTTATGGTCACGGACTGGACCCGATTCATATTTCGCTTCCAGCTCATGCAACCCAGATGGCTTTGCGTACAGCCAACGCCCTGCTCGACATTGAGATGGAAGGCAAAGACAACCAACTTGCTCTTCCTAAGCAGATTCAGCGTAACCCGATTCGTGACACGATCACCCATGTGGATCTCATTGCAGTTCGTCGTGGTGAGAAGGTCCAGGTGGAGGTTCCATTGACTGTGACCGGTGAGGTACGCGGCGCGGCTGTTGTTCTCCAGGATCAGAACTCCATCACCTTGGAGGTGGAGGCCACCTCGATTCCGGCTTTCATTGAGGTCAGTGTTGATGGTGCTGAGGTGGGGGTTGTGATCCTTGCCCAGGATCTGATTCTTCCCGAGGGTGCTGTTTTTCCTGGCGATCCCGAACTTCTCATCTTGTCTGTCCAGGCCCCGCAGGCCCAGGATCTGGGCGAGACCCCAGAAGAGGAGATCGAAGGCGAAGAGGGTGCCGAGGGCGAAGAGGCGACACCAGCCGAGGAAACCTCAGAGGAGTAACCCTTGGGGACCTGGCTCGTGGTGGGACTGGGCAACCCCGGTCCCTCCTACGCACGCCATCGCCACAATGTTGGCGCAATGGCGGCTCACGAATTGGCGAAGCGTTCCTCAGCATCGTGGAAGTCACGCCGTATGGCGCGTGCTGACACTGCGCAGGCACGTTTGAGCCCAGCAGGGTGGGGGTTTCCTGGCGCAGATGCCGAGAAGGTGATCCTGGCCACGACGCGTACCTATATGAATCTGTCGGGTGTTCCTACGCGCAACCTGATGGGTGAGCAGAAAATCAAACCGGCTCACCTGATTGTCATCCACGATGAGTTGGATATTGATCTGGGGCAGATCAGGGTGAAATTCGGTGGCGGTGACAATGGTCACAATGGTTTGAAATCGATCCGCGCCCACTGTGGAACCGGTGAGTATTTCCGAGTACGAGTCGGTATCGGCCGACCAACAGGTCGCATGGATGTGTCGAAGTGGGTTCTCACCGATTTCCACTCCAATGAACGTGATGACCTCGCCGAGATGATCAGCCAAGCAGCAGACGCCGTGGAGTCCCTCATCCTCAACGGTCTTGAACCCACCCAATCCCAGTTCAACTCCTAGTGACACCGGGGACAGGCGTCGGTGTCCCACGAACAGGTGGCAGATGTGTCAGGAGGGGACAGTACTGATTTGTCCGCAACTTATCTCATGGACCCTGCGACTTCGCGCAGGGAGACGGCAGGGGGGCTGTGTGCCGGATAATACCGGCCCCATTTGTCAGGCCCGATCCCGTCATTCCGTGCGAAGTCGCGGAATCCAGACTCCACAGTTGAACAGATGTGGTATCTGGACCCTGCGACGTTCGCGCAGGGGGACGGAGGTGGGGTAGACGGGGGTGAGGTTGGCACGGAGACGGGGGCCGATGATAGGACTCCCTGCCTTCGTTGTCACGTACCCAAGCCGTCTTTCTGCACGAAGTTGCAGAATCTATTGACTGACAACGATGGTGACTGATGCGACACCCAGTAATCTAGTTGGGTGCACGGTTTAACGAGGTTGGTCACCCAGGACCAGTCGGTTCAAGGTGCTCTGGAGGCGGTTGTCACCCAAACTACCGGTGATCTTGTTGCGATGAGTGAGGTTCGTCCTTTTTTAGTCGCTGCGTGGGCGCAGCAACGCCCTGTTTTGATTGTTGCCTCAACCTACCGTGAAGCTGAGTCCATCACTGAGGTCATGGAGGATCTGGTTGGTAGTGACAGAGTTGCTTACTATCCTGCTTGGGAAACCCTTCCCCATGAGCGTCTGAGCCCTCGATCTGACACCGTGGGGCGGCGCCTTGATGTTCTGCGACGCCTGGGTGGAAACGGCGATGTGCCTCCCCCGCGTGTCATCGTTGCCCCGGTGCGGAGCCTTCTTCAACCGCAGGTCCAAGGGTTGGCCACTATATCGCCGGTGCTGATTCGTGTCGGTGAGGATCACTCTATTGAGGATCTCACCCGAGTCCTCGTCGAAGCTGGTTATGTTCGTAGCGACCTGGTGGAACGCCGAGGAGAATTCGCGGTCCGTGGTGGAATCCTGGACATTTTTACCCCAGTGGCCCAAACCCCGATGAGGATCGAGTTCTTTGGTGACACTGTTGATGAGATTCGTGGTTTTTCGGTGGGGGATCAGCGTTCTTCGACTCAACTCCACGACGAGATCCTGGCTGTGCCCTGCCGTGAGTTGATGCTCACCGAGGAGGTACGCCGCCGAGCCAGGGACCTGATCCCTCACCACCCGGGTCTCACCGACATGTTGGATCGTATCGCTGATGGGCATGCGGTGGAAGGAATGGAAGCTCTTGCCCCGGTTTTGACCGATGGGATGGAACTGCTCACCGATGTTGTTGACTCCTCCACGATTGTGCTCATCTGGGATCCCGAGATGGTCTCGCAACGCGCTCAGGATCTGACCAACACCAGCCAAGAGTTTTTGAATGCGTCTTGGGTTGCATCAGCTTCTGGCGGTCAGGCCCCTATCGACTTGGGGTTGGCTGCCTACAAGGATTTGTCTGAAGTACGCAACACTGCCCTGGCTCGGGGGTTGACGTGGTGGACGATGGCACCCTATGGCACGGATGATACTGGGGTTGTTGTGGAGGCTCTTCCTCATCGTTTGGGTCAAAAGGATCCCCACCACAATGTGAGTGTGGTGAAGTCCAGTGTTGAACTGGGGGAGACGGTGGTGGTCTCTAGTGATTCATCAGGGTTAGCTCATCGATTCTTGGACGTGTTTACCCTGGCGGGGATCCCTGCGGTTTCTTTGGATAGCGATGAGCTTCCCACCTCTGGACAGGTGTCTTTGGTCACGACCAGGCTTCTGGGTGGGTTCCTGATGCCACGGCTCAATCTCAGTGTGACCACTTCTTTGGATGTGGTGGGCGAGGAACCCACTGCGCAGGTCGAGCGGAAGCTTCCCTCCAGACGAAAGAAGCAGATCGATCCTCTCAGTCTTCACTCGGGTGACTTCGTGGTTCATGATGCCCATGGTGTTGGGCGTTATGTTGAGATGGCAACCAGAACTATCTCAGGCATTGAGCGTGAATACCTGGTGATCGAATACGCCCCCTCGAAGAAGGGGCAGCCGTGTGACCAACTCCACGTACCCATGGATCACTTGCACAAGGTGAGTGCCTATGTGGGTGGGGAGGCACCGCGTTTGGATCGCCTGGGCGGTACGGATTGGTCGAGGAGGAAGTCGCGAGCCCAGCGAGCAGTACGCGAGATCGCCCAAGAATTGGTGAGACTCTATGCCGCTCGTCAAGCAGTGCAGGGTTTTGCTTTTTCTCCTGATACTCAGTGGCAGCGGGAGATGGAGGATTCTTTTATTCATATTGAAACCCCCGATCAGCTTTCTTGCATTGATGAGGTGAAGGCCGACATGGAGTCTTCCACTCCCATGGACCGCTTGGTTTGTGGGGATGTGGGATACGGCAAGACCGAGATCGCTGTCCGCGCTGCCTTCAAGGCTGTCATGGATGGTAAACAGGTGGCTGTTCTGGTTCCTACCACATTGCTGGTACGCCAGCATTCGGCGACTTTTGCTTCCCGTTTCGCAGGTTTCCCGATGACGGTGGCTTCGCTGTCACGTTTCGCATCTCCTGGAGATGAGAGGAACACTGTCGCAGGTTTAGCTAGTGGGGACGTTGATGTGGTGATTGGAACCCATCGTTTGCTGAGCTCTGATGTGTCGTTCAAGGATCTGGGTTTGGTCATCATTGATGAGGAGCAACGCTTTGGGGTTGATCATAAGGAAACCTTGAAGAAACTTCGCTTGGATGCTGACGTTCTCACTCTGTCAGCGACACCGATCCCTCGCACCCTGGAGATGGGTATCACGGGCATCCGTGAACTATCGGTTATTCAAACTCCACCGGAGGAACGTCATCCTGTTCTCACTTTCGCTGGAGCCTATGATGAGGGTTTGGCGGTGTCAGCGATTCGTCGGGAGCTAGCCCGGGAGGGCCAGGTTTTTTTCATCCATAACCGCGTGTCCTCGATTAACCAGGTGGCGAGCCGTTTGGCTGATCTGGTCCCTGAGGCCCGCATCAGTGTCGCTCATGGGCAGATGAGCGAACGCGCCTTGGAACAGGTCATGGAGGACTACCTCGACCGAAGAAGCGATATCTTGGTGTGTACGACGATTGTGGAGTCTGGTTTGGACATCACCAACGCTAATACTCTTATTGTGGATCGAGCCGATGCTATGGGGTTGAGCCAGCTCCACCAGATTCGTGGGCGGGTGGGCCGCGGCCGTGATCGTGGATATGCGTACTTTTTCTATCCAAAGGATAAACAACTCAGTGAGGTGGCCCACGATCGTTTGGCAACCATGGCTGCCCACACTGATCTGGGTTCGGGGATGAGAATTGCGATGCGGGACCTCGAAATCCGTGGGGCGGGTAATCTTCTGGGTTCTGAGCAATCTGGGCACATTGCTGAGGTAGGTTTCGACCTTTACCTGAGACTTGTTGCCCAGGCCGTGTCGGAATTTCGTGATGGTGTTGGTCACGAACCTGAGGTGGAAATGAGGATAGATATCCCTGTGGACGCTCATCTACCCACCTCGTACATCGATTCGGAAAGACTGCGTCTGGAGCTGTATCGCCGTATCGCTGGTGCAGCACATCAGGAGGATCTGGTGGCGATCACGGAGGAATTGCAGGATCGTTTTGGTGAGATGCCTCCCGAGGTTCTTTCTCTTCTCAGTGTGGCAGAATTCCGTATTTATGCTTGTCAAGCGGGGGTACGTGAGGTTGTTTCTCAAGGAAAGTACGTCAAATTCACCCCAGCGAACCCACTGCCGGATTCCCGTCTGGTTCGGATGAACAGAATCTACCCCGGTAGCATCGTGAAACCTGAGGGGCATTTTTTGATCCCTGCTCCAGTCTTGCCAGGGTTCAAACCGGAGCCTGTGAAGAACACAGAATTACTGAGGTGGGCACGCGATGTTGTGGACTGCTTGTTTACCTCACTACCTGGAAATCCGTGAGTTTGCTGAACTGGACAAAAGTGATGTAAGCCAATACGCAGAATTCATAAATGGATGTGTAGTATAGGCAGAGCCAGTGAGCCACCGCGAAAGAAAGGAGGGGTTCACGATGAGTGTAACGAATCCTCCTGTCGTACCTGGACGGTACGTGCCAGCGCCTCCCCAAGCTCCACCTCGACTTGGACAGCCTTATCCTGGTCAGCCTGGTGGTTATAGTCAACCACCGGCCCAAGGCTCCTCCCCAGCACCGGTGGTCCAACCAACACCAGTTCAGAGTTATCCCAGTGCGCCACCTCGCCCAGCCACGCCACCAGCCCCGGTTGAACCGTCTCGCCTAGTGCAGGCGAATCCTCAACCGGCGCGCGCAGAGCAGGCGGATGGCCAAGATGCTTACGAAATGCTCACCCATGCCCAGGTTTTGGCTGATCGTCTCAATGAGGAATCAGCAAAAGAATTACTGAAACAGCAAAACCGTTGGGAACGACTGGTCGATGAGAATCGTTCAGCCGCCCAACTCCTGGAACAGCGTCGGCGTGAGTCTGAGACTGTTGTCTTGGCAGCTGTGGATCTTGCCCAGTCGGCAGGGGAGTCTATTGTCAGGGATTCCGCTGATCGCGCCCGCCATCTCGCCCAAGAAGCTGAGACCTTTGTTCAAGATGTTTTGGATCGCGCCCGCCAGGAGGTGCTTGATGCTCAATATCGGGCCCAGGAGCGGGAAAAGGCCGTCTATTCTGTGGTGTCGGATTTTGAGTCAGAAGCCTATGACCGTATCAATGATTATCGTCACGCTGTCGAATCTGAGATTGGGTCGATGAAAAAGGCTCTTGACGATGAATCGCGCCAGCGCAGATCCCTTCTCGATCGTGAGGTGGCCAACGTTTGGACGGGTGTGGAGGATGAACTCCAGCGCTTGTGGGATGCCATGCAAGTGGAGATGGAAAATACTGTCACCAATATTGATTTGGCCCGGCGCGATGCTGAAGACGAGGTCGTCAATCTCCGTCACCAAGCCCAAGAAGAATTCGAAGCAATCATTGCTGAAGGCAAAGCCAAAGCCCAGCAAAGGTTGCAACGCGTCGCCGACCAGGTGGCCAATACCCAAGAGTCAATGCGGGCCCTGATTGAGGGTGCCCAGGCTGAGGCCAATGCGATTCGTCGCGAGGTTGATCTTGAAGTGTCCAGTAAGCGGACAGAATTAAATGAGACTTTTCAGTCCATTATGGACAAGGCTCAACACGATGCTGAGGAATTGCGTCGTCGAGCCAAAGTCGAAGGGGATGCTGCTTTGTCTCGGGCCAGGGAAGATGCCAGAAACCTCAAGTCTCAGGCGGAAGAACGCATTTCACACCAGGAAGCGATAGCCTCAGATGCCAGGGCTCGAGCCATGGCGGAGATGGAAGAACTCCAACAATCTGTTGCTGAACAGGCTGGAAAATCGCGCGAAGAAGCTATCGAAGTTGTCTCTCAAGCACGCCAGGATGCAGATGCTATCCGAAATGAAGTGAGAGAATATATGGAACGTGCACGGATGGAAGCTTCCACCCTTGCCCGTCGGCGCGATAATATAGCCTCACAGCTTGGTCAGTTGTCAGGAGTTATCGAGGCTCTTGCCGTACCGGAGAATCCGGGCGGAAACTAGTTACTACGAGAAAGACAGGACACATGCCCAGTTTTCAGATGGTCCGTCGGGGATACGACCCCGAGGAAGTCGATGCAAAGTTCGATGCATTAACCCAGGAACTTGATGCTTTCCGCGACGGGTCAGGTGGCGCGAGTGCAACCAGTATTGAATTGAATGCAACGATCGATCAGCTCCAGCAGGAACTTGATGAGATGTCGCTCTACACCGCCCAGTTGGAGGATGAGGGTCGCAGGTCTCCCAAGGCTCCTTCCTTTGAGGACTTGGGTGCGCGTATCACTCAGATGCTCTCTTTGGCGCAAGCCGAAAGCGATGATGTACGTTCCTCAGCGAAGAGGGAGGCCGACCAATTGACGGCTGAAACTCGCTCAGCAGCTGAACAGTCTCGCGCAGAAACAGAAGCTTATGCTGCCGAGGTACGTAGCCAGTCAGATAATGAGGCTGCTCGTATCATCTCTCAGGCCCAGCGCGAAGCTGAAGAGATTCTCGATCAAGCAGATCGTGAAGCCCTGGCTCGCCGTGAGGAAGCTGAAGCGATCTATGAGAACCAGAAGGCTCGCTCAGCTCAGGCACAGACTGACTTCGAGAAGACTCTTGCTGAACGTCGCGATGAGGCTGCCCGTGATTTCGCCACGCAGATGAAGGCCCAAGATGAGGCTTACCAGCGTGCAGAGGAGCAACTCTTTGCCACCCAGGAAGAAGCCGAGCGCTACAAGGCTGAAGCCCAAGATACTGCTGATGCAACAATCAGGGATGCCAATAGCGAGGCGAGCGATATTCTCAAGCAAGCCAAGAGTGCTGCTGAGAGAATCCGTCGTGAGTCTGAGCGTGAGGTCCAGGCTGCGAGTTCCCGTCGCGATGCTATTACCCTTCAGCTCAGTAATGTGCGTCAGATGCTCGCCACCATGGGTGTGAATCCTGGGTACGATTCCGACGATCTCCTTCATCTTGAAGAGGAGCTTCTCGAAAGTGATGACGACTGGCAGTGACCCGCTGGTCAGCCTTGATTTTCACCCCTGGTCCAGGTTCCTAGGCTAGGGGGAGGTCCTCACCATGGATTATGTTGCTGTCATGGCCGGTGGGTCGGGTACTCGATTGTGGCCTTTGTCGCGCCGAATGAAGCCGAAGCAGTTTCTTGATCTTGGTCAGGGTATATCTTTACTTCAGTTAGCCCATGGGCGGGCTCGTAGGCTCGTGGGTGATGATCGTATTGTTGTCTGTGCATCGGTTGACCACCGCGCACTGGTGAGGGATCAACTGCCCGGTCTGATGGAAGGCAACCTTTTCAGTGAACCCGTGGGGAGAAATTCTCTGGCAGCCATATCCTGGACGGTGGCTCTCTTGGTTGATCGTGATCCTCAGGCAGTGGTGGCGATTCTTAGTTCTGATCATTTGATCGCTGAGGAATCAGTATTCACCGAGGTGGTGACCCATGGGATGAACCTGGTGGCGAAGGACAACCGTGTGATCGTCACCTGTGGGGTTGTGCCCACCACCGCTCATACAGGATATGGCTACCTCCGGCTAGGCAAACCCCACGAATCACAGGTGGGTTTTGTGGTTGAAGAGTTCGCTGAAAAACCTTCTGTTGATCAGGCGCAACAGTATGTGGATCGTGGGTGGTTGTGGAATTCGGGGACCTTCATTTTTCATGGGCAAACCTTCTTAGATCAGGTAGGGATTCTTGAACCTCAGTTGAGTCACGCTATCGACAAGATCGTGGCCGAGCCTTCCTTGTTGGCGGAGGTTTACCCGACTCTGACCTGTAATTCTGTCGATTACGCCCTGATGGAACCTATCTCGGCAGGAAAGGCCACCGCTTCTATTGTTGCTCTGCCTCTGGAGACACAGTGGAGCGATGTGGGCAGTTTCGCCACGTTTGAGGAAAGTCTTCGCACCGACCAGATGAATGCGGATGATCGAGACAATATCCTTCAAGGACCTGTGATCAGCCTTGACTCATTGGGCAACCTGGTGGTGAATCGCGATACGAACGAGCACCTTGTTGCCGTGTGTGGGGTGGAGGACTTGATTGTCATCCATGACCAGGATCTCACTGTGGTGTGCCCCAAGAATCAAGTAGACTCCCTTTCGCAGGTGCGTGCGAAAGCCCAAGAAAGAGGTGACTATGGCTAGGAAACTTCTGACCATCGCGAATGAAGGAGCAGATATCTCCATAGGATGGGTTCTCACCTCGATGGCTATTGGTCTGGTGGCATTGGCTGTGATCCCGTTTTTCCTCCTGGGAGATCGTGGCAATGGCACTGACCAGTTTGTTACCGTGGTGATCATTGCGGGACTCGTGGCAGCAGTGGGGTTCACTGTCAGTTACTATCTTTTTATGCTTCGAGCGAAATACAAACGTACAGCCGCTGTTCAACCTGTTGCTCCCCCTGAGCAGGCCCAGGGGTACGGGTGGTCAAAGGCTTCGGAGTTGGGGCGTAGTGATCGTGATCCTGCACAGGATTGATCAAAGCTACCCGACCGCAGATCAATGTCTATCTCAGTGATACACATCTGCTTTCCAAGTTGACGGGACCTAGTTACACTGGTGTAATTTACTTGATCCATACTTTGCGATGGGAAGGTTTTGTGATGTCGAGAGTACTCACGTTAATGTCTAGTGCGACTGAAGATCCCGGTGCTTGGCAGGTCCAAGCCTTGTGTGCACAAACCGACCCTGAGGCTTTCTTTCCCGAAAAAGGTGGCTCCACACGTGAGGCTAAAGGAGTCTGTGGTGTGTGCGAAGCAAAGCAGGAATGTCTGGACTATGCGCTCGCCCATGATGAGCGCTACGGTATCTGGGGTGGCTTGAGTGAGCGTGAACGGCGTAAACTGAAGCGTCGTGCGTGACCTCGCACAAGCCGATACTTGTTAGGGCCCTATGACCGAAACCGACAATTGGAGCTGGTTTGACGCTCCAGAACTCAGTGCTGTCGATCTCACTGGTCACACTGTGACCGCAGTTCTGGTCTGCCGTAATGCTGGCGCCTGGCTGAACTCAACACTTGCTGGCATCGGCCAATTAGATCACCGACCTGAAGTCATCATTGCTGTGGACAACCAGTCCACCGACGACACCAGGGAAACTTTGGAGATTGCCCGCGCGGCAGGGTTAGTGGACCAAGTTATTGAAGGTAAAGCCAATGCCTCCTTTGGTCAAGCGGTGGAATTGGCATTGGCATCAAGTCGTCGTCCCACCAAGTGGATTTGGCTACTCCATGACGATGCTATCCCTGATCGCCACGCCTTGACCGAACTTCTCTCCTTGGCAGTGCGTACCCCCAATCTCGCTATTGCCGTACCCTTGCAGGTCAGACCCTCACGTCGACACCATGCCTCTCGAACCCTCGAAGTGGGCGCATCCATCACAGGGTCAGGGTTGCGGGCCCTTGGTCTGGAACCTGATGAAGTAGCTCAAGGGCAGTACGAATCCACGGCGGTGTTGGGTGGATCCACCTGCGGAATGCTGATCGAATGGCAGACGTTGCTGGATGTTGGTGGATTTGATCGATGTATTTCAGCCTATCGAGATGGCCTTGATATTTCCTGGAGAGCCCATCTCATGGGCAAATGGGTTTTGAGTTGTCCCAAGGCACGAATGGTCCACCGGCAGGTGGGGCGTTCAGAGGTCAGGGCATCGACCATCGCTAGCCATGCAGGGCGAAGTGAAGCGTCCTGGGATCGTCTGATGGGTATGAGGCTTGTCGCTGCTCATGCCCACGGGATCTTCGGATTCTTGATGTTCCTTCGACTCACCTTCGTTTCGTTGATTTCTGCCCTGGTTTACACTCTCGGTCGTGTTCCTGATCGAGCAAGGGATGAGCTTCAAGCATTGTCGGATTTTGTGTTCCGTAGCCGAAAACCGGTGAAGAGGTTGAGGGCCACGATCAAGCGAGTCTCGGAGGGTTCCTCAGATACTCGCCACAGAATTCGAGCTTTGAGACCCACAGTGCTCAGCGTGATGGATGATGGGTTCCAATCCTTTGTGGGGTGGTTCCAGTCGCAGTGGTCCTCCAACCGCGATCAGGAGATGACTCTCGATGACCTGCTGGGTGATGAGTTCACCCGACGCATTGGTGAGGGGCGTAAACGTATTCCTGTCGGTGTGTGGTTGGCTACCTTGACCGGGGGAATCCTGCTGATGGGGCGTAATTTGTACACCAAGGGCCTCATTACAGCCTCGGGGCTATTGGGAACCCCCCATACACTATTGGAGGGCTTCCAGTACGCGTCCTCCGCTGAGGGTGACCCCTGGCTACTGGTGATGGCAGCCACCTCAATCATTGCGATACAACCACCCTGGTTGCCTTTCATGGCGATGTTGACCGGTATTCCGATCATCATGCTGGTCGCCGGATGGTATTTGCGTCGACGCATTGACCACACACGCCTGCGGTGGTTGGCAGCTGGTGGATATTCCCTCCTGCCGGTCATGTTGGGTGGGCTCAACCGTGGAACCTTGTGGCTCATTCTTTTGGCGATCATCGTTCCTTTCATTGCTGAGTGGCTCACTCGCATCCCACAACCGTGGATGGGGGCTCGTTCCCTGCAGACAGTGGCAGGCCTGGCCTTGGCTGGTGTCTTTGTCATGGCCATCACTCCGATGCTGTGGGTGCCGGTGATTGCCGCTGCGTTGATCATTGCGATCCGTACGGGGGGAACCTCCAGGATTATTCGTGCCAGCGTGGCAGTGGTGATACCCGTCCTGTTTTGGGCGAAGTCTTTTCCTTTCTTTTTCAACCATCCCACCAGACTTCTTCTCCCACCTGAGTCACTTCTCACCGGGGTCCCCAACACCTGGCAG
The DNA here is from genome assembly GCA_009782915.1 of Propionibacteriaceae bacterium. Taxonomy (GTDB): domain Bacteria; phylum Actinomycetota; class Actinomycetes; order Propionibacteriales; family Propionibacteriaceae; genus WQYJ01. The sequence goes on along the minus strand of WRIC01000014.1, from coordinate 26,609 downwards.
ATGTTCTTTGCTCGACCTTTCGAAACAGGTGCTCCACCGTTATGGTTGTCCATCGCGGTGTTCTCTGCGTTGTGGGTGGGGGCGATCATCGTGGGCATTCGCGATTCCTGGGGGCGTTGGCTCACTCTCATTGGCGCAGGAATCATCACAGTGGGCATGTGGTTGGCTCAGATCCAATTGCCGCTCAATATCTCCTGGGCACACATTGATCCCAGCGCATGGCTTCTAGCAGGTTTCGCTTTGCTCCTGCTGACCTTGGCCACCTGGTTGGATACGACCATGAAATCTATTGAGGGAACAGATTTTGGTGGGATGCACGCCATGATTGCTGGTGTCTCTTTGCTGATCATGGGGGCCTTTCTTCTGTCTGCTGGTTGGGCTGCCGTGTCGGGGATGAAAGATGTCATCCGCGGACGCGGGGAAGACATTCCCTCCTTTATTGCGACCAAGGAAATCGATCTTGATACTGGCACTCTCATCATTGACTCGGGTGATCGTTCCTGGAATCTACGCTATGACGGCCAAACCATGTGGGGACAGGGCTCTGTTCTGACCGGGGTCCTCACCTCCGAGGTGGTTGTTGACATGATCGAACAGATTGTTGCTCGCTCGTTGGAGGGTAGACCTGATGACACCACAGCGAATCAATTGGCCACCATCGGTGTCAGTGCTGTTGTTGTCCTCCATGCCAACCAGGAGACAGTGATTGCTTTGGATACCACTGCAGGTTTCCAGCGCCAAACATCAGGCGATGGTACGGAGATTTGGGCTGTGACCATCGATTCTGCTGTGCCTACGCGCCGCGCTCTGGTTCAATCAGGTGACCCGCCTATCTATCTGGGAACCCAAGACGAAGTCAAGAGAGGGGAGAGGACAACCCTGCTGCTTGCTCGACTGCCTGATCCGAATCTTCGGGTCTATGTCGGTGACACCCAGTTGTCTGAGATTCGTTCAGGGGATTGGAGAGCAGCATACTCTCTGGGAAATGCTTCGGGCGAGATCAGATTTGAGTATTCGATCCGCTTCATTTGGCTCGCATTGGTTCAACTAGCAGTTCTGGGGTTGCTCATTATCTTTGCTGTTCCACCTTTGAGTGATCGTCGTGATGAGGATGAGGAAACGCCAGCGCGGATGAGGAGAGCACGATGAATAAAACTGTTGGTTTCATCTCAGGGATTGCTGGGATTGTCCTGGCCTTGGTTTTGTGCATTCTGCTTCCTCTGCCTGGGCCCACACCTCGCAACGTCACCCTTCCAGTCACACGCTTACTCGCCTGTCCTATTGGGGATCCCAACTTGGGCAAAACCACGGTTACTGTCGCAGACACCACCTTGTTTTCGGTGGGGCTCGTCGGTGACATCCCCGAGGAACCAACCTCCCAGTTCGAGGTGGAAAATCCAGCGAAACCTGTGGTGGTTCGCGGATCCTCGTCGGTGGGTGGAGTGTCCTCTTATGAAGAACGCGACAGAACCATGATGGCCCCTTGTGCAACACCGGTGACAACAGGAAGTTGGAATGGGGTCATGACCTCCGGTACGCAATCGGCTCTCATCTTCTCTAATGTGGATAATACTGGCGCCGTGGTTGATGTTTTCATTTATTCCCAGACAGGACCGGTCACAGCCCCTGGTCTTCTTGATGTTCCTGTGGGCCCTGGAGCAACACAGATGCTCTCGATCAATCAGTTGGTCACGATGGAAACTCCTGTGAGCGTCCATATTCGTACCTCGAAGGGGCGGGTGGCTGCTGTGATGCGTTCCATCTCTAAACAGGGCACCGACTGGCAGCATCCTCAACCGGTGGCAGACACCTCGCTGGTGATGGCAGGGATTCCTGCCGGTGCAGGGCTTCGAATGTTGTCGGTGACCAATACTGATCAAACTCGCAAAGCCACGGTCGCTTTGGAGGTCCTAGGTGAGATGGGCAGATATTCTCCTCCAGGGATGGAAACCATTGAGGTGCCTCCCCAGCGTGTCGTGACCCTTGATATGACCCAGGCTTTGGGGGCTCAAGCTGCTACGATCCAACTGACCTCTGATCTTCCAACCACGGCATCTCTCAGTGTGATTGATAAAGATATTGCTGGTATCTCTGCCCAACCTGCCCTGGGTGGTGAAGTGGTTTTCCCGGCAGTGGGGGGAGTGTTGTGGGTAGCAAATCCTGGAGCAGAGAAAGCCAAAATCACTTTGTTTGCCCCCGATGACACAGGCGCTGGTGCAGAAATTGAGACACCTATTCCACCTTTGACGATGGTACGAGTGGAGTTTCCTTCACTGGGCCAGTACGTGAAAATCACCACGAGTGCTGATGATTTACGGGCCTCGGTGGTGATCACCACGGACACGTCATGGTCGATTCTTCCAGTGGCCGGTGGAGGTGTGGTCTCCGAGGTGAAGGTTCCTCGCTATGACCCGGGTCTAGGTTAGGTTTCATTCACCGCGCAGATTTTTCGGGTCGAGAGTATCCACACTGTAACCGGTCGAGGCGGAGACCTGCTCCACCAGGGACGCCACAATCAACTGGCGTAATTCAGATCGATCCGAAGCTTGGCGTTCCATGGGGCGGCGAAACAGGATGATATGAGTGTGGTCGTTGTGGGGGCTTGTGCTCACTGCCAGAGGAATATGATCACTGTACATACCCGAGGTATCTGGTACGTCTTCCACTGAGATATCGCACGCGGTCAATGATTCGGGAACAGCCTCCTGCATCATTGCTATAGCCTGGTTGACACAGTGATAGAAGAAGGAGCTGGGCAGCTGTGGTCGATGCACACGCAACATGTGCCCCGCAAGAGACTGCGGATGGGCAAGCATTCGAGGCTTGTCTCGATGGTGGCGGTGGCGCATAAACCCAGTGTACGCCGGTAGCAGTGATAGAGTCGCCTGGTGAGGAAATACTGTTCGCGACCGTCTTGTGGTGGCCCACCAGTGGTTCAACTTGACTACAACTACTCGAGGTCTGAGGTGGTGGTCTGTGACCTCTCGCAGACCTCAGATGGACTCCTGCTGTGCCAGGATCATTCCAACCGTTTCACTCCACCACAAGGATGGACTTTGATTTCTCTTCGCAGTGAGTCCATAGCTGACCAGGATGCTGACCATATTCACGGGCTTGCTCAAGAGATTAGACGTGTGGGACTGGGTTCTCCTTTGTCGCACAACGTGGAGGACTATCGGGAATACACCTTGTCGAATCGTCCGGATCTCTTGATGCTAGCCAAACGCGATCATTTGCGGGTTGTTGCTGATTCTCACCAGTATGCTGGGAATGGCTATAGCTATCATGACCACATAGCTAAGGAGGAATGATGTCGCTTGAACTCGATGCAACCCTGCTGGGAATCCTTGCCTGCCCTGCTTGTCATTCCAATATGAGTGTGGACTATGAAGCCCAGGAACTTCTCTGCAACGCCGTCCATTGTGGTGCTGCCTATCCGATCCGCGACAATATCCCCATCATGCTGGTTGAGGAGGCCCGTGATACCCGCGCTGCACGGGGGGTCTAGGGTGCCTCATGTTTGATGATTCCCTTCTTGATGATCCTGTTGCCTTGGAGGTACGCGGAGAGCCGATCCGGCGTTTAGCATTAACCGGAGCTCGGCTCAGGTATGACCTGTCTTCGCACATGGAGAATATCGCTGGGAGATTGGGGGCAATGCTTCCGCGGGCTGTCCTGGTGATTGGCGAGGAAGCTCGTCTCGTACGTGCCATTATTGAGTCAGGTAGTCCCGTACCTTGTGTGGCCTGGCAAAGGGAATCTTTGCCCACCTGGACGGGGCCTCTTGACCTGGTGGTGATCCTGGCAGGTCATTCCCACCAGTGGATTCAACCGGCACGGGAAGCCACTCGTCGAGGTGCCATGGTGGTGGTCATAGCGCCAGATTCTTCTCCGCTTCTTGAGGAGGTCTCCAGTTATGCTTGCTTGGTTTTGCCCGATGAGGATCCTTTTGTTTCTGCTCTTTTTGCTTGCAAGGCACTCGATGTCTTCGGGTTGGGTATCGAGCTTGATCTTTCGGTGGTGGCGGACACTGTTGATGAGGTGTGCGATCGTTGCGGGCCTCGCCATAGTTTGGAATCCAATCCGGCGAAGAATCTCGCCTGTGCTTTAGCTGATAGTGTGCCCTTGGTGTGGGGGGAGTCCATTGTGGCCGCGCGAGCTTCTCGTCGCATTGCCGAGGCTCTCAGACAGGCTACTGGTGTGCCTGCCTTAGCTGCAGGCCAGGAGGCTCTTTTGCCCTTGGTCACCTCATCTCCTTATCGTGATCCATTCACTGATCCTTTTGAAGAGCAGGCTTCCTCATCTGGGTTTTGTTTGCTCATTCTTGACGAGCAGGAATCGCCTGGAGCCCATACTGAACTGGTCCGCGTTGCTCAAGGGCACAACCAACGCGTTGAATACATCCACTACGTCCATGACAACGCAGTCGTTCGCTATGCAGGATTGCTCTACCAGGGGCTGTGTGCGGCAGCTTTCCTGGAGATCGCAACAATGAAAGAATGAACCGGCAACTTTGACAGGAAAACACATGAATGATCCACGAATGAATAAATCCGATCGCGGTAGTACAGCGAAGAAGAAGTCTGCCAGGACGGTGATGGTTCTCAATGGACCAAATATTGGTCGTTTGGGGAAACGAAATCCTGAGATGTACGGCCTGCGGTCCTACGATGAATTAGCACAAATCCTCAACATGTCTGCCAGGGATCTTGGTGTTCAGGTGGACGTTCGCCAAACAGATAGTGAGGCAGAGATGATTTCCTGGCTTCATGAGGCAGCAGACGGCCATCTCCCGGTCATTCTCAACCCAGGAGCGTGGACTCACTACTCTTACGCTGTTGCCGATGCTGCTGAAGAAATCGATCTTCTTGTGGAAGTGCATCTGTCAAATATCTACGCTCGTGAGGAATTCCGCCACAAGTCGGTCATCTCACCGATAGCTATTGCTGTGATCGCTGGCTTGGGTTTACCAGGCTACGATTGTGCCCTCGGTTTCATTGCTGGGTTCCTAGGGGCGCTGGATGGCAAGCGCTGACTATACCCGTCGAAGGGGGCGCGAGCTTGTCCAACACCATCTGGGTCCTTCCTGGTCTTTTGCTCTCGACCATGCTCGTACGCGCGTTGGCTGCTGCCATTATTCGGATAAGAAGATCACCTGCTCGCGATACCTGGTGGCATATTTGGCTGACGATGAGGTTGATCAGGTCATCCTCCACGAGATCGCACATGGCTTGGTGGGCGCCCGAGCCGGCCATGGTCGACGCTGGATGAGCCAGGCGCGAGCATTGGGGTATTCCGGTGGGCGGACTATTGAGGTGCCTGAAGCTCGTTTGTCGGCCCGGTGGCGGGCGGTGTGCTCCTGCGGCCAAGAGGTGCTACGGCATCGGAGAATCTCTCGGCGAGTTTATTGTGGTCGTTGCGCCCGCTTGGGGGTACGTCGTGAACTCATCTGGGAGGATCGGGGCTTAGGCCTGCTCGCTGATAGTTGAGCCTCGTAACCGTGATTTGCGCGTCCAGATGGGGAGAATCATTAGCCCCTTGCGCTGGGCAAAGATGAGCAACCCGATTCCGAGACTACCCAGGAGTATCACAGGGATGATGGAAGCCTCCATTCCAAAGATTCCACCAGTAAGAATATCTGGACCACTAAAGGCAGGTATCAGCCAACTGTTTTGTTCTCCCGTGCCAGAGACAATAGAGCCGAAGACAGGACCTTGGAAGATATTCCATCCCATATGCACCCCGATGCACCACCACAAGGAGCGAGTAATCACATAGATCGCAGCAAAGAGGATTCCGGCTTCAAGAGCGATCGCTAGAGCGCCCCACACTGAGCCATCGGGGTTGGACAGGTGCAGGAACCCGAAGACCCCACCAGAGATGAGCACAGCTCCCCAGGAGCCTAATCCTTCCTCGACCAGGCGAAAGAGGATGCCACGCAGAAGGATTTCTTCACTGATTCCAGCGACCAATCCAACGGTGAGAAGATCCATCCAGGGGTTGTAGCCTGGGTTAAATCCAGTGATTCTATATCCGCCGATGATGGCGAGGATACCCACGGAGCATCCGATGAGCATCGCACCAAGCAGGAATCCTTTGATCAGCCCCAGGACCCTTCGTGGTGCTAGTTCCAGGGGGGGTCGCCGTGATTCAATCAGAAGAACCAGAACGAGATAGGCCACCACCGTACCCAAGATTTCGAGAAGGTAAAACTCCACATCAGATACCCAGAAGGACCCTTGAACAGCTGACCATAATCCATGGAAGACAACAACGGACACCAGAAGCAGACCAATAAAGATCAAGCCTCGTAGGATGGCCGAGTATAGGATTCGGTGCTCGGCAGGGTAGGGGCGGTGAGGGTGGTCTTCAGTCAGCAGGTCGGTGGTCCGCTGGATGGGGGTCGGCTCGCCGATGAGGCCAAACAGTGTCATCGTTCCTCCGTCTTGATTGGTGTCACACCAGTATCTCAGAGAATCGAGTGTGACCATTGCGTATCTCGGCGATATCCACCGCTAGGCTAGGGATGTGAGGTTCCGTGGTGCGCTGATTGCCTTGGTCGCCAGTGTGTGTTTGGCAGGCTGTGGCGCCCAAGATTGGAAGCAACAATCACCCATCGTAGAGGTGACCTATCCTGACGAGGGTCAATCCGTTGAACAATGGGAGGTGAACAACCCTGCCACCTTGGAGATTTGGCTACCTGATCACATCACATTGACCTACACTGCACATCAGGAGAACCTTCTCATCATTGTGGGGATAATCGATGAAGCAGAGGTGGTGGAAGAATACCTTCAATCATCTTTGCCGGGCCTGGGATGGACGATCACCGCTCAAGGAGCAGGTGGCTTAATGTTTGACTATGGCGATTGGCAGGGGGGTTTTGCCGTGGGGAACACATCCTGGGCTTTGACCGTACGCAACGACTGAGCTAGAGGCCACGCAAGAAATCAGGATCGTCGTCGGGGGCTTTCATGGGTGGAGGAGAAACTGGCAGCGGACGACCAAAAACCCACCATCCAAACATGCCAATGATCGGTAAGACAATAACGGCAAGAAACCACACGGGTTTGGGCAATCCACGTACCTTCGAGGCGTCAGAACTCGCCACATGCACTGCCGTGTAAATAATCAGTGCAAGAAGAATAATCAATGGAAGGATTCGACCCATGAAACCATTCTACTCGGTTCTGTCCCGGTGCGTTCTATCCGTAGAATGGTCAGGTGAACCTGGAATCCACTAGTTCTCTTCATGAGATTGATGTCAACTTGCGTCTCATGCTCGGTGGCGCATCAACGGTGGTGGATTGTCGAGTAGCCAGTCAGGGGCCGACAGTAGATCTTGGTGATTTTGTCGGGTTACTGGTCAACACCTCAGGAACCACTGGTTCGCCCAAGACGGTGAAGCTAAGTCGGGAGGCTTTGCTCGCTGCGGTGGAGATGGTTCATGATCGGCTCGGTGGAACAGGTATGTGGGTGAGTGCCCTGTCACCGTTCAGCGTAGGTGGGGTGATGACCATGGTACGGTCTGTGGTTGCTGGAACCGCCCACTATCAGATCAACTCCGATCTCAGTGATCTTCGTCAACCCAACGGCCACGCGTACCTGTCGCTGGTTGCTCCGCAACTGCATCGAGCACTGCAGGACCATCACATCACCGAGACCTTATCCTCTTACACTGCTGTTCTCGTGGGTGGTGGGCCCATCCACCCGGAGGTGCGTTTGCGCGCTCAGGAGCAAGGAATCACAGTGGTGTCCACTTATGGAATGAGTGAAACATGCGGTGGCGTGGTCTACGATGGTGTCCCCCTGGCAGGAGTGTGGGTTGATCTTGTTGATCCTCTTGGTGGGCACCAGTGGGATCAGGGAAGAATCATCCTGAACACACCCACAGCTTTCAGTGGGTACGTGGAGGATCATCCAGTCGATGAAGTGATTCTGAAGGGCACAACCGTGCTTACCTTCGATATTGGTCGTTGGTGCGAGGGCCACTTGGAGGTTCTCGGAAGGGTTGACGATGTCATCATCTGTGGTGGGTCGAATGTGAACCTGGCAGAGATTCAAACCCATCTCGATTTTCTTTTCCCGCAACAGGTGGCCTGTTTTGCTGTTGCAGATGATGTCTGGGGATCAACAGTGGTGGTTGCATCGAGCGGGCCAACCTTGGATGTCATTGCTCGAGGGTTAGAACCTTTCGTTGCCTCCGCAGCTAAACCTCGTGGTTTGCTGTCCATGAAGGAACTTCCGCGCAGTGAATCTGGCAAGATTGACCGCATAGCCCTCATCGACGAGTGGAGGAATCGTGGCGCATATTCGTCAGTGGTTTGACGGTTCTCGTCCGCGTCCCCTGCCGCCCTCTGTCCCCCCGGTACTTGCTGGTACGGCAGTGGCCTGGTTCACGACCTCACAAGCCGGTCCGCCTACAGGTGCGGGATGGTTCCCGGCGATCGGCGTGCTGATCCTGTGCATCATCGTGGGTGCGGGATTCCAGGTGGGGTGTAACTATGCCAATGATTACTCTGATGGGATCCGTGGCACCGACGATACAAGGACGGGTCCGACCAGGCTTGTGGGTTCGGGGGCTGTTGGACCCCACCTCGTCAAGAGGGCTGCATGGATCTGTTTCGCCATCGCCTGTGGCGCGGGGGTGATGGTTGTTGCCTATGCAATAGGTTTCTTTTCCTCCTCCTGGCGCCCAAGGTCTTTGATGGATGGGGGATGGGTGACACCACTGGTCTTGCTTGGTATCGGTGTTGCTTGTGTTCTTGCTGCCTGGTTCTACACCGGTGGTAAAAAGCCCTATGGCTATCTGGGTTTGGGGGAGTTCTTTGTCTTTGTTTTCTTTGGGTTGGTTGCCACGATGGGTACGGCGTTTGTTCAGGCCCCCAGGGTGGAGATTGTCATGGAGGTACGGGTGGGTTGCCCACTGTATGTCCGTGATCTTTCGTGGGGGCCAGCTATTGCCATGGGGGTGGTGATGGGATTGTTTTCTACAGCAATCCTCGTGGCTAATAATCTCCGTGATCTTGCCACTGATGAGGTGGCGGGTAAACGTACCCTGGCTGTGAAAATCGGGGACCGTGCCACCAGAATCCTCTATGTTGGTCTTCTTCTTGCTGCCTCGCTGACACTGGTGGTTTTTGTCTTTCTCACTAGCTGGTGGGTGGTGGTGAGTCTTGTTGGTTGTGCCTTGCTCATCAGCCCCTGCAGGAGGGTGCTGTCAGGGGCCCAGGGGCGCGACTTGATCACAGTGTTGACCACAACAAGTTCCACCCAACTGCTGATTGCTGTCCTGGCAGGTGTGGGCTTGGGCCTGGGAGCGTTCTATGGTTGAGGTTGTTGGTGTGTTCTCCATCCCGGTTCGCCATAGATTCCGTGGGTTGACTACCCGCGAGTCCATGATTGTGCGCGGTGAGGCGGGGTACGCCGAATGGAGCCCTTTCCGTGACTATGGTCCAGCCCAAGCGGCCTCCTGGTTGCAGGCGGCCTTTGACATCGCAGAGAGGGGATATCCAACCCCTGTCCGTGGCAGTGTCCCGGTGAACTCCACTATTCCGGCAGTCTCCCCAGAAACGGCCTATGACATCACTCGAGACGCCGGATGTTCAACGGCTAAGGTCAAGGTTGCCGAACCTGGGCAAACCCTCGATGATGATATCAACCGGGTGAAGGCTGTTCGTGACGCCTTGGGTGTGGATGGAAAAATCAGGATTGATGCCAATGGTGGATGGTCGATCAACGAAGCACTCGAAGCTTTGTTTCGTTTGGGCCCATTCGGCTTGGAGTACGCTGAGCAGCCCTGTCCCACCTTGGGTGACCTCGCCTATGTCCACCGCCACCAGGATGTCCCTATTGCTGCCGATGAGTCCATCCGTCACAGTATTGAACCGTTGTGGGCTTGGGATGATAAGCCTGTGGATGTGGTGGTTCTCAAAGTTCAACCCCATGGGGGAATCCGCGCGTGTCTGGAGACGGCCTGCAAGATATCTGAATCGATGGGAATCGATGTTGTGGTCTCTTCGGCTTTGGAAACATCGGTGGGGTTGCGAGCTGGTTTGGCACTAGCTGCGGCTCTGCCTGAGTTGACCTATGCCTGCGGGCTTAACACCACCCACCTTCTATCGGGTGATGTGACCTATGATCCACTGATCCCTTCTAGCGCAGGTACTCTTCAACTTCGAGATGTGGAATACTGCGATGTACGAGCACAGCAGTGGGTAGCAGATAAGCCAACTCAAGAATTCTGGATGACCAGACTGAAGACGTGTGAGAACTATCTCCAAGAATCGGAGGAGCAGTGAGCCAGGATCTCTTCGATCACACTCCACCACCATCCATGGTGGCTGGTGCTGTCATCGTTGATGAGCTGGCTGGATTGGGCGTGTGTGAGGTGGTGTGTTGCCCTGGTTCTCGTAGCGCACCACTGGCCTATGCGGCAGCTCTACTCGAATCTGAGGGGAGGATCCGCCTCCACATTCGCGTCGATGAACGCGCTGCTGGATTCTTTGCCCTGGGTTTGGCAAAAGCTGCGTCAAGGGCTGTTGCGATTATCACCACCTCGGGCACAGCTGTAGCTAATCTGGCGCCAGCCTTGGCTGAAGCACGCTACGGCCAGGTTCCACTGATTGCTGTCAGTGCAGACCGCCCCTCAACTCTGGTAGGCACCGGTGCCAACCAAACAGCAAATCAAGTGGGGATTTTCGGAAATACTCCCATCGAAACATGGAGGATATCCTCTCAGGATAACTCTCCCGATGCTTGGCGTGCCTGTGTGCAACGTGCGGTGGTGACCAGTGAAGGAAGGCTCAGTGGTCGCCGAGGTCCAGTTCACCTCAATGTCGAACTGAGTGAACCGCTCATCGGAGATCCAGGGCCCATCTCACCAGGAGTGGGGTTCCAGGTGGATCACCCCACTGCCTCGAGAGCTGTTCATCTTGATCCTGGTCCACGTACTGTTATTGTCGCTGGAGATATGGGTGTCGATGAGGGGCGATGGTGGGCTGAGCAGGCGCACAGAACCCAGATCCCACTCTTGGCTGAACCCTCTTCCAATGCTCGTCAAGGTTCAGCAGCTGTGGCGGGTTACCGCTATCTTCTCGCCGGTTTTCTACCGCAGATCGAAAGGGTGATCATAGCCGGGCACCCCACCCTCCATCGCTCGATCACAGCGCTGTTGACCAGAAAAGACAAGGAGATCATTGCCGTCAACTCCTCAGGTCAGTGGCCAGATCCTGGCTGGGGGGTGTCGAGGGTTCTTCCACAAGTTCAGTTATCGATGGGGGACCCTGGATGGATGAACACCTGGGCTAGCGCTGACGGGCGTCTTCGAACAAAAATTAATGAACACTTGAGTTGGGGTGGTCAGGCTTTAGCTGCCAGTGTGGTGGAGGCTCTTGGTGATGGCGATGCCCTGGTTTTGGGGGCCTCCCATCCCATCCGAGATGCTGATATGGCTCCCATCTCACCTGCACCACCGCGGGTCTACGCCAATCGTGGACTCGCAGGAATCGACGGCACCATTGCGACAGCAACCGGCATTGCCACAGGACTGGGCACACCAGTGGTGGCGCTCATGGGAGATCTCACGGCTTTCCATGATCTGACATCCCTAGCTGTCCCAGCCCTGGAGACCTCCAGTGATTTGAGTGTGGTCGTTGCCGACGACAATGGCGGATCGATCTTTGCTGGGATGGAGTACGGTGCTTCGCGGGTCAGGATCGGTACGTACGCAGACTATTTCGAAAGACTGTTTGCTGTTCCCAGTCGCATCAACTTGGCTGATGTCGCACGCGGGTTCTCGGTGCCTGTGGTGGAAGTGAATTCACCAGCACAGCTTTCTGCTGCTTTGACAACTCCTTGGTCAGGGGTTCGTTTCCTCCATGTTCCTCTTGAGCGTCAATCACGGGTCAACCAGGAGCGTGACCTTGTTCAATGGGGGCGGGAAGCTCTCACTGAGATGGAAAGCTGAGAGAATCTCAGGAAATCTTCTTCACTTTCTCACCTCTGGAATCTGAAGAATGTTCAGGGTAATATTGCTGTAATCACGCTATGAGATACGCAGAAAACCGGTCAAATAGTGGATGAAAAGGATATCAAAAGTTGAAAAGAATCAGAATTCCGTTTAGAGTTTTCTCAGGATTCACGAACTCTGGAGCAGTTATGGGCCAAGGCCGAAACAGATTAGGACGCCTCCTGGCGAGCGTACTTGTCGGGTTGTCACTGTTTTTTCTAGCCCCTTTGTCCTACGCCGATCCTGATCCCACAGACCCAGCTTCAGAATCATCGAGTGAACCAACAGACCCCGCTTCAGGCACATCCGAGCAGCCCGCCACGCCCAAGCCAACCAAGGCACCAACGAATAATGGCCCAGAAATCGAAGGACAACCCAATGTCGAAATGGGTTCACTGTCCTTGTCAGAGATGCGCACGAAACTTGATGCCTTGGAAGCTGAGCAACGAGAACTAGCAGCCCAAATGGCGGCCTCCGGTGAGAAGCTCAATGCTGCTATGAGTCAACTCAATGACACCCGAACTCAGATCGCCTCCCAGAAGGAGCAGATGGCGCACCTGGAATCCCAGCTGGCGCAGATCGCCCTCCAGCAATATCAAGACCGTGGCATGAATTCCACGGCGGTGATCATGACCAGTGATTCATCCCAAGAATTCCTCGACTATCTGTCCATGATGCTCCAAGTCACACAGACAGCTAACACCTTGTTCACTGCTCTACAAATTGAGCAGACAACTTTGGCTGAGTTGGAAAGAGGGGAGAAAGCTGCCGTTGAGGTGATTCAGCGCGAACAAGAAGAGATTGCCGCCTTAGAGGATGCCTCCCGGTTGAAGGTTGCTCAAACCGCTAACCTTCTGGGCAATATGAGTGGGATGAGTGGTGGACGAGTCTCCAATGGTTCTAATGCTATTGGTCGCGGAGTGGCCAACCCCTGGGAGACCGTACCTAATCCGTCGGCTTCTCTGCGAGCGCCCATGAATAAATACACCATCACTTCTCCGTACGGCATGAGGATCCATCCCATCAGTGGGGCCTGGGCCTTCCATGACGGCATTGATCTTGGTGGTTCTTGTGGGTCTCCTATTGTCTCCCCAGCAAATGGGTATGTCATCGACTATTACTGGGGTGGTGGATATGGCAACCGCATCGTGATTGACCACGGAATCATCGGGGGTCGCCATGTGGTGACCAGTCATAATCATCTCTCCTCGGGGGTGGCCAAACCTGGCACCTCTGTGGTTCAGGGCCAAGTCATTGCTACTGTGGGGTCCACTGGATACTCCACCGGATGTCACGACCACTACATGATCTGGATGAATGGGGAAATCATTGATCCAGGTCCCTATGTGTGAGACTGAATTCGATCTAAGATCATCATTCGTTTAGACTTTTATCTAACTTACTGGAGGATTCATGCTTCGAGCGCGACGGACCATCATAACCATGATGGTGGCCTGTCTGTTCGTCACTTTGGCGTGGATAGGCCCCCAGGCCCAAGCTGATGAACTCTCTGACGCGCGTGCGCGGTTAGCGAAACTCGAAGAAGAAGCTTCCACCATTAGCGAAGAATACAATCAGGTCACCACCAAACTTGATGCTGCTAAGAAGAAGCTCGCTGCGATCGATAAGGATATCGAGGAGCAACAAAAACAGGTGGACCTTCTCCACGATCAGGTCACGGTGGTGGCCCTGCAGCAATTCCAAGACCATGGTGCTTCCACCACTGCCGTACTGTTCACCTCGGACAACCAGGACCAAGCTCTCACGCGCATCCTCATGACCGAACTCGTCTCGGATGCCTCGCGTGCTCTCCTGCAGAATTACCAACTATCCAAGGTCCAGCTCGATGATCTTCGACGCTCCCAAGAGGGAACAGTCAACGATATCAAGAAGGATGAGTCGCGTCTGGCAAGTTTGAAACAAACCGCCGATCAAAAGGTCAATGAAGCCAAGCGTGTCGTCAACAGACTCTCTGCTGAGCAAAGGGCCAGCCTGTACGCTGAAACATCGAGTTCAGGAAGTCCTCCTGCTGTCCCTAATGGCCCCAAGGCCCAACAGATTGTGTCCTGGGCTCATGCGCGGGTCGGTAAGCGCTACTGCATGGGCGGAACTGGTCCGAATTGCTGGGATTGTTCAGGGTTCACCATGAGCGCCTACTCTACGATCGGTGTCAGGCTTCCGCACAGCGCTTCCTCCCAATACCGCCTTGGTCGGTCCGTGCCCAAGAACAACCTCCAACCTGGTGACCTGGTCTTCTTCTATGGTGGTCCTGGCCACGTAGGTATCTATGTGGGTGGCGGGAAGATCATTGATGCTCGTAACTCGAGAACAGGGGTGGTCTACACCTCGATCAATGCCGGAATGCCCTACACCGGAGCCCGTCGCCTCATCTAGAAACCACCTCTGGTCTTTCCCCACCATCCTCTGCCCATCACCACACCATCCCCTATCTGTCACTCTGCGCCCCGCCCACCGTCACTCTGCACTCCGCCCACCGTCACCCTGCGCCCTATCCACCGTCACCCTGCGCGAAGTCGCAGGGTCCAGAATCCACATCACCCACAATGGGGAGTAAGTGAGTATTCTCACCATCCACAAACAATTCCACTACACCTGGGGTTCATCATCGTGGTCCACGGCCGAACGTGATACATGTCTGAGAAACAGGGCAACACCGACCACAAAGAACCCCACACCACACCAGCCTGCCCACCAGGGCAGACCCAGATGGGCGAATCTTCCTACAGTGACCACGAGTCCTAAACCGAGGAAGACTAAGGCCACCACGGTGGTACGTGACAGTGGTCGAGCCATGGTGACCTGTCGATAGGATTCCTCGTCGTCATAAAGGTTGAGATGAAAATCGTCGTGGGATGGTGGATCAACGGCTTTCTCGGTAGTGGGTGGAGCCCATTGTTCATCGAACTCTTGGCCCACTATCTCAGCGAAAACCTCATCTTCATCTCTCACAGTGACGATGATACCAACTCATCGTTAACATGATTCTCGCGTACGATAGTGTCTGACTAAAGGAGATCCGTGTTTTACCACATCATCATGGTCTTTGCCCGCCCGCTGTGCCATGTCCTGTTTTGGCCTGTTTTGCGCAACAAGGAGAATATTCCAACCCAGGGGCCCGGCATTTTTGCGGGAAACCACCTGGGGGTGGGGGAGAGTTTCTTACTTCCAGTGTTCTCTCCTCACCCCGTGTCGTACCCAGCTAAGGCGGAATTGTTCCGTACGGACACGATCTTCAGACGGTTTGCTGGATGGTTCTTGCGCAAGATGAGGCAGGTACCCATGAATCGTGAGGGCGGAGCATCAGCTCATCAGGCCCTCGGGGAAATCCAGGCGATCCTAGACAATGGTGGTTTTGTGGCGATCCATCCCGAAGGGCATCGCTCTGAGGATGGTCGGCTATACAAAGGTCGTACGGGGGTGGCTCGCCTCGCACTAACCACAGGGGCTCCGGTGATTCCTTTCGGTTGTTTTGGGACCAGGTTCACTCGCAAAAAAGGAATGCCTTTTCCCTGGATGTTTCGTCCGGTCCTGGACATTGGTGAGGCTTTCACCTTTCCAGAAGACATGAGGAAGGCCTATCTGAGTTCCTCCAACCGTGAAGAAACAGGGGCTATCCTTCGTGAAGCAACCGACCAGGTCATGGCCAAGATTCAACAGATCACCGGTCAGGAGATGGTCGATGACTACTCCTATGTACGCAAACAAATCGAGTCCTGACCTCATGATGGGCTAGTCTTTTCTCGTGAAAACTGTCCCCAGCTTGGAAACGTTGCGCGCACTGCGCCCTGTGCAACAGCCAACCTATGACTCCCAGGGCCAGGTCGATGAGGTTCTAGCGCAGTTGCGTTCGCGCCCCCCATTGGTCTTTGCTGGTGAATGTGATGCACTGAAATCTAAGATTGCTGAAGCTTCAGTGGGAAGAGCCTTTGTTCTCCAGGGAGGCGATTGTGCGGAGACCTTCGATTCTTTGACGGCTTCTTCGATCCGTGGGCGATTGCGTGTTCTTCTGTCTATGGCGATTGTCTTGACCTATGCTGCCGAGGTTCCGGTGGTGAAAATTGGACGTATCGCTGGGCAGTTCGCCAAACCACGCTCTGCTGAGAGCGAAACCCGCGATGGTGTCACTCTGCCGGCCTATCGTGGTGATGCAGTCAATGGTTTTGAGTTCACCGAAGATTCCCGCCGCCATGATCCCGGTCGCCTCCTGCAGGTCTACAACGCCTCAGCTGCCACACTGAATCTGGTTCGCGCCTTCACCAAAGGTGGGTTTGCTGATCTCAGGTCGATGCATTCATGGAATTCGGACTTTGTTCGTACGGCACAGGTATCGAAACGCTATGAGCAACTCACCGGTGAAATCAATCGGGCATTGGCTTTCATGATCGCTTGCGGGGTTGATGATGAGTCTTTCCGTACGGTGGACTTTTTCGCCAGCCATGAGGCTCTCCTCATCGACTATGAGCATTCTTTGACGAGGATCGATTCGCGTACCGATACTCCCTACAACGTGGGTGGCCATCTGCTGTGGATCGGGGATCGTACCCGTCAACAAGGTGGTGCCCATGTTGAGTTGTTGAAGAACCTGCGAAACCCCATCGGGATCAAGATCGGCCCAGGAGCAACACCTGAAAATATCCTGCCAGTCCTAGATGATTTGGATCCCGATCAGGAACCGGGGCGGTTGACTGTTATTTCGCGCATGGGGAAGTCCAAGATTCGCGATCTTCTTCCACCGATTGTTGAAGCGGTGGAATCCACTGGTCGCAAGGTGTGTTGGATCTGTGATCCTATGCATGGCAATACTTTCTCTTCAGCGACCGGGTATAAAACTCGTTCCTTCTCCGATGTTGCTGACGAGGTCAATGGGTTCTTTGATGTCCACGCCACCTTGGGGACCTGGCCAGGAGGTATCCACATCGAGCTCACTGGTGATGATGTCACTGAATGTGTGGGGGGAGCAACCCGCCTTGTAGAAGCTGATCTCTCCCACCGCTATGAGACCTTGTGTGATCCGCGCCTCAACCGTACCCAATCCTTGGAGCTAGCTTTCTTGGTTGCTGACCGTCTGTCGGGTATCGAACGTCCAGCCACTGACTTTGTTTCCATGGATTTTTAGCCAGCATTAGCTAGGCTGGGGGTATGGATTTTCGTAGTGATACTTTGACTCAGCCCACCCAAGCGATGAGACAGGCGATGGCGCAAGCACCCGTGGGTGATGATGTTTTCTCAGAGGACCCCACCGTACGGGCCTTGGAAGACAAGGGCGCTGAGTTGCTGGGTCACGAGGCAGCTCTGTTCTGTGTCTCCGGGTCGATGGCGAATATGCTGGGGCTGTGGCTCAATGTTGACTATGGTACGGAGGTTCTCTGTGACCAGAAGGCCCATATTGTCCGGGCAGAAATGGGAGCTCACGCGGCCTTGCATGGAATCCAAACCAAGAGCTGGACCACCGATGATGGGGTGAGCACCTTGGAGGATATTGAGCCTTTGGTGTCTTTAACGGGTGGATTCCTGGTGAGAACCTCCACTGTTGAGATAGAGAACACCATGAATTTTGCTAGTGGTGCGATCCAACCCCTGGAGAACTACACCCAGATCGCCAAGTACTGCCAGGACAATGATCTGCGACTCCACCTCGATGGTGCCCGGCTGGCGAATGCTTGCGTCGCAACGCAGACTTCGTTGGCCGACTATGGCAAACAGGCTTCGACAGTGAGTCTGTGCTTGTCTAAAGGATTGGGCGCACCTGTGGGTACGCTGCTGGCTTCAACGAAAGCTAACATCGATCAAGCCCGAGTCCAACGCAAGAGACTGGGCGGGGGATGGCGCCAAGCTGGCATTCTTGCTGCCGCAGGAATCTATGCCTTAGACCACCACATCAAGCGTCTTGCTGAAGACCATGAAGGAGCCAGTCTCTTTGCTGACCAAGTACGAGTAGCAGCTCCTTGGGCGGTCACTGAGTCAATCCCCACCAACATAGTGGTGATCCAAACAGGATCACTGGATGCAGATCAGGTCATCTTAGACGTAGCTCAACAGGGAGTGAAACTCACCAAACTGGGGCCACATATTGTTCGAGCTGTATCATATCTCGGTGTGAGCCGCGAACAATGCATTGAGGGGGGCAAGGTGACTGCTTCTGTCTTAGGTCAGGCGAACCCACGATGATCACCTATCTCGGTCATTCCACCGTACTGTTTGAAACAGATCAGGTAAGGATACTGATTGATCCGGGGAACTTCTCGAGTGCCTGGCATGGGTTGCGCGACCTGGATGCCATTGTGGTCACCCACGGACATGGTGATCACATCGATCCGGAGAATCTCCCTGATTTGCTGGCAGGTAATCCACAAGCTCAGCTCATCGTTGAACCCACTATTCCAGATTCCATTGATCTTCCCCAGGCACAACGACTATCTGCTGGATCAACCCTCAAGATTTCCTCGACCACTATCGAAGCGGTGGGGGGACTCCACGCGATCATCCACTGCGATATTCCTCGAATCGGGAATGTCGGGGTGATGTTCACCACACCAGGGGAACCGACGCTCTTCCATCCTGGTGACGCGCTCGATACCGCGCCAAGGGGGGTGGACATTCTCGCTATTCCAGCTCATGCTCCCTGGTGTGCCATGAAGGAAACCATTGAGTTTGTCCGTGAGGTGGATGCTCCGCAGGGATTCCTGATCCACGATGGGTTGATCAATGAGCGTGGATGGAATCTCACCTTTCATCGACTAGGTGAGATGACCAACACTCACCTGGCAGACCGTCGATCCATGGAAGGGTTCTAAATCGCTGCGGTGTCTTACCCCACCAGGATCGTGACGGTGGAACCCTCAGGGGCGGTTGTCCCCGCTGGGGGATCTGTTCCTTTGGCAATATTCAGCGGAGCCCCAATCGTGGAGTCAACCTTCGTGGCCACGGTGAAATTCTTAGCAATGATGGTCTTAGCATCAGCAAGAGACTTGTGACGCACATCAGGAATCACCACCATGCGAGGCCCCTTGGAGATGACCAGCTCCACAGTGTCCCCTTTGAAGAGAGTTCCCTCAGCAGGTTTCTGGATGGCCACCAAACCAGCAGCATGTTTGGGGGAGAAGTCTTCGGTGGTTTTCACCACAAAACCTGCTGCTTCGAGTGCTTTGACTGCCTCATCTTTCGGTTTTCCCGTGTAGTCATCAACTTTGATGGGTTCTCGTCCCTTAGAGACCGACAGGTCAATAGCCGTATCGGGTTTCAGACTTGCCCCAGGGTCCTGGGAGGCACTGACGACCTCACCCACCGCGGCAGTATCATGCCAAACCTCTTTAATCGTGCCGATCGACAGATGGGAATCCTCGATAGCCGCTGTGGCTTCATCCACAGTCAATCCCACCACCGTGGGCATGGGATAGCGCTCGGGCCCTCTCGACATATGGGCGATGATGGTGGAGGCTCTTTGAACCCGTGACCCCTCTGCAGGTTCAGTACGAATCACCAAACCCTCGGCGACTGTTTCGGAATACTCCTGCATGGTTTCGATTTTGAGACCACGCTCCCCGGCTTCACTGCGAGCCTCCTGTTCGCTCATTCCCGCTAGGGCAGGAATCTTTGTCCATTGACCTAGAGCCAACCACCAGGTGAGTCCCAGAACAACAGCAAGCACACCAAAGATGATGGCCCATGTCTTGCGAGGCAGGAGTTTGCGTGAGGCAGTGTCGTTGTCCTTCTTTGGGGTGGTTCGACGATTCTTCTTAAATTTCTGCGGGATTTGGGCTACCTGGGCAAGTTTTGTCACAGCAGCCGCCTTGGTTTGAATGGGTGTGTCGTCGCTATTGGTGACCACCGGCACAGTAGACGGTCGTGGAAGATCGATGCGTGGGGTGTCGTCAGCACCGGGGGCATAAGACATCAAAGATGCAGTGAGCTTGGGGTCTTCGCTCACCCCAGCAGCGAGACGCTGGCGTACCAGAGAGATATTTTCTTGGAGGATGCGTCCATCGCTCCAGCGCTGCTCAGGTGCGCGACGAGTGGTGGCGACCACCAGGGCATCAACATAGTCGGGGATTCTGGATTTCATGGAAGAAGGCAACGCGGTGGAGGGTGCGGGAACATCCTCATTCATGTGCTTCCAGAGAACCTGGGAGATTTCTTTACCTTGATGAGGTTGCTGTCCGGTGAGCATCTCGAACAAAACAACTCCAGTGGAGTAGACATCAGATGCCTTGGCGGCTGAACCCGTGTCGGGGATCTCTGGTGCAATGTATTTGATGGATCCCCAGATCACACCTTGGGAAGCCGCCGAGGTATGAGCGGTGATATCTTTGGCAAGCCCGAAATCAGTTACTTTCAGATCCTGGTTGGCTGTGATGAGTACGTTCTCGGGTTTGATATCCCGGTGGATGATGTCCATGGCATGGGCAGCAGCAATGCCTAGAGCTATATCGTTAGCATAGGATAATGCTGTTTCGACAGGTAGCGGTGCAGAAGATTTGATGATCGTACGCAGGGACTGCCCTCTAATAAATTCCATCACGATGTAGGGGCGCTCTGCGATCCATCCCCGGTCAAAGACTGCAACGATATTGGGATGAGACAGGATCGCTGTGGCGCGGGCTTCCCGGTCAAAGCGAGCAATATAATCGGGGTCCCCCGCCAGATCAGAGTGAATGACTTTGACAGCCACTGTACGCCCCAGGCGACGATCAATCGCACGGTAAACCACCGCCGAACCACCATGGTCGACGTATGCAGTGATCTCATACCTATCACCGAGGACAGTTCCGATGAGAACATCGTGATGCGCCCTTGCCACGTACACTCCTGAAAACTAGACAACAATCCAGTGTTGAGTTTAGGAAATCTTTAGCCCAACACGTGTGAGGCTCACCGATGTCAGGGTGGATCAATGATTCGACACAGGTCCTTCGCGGTGCCGATCTGGTGTTGGTGAGCTAGTCTGGTGGGTGTGACCGTCATGTATTCCCCACGATTGAGACTAACCCAGACAAGGATCGCTATCGAAGCTCAACCTACTCCAGATCTGGTTTCCTGGAAGATATGGTGTCGATCAGTGATCGAAAAAGGAGCTGGGATGATTGTTGTTGCTTCAACAATCAGCGAACCTGATGAGGCTAACTTGTATCTTTCTGCTGCACGTGAGGTCTCTTCCTCGGGTTTAGTAGCCATATCTGAACCTGCCAGCGCTGATCTTCGAGCTGACGTTGTTCATCTCACGAAACCCAAGCATGCCAAAAAGTGGACGGACCGAGTATGCGGATGCAAGGTCGACAACATCGATCATGCCCGCCAGGCCCTGGTGGGTGGGTGTGACTATCTCGTGGTCACCGGTCGTGACGAAGCACTGCTCACCCACATTGCAGATCTAGCTACATCCCATCCTTTTGTTTGGTTTGTTGCTGGATGCAAGAGCCTTGCTGATGTGTCACGAGCGACGGATTTGGGTGCAACACGAGTATGGATGGATGCTTCGCGGGTGAAACATCTCACTACCTGGGGTAATCATCTGCGCAGTGTCCAGAAAGGATCCCTTTCAGAGACCATGAGCGCCTTTCGTCAAGAAAGGCAGCCATGATGATCTTCGACGCTGATCATCCTTTGAGTCCCGAGTTAAATAGCGCACTGGTTGCTCGCATTGACCGCTGCTTGATGTCGCATCGCGCTCACCTTGAAGCTCTCGAAGGTACCAGCTCCCATCTCACTGATCTTTTCAACCAGGCCCATCGATATGCCACGGCAGGTAAAGGAATACGCTCAGCGCTGTGTCTATGGAGTCATCTGGCCACCAGTGGTGAACTCCCTGATGAGGGGGTGTGGGATGTGGCTGCGAGTGTCGATCTTCTCCACGGCAGTGCACTGGTCCATGATGACATCATTGACCGATCGATGTCGAGGCGTGGATGGCCGAGTGCCCACCGTTTTTTTTCAGAGACCCATCAGCAGCGGCAATGGGCCTCTGATCCTGATCATTTCGGATTGGCAGCTGGAATCATTGTCGGTGACCTCCTGCTAGCCTGGTCGAACTCCCTCTTCAACAACGCCCACCTTCTGGAGTCGTCACGTTCGGTGGCCCGTCAGTTTTTCGTCGATGTTCAAACCGAGGTCCTTGCCGGTCAATATCTGGACCTGCTCAGTGAGGCTCGACACCTCAGTACCGAATTGGTTCTCACTGATGCACGACTCATCATGGAATACAAGACCGCCCGATACACGATTGCCCGCCCTGCCCAGATAGGCGCTGCCCTGGCGGGGGCGACCCCTGATCAGCTCCAGGCTTTGGCAGTTTTCGGCGAACATATTGGGCGCGCCTACCAAATGCGCGATGACCTGTTAGGAGTTTTCGGCGATCCGCAGCTCACCGGTAAACCACGCGGGGATGACATTTTATTGGGCAAGAAAACCATGCTCCTTGGGTACGCCTTGGATTCGGCAACCAAGGAGCAGAAGTCATCATTGACCACGCTGTGGGGCAATGGTGATCTCAGTGAACATCAGGTGGACCTGGTGTGTCAGATTCTCATCGACACTGGAGCAGTGCAGCGCAGTGAACAGGTCATCAATGAAGACAAAAACCAAGGCCTCACTATTCTTCAGTCGCTAGAGTTCACCGAGGTGGGCCTTTCGGGATTGAAGAAACTCGTTGACATCTGTGTGGAGCGTGAGTCGTGACTATCTGCGACCTGCTCCATGACGGGAGTCGCCGGCTGTTTTCTTTTGAGTTCTTTCCCCCCCATGACGACCATGCAGATCAGCAGTTGATGAACACGATTTCGCGGCTCTTACCCATGGCCCCAGATTTTCTTTCAGTCACCTATGGGGCTAATGGTTCCCAACGTGAACGTACCTTGGATCTCACCAGGCGACTGAATGCTGACACGTCCACGCGTACCATGGGACACCTCACCTGTGTGGGGCAAACCACCACTGAACTTCTTGGGGTCATTGATCGGTACGCGGCCGATGGCCTTGACCATATTTTGGCTATTCGAGGAGACATGCCAGGTGGACCAGCTGTCTTATGGGAACCACACCCTCACGGTTTGACTAATGCCACACAATTGGTGGAATTGATTCGCTCTCGTGGAGATTTCTGTGTGGGGGTAGCTGCTTTTCCTGATCCCCATCCCGCTCAACATGATGCCCGCCTTGATGCGCAGATACTCAAAGACAAATGGCTAGCTGGGGCTGGTTTTGCCATCACCCAACTGTTTTTCTCCGTGCAATCCTATGTTGAGCTGGTGGATCGAGTGAGATCCTTGGATTGCCCCATTCCGATTATTCCCGGGATCATGCCTATCACGCTCATCTCCCAGGTGGTGAAATTTGCCCAACTCAGTGGCGCTGCGATCCCCGAGTCGATCAAGTCGCAGCTCGATGAAGCTGGACCTGATCCTGCTCGGGTACGCCAGGTGGGCACACGCATCGCCACGGAACTCTCCCAGGATTTGCTCGATCATGGAGCCCCTGGACTGCATTTCTTCACCCAAAATCGCTCAACGGCGACCCGATCAATCTGGAGAAGTTTGAGCTAACCCGGCTCTCCACAGGCCTTCGTTGTCAATATCGACAGTCACCAGAATCTGTGTCGGACGGGTCAACGCCACATAGAGGATTCTAGGACCCGCCAATGATGTTGAGGCGATACCATCGGGATCAACAATAACCACCGCATCAAATTCCAGCCCCTTGGCGGACAGCGCATCAATCACCATCAGCCGATTCAGCTGGGGCAAGTGGGGTTGGATGAGATCAGAGTATTCCTTTTCACAGATCAGTCCGATGGTTCCCTCCACCTGTTCACACAGCTGATTGATTTCGTCGGCAACGAAAGGACCCACCTCACTTCGAGGACTGACGACACATCGTGGCTGGATACCAGTAGAGCGTACTGACTGGGGAATATCGCAGTCGGTCTCTTTCTCGGTGATGTAGGCGGTAGCCAGCTCATATGCTTCTTTGGGGGAGCGGTAATTAGTGGAGAGGCGGAAAAACCTTTTCTCTCTGTTTCCCATCAGTGTGGTGAGTGTTTGGAGGGGGACATCTCGATCTGGCCAGGAGGATTGGGCAACATCACCGACGATCGTCCACGAAGCCTGAGAACCTCGGCGGTGGATCATCCTCCATTGCATAGGAGTGATGTCTTGGGCTTCATCAACGAGCACATGGGCAAAGGTGGTGTGAGCGACTCCTTTGCGTGGTTGTTGGTCTTCATTGCGAGTGCCCAGCAGGGCGATCTGATCATCGGGGTCGTCGCTAAAGAGGTTATGAGTCGACTTTTCCTTCGGTAATGGACCGAGAAGATGAGCTAATTCATCCAAGAGCGGGATATCTCCCACAGTGGGGTGCTCAGGGTCAATAGACTTGCTGAGGATTCTTGCCTGCTCGAGTGTCAATCCTCCCAGTTTCTTCAGCAGGTCTTCATCAGCTAGTCGAGACAGGACTTTCACCGGAGTGAGCACTGGCCACCACTGTTGGAAAAATGGACCAAACTCCCAGGAGCTTTTGATGAGTTCCCTTGTTTTGTTAGGTCTCTTTACTAGGCCTCGCTCTTGGGCTTGCTGGAGGAAGGCCTCAACCACCTGAGCTCGGGCCAATTTTCGCGCCTGGTTGTACGGGTGTTTGCGAAGAGCACTCAAACGGATCTCATTGAGCATCTCAGCTGTGAGGAAGAAAACCTCACCATGAACCACAACCCTCAACTGCTGATCCTCCTGGAGTGGCTGCTTGACCAGCTTCTTGAGCAACCCCACCATTGCGAGGTCGCCTTTGATGGCCCAAGCATCACTAGCGTCTCTGATCGAGGAGGAGAAACCTAGAACGTCATGGGCTACCTGACCAACAGATTGTAAGGTGATGGATTCTTCCCCCAAGGCGGGCAAGACCTTCTCAATGTAATCGATGAAGATGGAGGAGGGGCCAATGACGAGCACTCCGCCATTGGTGAACCTTGTGCGGTGGGTATACATGAGAAAGGCGATGCGATGAAGGCCAACGACGGTTTTTCCTGTTCCCGGGCCACCAGTGATGATGGTGTATCCCTGGTGTGGTGCCCGGATGACCTTGTCTTGTTCAGCTTGGATGGTCGCAACAATGTCATGCATCGTTGCTCCACGGGCACGATCTAGAGCTGCCATGAGTGCCCCATCCCCGACCACCACCATGTCGTCGGGGATCTGACCAGGAATCAAGACATCATCTTCAATGCCTGTGACTCGGTCATTGCGGGAGGTGAGAACCCTGCGGCGAACCACGTCCATGGGTTCAATAGGTGTTGCGCGATAGAAGGGTTCAGCTGCCTGAGCTCTCCAATCGATGACCAAGGGTTCGTAGTCCTGCGTGCGTACTCCCAAGCGACCGATGTATCTCTGGGAGTCATGGAGGAAATCGAGGCGACCAAAGACTAAACCTTCGCGTTCACCTTCGAGTTGTGCCAGGCGTCGTGCTGCAACATAGGAGAAGGTATCTCGCTCAAGGATGGCCGTACCTAATTCTTCTCGCATCCACGTGTCGCGATCTGAAGTGAACAGTGCCCTGGATTCTTGAGCAAGGTCATGAGCGGCGTCGATTGCCCGTTGAAAGTGGGTGAGAACGAGGTCAACGTACTCTTGCTCGTTGGCGAGTTCCTTTTCTATCGATGACTGATTCGCCACTGATCAAGACTCCTTATCTGGGGTTTCCCCACTTATGCATAGCCTCCTATTCTAGACCATTGATGGTTGTTCTTCGTGGGTTAGAAGTGAGGTGATGATCGTGGGCCGCCAGTTCTATCTCAGCGAATTTGACAAGTCGAATTCCACTAGGGTAACTTTATCCATCCCGAGGGAATGAAACGCTGATCGAAGATCACACAAGCGTTTATCACCACCGGTTCCCTGTCCGAAATCACATCAAGAATTATTGAGATTCTGCGCGTGACTTTCCAGCAGGGAAACCCAAGAATCCGAATTGACGAGAACCTCGAATTTCGGTAAGCTTGGGTAAGTTGCCCCAAAACCGCGGCGGAAGCCAAAGTGAGGGTCGCACCTGAACCTTGAGAACTCAATAGCGTGCTTAAAGTCAATGCCAAATAATGCACTAAATACATATAGTTTAAGTGCCCCGATCTTGGCTGATTTATCAGACCAAGACGGTTCCTTTGATATATTTGATATATCCTAAATAATAAGAGATATGTCAGGATGTCAAACCCAAAGTTGACCACTAACCAATTCGTTGGCGAGTGGATATTTTTTCAACGGAGAGTTTGATCCTGGCTCAGGACGAACGCTGGCGGCGTGCTTAACACATGCAAGTCGAACGATTAAAGCCCCTTCGGGGGTGTATAAAGTGGCGAACGGGTGAGTAACACGTGAGCAACCTACCCTTGACACCGGGATAACATTTGGAAACAGATGCTAATACCGGATATGAGTTGAGAAGGCATCTTCTCGACTGGAAATGCTCCGACGGTCAAGGATGGGCTCGCGGCCTATCAGCTTGTTGGTGAGGTAACGGCTCACCAAGGCTTCGACGGGTAGCCGGCCTGAGAGGGCGACCGGCCACACTGGGACTGAGATACGGCCCAGACTCCTACGGG
>WRIC01000013.1 GCA_009782915.1 Propionibacteriaceae bacterium | reverse complement strand
GTGTGCACCCAGCCAGCATCACACCCACAACAACCATCAGCAGTAGTTTCTTCATGTTCCCTCCCCAGAGAGTTAGTGCTCCAAGTCAACCCCATTCACAGCCGCCATGGAAGGTTATCCACAATCAAACAAGTTGTTTGCCTGGACGGGAGCGGGTGACGAGGGGGACTGCGTGACAAACCGGGCCGGTATTAATCACCACTAGTGGAGACTTATCTTCCATGATGGAAGAAAAGTCTCCACTCGCAGGGCAAATGGGGGCAGATCAGCAGCGTGTGACAGTTAATACAGGCCCCGTTTGTCACAGTGACTCGCTACGCGTGGGTGCGTTATTGGGGTTACTTGCGTTTATGCCCTAAACTATGCGGTGGCTTGTCGCAGTGACAGGTCATCTCATCCCACGATGAGGTCCGATAGTGAAGGTGGGCAATTGCTCATGGAATTACGATGAGTTACCTACGATGAGCACCCTCACAACATAAACCTGCCCGGATGCGTATCTGGGCACATAAGGAGACCTGTGGCCAAGACACGCGTCCATGAGCTGGCGAAACAGCTCGGTGTCGATTCAAAGACCGTTCTCGCTGACCTCAAAGAAATGGGGGAGTTCGTACGGGGGGCTGCCTCGACTATTGAACTCCCTGTGGAGCGCAAACTCAAAGAAAAGTATGCTGCTCTTGCCCCGGTGGTTGTCGAGGAACCGCCTGCCCCGGTTGTTGAAGAACCTGTCGCTGTGGCACCGGCGAAGAAAACAACTAAGAAGTCTGAACCTGAGCCCCCCCAGGTTGAGGAACCTGTGGAACCACCAGTGGTTGAGGTGGAGTTGCCAGTTGAACCTGAGGTTCCGGTGGAGGAAACCCCAGAAGAAAAGTCGGACATCCCGAAACCGTCATCGATGATTCCCCGACCAATGCCGCGTCCTACTCCGAGTGCGGGGGTACGCCGTCCTGGGGCACCGCGACCAGGAAACAACCCTTATGCTTCCTCCCAGGGTATGGGTGTGCGTCGCCCACAGCGCGATGAAGGGATCAGAGGTCCCGGTCAGGGCACTGGCGTTGGTCGACCCGGTGGCCCGGGGTTCTCCAGGAATGCTGGAGGATCCACGCGACCATCAGGACCATCCTCGGGTGCACCCACCTCAGGGCGTCCCACCCGTGGACGCGGTTCGAGTCCTTTTGGCGCACCCACCCAGGGGCCAGGAATGCCGATGGGCCGTGGTGGCCGTGGTGGGCGTACAGGATCTGGCACCCAGGGTGCCTTTGGGCGTCAAGGTGGGCCAGCTCGCAAAAACAAGAAATCGAAGAAGCTTCGTCGTCAAGAGTTTGATGAAATGGAAGCACCCACCATTTCGGGTGTACGCATTCGACCTGGTGAAGGTCAGACTATTCGTCTGCCACGGGGTTCCTCACTCACTGATTTCGCAGAGAAAATCTCGGTTGATCCAGCTCAACTCGTGCAGTTGCTGTTCAACATGGGGGAGATGCTGACCGCCACCCAATCGGTCAGTGATGACACCTTGGAGATTCTTGGTTCGGAGTTGAACTATGACATTCAGGTTGTATCGCCCGAGGATGAGGATCGTGAACTCTTGCAGACCTTTGATTTGGGCTTCGGCGAGAACCTTGCTGATGATGAGGACTTGGTTGTCCGCTCACCGATTGTGACGATCATGGGCCACGTTGACCATGGTAAAACCAAGTTGCTGGATGCCTTTAGACGTACGAATATTGTTGAAGGTGAAGCTGGGGGAATCACCCAGGCTATTGGCGCCTACCAGGTAGCGACTGAGGTTGATGGGGAACACCGCAGCGTAACCTTCATTGATACCCCTGGTCACGAGGCGTTCACCGCGATGCGTGTTCGTGGCGCCCAGGTGACTGATATTGCTGTGCTGGTTGTGGCTGCTGATGATGGGGTGATGCCCCAGACCGTGGAGGCCCTCAACCATGCGGTGGCTGCGGATGTCCCTGTGGTGGTGGCGGTCAACAAGATCGATAAGGAGGGCGCTGATCCTTCGAAGGTACGCGGCCAGCTCAGTGAATACGGGTTGGTGCCGGACACCTATGGTGGGGACACCATGTTTATTGATGTGTCCGCGGTGACCGGTGATGGGTTGGATGATCTGTTGACTGGCATTGTGTTGACTGCAGATGCAGCCCTGGATCTTCGGGTCGATCCGCACATGCCCGCCCAGGGTGTGGCTATTGAAGCCCACTTGGACCGTGGACGTGGACCTGTTGCGACCACCATTGTTCAGCGAGGAACCCTCAATATTGGTGACTCGATTGTGGTGGGTAACTCCTATGGACGTGTCCGCGCACTCATCAACGACCATGGTGTCGCAGTGGACGAAGCTGAACCCTCCACACCGGTTCAGATTCTTGGTTTGACCGCTGTACCGGGGGCTGGTGACAATGTTCTCGTGGTTGATGATGAGCGTACTGCTCGTCAGATCGCTGAGAAACGTGAAGCCCGCATGCGCGCTGCTGCCCTGTCGAAGGCCACCAAGCGTCGTACCCTGGAAGACCTTTTCAAGGAAATGGAGAAAGGCGAGGAACTCAACCTCATCCTCAAGGGCGACTCTGCTGGTTCGGTGGAAGCCCTCGAAGACGCGCTGGTCAACATCGATGTGGGCGACGAGGTCACCTTGCGCATCATCGACCGTGGTGTGGGTGCGATCACCGAAACCAACGTCGCTTTGGCTGCTGCGTCGAACGCCATCATCATTGGTTTCCATGTGCGCGCCCAAGGTCACGCCACCCAGGTCGCCAACCAAGAGGGAGTGGATATTCGCTACTACTCGATCATCTACCAGGCCATTGACGATGTCGAAGCAGCACTCAAGGGAATGCTGAAGCCGATCTTCGAGGAGCAGGAACGCGGTGTCGCTGAGATTCGTGAAACCTTCAAGTATTCAAAGGCAGGCATGATCGCTGGATGCATGGTCATGTCGGGTACGATCCGTCGCCACGCCAAGGCGCGCCTGGTGCGTGACGGAATCGTGGTCGCGGAAACCTCGATCAACACTCTGCGCCGCGAGAAAGACGATGTCGTAGAGGTACGCGAAGGATACGAATGTGGCATGACCCTCACCGGTTTCTCCGATATCCGTATCGGTGACTCGATTGAAACCTACGAGATGGTAGAAAAACCCCGCGACTAACACACGACTAACACACGGGGACGGTCCTTTTGTGTTAGATGCTGGTGGATCCCAAAGAACCCATCGCAAACAAAGGAGAGATCATGACTGGACCAGGCGCTCACAAGGTTGCCGAGCAGATCAAGTTCATTGCTGCTGAGATGCTGTCGCGACGCATCCAGGACCCTCGTTTGGGGTTTGTCACCATCACTGATGTTCGCTTGAGTAAGGATTGGCAGGCTGCAGAAATCTTCTACACGGTTTTTGGTGACGAGAAGGCTCATCGTGGTTCTGCGGAGGCGCTAGAAGCTGCCAAAGGTCAGGTGCGCTCAGCTGTGGCTCGTGGGGTGAAAATGAAGTTCACTCCCACGATTTCATTCATCCCTGATGGGTTGCCTGAAACCTCTGAAGAGTTCGAGGCCCTGTTGGATGCGGTCAAGAAATCGGATGCCGAAATTTCAGCACACGCTGCCGAGGCACAGTACGCTGGCGAGGCCGACCCGTACCGCCACGATGATGAGGACAGTGGTGACTGATACCGCTGTGGTGGGTTTCCTCCTGGTCGATAAGCCCTCAGGGATCACCTCCCACACTGTTGTTGCCCGCGTACGCAAAGCTCTGGGGACTCGCCGTGTAGGCCATGGAGGGACACTCGATCCGATGGCAACGGGCTTGCTGATTGTGGGTGTGGGGCGGGCCACGCGTTTGCTGGGGTATGTCGCTGGGCAGACCAAGCAATACACAGCAACGATTCGGCTGGGGTCAGCGACTTTCACCGATGATGCTGAAGGCGAGCTGGTGGGGGAGACGGTCTCGTCTACCCACCTGTCGACTGAAGAAATCTCTTTGGCCATGACCGCGTACCTGGGGACAATCCAGCAGGTTCCCAGCTCCGTGTCGGCGATCAAGGTGGACGGCAAGAGATCCTATGCGAGACTGCGCGCGGGGGAAGAGGTGGAATTGAAGTCACGCGAGGTGTGCATTGATCAGTTTTCTTTGTTGACTCGTCGTGATGAGTCCCCGTGGGTGGATGTTGACGTGGTGGTGGACTGTTCTTCGGGGACCTATATTCGGGCCCTGGCCCGTGACCTGGGTCGTGACCTGGGTGTTGGTGGACACCTGACCGCGCTCAGGCGTACCCGCATTGGAGGTTTCACCCTCGATCTCAGCTGTGACCTTGATTCCGTTGGCGTGGGTTCACTGATCACCATGGGTCAGATGGCACCCCACATCGCACCAGTTGTAGAGGTGAGTGAAACCCAGCTGCGCGACATCGCCGTTGGACGCAAGCTCCCTGTCACCTTGGAGACTAAACTGGCCTCAATGATGTACGACAATGAGCTCGTAGCCCTCTACGAACCCGATGAGTTTGACCTGGATGTGGCGCGCCCGGTTGCCGTGTTCATCGACTCACCCATGGCATTACTTGACCTACCCTCCACTGAGTCAACCAACTCTGACACCCGCCCCTCGTCATTCTGCGAGGATGCCCCACCCGCGTCTTACTGTGAGGCTGCCCCACCCCCGTCTTACTGTGAGGCTGCCCCACCCCCGTCATTCTGCGGAGCGGAGCGACTCGCAGAATCCAGACTCGCGAGTTCAGCAACTGCTGAGTCTGGACCCTGCGACTTCGCGCAGGGTGACGGCGAGGGTTGCGCGGGCACTCCACCCCCGTCTCTCCTCGAGGATGCCGTACCCCCGTCTCCCTGCGCAGATACTCTTTCCCCGTCTCCCTGCGCAGATACTCTTTCCCCGTCTCCCTGCGCGCAGTCGCAGGGTCCATCAGTGACGGGAGCACATAGTGGGTAGGGTGCTAGCAATCGGCAACTTCGATGGTGTTCATCGGGGGCACCAGGCAATCATGCAGGCTGCTCAGGAGCGTGCAGGCGCGGGAGGCAGTGTGGTCGCAGTCACCTTCTGGCCGCATCCTGCTTCGATCCTCCAGCCCACCTCGGCACCCCCGCTTCTGTGTCGGCTCTCGGATCGGGTACGGCTGCTCAAAGAAGCTGGTGCGCAGAAGGTGTCGATTGTGGAGTTCACCAAAACCCTCGCAGCGATGACTCCTGAAGAGTTTGTGGAGAAGATCCTCTGCTCACTGGGCCCCACCGATGTGGTGGTGGGGCAGAACTTCCATTTTGGGCGGGGAGCCAAAGCTGATGGTCAACAGATGAACGAGATTGCCCAGGGAAGATTCCAGGTCACGGTTCTTCCGTTGTTAGAAGATGAGGGGCGCATCTCTTCCTCCCGAGTGCGCGCTGAACTCATTGCTGGTGAGGTTGAATCAGCAGCTCACATGTTGGGGAGGTTCTTCCGCTATCAGGGCATTGTTGTCCTCGGTGACCAGCGCGGTCGTGAACTGGGTTTCCCCACAGCGAACCTGACCATCCCCGATCGGTACGCCTGCCCCGCTGACGGTGTGTATGCCGGCTTCCTTCACTGGGAATCCGAGTCGTGGCCGGCTGCCATCTCAGTGGGAACCAACCCCACCTTCGATGGTGAATCCCGTCGCGTCGAAGCGTACGCCCTGGATCAAAGCGACCTCAACCTCTACGGTGACAAGGTCGGTGTTGATTTCGTCACCCGCCTACGTGGGCAGCTGCGCTTCACCTCCCGCGAGGAGCTCATCACCCAGATGAACCACGACGTCCAAGCCACCCGCGAAGCACTCAGCGAATAACTCGCTTTCATGGTGGGTTATTAGTCATGATGACGAATAAACCGCCACGGACGGGACAGTTGGGGACGGTACTGGAAAATGACCGTCTGTGCCGGCTGTGGTAGGGTTGGTGAGCCGTATTTCGGCCGCGAATTAAGAGCGCTCAGTCATCGGGGTTGGGCATCGCGCAACGAGATGAATGGAGTGGCACATGGATGCTGCTGAGAAGAAGAAGATTATCGAAGAGTACGCCATCGCGCCTGGGGAC
This sequence comes from Propionibacteriaceae bacterium, assembly GCA_009782915.1. GTDB lineage: Bacteria > Actinomycetota > Actinomycetes > Propionibacteriales > Propionibacteriaceae > WQYJ01. The sequence goes on along the minus strand of WRIC01000013.1, from coordinate 44,385 downwards.
ACTGGTTCACCTGATGTGCAGATTGCCCTCCTGTCGAAGCGTATTGCTCACCTGACTGAGCATTTGAAAGTCCACAAGGGCGATCATCACTCTCACCGTGGGTTGATGCTCATGGTTGGTCAGCGTCGCCGTCTACTCAACTATGTCGCCAAGCAAGACATTGAGCACTATCGCGAACTGATTAAACGGCTCGGACTTCGCCGATAATTGGTGTTTCATGTGTGGGGCGAAAGTCCCGATTTTCCCCTATCACGTGTAGTCTGAACAATACAAGTACATAAGTCATGCTGTGAGCCTGCAATCGCGTACGGTCTTTGGTGGTGGCTGTCGGGTATCAACCCGCTAGCTTCGATCGAAGACCGCTTGAAGAGGGCCCACAGTTCGACCATGATGAGGTACGCGCCTGCGTACTGGAAAAGGAATAATCATGGAAGGCAAAAACCTTCGATCCACCGAGGCCATCATCGACAACGGTTCCTTCGGGAAACGCGTTGTCCGTTTTGAAACAGGTCTCCTCGCCCAGCAGGCTGCTGGGTCTGCCGCTGTCTATCTTGATGGCGATACCATGTTGATGTCGGCAACCACCGCAGCGAATTCGCCGCGTGATGCCATCGACTTCTTCCCCCTGACTGTTGATGTGGAAGAAAGAATGTACGCTGCGGGCAAGATCCCTGGCTCCTTCTTCCGCCGTGAAGGCCGTCCCCCCGAGTCAGCGATCCTCGCTGCCCGCCTGGTGGATCGCCCGCTTCGCCCCTGCTTCACCAAAGGGTTGCGCAATGAGGTCCAGGTGGTCATCACTGTCATGGCGCTCAACCCCACCGTGATCTATGACACCCTGGCTATCAACGCTGGGTCCATGTCCACCACCTTGGCTGGTTTGCCTTTCATTGGGCCAGTGGGTGGTCTGCGTATTGCACTCATCAAAGACCAGTGGGTGGCCTTCCCCACCATTGAACAAACCAAGGAAGCTGTCTTCGACATGGCGGTTGCCGGTCGCGTGCTCGCCAATGGTGATGTGGCGATCATGATGGTTGAGGCAGAATCCACGTCCCAAACCTGGGAATTGGTCCGCTCCGGGCGTACTGCCCCCACCGAGGAAGTGGTCGCTGAAGGACTGGAAGCCGCCAAGCCGTTCATCAAAGCCCTGTGTGATGCCCAAGCGGAATTGGCTGCCCAGTTCCCGAAGACCACAGCCGCCTTCCCTGTTTTCAAAGACTATGAAGACGATGTGATGGAAGCCCTAGCGCCCATGGCCACTGATCGCCTGACCCAGGTGATGCAGATCACAGGCAAGCAGGAACGCGAAACCTCCACTGAGGAGTTGCTAGCCACCCTTCATGAGGAGCTCGACGAGAAATTCGTTGATCGTGAGAAAGAGATCACCGGGGCGTATCGTTCCTTGACCAAGCAGATCGTTCGCGCGCGTACCTTGACAGAGAAGGTACGCCTTGATGGTCGCGGACCGAAGGATATCCGTGAGGTGACCTGTCAGATTGGTGTGATCCCCAGGGTCCACGGTTCTGCGCTGTTCATGCGTGGTGAAACCCAGATCCTGGGTGTGTCCACTCTCAACATGCTCGACATGGAACAGAAACTCGACACCCTGGCACCGGAATCCACGAAGCGCTACATGCACAACTACAACTTCCCGCCGTACTCCACTGGTGAAACAGGTCGAGTGGGTTCACCCAAGCGCCGCGAAATCGGCCATGGCGCCCTCGCTGAGCGTGCGCTCGTACCGGTTCTGCCGGGGCGTGGAGAATTCCCCTATGCGATCCGTCAGGTCTCTGAGGCTTTGGGCTCTAATGGGTCCACATCCATGGGATCGGTGTGCGCTTCAACCCTGGGTCTGCTCCATGCGGGTGTTCCCCTCAAGGCGCCTGTGGCGGGTATCGCTATGGGTCTGATGAGTGAAGAGGTTGATGGGAAGATGGAATATCTGACCTTGACCGACATCCTGGGTGCCGAGGATGCGCTCGGTGACATGGACTTCAAGGTTGCTGGTACGACAGATTTCGTCACGGCCTTGCAGCTCGACACCAAACTCGACGGGATTCCCGCTGATGTTCTGGGTGCAGCTCTCTTGCAGGCACGCGAGGCACGCCACTCCATCTTGGAGATCATGAACTCATGTATCAGCGCTCCAGGTGAGATGAGCCCCACTGCTCCACGCATCCTGACCGTCACTATCCCTGTGGACAAGATCGGTGAGGTGATTGGACCAAAAGGCAAGGTCATCAACCAGATCCAGGATGACACCGGTGCCAATCTCAGCATTGAAGAAGACGGCACGGTCTACATTGGTGCCGACAATGGTGATGCTGCTGAAGCCGCACGACAGATGGTCAATGCCATAGCGAATCCCCATATGCCGGAAAAGGGTGAGCGTTTCTTGGGTACGGTGGTCAAAACCACTGCCTTTGGGGCTTTCATCTCTCTGGTTCCTGGCAAAGACGGGTTGCTCCACATCTCCAAGATGAGGGCTCTCGCTGGGGGTAATCGTGTTGAGAGTGTCGATGACGTGGTCACAGTTGGTCAGAAACTCCAGGTGGAAATCCTGGATGTTGATGATCGTGGCAAGTTGTCTCTGACACCTGTCATTGAAGAAACCGAGGATGCTACGGACTGAGGTACGCAATGAAAATCGCTGTCTTTGGAGCTGATGGTCGCATGGGTGGTGAGGCCTGTCGGGCCGTCAACCTTGCTGAAGACATGGACCTTGTCGCAGGGATCGACATCTCTGATTCCCGCGACAAGGCTCTTGAAGCCCAGGTCATGGTGGATTTCACCCACCCTGATTCGGTGATGGACAATATCTCCTGGTGTGTGAACCAGGGAATCTCTGCGGTGGTGGGTACGACGGGTTTCACCGGCGAGCGTCTTGATCAGATTCGTGACCTGCTCGGTCATGACCCCCAGGTGGGTGTTCTCATTGCCCCCAATTTCTCCATCGGCGCGGTGCTCATGATGCATTTTTCACAAGTCGCAGCCCCCTATTTCGAGTCGGTGGAAATCATTGAAACCCATCACACAGGCAAAGCTGATGCACCCTCGGGTACGGCGGCAACCACGGCGCGACTGGTGTCCCAGGCGCGTACTGCAGCCAAGTGTACTCCCATGGTGGATTCCACCACCCATGAGGAGGCTGGGGCTAGGGGAGCAACCATCGAATCGGTGAGGGTTCATTCCTTGCGTCTTCCTGGGGTTATAGCCCAGCAAGAGGTACGCCTGACGTCGAGTGGGGAGACCCTCAGCATCATCAACGATGCTCGCGCTCGCTCCAGCTACATGCCTGGGGTTCTCCAGTCGATTCGTTGGGTGGTGGATCATCCAGGGCTCACTGTGGGACTTGAGCCGGTCTTGGGTATCTCATAGGGGTGGGTTATGCAATCTATTGAACTTCGTGATCCTCCTGCATTAGCTCCCGATACTTTGCGGGTGATCCCGCTGGGTGGCCTGGGTAATGTGGGTCGAAATATGACGGCTTTTGAGATTAATGGGGAGATCCTGCTCATTGATGCTGGCGTACTGTTTCCTGAAGATGATCATCCTGGGGTGGACCTCATTCTTCCCGGCTACGATGCTATTGCTGATCGTTGGGAGGATGTGGTTGGTCTGGTGTTGACCCATGGTCACGAGGATCATATTGGGGCTGTGCCCTACCTGCTCAAAGAGTATGGGGCGATTGACATTTATGCATCGAAGTTGACCCTGGCCTTCTTGGGCCCCAAACTTGTTGAACATCAGATTTCTTCACCACAACTCCATGAGGTCGCTGATTCACAGTCGATGAAGATTGGCACCCAATTCGATGTGTTCTATGTTGCGGTCAACCATTCCATCCCCGATGCACTGGCGATCTTCCTGCGTACTGCAGGAGGAACAGTCCTGCACACTGGTGATTTCAAAATGGATCAACTTCCCTTGGATCAGCGTCTGACCGATCTGCGGGCTTTCGCGCGCTTCGGGGAAGAGGGCGTGGACCTGATGATGGTGGATTCCACGAATGCTGAGGTTCCAGGATTCACCACCTCAGAAAAAGAGATTGAACCAGCTATTCACCGGGTCTTTGACGCCGCTCAAGGCAAAATTGTGGTGGCGAGTTTTGCCTCTCATGTGCACCGGGTTCAGCAGGTCCTCAATCAGGCTTTTCTCACCGGGCGAGTGGTGGCCATGGTGGGAAGATCAATGGTCCGCAATATGGGGATCGCTTGCGAACTTGGGTATCTGGAATATCCTCCCAACACGGTTGTCGACCAATCCGAGATCGAGCAGATTCCCGATGACCATTTGGTCATCATGTGCACCGGTTCCCAAGGCGAACCAATGGCCGCCTTGGCGCGTATGGCCACGAGGTCGCATCCCACGATAGAGATAGGTCCAGCAGATACTGTGATGTTGGCTTCCTCTCTCATCCCAGGCAACGAAAAGTCGGTCAACAGGGTGATCAATGGGCTGGTTCATCTGGGTGCAACAGTGGTCCACAAAGCCAATGCACTTGTCCATGTTTCTGGGCATGCCAGTGCAGGGGAGTTGCTCTACTGCTACAACATTGTTCAACCAAAGAATGTTCTACCCATCCATGGGGAGCACCGCCATCTCATTGCGAACGGAAGACTAGCGGCCTCCACCGGAGTGGAGTCTGTGCTGATAGCTTCCGACGGTGCAGTGGTGGACCTCAACAATCACGAAGCCCGCATCGTTGGACAGGTGGACACCTCATATATCTTGGTGGATGGCGCCACCGTGGGTACGGTGAGTGAGGAGTCACTCAAGGATCGAAGAATCCTCGGCACCTCCGGTTTCATCACCGCTATCGCTGTGGTCAACTGTGAGGAACGAGAAGTGGTGTCTGTGGACATCCATGGACGAGGTTTAGTTGATGACGGGGATGTCTTTGATGATGTGTCTTCTCAGATTTCTTCACGGTTGAAAACTGCCCTTCTCGATGGTGTCACTGACAACTATCTTCTCCAGCAAAACATCCGCCGTACTCTCGGTCGTTGGGTGTCCTCCACCCTCAAATCACGGCCTATGATTCTGCCCATCGTCATCCAGTAAAGGACCCGTCCCCTCCCTGCATTTGAGTAGGACTTGGGTGCTGGGGTAGAATAGCGCGGTTAGCTGGCGAGTGCCAGCTGGACACAATCAAGGAGTGAGCATGGCTTCCGTCTGCGACATTTGCGCTAAGCGCCCTGGCTTTGGTCACAACGTGCCGTGGTCAAAGAAGAAGACTCTGCGTCGCTGGAACCCGAATATCCAGAAGGTACGCGCGGTTATCAACGGCACACCGCAGAGGATCAACGTCTGCACGCGTTGCCTCAAAGCCGGAAAAGTTAGTCGCTAGAACCCAAAGAAGATGACCCGCCCCTGGCGGGTTTTTTTCTTGATGGCGATCGTCGCACGCGTTTGGTCACCAATAAACAAAGTCCGTCAGGTTGATCCTGAAACCGTGGTGGGTGGTCACGTCCCAACACAACACACCAGTTTCTTGGCTCTTGCAGGCCGCAACCTGCATGTCGGCGATTTTCCCGTACTGGAGAACAGGGATACCGATCCCTTCTTCTCGCGCCCATTCCCAGTTGTACACGTCACCGCCTCCATAGGCCAGCCCAACACTGACCTGCCCATCCCAAATCATCCAGGCACCTACATCAACCCCATGGGGATTATTGGGCATGAGTTCCGGGGGAGTACGCCAGTTTCTGTTGAGGATTTCGCAGTACATTCCTCGCTGTGTGTATCCATCAGTTGAGCAGGCAATGTTGCCACTGGGCATCTTGAAGATGGTGGCCTCCATGTGGGGGCCATTGACTCGATAGGGGAGCGCCTCGATAGGCATTCCTCCACAGACAATAGGATCGATGCCAAAAGGAACCAGTACGTCGTTGTAGCAACGCGTTTGTTGAACAGCAGCGATTGCTGCGATTCCATCAGCGAGTGCCTGGGATTGCTCACCAAATGATTCCACCACAGCTGTGCGTTTCAGAGTTGGCAAGGATTCCTGAGCTTGCTGGGCAGATTCGATTGTTTCCATCAGTGAGGTACGAATCTGTTCATCGGGAACCAAACCCTCACTGTGATCGTAGGCCTCTTGAGCTTGGTCAATGAGTGCGGAAAGCCGATCGGTGAAGTATTCGACCCGGGATTTGTCAACCATGTCAGTGGCAAAAAACAGGTCAAGAATCATACTGAGTACATCTTCGTTGTCGATGTTCATCTGCTGAGTTTGGTTGCGAATATCTGGAGTTTTCTCAGCCATAGCGGGAGGTGACTTGATGAGAGTTTGTGCCTGCGCAAGCAGAGGAATCATGTCATCAAGAACAGCCGGATCGGCGAGTTCGATTTCCGCTGTTTCCTCAGCGTCCTCTGCTAACTGGCTCAGCGACAAGCTCTCCTCGGCTTGAGCCATGATGTTGGTGAGTTTTGATTGTAGGTATGTGAATTCCTCGCGAGTTTTCCAGAAGTTGTTTCGGACCACATGGGGGACACCGACAAACACTATGAGCGCGATGACAATTCCTAGTACGACCACTGAGGTCGTTATCCCTCCCAGCAGTTTCTTCTCCTTGGGCAGGGCTAAAATCTTCTGGATGACACCCCACTGCTTGATGGCATGGATCATTGTTGCCGGTATTTGTTTCAGCGCCAGACGTTCACCAGGTGGTGCGATGGTGACTGCCTCACTGGGGGCTACCTCTGTTTCCAAGGTCACCACCTCAGCTTCTATGAATTGTGGGATAGCGGGTTCTTGGGGAACCTGATTATTAGCATCGCTGACCACATCCAAGCGAGGTTCTTCCCTGGTGGTGAAATCATTCTCAGCTGGAGCAAGTCGGGGATCAACTAATTCGCTGGGATGGTCCTGGGTGGAGGATTCCACCTGCTCACCAGCAGAATCCACGGTGGTTTCCCCATCAACCTGCTCATCTGTCATACCTCCATTGTGGTACCTTCAGCTCGTCCGTGATCCGCATACCAGGCAATGAGACAGTGGGACCCCTATCAGTGTCGTCAAGCCTTGATAGGCTGGGGCCCATGGCAGCACCGTGGAAAACTCAGGCTTTTGCCACACTAGCGACCCCCCTGTCCAAGGTGTTGGGGGAACCCACGGCGAAAGCTTTTCTGGGGTTGCACTGCCACACTCTCGGTGATTTATTGCGACTTCTTCCGCGTCATCTCATGTCTGGTACGGATCTGACTGATCTGAAAGAACTAGTGATCAGTCACCGTGCACACGAGGAATACATCGCGGTTCTCGCCCATGTGGCCAGCGTCGAGTTGAAAGGTCATTCGCCCAAGCAACGCTTGGAGGTACGCTTGCATGATGACCGCGGGGGGTTCCTGACAGCAACCTTCTTTGGCCGCAATTCTTTGATCACCTATTGGCAGAAGATTCTCTCCAGCTCACAGCGAGGCATTTTTGCGGGGAAACTGGGGTGGTTCCGTGATGCCCCCCAACTTGCCCATCCCGCTTTTGTCATGATCACCGATCAGGGTTTTGTGGGATCAGTGCAGAATATGAAAATGGCTCAGGTGGTGACCTCGGGGTCATTTATTGGGCTCTATCCCCAAACCGCAAAACTGCCCACCTGGACTGTCAGTGAATCCATAGGATTAGGGTTGGAATCTGTGGCTGGTCTGAAGGATCCTCTCCCCGATTGGGTACGCAGCCGTGGCGACGTACCAGATCTGCTCGGTGCCTTCCAGGGCGTCCACACCCCGAGTAGTCGCGAGGCCTATGACCGTGGTGTCAAACGTCTGCTTTTCGATGAGGCTTTTTCCACCCAGGTTGCTTTAGCCTATCGCCGGCAAGCCACCTCACGCGACAAGGCTCTCCCGTGTCGCGCTGGTGGCCTTGTCAAGGCCTTCGAGGCCCGTTTACCTTTCACGTTGACTGGTGAACAGATGAGTGTGGGTGAAGAGATTGCCCAGGACCTGGCGCGTACGGCTCCCATGCAAAGGCTTCTCCAAGGAGAAGTCGGCTCAGGAAAGACTGTTCTTGCCCTGCGGGCCATGCTCTGCGTTGTGGATAGCGGTGGTCAGGCTGTTCTCTTGGCTCCCACAGAGATCCTGGCCGCCCAGCACCGTGACACTATTGCGCGGCTTTTAGGTGATCTCGGTCAAGGGACGCTCCTGGGTGATGGTGTGGGAACCAACATCGCACTGGTGACAGGATCGATGCCCCCAGCTGCGAAGACGAGGACCTTGGAAGAAATCGCATCTGGCGTCGCAGGCATCGTCATCGGAACCCATGCCTTACTTCAGAACACAGTGTCATTCCAGAATCTGGGGTTGGTGGTCGTCGATGAGCAACACCGTTTCGGGGTTGAGCAGCGTGGTGTGCTGATGAACCAAGGCGGGCCTCGTCCCCATGTTTTGGTGATGACTGCCACTCCGATCCCTCGCTCAGTGGCAATGACGATTTTTGCTGATCTGGATGTCTCAACACTCAAAGAGATACCTGCTGGTCGTGCTGAGGTGACCACCACGGTGGTGGATACGACCAGCCAAACTGCATGGGTGGATAGAGCCTGGCAGAGGGTACGCGAGGAGGTTTCCCAGGGTCGTCAGGTTTACATTGTTGCACCGCGGATTGATCCCAGCGATGGAAAACTGGGAACCTCGGTGGTAGAGCTGGTGGATATGCTGACCAAGGGTCCACTAGCCGGACTGAAGGTAGGTCTGCTGCATGGGAGACTTCCTTCAGCGGAGAAGACTGCCACGATGGACAGATTTTCTTCCCACCAGCTCGATGTTCTTGTTGCCACCTCCATGATCGAAGTGGGGGTTGATCATCCCGAAGCATCGATGATGGTCATCATGGACGCAGAGATGTTTGGGATCTCCCAACTTCACCAGCTCCGTGGTCGTATCGGGCGAGGACGCTTCCCTGGGGTCTGTCTTCTGATGACCAGTGCAGAACCTGAGTCCCCAGCCCGCCAGCGCCTTGATGAGGTTGCTGCAACCTCGGATGGCTTCACATTGGCTGAGATTGATCTTGCCCAACGGCGCGAAGGAGATGTCTTGGGCATGACCCAATCGGGTAAGCGCAGTTCTCTTCGATTGTTGAGGGTTCTTGAACACCAGGACATGATTTCTTTGGCGCGTACGATCGCCCAAGAAGTAGTGGAAAAGGATCCCGACCTCACCGACGAGGGTATTGCCGACTATGTCCTAGACATCAACTCCCGCGCCCAAGCCGACTTCGACGAAGCCATGTGACACACGCCTGCGACAGGTGTGTTTTTGGTTCGCGTCACCCTGCGCGAAGTCGCAGGGTCCAGAAGCCACATTTTTTGCGACTATGGAGTCTGGATTCCGTGACTTCGTGACAAAGGGGACGGGGCGTTTGTCACATTTCGACAACAAATGTTGTTCCATCAGACGTGTTTGTCGTCCAGGGAAGTAATGGGCTGGAGAGAATGTGACAAACGCCCCGTCCCCTTTGTTTGGCTGGAGAGAATGTGACAAACGCCCCGTCCCCTTTGTTAGCGGTATTTGTCGATGGGGTCGAGACCGAAGTCGAATTTGCGGGCGGTGAGCTCATGGATGATGATGCGCACGAAAATGGTCTTGTAGGTGGGAACCCAAGGGCGTAAACCGAGTGCTTCAACTTGGGTGATCTCTTCAGGATCACTGATGGGAATGGCTCGTCCACGGGCAACCACAGAATACCCGGAGTCTCGACTCCACTGGTCGATCTCAAAGGTGACTTCGCTGTGGGCTGTGACGGCGGATAGTTTCGTACCTTCGGCTGTACGGAAAACCAAGGATTCACCTTGGACGACATAGTTGATGGGGAAAATGTCCACGCCAGAGTCCGTGAGCACGGCTAGGCGACCCAGGCGTTCCCCAGCGAGAAGATCCCAGGCCTTATCAGTATCGAGAAAGGTGACGGGAGAGTCGTTTTCTGTCATAGGATGATTCTTTCACGTAATCTTGTGCCGTGAGCAGGATTATTGCAGGTTCTTTGGCTTCTCGTCGCTTTCCCACGCCGAAAGGAAGTGCGACGCGGCCAACAACTGATCGTGTACGGGAGTCAGTTTTTGCTCTGCTTGCCTCACTGTTGGGTACCGCAAATCGTGAAGCATCTGCACAACTGCATGGTTTTTCTTTCCTGGATCTCTTCGCTGGATCAGGTGCGATGGGTTTGGAGGCCATCAGTCGTGGAGCGGAGGCTGTTTTTGTTGACAGAAGTACGGCCCGGCTCATCAGGGGTAATTGTGCGTCCTTGGGGGTCCAGGCACAGGTGTTTTCCCGCGATGTGGAGGCTTACCTCGCTGGGCCTTCGACGGGTTTTCATATTATTTGGATGGACCCTCCCTATGAGTATGACACCAAGAAAGTGGAGGGTTTCCTGAATCGAATTGCAGCTCAAGGTTGGTTAGAATCTCATGGCTTGGTACTCGTCGAACGCTCGAAGCGCAGTTCTGCGGTAGAGTTTCCTGAGAGTTTCCTAAACATCTCATCGCGATTATATGGTGAGACCGTGATTTATCTCGCAGAAATGAGGTAACTGTGAAAGCAGTCGTCCCTGGATCCTATGATCCACTGACCCTGGGTCACCTTGATGTGGTGACGAGGGCGGCACGGCTCTTTGATGAGGTTGTCGTGGCGGTCGGTGTCAACAACACCAAGTCCTACCTCTTTGAGATGGACACTCGTCTGGCGCTAGCTACCGAAGCACTCAGTGGCTTGGATAACGTTTCTGTGCTCGCGATGAAGGGACTGCTGGTCGATTTCTGTCACGATCAGCAAGCTGACGTTGTGGTACGAGGGGCCCGCAGTGGGGCTGACTTTGAGGCCGAATGGGCTATGGCAGCCATGAATGCCTCGCTAGGCAATGTCGAGACTCTGGTTCTTCCGAGTGCACCCCAGGTTGGATTCCTATCCTCCACCCTGGTACGGTCAGTTGCTCGGGCAGGTGGCACTATTGCCGCCTACGTACCGGCTAATGTTGCCATGGCTATGGAGAAGGAGTAATCATGTTGGAAAGTTCCCAAACCGAACATCGGCTCAGGGACCTCAAGAGAACTGTTGTTGAGGCTCGGGCAGTGCCAATGTCAGCCTCCTGCATGATGAACCGTGCAGAAACCCTCGCCTTCTTGGATTCCATCATTGCCGGGTTGGAGGAAGACTTCGAAGCCCATGGTGCACAGTCAGCACCCGAGACCAGGCAGGCCTGGGATATCGTTGACCAGCATGCCATTGTGCAAGAGGCCAAGGTGAGGGCAGCTCGAATTGAGGCGAAAGCTAAAGCCGAACAAGAAGAGCTTCTTGCTGAAGCAGATCGTTATGTGGAGACCCGTCTGGCAGCTTTCGAAGCTGAACTCCAGGTCACACTGTCACGTGTGGGTGTCATGAGGGACCGTTTGATGAGTCGCGCCAAGGTGGACGACATCGACGAACCTCACACCACAGTCATGCCCCGGTGGTCAGCGTAGGTGAAGACAACCGGTTTTCAACTCAGTTTGGTTGATCTGAAGAGAACTGAGGGCGCGACCAAGGATTTTTCGTTCTCGGCGGGCATGGAACAAACCCTAGAAGTGGGGTTGGTCAGTGTTCCTGTTGGCCGTCAGATTACTGTTCATGGCCAGTTGCAGTCAGTGGGGGAGGGTGTCTTGGTGACAGGGGAATTCCACACTGAGGTTGATGCTCAATGCTCGCGTTGCCTGAAGCAGACCAATTCACCAGTGGAAGCTCGCATTGAGGAACTCTATATCTACTCTGACAAAGCAGAGGGTTATGATCAACAGGATGTTCTCTTCATTCACCAAGAGATGGTCGATCTTGATCAACCAATCCGTGACGGGCTCATCCTTGAACAGCCACTGATTCCACTATGTGACCCAGATTGCCTAGGATTATGCCAACACTGTGGTCTTGAGATGAATTCGCAGCCCACTCACACCCATGATGATGATATCGACTCGCGTTGGCTGAGTCTGGGTCAATGGGGTAAGATGTCCTAGTTGCCCGTCAGGGCATAGATGAAGGAGAAGACCAGTGGCTGTTCCGAAGAGGAGAATGTCGCGTGCCAATACTCGCGCCCGTCGTTCCCAGTGGAAGGCGAAAGTGCCTCAACTAGTCACCTGTGCCAATCCTGCCTGTGAAGAGAAGCATCTTCCTCACACAGCCTGCCCCTCCTGTGGGCAGTACGGTCCGCGTGGCGCCAGGCGTCAGGTGCTCGAAGCCTGACCTTGAGGTGAGCCGACTAACCTCCGTTTTTGACCAGTTGGGAATCGCAGTAGACCCCCAACTATTTGATCTTGCTTTCACTCACCGATCCTGGGCGTACGAGAACGGGCGGGGAGCCACCAATGAACGACTTGAGTTTCTTGGTGATTCTGTTCTCGGTGCGATTGTCACTGAGTTTATTTACCACGGGTACGCTGATCGTCCCGAAGGCCAACTCGCCAAAATGCGGGCCGCTGTAGTCAGTGGCGTGGCTTTAGCGAAACTCGCTCGCGACCTCGAATTGGGCCAGCATCTGAAACTTGGGCGCGGTGAGATCGCCACTGGCGGGGACTCCAAAGACTCGATCCTGGCTGACACTATGGAGGCGGTGATTGGTGCCGTTCACTTGACTGGCGGGTTTAGTGCCACAGCGGTATTTGTCCACGAGCTTTTTGACACGGCGATCATTCAGGCTGCTGAATTGGGCGCTGGGCTTGATTGGAAGTCCTCCCTCCAAGAGCTGATGGCCTCCTTGGATTTGGGAACACCCGAATACCAATGCCAGGCTTCAGGTCCCGATCATGAACGTACCTTTGTTGCTGAGGTCCGTATCTACGATGATGTCCGTGGTGTGGGTTCAGCTTCTTCTCGCCGTGGTGCAGAACAGAAAGCCGCAGAGATGGCCTATGGGAAACTCGCCGAGTTGTCGGGCCGGGGACCATGATTCGCCAGTTTCTCTCCACACATCGCACAAGCTTTGGCCAGCTGGTGAGGTTCTGTGTAGTGGGGGCTTCTGGGGTTGGTGTGAATCTTGTCACAGCTGTGGCAGTGAAGAAATTGGCACCCACCTTGTGGAAGGGCGCCGAGGTGAACAATGTGTGGTTGCCTATTCCAGGGACTCCCTTCAATATTCGTTGGTTCCTGGTGTTTTCAGTCATTGCATTTGCGGTAGCCAACCTCTGGAACTATCAACTCAACCGCCTGTGGTCTTTTCGCTCAAAGAATCATGCGCCATGGTTCGCAGAGTTTCTTCCCTTCTTCGTGGTTGGGCTCATTGCTCAAGGGCTGGGCATGATCTTAGAGCTTGCCCTGATGTATCCTCATTCCCCCATGCAACTCTCTAGTGTTTTCTTTGACAACTCCACCGGGTTTCGGACACAGTGGTATTGGGCCCATACGATCATGGTCTGTGTGGCACTTCCCGTCAGTTTCCTGTTGAATAAGTTCTGGACATTTCGGGCCATTCGGATCAAGACCGTCGACGACAAGGAGGGGTGATGTACCTCAAGAAACTCACCCTTCGTGGATTCAAATCCTTTGCCTCGACCACATCGATCGTGTTGGAGCCAGGGATCACCTGTGTGGTGGGGCCTAATGGTTCAGGAAAATCGAATGTGGTTGATGCCCTCGCCTGGGTGATGGGCGAGCAGGGAGCCAAGTCTTTGCGTGGTGGTTCCATGGAGGATGTCATTTTCGCTGGCACATCCTCGCGTGCACCCCTCGGGCGTGCTGAGATCCAGTTAACGATCGATAATTCTGATGGGGCTCTTCCCATCGACTATACCGAGGTGACGATTTCACGAACCAAATTCCGCAATGGCAACTCTGAATATGCCATCAATGGAACACCGTGTCGGTTGTTGGATGTACGAGAACTACTCTCCGATTCGGGTATCGGTCGTGAGATGCATGTCGTGGTGGGCCAAGGTGAACTCGATCAGATACTCCAAGCAACACCGGAGACCCGTCGCGGTTTCATTGAGGAAGCTGCCGGTGTTCTCAAACACCGCGAACGCAAAGAGAAGGCGCTACGCAAACTGGAAGCAACCCAAACGAATCTGCATCGCCTCGGGGATTTGATCTCTGAGATCCGTCGCCAATTGAAACCTCTGGGACGTCAAGCAGAGGTGGCGAAGAGAGCATCGGCGGTTCAAGCGGACCTGCGCGACGCTAAGGCCCGACTTCTGGCCGATGATCTCACCCAAGCCAATGAGCTGTTGGAAGTGGAATTAGCTGATGAGCACAATATCCGCAATCGTCGAATCAGTGTCGAAGCCGATCTTGCCGCGGCCCGTCTCCAAGAAGATGAACAAAGGTTGTCCCTGGTTCACACTGAAGCCGACTACCGGCGTACTCAAGAGGTCTGGTTCTCTTTAACCGGGGTTGGCGAACGCGTGCAATCAGTGATCTCTTTGGCGGAAGAGAGAGTCAATACTGCCCAGGCAATGCCGGAGATCACAGTGAACCCTGAGCGGGATCCTGACACTCTTCTCGCCCAAGCTGCCACCATCATGGAGGGGGAGTCCCGCCTTCGCGAGGAGATTTCCACTCGAACTGAGGCCCTGAGCCAAGCAGAGGAAGCCAAGATTTCAGCGGAAGCTGAGCATCGTGAAGCCGAACAGGCTTTTGAGTCTCTGGTACGTTTGCACTCATCGAGTCGTGAAGACCATGCCCGGGCACTGGGTGAATTGTCGTCCATGGAACATCGCATCGACAATCTGCGTAGTCGCCAAGAAGAACTCACCGCAGTCCAGGAAATGTGCGTGGAGAAAGCCCAATCAGCTCGCCAGGATCGTGACCGCGCCGCCGAGGAAACCCCTTCCAACAACGTAGAGGAGTTAACCGCGCGCTACGACCAGGCAACAGCAGAACTGGACAGGACTCGAAGCCTTGCTGAGGAAGCCAAAGCAGCAGTGGCGAATCTGAGCGCCAAGAAAGCTGGACTGGTGGCACGCCAGGAAGCGCTGTCACTGGCCTTGTCCTCTGATCGCAACGGAGCCTCCTGGTTAGCAAAGAATTCCACCTCGCAAGTCCTGGGGTCTTTAGCATCAATGATTCAGGTGGAACCCGGATATGACCAGGCAGTTGCCGCTGGGTTGGGTGCCATCGGTGAAGCTGTGGTGATGAAAGATATGTCGTCATCTGTTCAAGCAGTGAGCCAATTGCGGGAATCCAACCAGGGTCAGGCGGGGATCCTCGTTGCCAATCACACTAGCCCAGCCCCACCTCAGCCGATTCCAGGGACAAAACCTCTCATGAGTGTCATCAGTGGGGATCAGCAGGTGGTGGCCTCTCTCCACGGATTGCTCGGTTCAACAGTGATCGTTGATGATCTCCATCATGCGAAGGCTCTCATCAGCCAACACCCAGATATTCAATGCGTGACCCGTGAGGGGGATGCAGCTAATGCCTACTATTTTGTGGGGGGATCGACCACCGGGCAATCAGCCATCGCGATTTCTTCGGCACTGAAGAAAACCCAAGACGACGTCAGTGTGGCTGAACAGCAGCTACGCGAGGCAGAAGCCAGTGCTGACCAGGCGGTGGTGGTCCTCAGCCAAGGAGAGCTCAGTGTCGATGATCTGCGCAACCAGCTCAAAGAAGCGGAATTGGCCAACCTCACCCTCACCCAGAATCTTGCCCACTTAGATCATGCGGTTGTTCTTGCTCACTCTGAGGTGGAGTCTGTCACCAACCAACTCGATGCAGTCAGCGAAGAACTCCACAGTTGCCAGCAACTCATCAGCGAGCTTCAGACAACAATCGATCATCAGCAGGACCAGGTCAGTGTTGAGCTACCTGATTCCTCTTTGCGAGATGAACTAGCCACTCAAGCGACTCAAGCCCGGAGCGCCGAAATGGAAGCTCGGCTCGGATTAACGACACTCCAGGAGCGGGTACGATCCATGGCGGGCCAAGCAGAGGCTCTGCGCAAGGCGGCTGACACCGAGAGAAGAAATCGTGAGGAAGCCCTCCACCGTACCCAGGTGTTGACCAGGAGAGCAGAGGTCGCTCAACGAGCAGGTGAAGCAGCCCAGTGGTTGGCAGCCAGAATCGCTCACAGTGTTGACCTAGCGGAGGCTCAGCGCAGTGAGCTAGGTCAGGCGCGTACGGATATGGAAACCTCGGCTGAGGCTTCTCGAATTCGGGTACGCGATCTCGCGGAAGAACTCCAATCGATTGTTGACTCGGCCCATCATGATGAATTGGCCATGACCCAACAAAAGATGCGCATTGATGCTTTAGCTGAACGAGTGATGACCGAGATTGGCATTGATATTGAAACCCTGCTGGCCACCTATGGGCCTGACCAGCTCATTGCGGTGAGTGAACCAGACCCTGACACTGGTGAGGTGGAGTTAGCCCCCTATGTGCGCGAGGAACAAACCAAGAGGTTGAGAACAGCTGAACGTGATTTGCAGCTCCTGGGGAGAATTAATCCGCTGGCCCTTGAGGAATTCGATGCCATGCAGGAGCGTCACCGGTTCCTGTCGTCCCAAGTGGAGGATCTGAAGAAAACACGCACAGATCTTTTGTCGATCATTGATGAGGTGGACGTACGCGTTCAGGAGGTCTTCTCTGCTGCCTACGGTGATGTCGAGCGTGAATTTGCCGATACTTTCTCGCGATTGTTCCCCGGTGGTGAGGGCCGGTTGTTCCTGACCGAACCCGACGAGTGGTTGACCACCGGCATTGAGGTGGAAGCTCGCCCTGCTGGGAAGAAGGTGAAACGGCTTTCTCTTCTTTCTGGTGGTGAAAGAGCCCTGGTGGCGGTTTGCTTCCTGATTGCCCTGTTTAAAGCACGCCCGAGCCCCTTCTATGTTCTCGATGAAGTGGAAGCGGCTCTCGATGACACCAATGTGGGGCGTTTGCTGGGTATCTATGAGGAATTACGAGCCAACTCCCAGTTGGTGATTATCACTCACCAGAAGAGGACCATGGAAATTGCTGACACCCTCTACGGGGTGTCGATGGGTTCCGATGGGACATCCACGGTGGTTTCCCAACGCCTGCGCGAAGACTAATCGCGTAGGATATCTGTATGGACGTTGTCTTTTGGTACATTCTTGGTGGGATCGTGGTCTGCTTGGTGGCAGCTTCAGTAGTGGTGGTTGTGTCCAATCGGAAGGCCCGGGGGGAACTAGTCGGTTCGCAGTCCACGGCGTTGGACCCTGGTGACGAGCAATCCACGACTTCCCAGGATTCACCTGGTGAATCATCCTCAACGTCACGCATGGCCCGTTTGCGAACCAAGTTGGCTTCCTCTCACAATGCTTTGGCCCGTGGATTGGCTGGACTGCTTAGTTCCTCGAAGATATCGGATCAGACTTGGGAGGAATTCGAAGCCACCCTTCTCTCTTCCGATCTGGGGGTTGGTCCCACCACGGAATTGATTGAGTCATTGAAGAACCGCCTGGGGTTAGAGGGAGTCAGTGAGGGTGAACAAGCTGCGCAGATCCTGCGAGAAGAGATGATCAACCTGGTCAACCCGGCATTGGACCGAGACCTTCACCTCGACACGCAGACCCCTCCTGCAGTTATCTTGATGGTGGGTGTCAATGGAACAGGCAAGACAACCACAGCTGGAAAACTCGCCAAGAACCTCCAAGAATCAGGGTCGAGCGTACTGCTGGGGGCAGCTGATACTTTCCGTGCTGCGGCAGCGGACCAGTTGACCACCTGGGGTGAGCGCATCGGCGCTGAGACAGTACGTGGCGCTGAGGGTGCTGATCCTGCCTCAGTAGCTTTCGATGCAGTACGTACAGCCCAAGACACTGGTGTGGATGTTGCGATCATCGACACCGCTGGTCGTCTGCACAACAAAGCCAATCTCATGGACGAACTGGGCAAGGTCAAGAGGGTCATCGAAAAAGTGGCTCCCGTGTGTGAGGTTTTACTGGTTCTCGATGCAACGACAGGTCAAAATGGGCTGGCCCAAGCCCGGGTCTTCGCTGAGGTGGTCGAGGTCACTGGCATCGTACTGACCAAACTTGATGGTTCGGCTAAGGGTGGAATCGTCATTGCCGTCCAACAAGAACTCGCCGTACCTGTGAAATACATCGGCCTGGGCGAAGGAGCCGACGACCTAGCAGAGTTTTCCCCTGAACTGTTCGTCGATGGGCTGTTGGGCCTATGACCTGCTAGATTTTTGTCACAGCGTTGGGTAATCCCTTCGCGTCCACAGTTAACGGTTGTCATGACCGTTAACTGTGGACACGGACAGGAAAAACCTCCACGGTGACCCCTAGTAGACTATCCAGGTGAGAATAACTCCGAGCCTGCTCAATGCCGACTTTGCGAAGTTGGGGGAAGAAATTGCCCGCATACCGTCAGCTGATGGTATCCATCTGGATGTGATGGATAACCACTTCGTACCCAATCTGACCTTTGGGTTGCCGGTGGTGGAGTCACTGCGAGCAGTTACTGACCGGATGCTGGACATTCACTTGATGATCGAAGACCCAGATCGGTGGGCCCCTGGGTACGCCGAGGCAGGAGCAGAATCTGTCACTTTTCACAGTGAAGCGGTCCACGCCCCAGTACGGTTGGCTCGCGAACTTCATCGTATAGGAGCGCGAGTGGGAGTAGCACTCAATCCCGCAACACCAGCGAGCGCCTTGTCGGATATTCTCAGCGAAATCGACATGGTGACGATCATGAGTGTGGAACCCGGTTTTGGCGGACAACCCTTCCTCGACATTGTCCTGCCCAAAGTTGCCCAGATTCATTCCATGATCCATAGCTCCAACCTAGATATCTGGGTGCAAATGGATGGGGGAGTATCCCCAGAGACTATTGAGCGATGTGTCGATGCGGGAGCTGACACTTTCGTCGCCGGGTCAGCAGTCTTCCGCTCACCTGATCCTGACGCGATGGTCAACCACTTGCGTACCCTGGCAACGACAAGGTTTGCCTCCTGCGGATGGGGTCAACAGTGAAATATGTCTCAACCAGGGGGTACGGCCCCCAATCTTTCACTGACATCCTGCTGGAAGGACTCGCACCCGACGGAGGGCTCTATGTTCCGCACACCTATCCCCAATTATCGCTGGAGGATTTCCAGGCTTTAGGGGATATCCTCATCAACGATGGGTACGCCCGTCTGGCTGCACAAATCCTGGCTTTGTTCATTGATGACATTCCTTTATGGGATTTGGAGAAGATCACCCGTCAGGCGTACACCAAAGAAAAGTTCGGCACTGATCTGATTGCTCCGGTCACCAAGATTGAGTCCAATCTGTGGCTGGCCCACCTTTCCCAAGGACCAACGGCTGCTTTCAAAGACATGGCTATGCAGGTTCTCGGGCAATTCTTTGACTATGAACTCGCTCGCCGTGAACAAACCATGACCATCCTGGGAGCCACCTCAGGGGACACCGGATCCGCTGCAGAGTTCGCCCTGCTCGATACCTCCCGCGTTCAGGTGTTCATGCTCTCACCCTTGGGGCGCATGACACCCTTTCAACGAGGACAGATGTACGGGATCGATTCCCCACGTATCATCAACATCACGGTTCCTGGTTCTTTTGATGACTGTCAGGATCTGGTCAAAGAGGTCAACTCGGATGCCGAGTTCAAAGCGCGACATTCGATCGGAGCAGTTAACTCCATCAACTGGGCGCGCCTTGTTTCCCAGGTGGTCTACTATGTGTCGAGTTGGTTCCAGGTCTCTGGTGGTCGCGGCGAAGTCTCCTTCAGTGTTCCTTCCGGTAATTTTGGGAACATCTGCGCAGGACACGTAGCCAGAATGATGGGTTTGCCTATCAAAGATCTGGTGTGTGCTACGAATGAAAACAATGTTCTCGCCGAGTTTTTCCGCACCGGTGTCTACCGCGTACGCGCCTCAACGGAGACTTTCGCAACTTCCTCACCTTCCATGGACATCTCTAAGGCCTCCAACTTTGAGCGCTTCTTCTTTGACCTCGCAGGTAGGGATGCTACTGAAGTGGGCAGGCTTTTTGGTGAGCAGCTTCTCACCAAAGGATCCATTGACATCCGTACCACGAGTTATGCCCAGGACCCTGCGGAGGTTTACGGTTTCAAAACCGGTGTCTCCACCCACCGTGACCGCGTTGACACGATTGCTGACTTCTACCGTCGCCCCGGTTATCTCATGGATCCTCACACCGCCGACGGTGTCAAAGTGGGCCGAGAGCTTGCTGGCGACGAACCCATGATTGCTATGGAGACCGCTCTACCGGTGAAATTCGGTTCGATTACGAAGGAAGCTATTGGCAAGGTTCCAGAGATCCCAACCCGGTTCGCTCAGGTTCTTGATGCTGAGCAACACACAGTCTTATGTGATCGCGGTGTCGATCAGCTCAAAGAAATCATTGAACAACGTACCCAGTTTTCGCCGATGTGAAAGAGACCATCATGACTTCCACCCCATCATCCGACGAGTCCCTGCGCATTGCTGAGACGATACAAGTCGTCGCTCCGGTGTTGCGCGGGTTGCTGGGTAGTGAAACCTCGCTCGCTATTGTGACCTGTGACTCCTCAGATCAAGTAAGGGACGCCACGAGCAAGACATCTGTTGCCCCGCAGGTCATAGGAATGAATCCTGTCTGCGTCGTCGAGCCTGCTTACGCCCCGTTAGCAGACCAGGTTCGTCAGGCGGTAGAACACTACCGCCACGAAGTTGGGCAGAGCCCCCAGGTGGTGGTTTTACCTGGCAAGGTGGTTTTTGGTGCCGGAGATGATTACGCTTCAGCCCGAGCGAATCTTGATCTCTTCCTCGAAGCGCTCGGAGCCGGGGTTGGCGACCAAGCCCCATCACCTGGTGATCAACCTCCCACCCAACAGCCAAGGTCTTCTCGGTTGAGCTCCAAGGTGGTTGTTCTCGCTGGGGCTGCCCAAGGTTTTGGGCTCGGCCTGGCCCAGGGCCTCGCTGAAGAAGGTGCCCACATTGTTTTAGCGGATATGAATATTGCCCGCGCCCGCAGTGAAGCATCCCTGCTGGTCAACCAGTATGGGCGTGGGGCAGCACTAGCTGTGGAACTCAATGTGGCCATAGAAGAATCACAGCGGTTAGCCTGGCAGGAGATACTAGCCACCTACGGGGGTGTGGATGTTTTCATTTCTAATGCTGGCATCACCAGGACAGGTTCAGTCACCGAACAGCGCCGGGAAGACTTCGAACTGGTGACGGCTGTGAACTACACCGGATACTTCCTCTCGGTGAGATCTATTGTGCCTATTATGGCCGCTCAACATGAGGTACGCCCCGAGCTACTCTTCGACATTATTGACATTAATTCAACCTCTGGATTGGAAGGAACCAGGAGCAATTTCTCGTACCTCGGATCTCAAGCTGGCGCTATTGGACTGAGTCGATCCTTTGCCATGGATTTGATTGGTCAGGGAATAAAGATCAATACCGTCTGCCCAGGCAATTATCTCGATGGGCCACTGTGGTCTGATCCTGAATCTGGTTTCTTTGCCCAGTATCTGCGGGCGGGCAGAGTTCCTGGGGCGTCAACTATTGGCGATGTTCGTGCTTTCTTTGAAGCGAAGGTTCCTATGGGTCGCGGATGTCTGCCCAGTGATGTTGTTCGAGCTGTTCTCTATCTTGTGGAGCAACAGTACGAAACAGGTCAATCCTTACCGGTGACTGGTGGACGGATCACCATGAACTAGGTGAGTTTGGTGGACATATCTCCGCGAAACTACGCTGAGAGCGATAGCCTAGACCCACGTGCAAAGGAGGAAGCATGGCGAATGTCGTCGTGATGCCACAGTTGGGAAACCCCACTGGTCATAGTCTGGTGACATCGTGGAAGGTGCAACCTGGTGATCAGGTCACCCCCACCACGATTGTTGCTGAGGTTGAAACCGACAAATCCTCTATACAAGTTCCCTCAGGAGTGGAGGGTACGGTGGTTACTCTGCTTGCCCAAGAGGGTGATGAAGTCCCGGTGGGTGCGCCATTCTTCTTGGTGGGAACCCCAGATGAATTAGGTGGGGTGCTTGATCCCACCAACCAAGCCTCTCTTGATCTCAGCCAGGAAATCCATGATTCTGCTACTGAGGACCATAACTCCTTAGATGTCTCCCAGTCGACCGATGAAACTCCCGCAGAACCTGAGCCATCACCACAGGTGGAATCGCCTCCTGTACAGGTTCAGCAACCCCCTCACACAGTCTCTTCGCAACCTGTGATCGTTTCTCCACGGGCACGCAGAATAGCTGATCAGTTGGGGGTTGATCTGTCCGGGGTCAAGGGCAGTGGCCCAGATGGAAGAATCATTGTCGCGGATGTTGAAGCACTAGCCCAACACTTGCCCCAACAGGTAGAACCACCATTAGTCGAGCAGAATCAACCCACACCGGTCATAGTGAATCAACGCGAACCTGAGGTCACCCAGTCAGATCAAGAACTGAGTTCGGATATTGAGGAACCATCCCAAGACTTGGGCAACGAAGAAGAAGGTGTCGAGGAAGAACCCCAGAATCCACCTGCCCGTCAACCCGAGCAGGAAAGTGCCGAGCAGGTAGCGCAAGAGCAGGTAGCAGAAGAGATCGTGGATGAACCCCAGGAGTTAACCCAGGAGGTCACGCAGGACACCCAAGAAGAAACACCACCAGAGCCCAGTGAGGAACCCACCGAGGAACCCAGTGAGGAATCTATTGAACAACAGGTGGAAGAAACAATCATGGCTTCCCAGGAGGAACAACGATCGCCAGCAACAGGCGTACTGCCCATGACCCAAGAATCATCTCTTCACGCCACACCCGCACTCACGATGGGAATCTCTGCACCTGCTCAAGCCCTCATTTCTTTGAGGAAAAGACTGAAAACTGGTGACGAGTCGCTGGGTATGAGACAGGTGACCATCACTGATCTTGTTGCTTTTGCCGTAGCACAAACATCTGCGAAATATCCCTCACTGATGTCCGGTGGGGGCGGTGACTTACTCACCACCGCTGAGCATGTCACTCTCGGTATAGTCGTTGATCTGCCCCAGGGATATGCCACTGTGGGGATCGAGTCAGCAGATCGCCTTGGTTTGAAAGAATTCTCTGCCCAAGCCCGATCGCTGATCGCGCAAGCTCGTGAGGGGACCGTCGACCAGATCCTCGACACGCCCATCACCCTATCGGTGGCCAATATGGGGGTGTACGGGATGGAAACACTGACACCTCCTCTTTTTCCCACCCAAGCAGCGGTCCTTGGGGTTGGTGCCATCACCACCCAACCGGTGAGGCAGGATGACTCCCAGATCACCTTCGAACCTCACATCTCCTTCACACTGACCACCAATCCTGACACAGTCCCCTCAGGAGAAGCGGCACAATTCTTGAAGGCTCTGGTGGCCTATATCAGCAATATCGACCTGGCTATCCTCACGGGTGCCACCGCCACGGGAGGATAGCAATGGCCATCGATCACAGAGTAGATCCAGCGCAGAAACGTGAGCCTGGCTCCGTACGTTCTCCAGAGATACCCGTCAACGCCTACCGTCTCGACCTCATTGCTGAAGTGAGCCGATACACCAATGACGGGCTCATCAATGTCCTGCACGACATGATTATTATTCGCGAATTTGAGTCGATGCTTCAGTCGATCACCACCACTGGCGCCTGGCAGGGTATCACTGCGAAGTCTCCGGGACTCGTTCACCTGTCCATGGGGCAAGAAGCTGTCAGTGTTGGCCAGGCTCTTGAACTCAAACCCGAGGATCTGATCTTTGGAACCCATCGTTGCCATGGTGACCTCTTGGCTAAGGCTTTCTCAGCGGTACGCAAGATCTCTGAAGCAGAGGTACGCAAGGTCATGGAGTCTTTCCTCGATGGGGAGACCCTCAAATATGCGGAACATCTACCCCATGCCACTGAAGCTGAAGTCCAAGCTAACTTCATTCTGTTTGGGGCTCTGGGGGAAGTGTTCTCCCGCAGATCAGGGTTCAACCGCGGAATGGCAGGGGCCACCCATGTGTTTTTCCCTCCCTTCGGTTCGATGCCGAATAATGGGATCGTTGGTGGAAGTGCCCCACTGGCAACAGGAGCAGCCCTGTACAAGAGGATCAACTCCTCACCTGGGATTGTGGTTGCCTCACTAGGTGATGGTGCTCTGGGAACTGGTGCGGTATGGGAATCCATGATTTTCTCGGCCATGAGTCAATACCGAGAACTGTGGGGTGGTGAGCCAGGAGGAAATCCACCCCTGCTGTTCCATGTGGTCAACAATTTCTATGCCCGAGCAGGGCGTACCGCCAGTGAAACCATGGCCTTTGATGTGCTGGCTCGAGCCGGGGCTGGAATCAATCCACAGGCCATGCATAGCGAACGTGTTGACGGATTTAACCCCCTGGCTGTGGCGAATGCCGTACGCAGAAAGAAAGATATTCTTCTCGCTGGGCACGGTCCCGCCTTACTTGACACCATCACCTATCGTTATGCTCCCCACAATTCATCTGATACTTCCACCTATCGTTCGCCAGAAGAAGTGGAAGCCTGGGAGCAGTTGGATCCCATCGCTTCTTTTGCTGCGACACTCATCAATGGTGGACTCATCACCAGTGGACAGGTCGAAGAAATCTACACCCGGATTGTCGACAAACTCACCCAGGTGTTGAGGATGGTTGCGGATGAGAAGATGTGCCCCCAAGTTGATGCCCATTTTGTGGAATCTGTGACCTTCTCCCAATCCCGCGGCGATGCACTGGGATCAACCCCACCTGAATTACTGATTCCCGCCCAAACCCATCCACGCATCCAAGGGCTCGCACACAAGGCCCGGATGGGCACAGACCAGGCGGCCACCAACACAACACCGACCTATCGCATCAGTGACGGGATCTTTGAAGCCATGGCCCATCGTTTCGTCTACGATCCATCCATGGTGGCCTGGGGGCAGGACATCCGTGAAACCGGTGGGCAACATCAGGTCTGTGATGGATTAGGTGAGCTTCTGCCACCGAATCGGCTTTTCAACACCCCTGTCTCATCAGCAGCCATGGTGGGCGCAGGTGCAGGGTACGCCATGTGTGGCGGACGCGCAGTGGTAGAAGTGATGGCCAGTGACTTCCTGGGACAGGCAGGAGACGAGATCATCAACCAAGTGGCCAAGTGGCAAGCGATCTCGGCAGGTCTTCTGAGAATGCCACTGGTGATCCGTGTCTGTGTGGCCGACCAAGGTGGGCCACAGTTCGCCCAGGACTTCTCCTCGTTGATCAGTCACATCCCCGGTTTGAAGGTCTATTATCCTGCCACCCCCACTGATGCGAAAGGGATGCTCAACCGTGCACTGGTGGGAACAGATCCGGTGATCTTCTTTGAATCCCAGAAGCTTTATGACATGGCGGAGTATTTCGCCCCCGGAGGTGTCCCTCAAGGATATTACGAAGTAGACGAGGGGGATCCCGCCCTTCGATGCGCTGGAGATGATGTCACCATTGCGACCCTCGGGCCGAGTCTGTACACAGCAATGGGAGCAGCTGAAACCCTTCGTACGACCTACCAGATGACAGCGGAGGTCATTGACCTTCGGTTCGCTGTTCCACTGAACTATGAGAAGATTCTGGCCTCGGTGAAAAAGACCGGCCGACTCGTCTTAGTCAGTGATGCTCCCGAGCGAGGAAGCTTCCTCCATTCGATAGCCACCCACATCACAACTTTAGCCTTTGATGATTTGGATGCGCCTGTGGTGGTGCTGGGGGCGCGCAACCATGTCCATGGATCCCCTATAGCTGGTGAAAGTTTCACGCCACAGGCTTCCACCATTCTCGATGCCATCCACTCCACCATAGTGCCCTTAAAGGGTCATGTCTTGAGCACCGAGCAGGGCTCCTGGGAGGTCATGCGCCGATCAGCTCTTGGAGTCTAAACCCCACTGGACAATGGGGAATGTGACACATGCCTGTGACAGCTAATACCGACCCCGTGTGTCACGTCGTGGAGCTCGTCAGTTGTTGAAACCCACCTGGCGGGCATGCTCCTGGCCGAATTCGATGTAACCAATGGTGGCGGCGGGAATCATCATCTGGCGACCAGTGGAATCCGTCAGTGTCATCCAGGTGTCTTTCTCACGAGCCTGGGAGTAGTCCTTCATCACCTCAGCAATGGTTGTGTCAACATTGATGGTGACTTCCCGGGTGACGTTTTGTATACCGATCTTGATTTCCATGATTCCTTGTCCTAGTTTTCTTCCGGCAGTGCGGGGCGTACGACAATCCGAGTCCAGGCACCCACGTAGATACGCATGTCCACACTCAGGCGCGTACGTACGGTGATAGGGTCCTTGGGCAGGGGACCGCTTGCTGGACCCACGTAGGTGCCGTTAGCGGAATCGAGATCATTGACATACCAGTGCCCATCGGCCCAGGTGAGGTAGGCCTGGCGCCTGGAGCACCCCACATCCTGGTCACAGTCGATCTCAGGGAAAGTATTCCTGCCCGGCGACGAGCGACCAATGAGTGCTCTTTCATGCAGGGGAATGATTCGTGGAGCTCCCAGAGGGGGAAGTGGGTCAGTTGATTCTTGGACGGTATACCAGGAGGGGTCCACCCAGACTTCGGCCACCCAAGGATCAGTTTGAATGGAACCTCGCGGCGAGGTGGGGGGAAGAAATTCCTCGTCCTCGTCGTCATCGTCGTCTGTCACACCTTGAGGGGCAACATCCTTACCTCGGAAGGTTTCATCCTCATCAACGTTGTCTACCTCCACGACGTCTTTCTCGGGGGTTTCACTAGTCTCATCGTCCACAGCAACACTGGGTTCGACCACATCGGCCTGGGGTGGTTCTTGGGAGTCTTCCTCCACAACATCCTCACTGGGACCCGTGGCAGAACCCAACCCCAGTTCTGCATGCAGGTCCTGATCGGGGCGGGCCCCGGTTATGAAGTCATATCCACAGGATTCACAGAAGAGAGAATCCTGTGGCATGGTCTGTGAGCAATGAGGGCACGTGACAGTTTTCTGCTCGGGGACCTGAGGTTGGGGGCTCGCAACATTCTCCTGGGCAACAGCCATCCCGCACACATCGCAATAATCCTTGGACTGGGTATCATGTCCATCAACGCATCGTGCCATGATCATCCTCGAATTCTTGTGGTCCGTGTGGAGGAGGTGTCCAAGGCCATCTCATCAGCCTTATCAATATTCTTCTTCATGGTCACCTTGCCCGTGGCAGCATCATCGATATCCACCACCTTGGCCAGGCGGGTGGTGGCTTCCTTGTTGCCTGTTTCTTGGGCCAGCTGAGCTGCTCGACCAAGTTTCTGGGTTGCTGTGCGATCATCACCTTGGGAATGAGCGGCCAACCCTTCTTGAATCGCTGATGCCAGTTCGGTTTGTCCAGTGTAGTGGGCAACCTCAGGACTGATCTGGGTGGTGAGACTTGCATTAGCTGACCATTTTGCTTTGACCAACCCCTGGGTCAAGATCGCTGTTCCAGTGGCGAGTTGTACGCGAGCAGCTAACTGTTCAGTACCCACTGCTTTAGCCGGCAGGCGAACAGAAATGTGGTAATCACGGGCTTCGTCCCCCCAGGCTCCCGTGGGATAACTCATGGTCAGCGCATCGACCGGCGTACGACGCTGGGTGAGATCCTCCACGGTGGGTGACACCTGGCGCACAAAAAGAATTTGGGCGTTTTGGGGAACCCACACTCGCAACTGGGCATCAGGAACCCCGCGCCCCATTGAGCGGGCAATGAGTTCCTGGAAGACGATCGGAAGATCCTTGGCAGTGGGGATCATGTCCACTGTTCCCAACAATGCCGTGGCAATCTTGCGGATCTCCGACACCTGCCACTCGATGCCGATCCCTCGGCAGTCAACCTGGAATTGGCCCAAACATTGGCGAATAGAGTTCTCCAACTGGGTGGCTGATTCGTTGTGGTTTTCCCCATCAGTGAGCAAGATGGCATGTTTACCAGCCAGTGAGGTAATAGAGGCAAACAGGGAGCGAGCCAAGAGCAGCCAGGACCCCATCGCTGTTCCACCATCAGCACGGAACCCTGCAACAGCTCTCTTGGCCTCAGCGCGGGCCTCGGGGGTCATGCGAACCATCCCTGGACCGGAGGTGACCCGGGGATAGGCGAGATAGGCGCGATGGTTGCCAGCGATGATGGCGAAATAGGTGCCATCGACGATGGTGTCCAATGCCACCATGGCGGCATCTTTGGCAGCTTGAAGATTCACCAGCCCCATGGAAGCCGAGGTGTCAACGATGACGATTTCGCCCACATCACCCACGCCAGTTTGACCAGCAACTCCCGCTTCCGCGCAGGTGATTCGTACAATAGCGTTAATGTCGGTGCTACTCTCAGCGAGAAACTCGTTTTGGTAGACCATGGAGGTAAAGACAGCCATAGTTCAAGTTTAGTCGTCTGCGGGCTTGACCGGTGGGATCTGTTCGCCAGTATCGTCGATCTGGGTGTCAGATGGGGTCTGACCCTGATCGGTGGGTTCATCATCAGGTGTTGAATCGTCGGTGTCTGGCGGGTTACTCGATGCGATAGGTCTCGTCCGGGTGGTGGGTTTTTCTTCGAGAATCTCCTCATCAAGGACCTGGCTAATGGTAGGTGTTTCGCTGTCAACAACCCCAGTGGCCTCACTTAAAGCAGTGACAGTGGGGCTACCAGCATCCACTCGTGCACACACCACAGTGATATTGTCGTGTCCTCCCTTTTCATTGGCCCACGCGACCAAGTATTGTGCGAGTGCCAGTGGGGTGGGCTCATCTAAGAAACCCACCAACTCTTTAATCGCTGTGGGTTCCGAAGCATAATTCCATAACCCATCGGTACACACAAGGATCCATCCCGGATCGGTGACAGGCATCCACGCAAGATAGGGCTCGATATCGGTGGCATCCCTACCCAGCCACTTGGTGATAGTGTGCGCCAGTGCTGAGGCTTCTGCGTCTTCGCGTTTAGCCCCAGAATCGATGCCATCTTGGGCTAGTGAATGATCTTTCGTGAGCAGTTGAGGCTCACCGTCATCCGGGATCCAATAGACACGTGAATCGCCGAGGCTGGCGCAGAAAACTGCCTCAGAATCGACGATGGCGATAGCAATGGTGGAAGCCGCGGCATTCAGTGATGTGGGGGAGGTTTGGTTGATCACTTCCTGGTTGGCTTCTGCGACTGCTTGAGTGAGAAGCTCACCCACCGCTTCCGTACGTGAGGCTAGGGTTCCTGTTCCCTGGGGGTCCTGAGACCACAGAAAGTGGCAGGCTGTCCGCGCAGCTGCCAGGGAGGCAACATCAGAGTCGTCGGAGGTGGTCACCCCATCACAGGCCACCAACACCGCGCGGAAACCATCAGCAATTCCTGCCATCGCATCTTCATTGCGGACGTGAACCAACCCGATGTCGCAGACCCCAGCCACCCAATCGGACGGAGTGATCTGGAAATGCTCACGCAAAGACTTGGCTTTCTGCCCGCAACTCAAACAATAAGAGTCAATCCCTAATTCCCCTTGGCAGGCAGGGCAATTCGTGGGGTAGGCCGTCATAAGGTCACTATCACTGTTCGCTGGTGTGGTGGCAACAGGTTGTGTATCGTCCAGGTCTTGGGGGTTCCATTCGACACCAGGGGTACGGGAGAAAATATTCATAGGATGCTCCACTTCCTCATAGAATTAGCCTGATCAATGAGTTGGGTTCTTTTAGTATGGTCATGTTCCACTGTGGCTTGGGATTGGAGAATTGAAGAAATCTTTGCTCGAAGATCGGTGGTGGTCACAGGAACATCTCCGATGGTCTCGACCGTCGCCTTTCGGGAAGCCTTGGGGATCTTGGTCAGCCTCAAAGCCCGTGAAAAGATATCAAGCTCCATAGCGAGTTTGTCTTCGCGAGCCAGCCGAGTCGATTCCATGGCCCGATAAGCCTTTTTCAGATCAGCGATACTTGATGCGGTCTGTGTGAGATAGGAAGCAGTGAGTTGGCGAGACTGGGAGAACCCCCCCGAGGTGGTGGGCACCAAATTGAGCGCATCAATCACCCCACGGTTGTCTTTCGCCGTTGTCCGTGATGCTGCCCGTACGCGTGCCAAACCGAAAGCAGCCCCAGCAACATATCCACCACCTGTGACAGAACAATTGTGATAGAGCTGCTCGGCAAGGTCGAGTTCACCACCCATTTCACAGGCCACTGCGAGGGCAAATTGAGGTGCCAATTCCCCAGGAACCTGGCTGTAGACAGTGTTGAAGCAGGCTTGTGCCTTCTTCCAATCCTGAGAGTTGAGTGCTTCGAGTCCTTCCACCCACACTGCTCTCCATTCCCAAGGGTCAGCTGCCAATAGAGCACTCACGACCTGTTTGACTTCCTTGGTGTAACCGATTTCTATAGCTGTCATACACAAAGCCAGGAGGATTTCCGTGGATTTGTCTGGTGCACTCGCGAGTGCTTTGTAGCGATCATGGGCACTGGCGCCACGATCAAGTGAGTCGAGAAAGGCCACACCAGGGTCACTGGGGCTGGGTTTCAGTTTGGGCAGATGTCTCCAAGTGAACACGTCTGAGACCACTGTGGGGGGGTCGAAGAGATCCGATGGTGCTGACTGGGTGGCGGCGACCCCACGGGTGATTCCCACCACCTCACGCAGGACACCTAGCATCTGGTAGCGCAGTTCGTCCATGGAAACGAAACGGTCCAGAGGATTGGGGGCGCAAGCCTTAGCGATCAACCGGTAGGCCGAATCGTACTGGGCGAAGACAGGAACCTCTAAAACCGGAGGCAAGGTGGTCGCGTAGGTGGACTGGTATCCCTTGACTTCAGCGCAGCAGATGAGCAGGGTACGGCCCACAGTGTAGATGTCTGAGGCAATCGAGCAACCCTGGGTGGGCACCTCGGGGGCCTGATATCCCGTAGTGCCGAAGATTGTTGACTCATCATCATCGATGGGGCGCACAGAGCCCAAATCAATGAGTTTCACTGAATCCTGGAGGTGGAGAAGATTATCCGGTTTGAAATCGCAATAGAGCAAACCCCGGTCATGGAGATAGTCGAGGGCCGGAATAGCCTCCAGCATGTATGCCAGTGCGTGATCCACAGGCAAGGGGTCATAGACCCCCTTGTTGGCAGTCATGCGGTCTTTGAGGATCTGTTTGATGGAGCGTCCACCCACATACTCCATCACGATGTAGGCCCCAGATTCATGGGTGACAAAGTTGTAGATTTCCACGATCAGTGGATGTTGAACATGGGCGAGGAATCTCTGCTCAGCCATGGCAGCTTCCATGGCAGCTTCATCACCGATATTGAGCAAACCTTTGAGAACCACCCAACGATGGGACACATTACGATCCTGGGCGAGATAAATCCATCCCATGCCTCCATGGGCCAGGCAACCACGTACCTCGTACTGCCCAGCAACAATGTCACCTGGGGCAAGTTTCGGGGTGAAAGAAAAAGGCTTTCGACAGTGTGGGCAGAAGCCTTCCAGGCGCCCTGGGGTGTCTTTGGTTGAACGCCCGACTTTCTTCTCGCAGTGCGGGCAGAATCTCTTGTCCTCAGCCACTTCGGGGTTTTTCATCAAGGCCGATTTGGGGTCGACAAGACGTTCGGGGGGAATAGTGGTCAGTCCTGCTCCTAGTTGGCTGGCGCGGGAAGCAGTGGGTCTGGCTCGCAGGGGAGTCTTTCCTGTGACACGCGCAGATCCAAGGGCGACCGTACCCAAGCGACCAGTCATAGATGGGAGTGCTTGCGCGGTGGCTAAGGCCCCATCAGGTGACCCACAGGTGTCGCAGTATCCGTCAACGATACGTCCGGTGCATCCTGGCATCTGGCAGGGCCCCGAGACAACAAATTGCGGAACACTGCCTGCCGATCCTTTCCCTGATGCTGGTTGGGCAGCGGGGGTGGATGGTGCAGGGGTTGGTGAGCTGGAACTCGTTGATGGAAGTCCGCAGATATTGCAGTACCCATCAGAGATCAGACCATTACACCCAGGTGCCGTACATGTCATGATTGTGCTCCTGCAGCCTCGTAGGACTCAATCAGGGGCTCCAGTATGGCCATAGGAGTGGGGGCAGTATCGAGTAGATCGGTGATTTGATTTTCCAAGGTCACCAGCAGTTCGCCTGTTCCACCGCGTTGTTGTGCCTGATGGAAACGTTCAGTGAGTTTCTCCTTATGGTGCAACGCCTGGTTGTTTGCTTGAGACACTGTATCGAAGGCTTGGGTGACCTGCTTGAGTTTGGCAATATATGCTTCTAATTCCTGCCCACCCGTGGGCACCTCACCGAGGGCTTCCACCTCAGGAACAGCGTACTTCGGTGCAGGATCAACACTCGCTTTGGTCGTCGCCACCAAGGTGCGTACCTTCTTTTCATGGTCAAGCAGGGCCGCGCGATGGTCGGATGCCTGGCTAAATCTTTGTGAAGCCATGGAGCGTTCTGCATTGGACACAATGAGATCGCGTTCGAGCTGGGCCGCTTTGATTTCGATAGGGCCGAGGATTCCACCGATGTCTCCACCGCGATTCATCTTCTCTACCAAGTCCTTGACACTGGTCGCAAGTGCCTCAGCCTGAGTCCCAGTCGTGGCACGAACCTCGGGGGGATCAAGTTTCACCTGGTCCCTGATTCGTTCTACCTGGGCAAGAAGAGCTGCAATTCTGGTGGATGCCTCATTGGGTACGTCAGCGAGCTGGTAGCGGGTGGTGAGCTGTGAAATCAGCGCCTCCAACATTCGGCAAGCCTCGGGAAGCGAAACCGACAACCCTCCGCCACTCGACAGTGATGTGCCTGGGGTGAGCATGTCATTGAGGTTAGCCCAGATCATGATCGCCAGTTTTTTCAGATCTGTTTCAATCACCCTTCCCGAATCCCAAATGTTGAGCAGATCAGTGTAACGGTCTTGGATGGTTTGCCACACAGTTAAGGTCATCGCCATATCAACAGGCCCCTGCTGGGTTCCTTGGATTTGATGGTCGATGCGATCGAGAGCCGAACGGGAGTCAGTGATCCAGATGCCCAATTCTTCGAGATAGGTGAGCATTTCTTCGTGGGTGGGAGGTTCAGTTGCCGAACCTTGCGGCCAGGGAGCAGTCATCGGTATTCCTTCGTCCGCGCAGAGATCCCCACTAAGAGACAGATCACAGCCACGATCCCCAGGACACTGACCGCAATCACGTAACCTGTTGCGGGGGTGACGATATCATCATGGTTCAGACGAATTGTGTCCACTTTGTCATCAATCGCCGTAGCGGCTGCTATCCAGGGACCTTGGCTGGTGATGTTGTCGTCTTTGAGTGCTTGCTCGATCGTAGCGAGATAGCCGGCTATTTCTTGGGCAAACTGCTCGTTTGCTTTGTCTAAATAACTGCGTGCTCGATCTAAGGATTCCTGGCCAGTCGATCCCGAACCAAGATAGGGGGGATACTCACTCATGGCTTGGACGCCACGTGAGGACCACATTTTACATTTGGCATCAATCATGTAAGACAATTGATCATTGTCGGTATAGACGTTTGAATATTGTTTGGCGTACGAGGCGCCAACCATAATCGTGGCAATCACGGCCAGCAGACCAAGGGTCAAACCCACATTGATGACTCTGCGAGAGCGCCGGGCAGTCATGATTGATACGACAATGAACCCTAAGGCCCCAAGCACACTGGCGACGATTGCGCCAATGATGGAGGGGTAGGTGTAGATAAAAGACAGCGAGGTATCAGCTGCTGCTAGGGAGTCTCGCACTGACTGATAGGCACCATCCAAGTCGCTCACAGTAAAATCATCAGGTAGTTCACCGGCGGCAAGAGTCGAGGCGAACAGACTCTGCCAAGCCCGAACGGCAGTGGCAACCCTACTCATGGCTTCCAGATCTAAAGAACTTGATGCACAGGCAACGAGTTGACGGTCCACGACCCGATTTGCCTCATTGAAGTCACTACGAAAGGTAGGGTTGTCTTGGTCAGTCAACAGGACTAATCCTGCAGAATGTGCCCAAGCAATTCCCGCTTTGAGATCGAGAAGATCCTGGCCATGGGAGTATGCCGCGGCAGCTTCTTCTTGCTGGGTCTGGGTCGTCAGCAGTGATCCCACACACCAGGCGGTGGCTAGCAGTGTCCAGATCACCAACCCAATCCGCATCCATGAGTAGAGTCGAGGGCCGGGGGTGCCCACCGTATCCAACACTGAGGGTTGGGTGATCTTTGCAGGTGGAGCTACGGGTTTGGATTGGGTTGGTGGTGGGAAGTTAGCTGTGGCAGTATTCGACTTCGTGGCCATCAGTCCTCCTGCGTCGTGTCCAGATCAACCATGTCATCATCCTCGCCACTGGCTTCGTCCGCCGCCGACTGGTTCGGTGGTGTCGTGGCAGGGCCAGTAGTTTCGGTGGCGAGAACCTCAGCGAGAACACTCTCCCAGGTTGTCTTGTCCCCACGCGCCTCAGCATGTTGACGGGCGGCAGGTTCTACTGCGATATCCTGGGGAAGAATCTCCCGTAGCTGTTCGAGGGTGGGGGATTCCACATCCTTCAATCTCCACGCCATCTTTCCGATCGCGCCTTCAAACACATTACGGGCGAACCGACCATTACCGAAGTTCTCATCACGTACCTGCAAAGCAAGCAGACCACGGTAGGCACGTACTGATTCCTCTGGCACATCAAAATCACTCTTGGATGCCATCGATAAGAAGATCTCCACCAGTTCATCATCGGTGTAGTCCGGGAAGTTGATGGTGGTTCTGAAGCGGGATTCGAGTCCAGGATTCTCGGCAATGAAGGTGGCCATGGGGCGCGGATATCCAGCAACCATCACCACCAAATCAGCGCGACGATCCTCCATCTCTTTGACCAGAGTGTTGATCGATTCCTGCCCGTATTGGTCACCAGACAGCGAATAGGCTTCGTCAATAAACAACACACCACCAGCTGCACTTTCGACAACTTCAGCGGTTTTGATGGCGGTCTGCCCGAGGTAGCCAGCCACCAGTTCGGAACGGTCCACCTCAACGAGGTGTCCCTTCGATAGCAAACCCAGAGCTTGGTAGATGCCTCCAACAAGACGAGCCACCGTGGTTTTCCCTGTGCCTGGGTTTCCTACGAAAACCAAGTGACGGGTAACTTTTGATTCTTTGAGTCCTGCTTCTTGGCGTAAACCCTGGATTCTCAAGATTGCTGACTGGCGGTGAATCTCCTCTTTGACTGTGGACAGCCCAATCAATTCATCGAGTTCCGCAAGCCACTCGTCGAGGGTTTTCTCTGGCGGAGGTGGTTCAGCTTCCTCACGCTCTGGTTGCTCCCCTTCGGTGGCCGTGGGCGCTTCGGCGGCCGGATCGCTGGAGAGCCCCTGGGCGGTGGGTCCGTTCGATGATTCCTCTATCAACCCAGCCAAAGGCCCAAAGGCTCCAGGTGAATGCGGATCAATCCCGCTGAGATCAAAAGGCGAATTCGCTAAGGCATCAATCTGGGATGATTGGGCCGCAGTGATTCCCCGCAGTTTGTCGAGGACCTGGCCCAGCAGTACGGGAGCATTCTTCGTGAACTCTTCCATGATGTCGGGGGTGTCTCGGTTCTCACTCATGGTTATCCTAGATCCAGTGTTGAGGTGGGTTGTGGAGTTGGTTGCTTGGGTTCGGGCAGGCGAGTTTGACCGGGGGTGAACTTCTCTGCGAGGAATCGACCATGGATGACCAGAGCCTCAGCATCCTTAGCGAGGACGGCATCATAGATTTTGTCCACTGTTTCCCCGAGAAGATCAAGTTGATCAACCAGAACAAGCAGAGAGGATCTCCCCATATCCACCGGCCGAGAATCAGCCCAGTCGCGCGGAAGACGTACGTAGCTACCGATGGTCTGAGGCAGATAACTAGTGGCCGTGGCAATGAGGGAATACTGTTCGATAGAGGTCAATCCTGTGTTGGTCATCCGAGGCAGAGTCTCGCGCAAACGCTTGGTAATCCTCCTGACCCGAAAAACCACACAGGAACACAAGGCGCTACCAGCAACCTTCTCATCCATCATGTCTAAGGCAGTGGCAATTTCTTCTGCTGTGGGCGCAGCAGCAGTGACAGGAACTGGTGGCTCCTGGTCAACACGAAACCAATCAAACAGACCCACAATGACTCAGATCATGCACCGTTGTCAACAGCCAGAGAGCTGGCTTCTTGAATCTGTGGTTCCTTTTGTACCCGATCAAGGTAGACGCGAGACTTCGTTACCTCAGACTCCAAAACAGTGATCGTCTGGGACATATTGGTCAGCGCCTGAGCCTTGAAGGTGTCAATCGAATCCATGGTGGCGTAGATGTTTTCGAAAGCCTGCTGAAGCTGCGCCAAACCAATCGTGGAATTAGCTGCCTGCTCTTGAATGGTAGCCGACTGGTCTTTGAGCATCTCCGAGGTCTTTTGGATCATCGCACTTGTTGTGGTGTTGAGTGCAGTGATCTGATCCAACACCAGTTTCTGATTGGACAGAGCCTGAGAGACGATCACAGCAGTACGCAGGGCAGCCACGGTGGTGGTTGATGCGCGATCAACACCCTTGATCAATTCGATATTGTTCTTGACGATGATATCTATACTCAGGTAGTTCTGAATAGACACAGCAAGCTGGGTGAGAAGATCCTGGTGCTTCTGGCGTACGTAGAACAAGACATCTTCGCTGAGAACCTTGGCACGATCAGGATCGGTGACGGAGAGCTCATTGATTTGGTTTTCAAGCTTCTCATCGAGACGTTCAGCGATGTAGACATACTGATTGAGCCGGCCCATCGTCTGCCAGAGGTTCTGCTTTTCCAACCCCAACGAGACATTGTCTCGAGTGAGTTCGTCTTGGCCGGAACGCAGGGCATGAAGAATGGCGTTGAGGTGTTCTTGGGAGGACTGGTACTTACGGAAATAATTCTCCACTGAGCGGCCCATAGGGATCTTACCGAGCAACTTCTTTTTGAAACCCTTGTCTTGGTGGGGATCAAGATCTTCAACAGTACGACGCAGGTCCATCAGTGTTTTGCCCACAGTGGAACCCTGGGAGAGTCCACCTTCCTTCATGGCTTTGACTGGTGTGGTCAGCAACCTATTGGAAGCTTCGGCAGCCTTGCGGATATCAACATCACCCATGGCGCGTACAGCATCTGCTTGAGCGGCGAGTTCTGGCGACTTTGTTTCGGCCTTCTCGATTTGTGCGATAAAGGCAGATACTTTCTCATCCAGGATCGGGATTTGCTCAGCCTCCACCTGGGGAGCCATCGCTGGGGCCTGGGTGGCGACCACAGCTTCCATGGGCGCTGGAGCATCGAGACTGAGCAAGGGTGCCTCCATGGCCATGGCAACACCACCAGCAGCAGGGATTTCATTTGGTTCGACCGGTGGTGTGGGTGACGTAGTTGAATCTGACATAGTACCTCCAAGAAAAGTGACGAACTCAATCTACCGGGTAACTGGTGTTTTCCGGTAGCGAACTGCATGGGGCTGGGACAAAAACTTGGGTGCCACTTTCCCGCAGTTAGCGTTGGTGGGGTGCGCCTGTGAGTCCTACATCGAATGTGGGCATGATGTCAGTGGGATGTGGTGAGATAGAACCATGAAGATGAAATACCGCCTTGTCCGCGAAACTCATCGACGCGACTACCAGCTGACTGTCGCTCAACGCCAGGTGGCCAACCACCGTCATGGTGGATTGGTGGTGTTGGGCGGATCTCGAACAGGTAAGACTGTGGCGTTGGTTGAGGCAGCTGTCGGCGCCCTAGCTGAGGATGTCCCTCAGGTGGTGTTCCTGGTGGCCAATCGCCGTACGCGCATGAACCTGCAATCCAGGGTGGGAAGTGCTTTCCCAGAATTGTCCTCACGGTTCATGGTCAACACCATTCATGGTCTGTGTTTATCGTTGGTGAGAAACCAGGTGGATCCTGGTTTAGGAGTGTTGAACTCTGGTGAGCAGGATCATTTCCTGTCCACCATCCTTGCTCAACAAGGTGATGATGGTTGGCCACCAGAATTCGACCAACTCAAGACCACCAGAGAGTTCACGAGTTATCTCAGGGAGACTCTCGGCAGGTTCCAGAAAGCAGGGATCTTGCCTGAAACAATTCTTAGCCACCCGGAGATTGATAGGCGCCCAGCGTGGGTGAGTTTTGCCGGGTTCTATCAGCTCTATCGTGATCGACTAGCTGCAGAATCCAAGCTCGACTATGGGGGGCTGTTGCATGAGGCCCAGAGTTTCTTGGCGCGCAGGGATCTGAGACAAACACTGCGAGCAGACGGCTCCATGGTGATTGTCGATGACTGCGAGGACTTTGACAGCCCTGCCCAATTGCTTGATGGTTTGATTGGTGACACATGTTCTTTCATTTTTTCGATGAACCCCGACTGTCAAGCCAATGAATTTCGTGGTGCGCGTCTGCGGTCTATCAACGAGATGCTCTCGGCAGTGAAAACCTCCCAGCGCCCAACATCGGTGGTCACCCTCAACCAAGGGTTCCATGTCACCCATGAAGTCGAGTTGGCCTGCCAGCCTCATCGTCAACTCATGAGTTTGCCTGCCATAGGGGCTGATTTTCTAGCAAGTTATCGTCAGATCACAACCGATAGCCACGGCCAGGTCACGAAATATCGCGTTGCCGATAGGGACACCCACAGTGAGCTGTGCGCCCGGTTGCTGCGCGAGGCCCATCTGCGTGACAAGATACCCTATGACCAGATGGCAGTGGTCGTGCGAACAAAGACTCATGTTGCTCAGCTGGCTCGCACCTGTGAGTCTGCAGGGATACCTGTACGTCTGGCAGATGAAGAAATCCAGCTCAATGGTGAACCGGTGGTTATTCAACTCCTGGGCGCCCTCCAGCTCGTGGGACCACCAGGGCAATACACCCATCATCTTCCGGTGACTTCGCAGTCGTTGCTGAAGGTTGTTGAAGAGATGACCAACAACGGTGTGACCCTCAGTGGAACAGATGTGGAAATGGCCCTGTGGAATCTGTGGTCGCGCTGGGAGGAACCCGAGCAGTGGGAAGAAGCCAGCAGGGACTCTGGTCCATCCGGTTTGATAGCCCATCGCATTCTCGACGCTGTCATGGCGCTGTTCTCCTTGGCCTCGACCTATTCCAGTCTTCCACTGGAGGCGGGAATCAAGAGTGTTGTTGAAGCTGTGTTGAGTGCAGATATTCCTGAGAATCTTCCTCGAGTGGGATCCTCTGTAGTGCCAGCAGTGCGTATCACCACCCCGCATCGAGCCAAGGGGAAAACCTGGTCCCTGGTGATCATGGCTTTTCTCCAGGAGGGGGTTTGGCCAAGTCGGCGAAGTGACGCGGATCTGATTGATGTGAAGAGGTTTTTCTTCGATGAGGTCAGTGAACTTGAGCGGATAGATTCTGAACGAAAGCTCCTGTATGCAACCTGCGCGGCCACCACCAGGGATCTTGTTGTGACCTGCGTGGACAATGATGAGGATCAACCTTCGATGTTCTTCTCCCAGATAGTGGCCCCAGAGATGATGGTGGAGTCATCGAATCAACCGTTGGGCACTGCGGGTGAACTCATCGCTCGACTCAAGCAGGTCCTGGTCAATGAAACTAGCCATCCAGCACTTCGATCAGCCGCTGCATCGCATCTGGGTTTGATGAGTGCACAGGAAATCTTTCGTGGCGCCGATCCGTCTCGGTGGTGGGGGATCAGCTACGAATCTCAGACCAGTGGTGACATCCACGATGTGGGCGCGGTGAGTGCCTCCACGATAGAGACTCTTTTAGACTGCCCGCGTCGCTGGTATCTTGAGACTCAATTCTCCGTGCGTCCCAGTGGTGTTCAGATGACAATGGGAACTCTGCTTCACGAGATCATTCAAGACTCCTCAATGGATCATGACCAACGCATGGCAGTATTGAGTGATCGATTCCAGGAGGTTGAATTCCCTGCTCCGTGGCAGGCCAAGGTGGGGTTAGAAGCGGCCGAGCAGTCCCTTGTTCGCTATGACCTGTGGATGAAATCTCGCAACCGCCAGGTCATCGCCAGTGAGGTTCCTGTGACCCTGCGATGGGATACCCATGGCGTCGTGCGAGGTCGTATTGATCGTGTAGAGAAAGATGAACAAGGAAATATTTGGATTGTTGACTTCAAGACCGGGGCTGGGTTTAGCCGTATGACAGTCAAGGAAGCCAAGGCCAATATCCAGCTCGGTATTTATCAGCGTGCTATCAGTGAAGGGGGGATTGACCGATTGAACCGGGGGGTAACCATCGGTGGAGCAGAATTGGTTGGTCTGGGATGTGATGGATCAAAGAAGTATCCAGGGCCGAAGGTTATTGTCCAGGATCCCTTGCACCGCGCTCCCCACCTCGACCAGGACATCACTGTTGGTGTGGTGGCAGCTGATGTGGTTCCTCAGGTGGGTGACCAATATCAATGGCCAACCTGGGTGGATCATCGCTTGAACCTTGTCAGTGCACTGACGAAGTGTGGTCAATACCCAGCCATCCCAGGTCCACGGTGTCGTTTTTGCCCGGTCAGCCGTGGATGTCCGGCTGCGAAGGAGGGGCAACAATGAAAACACCTCAAGAACTCATTGCACTGATGGGAATTCCATTCTCCGATGAACAAATTGAAGCCATCACAGCCCCTGTGGCCCCAGGTGTCATCATCGCTGGAGCTGGAACGGGCAAGACAACAGTCATGGCAGCTCGTGTGGTCTGGCTGGTGGCTACTGGACAGGTTGAAGCTCACTGCGTCCTGGGGCTTACCTTCACCAGAAAAGCATCTGGTGAATTATCTTCCCGAGTCAGGCAGGCCCTGTCACTGATAGAGGATCATCAAGACCTTTCTTCTTTGGGGTTGGGCCCACAGGTGATGACCTATGATTCTTTTGCCGGAACAATCATGACAGAATTCGGGTCTTGGCTTGGAGTTCCTAGGTCCTCGCGCATCATCTCTCCAGGTGAGGCCGGTTTGCTTGCTGAAGAGGTGCTCGGTGCCACCGAAGAGATCGGTGAACCCTTAAACACACGCTGGTGGGGTTCCCTGGCAGAAGCCATCACGAAACTTGAGGCAAGCATCCAGTCCCATCTGGTCACTGATAGCGACATTGTTGATCAACAACAACGGTTCATCACTCAACTAGCCCAAGCGCCACTCAACAGGTTGGGTAATATGTATGCTGGCTTGAAGAAAGCCCAGGATGTCTGCCAAGAACGGATCAATCTGCTGACCTTGTGCCAGCGATATCGGGAACTGAAGACATCGCGGGGGCTGATCGAGTTTAGTGATCAGATGGCTATGGCCGTGGATGTGGTTCGGTCTTTTGCACAAGTTGGCCAAACCTTGAGGCAGCGCTATCACGTGGTCGTGGTCGACGAATATCAAGACACCTCACCAGCCCAGGTGTCTCTCCTGTCGGGCATCTTTGGGCGCCAGGGAGGTATCGACAACTACCCCATCACAGCGGTGGGGGATCCTCTCCAGGCTATCTATACCTGGCGAGCGGCAGCCGCAGATTCGATTTATTCTTTCACCCAGGAATTCCCCAGTGAAGAACCCAAGACGTATACCCTCAGTATCAATAGGAGAAGTGGCCCGGAGATCCTGTCGGCAGCAAACACCCTCTCCCAGGATGTTCGAGCAGATCCTCTCCTGGGTGGCCACTTAGCCACGATCCTTCAGACACCTGCGCAACCAGGAACCTCGCAGGTCTATGCCAAAGAGTGTGAGACCTGGGAAGAAGAGGCACAGTGGATTGCCCAATCTATTGCTCATTCACACCACATAGACCATCAAGAATATGGCGAGATCGCCATCCTCGTACGCCAACGTAAGCACCTGGCGCAGTTGGTACGAGCCTGCAGCGAACTTGATATTCCTGTATGTGTTTCCCTGACTGAAGGATTACTCGCTGTTGAACCAGTGAACCAGGTGATAGCCATGATGAAACTACTGGTGGACCCAGAGGATCACCCAGCGGTGGTGGACATCCTTGTGGGGCCTCGGTTTAACCTTGCCCGCAGGGATCTGGAATTGCTCAATCATCGAAGAACAGTGCTCACCGATGAGGATTCCCCCAAGGTGGGGCTCCTTGCTGCGGTGAGAGATCCCGGCGAAGGCCTCTGCGAGCAGGCTCAGCACGCCTGTGGCCAGCTCGCGGGGGACCTTGAGGTCTTGTCCCAGTTCACCGGGAGTTTGGTGGATGTGGTGAACACCATTATTGTCACCATTGGTCTCGATGTGGAAATGCACCATCTTTTCGTGGATTCGCGTCGCTATCTGCAGCAATTCCTCTCTTTAGTTGGTGATTATGCTTCCCACTATCCCCTCTCTACACTCTCTAGCCTGCTGATTTTCCTGCAAGCTGAAGAAGAATATGCGGCCACTTCCTCACCAGTGACGGGTGGCGATGGAGTGAACATCATGACTGTTCATCAGGCGAAAGGATTGGAATGGGATCAGGTCTATCTGCCTGCCATGGTGGAAACAGTCTTTCCCCATGACCGGGTCAATGATAATCCTCTCACCACCCCATGGGTTCTTCCGGCAGCTTTACGAACAGATCAAGCGGCGATCCCGCAGATCACCGAGGTCACCAACACAGGGGTTGAGGACTACAACCTTGCCCTGAAGACATCAATTCGTCTCAGCGAGGATCGCCTTGCCTACGTTGGGCTCACCCGAGCTCGTCGCAAGCTGTATGTATCCTGTCATCGTCAGTATCCAGGTTTGGCGAATGATCGACGTAGATCCGACTACTTTTCCACTGTATCCCAGGAACCAGGAACGGTTGTTCACCTGCTTGACGAGTCAACCGCTGTTGGCGGATCCCAACAACAATCCATTGGTTCCTATCAGTGGCCACCGGTGGTTGATAGTGACTTGGCTGAGGCAGCTTCCTTGGTGATGGAAGCTGTGCGCAACCCAGGTGACACCCCCA
The DNA here is from genome assembly GCA_009782915.1 of Propionibacteriaceae bacterium. Classification (GTDB taxonomy): domain Bacteria; phylum Actinomycetota; class Actinomycetes; order Propionibacteriales; family Propionibacteriaceae; genus WQYJ01. The sequence continues at coordinate 1,617 of WRIC01000013.1, read as the reverse complement.
GCGATGCCACTGAGGTATCGGTGCCTGAGGAAGTCAGGAAAGAAATTGATCAGTGGAATGATCTGATGAACATGCTCACGCAGGAGGAGACTGGTGAGGTCCAGGTGAACGTACGTCTTCCCGCTCCACTGTCAGCCTCAGATTTGATGAAAGTAGCTCAAGACCAGAAGAAATATCTCGCCACCCTTGTACGCCCCATGCCGCAAGAGCCCTCAAGGAGGGCACAGATCGGGTCACTCTTCCATGAATGGGTGAAGGATTACTACCGAAGAAAAACCTCACCTGGGCACCAAGAGGCCGGGGCCTACCCTCCTGAGATAGCTGAGTTGTGTCGGTTGTTTGTGGCCAGTGACTATGCTCGTGGTGTTCCTTGCGCTGTAGAGGAGGAATTCTTCACCACAGTGGGTGGTCATGCCATCGTTGGGCGAGTAGACGCCGTCTTTGATGCCACCAACAATCCTGAACTGGTCAAATCTCCAGCGAAATACCTCATCGTGGATTGGAAGACAGGATACCAAGACGCCAATCGTCGCCAACTGGCCATCTATGCTCATGGGTGGGCGGTACGTCAGGGTGTCGATCCTGATGAGGTGGCAGCTGGATTCTATTACGTGAGAGATTCCTACCTGGACGACAAGAGCCTCACTGAGTTTGACCTTGACGAGTTGTTGTCCGAAGTGAATGAGGTGGGTCAGACATCGCGACATGAGGGTGTGGCAAGGTCGTGGTGATTGGACAAAAGAACAACAATGAGAGAAGATATCACCATGAAGAAACTCTTACTACCATTATTTTTGCTCGTCTTCCTCGCAGGTTGTGGGGGCTCTCCAGCTGAGCAACCAGCAGGGGAACCAAACGAAGATGGCTTCACAGTGATCACAGCTGAAGAAGCCAAAACCATGCTGGATTCCTCCAACAAGGTGATCTTGGTTGATGTTCGTACTGAAGATGAATATGCCGAAGAGAGAATCGATGGGGCTGTACTCATTCCTCACAATGAGATTTCCTCACGTGCAGAAGCAGAACTACCCAAGAAGGATGCAACAATCATCGTTTATTGCGCTAGTGGTGTCAGAGCTCTCGAAGCAGCCAAAATTCTCGCCGATCTGGGGTATACCAACGTCTACACCATGGGTGGAATCCTGAGTTGGCCCTACGACACGGTCACTGAATAGAGAACTCGATTTCTAGTTGACGGGTATTCCACCCATTTACTAGACTGTGAAGGTTGTGTTGCGCACAACCAAAGCGAATGTAGCTCAATGGTAGAGCCCCAGCCTTCCAAGCTGGTCATGCGGGTTCGATTCCCGTCATTCGCTCGCTGATATTATGGGGGTTTTCCACCTGAGCCATGGGAAGGCCTACGTCTTCTATCCGGAGATATCCGAGGAAAAAACCACTGCAGCCCTCCTGCTCGACATCACCCCTTTGGACCTGACCCGTGGCAAGGGGGACTGGAAGGGTGGCGTGATGTTTGACTATGTCTATGATCGCCCCTATGTGTCTTCGGTGTGCTCGCCCTTGAAAGCGAACCAGTCGATCCACGACTGTAGTTGTCCCAGGGTTGAGGTCAGCTCCCGTATCGGGGGAGACGAATGTCGTCGTATCATGGGCTAT
>WRIC01000012.1 GCA_009782915.1 Propionibacteriaceae bacterium | reverse complement strand
ACAGCCAAGACAGGCTCTTCGACGGTGACTTCTCTGTCGTTGCTGCAGGGGTGGGTTATCGTGGTCCCGTTGCCTGTTCAGCTGTGGGCATCACTTATCGCCAACTGGACTATTGGGCACGTACAGGATTGGTTGTGCCTGAGATTCGAAGTGCAGAGGGCTCAGGAACCCAGCGTCTCTACAGTTTTCGTGATCTGCTCTTCTTGAAAGTCATCAAGCGACTGATTGACACAGGGATATCCTTGAACCAGATTCGCCTAGCCATCACCCACCTGCGTTCTCAAGGGCAAATGGACCTCACCTCCATTACACTGGTCTCCGATGGCACCTCAGTTTTTGAATGTACCGAAGACAACGAAATCATCGATCTGGTCAAAGGTGGTCAGGCTATGTTCGCTATTGATCTGGCTGGTGTCTGGCATGACATCGAAGGCACCCTAGTACAATTGCCGACGAGCACCACAGACCAGGTGTGGACTGATGAACTCTCTGAGAGGCGCCGAGCACGACGCGCTGCTTGAGGTCGCCAGAAATGAGTAAGAATGAATGATCTTCCTACAGACCGATTGCGACTGCCTTGGCATGACTTGAATGAGCAAGAAATCCTTGATGCCTTAGAAAAGTCCACCTTGGTGTGGGACCAAGTTTTCGCACCCACGTCTGTGATGCACGATGAGAATGGTGGCCCTTTGCCGATGCATCAAGTAGCGACGCACATTGCTGAGCTCGCTTCCAAGAATAATCGTGTCACTGCGATGTACGGCATGGGTTTCTTCTCAACGATCACCCCTGCGGTGATTAGACGCAATATCTTAGAGAACCCTTCCTGGTATACCGCTTATACTCCCTACCAGCCAGAGATCTCCCAGGGCCGTCTCGAAGTTCTCATGATCTTTCAGACGATGGTAGCTGACCTCATGGCCCTTGATGTGGCCAATGCCTCCCTGCTGGATGAGGCTACTGCCGTGGCTGAAGCAGTCGCCCTGGTTCGCCGACAGGTCAAAACCGGGAGCACTGTGGTGGTGGATAAACGAGTCTATCCATCCAGCATTGATGTTCTACGAACGCGTTGTGAGGCTCAAGACATCACAGTGATCCTTTCCGATGATCTTGTTCAAGACATCCATGATCAGGATCCCTTTTGTGTTGTTGTCGCTCATCTGGGTGTCGATGGTGAACTACGCCTAGCAGAAGACTGCCAGGTCTTGTGCGATGCTGCCCACAACCAGGGAGCTCTGGTTGTGGCCACCTCTGATCTGTTGGCGGCAACAATGGTTCGCCCTCCAGGAACCTGGGGAGCTGATGTGGCAGTCGGTTCAGCACAGAGGTTCGGTATACCACTATGGTACGGCGGTCCTGGTGTTGGTTTCATGGCCGTACGCCAAGAACTTGTCCGACAATTACCCGGACGGTTGGTGGGTGAGTCTTTGGATGCAGATGGAAACTCCGCATACCGATTGACTCTGCAAACTCGTGAGCAGCACATTCGCCGTGAGAAAGCGACCTCGAATATTTGCACCTCTCAGGTTCTCATGGCAGCAGTGGCAGCATTCTATGCCCTGTGGCATGGACCTAGTGGTCTTGAGCAGATTGCCTCCACCATTCATGGCGCGACTCGTCGATTTGCGAGGGCTGCGATTCGTGAAGGTTACACTCTGGGGTCCACCGTGTTCTTCGACACCCTTGTTCTTCATTGTCCTGGTCGAGCCCAAGAATTAGTCAACCAGGCACGCGACAAGGGCATTGGCATCCGCCTGCGTGATGGTGACAGTGTGGGCATCACCTTTGGTGAAGGACTCATAGATCAGGATCTTGACAGTCTTGCAGAGGTGTTTGGTCTTGAACCAGGTGCAGTTGGCGACGAGGAAGACGACCTGGGAATACCTCGTGGTGAGTACTCTGGCGAGCATCATGACCTACACCCGGTCTTTTCTTCGTACCACGACGAGACATCCATGATGCGCTATATGCGGACTCTGGCAGACAAGGACTATGCACTCGACACTGGCATGATCCCTCTCGGCTCATGCACCATGAAACTCAACCCTGCCCAGGGGATGGAGCAAATATCACTGCCAGGTTTCACCGATATCCATCCCTATGCCCCAGAAGAGGACACCCAAGGCTACCGTGAACTGATCGATCAACTCGAAAAGATGCTGTGCCAGGTTACTGGGTTTAGTGCTGTGAGTTTCCAACCCAATGCAGGATCTCAAGGAGAGTTTGCAGGCCTGATGGCAATCCGTCGCTATCACGAGTCCCGTGGTGAGGTGAGGAGAACCTGTCTGATTCCAACCTCTGCCCACGGAACCAATGCCGCATCAGCAGCGATGGCAGGGTTAGTGGTCGTTCCAGTTGCTGTGGATGACCGCGGAGCCATAGACCTCGGTGATCTGCGAGCCAAGGTGGACCACAGTGGCGAGGATCTGGCGGTTATGATGGTGACCTATCCCTCCACCCATGGGGTCTTTGAAGACACGATAGGGGACTTGTGCGAGATCATCCACCAAGGCGGAGGGCAGGTTTATGTCGATGGCGCCAATTTCAATGCCCTTGTCGGACAAGGCACCTTGACGAAACTGGGAGCTGACGTTGCCCATCTCAATCTTCACAAGACCTTTGCCTTGCCCCATGGTGGTGGCGGGCCAGGTGTGGGCCCTGTGGCGGTGAAACCCCATCTGGCTGACTTCCTTCCCGGCCATGAACTCTTAGGCGATTCCACTGGCGAGGTCGCTTCGGCTCCCTATGGGTCGGCTGGCATCCTACCCATCGCGTATTTTTACATGGCGGCGATGGGGCATACTGGCCTGCAAGACTCCTCGCAGATGGCAAACTTCAGTGCGAATTATGTGTCGCAGCGGCTCAAAGATGTCTTCCCGACTCTCTATCATGGCGACAATGGCCTTGTCGCCCACGAGTGCATCCTCGATCTTCGCCCGATGACTGCCCGAACAGGTATCACTGTTGATGATGTGGCCAAGAGGCTCATCGACTATGGCTTTCACGCTCCAACAATGAGTTTTCCCGTACCAGGAACTCTCATGGTGGAACCCACCGAATCGGAGTCCCTGGAGGAACTCAATAGGTTCTGTGAAGCCATGATTGCCATTCGCGCTGAGATCAATGCTGTGGAGGAAGGGCGCTGGCCCGCTGACGATAATCCTCTGGTCAATGCCCCCCATCCTGCCTATCGCCTGGTGGGGGACTGGACCCATCCGTACACCCGAGAAGAAGCCGTCTATCCGATGGGCATCAACCAAGGCCCGACGCTGGGTGGACCGCGAGGAAAATACTGGCCACCGGTGGCAAGAATTGACGCTGTCTATGGGGACAGAAACCTCAAGCTACGTCTCAGCGACGAAGTGGCGTAGAGCCTCAGTGACCACCTCGGGCGCATCGGCGTGAACCCAATGACCTGCTTGCTTGACTTTGACTTGTCTCATCAGCGGGAAAAGCTTCTTCACGTTCGTGAGGTCACCCACATCGTGATCGGACTGCGCACCTGTGATGAACAGGGTGGGGTGGCAATATGACGCAGATGTCTCGGGCCACTCACCCACCAACTCGATGTCTCGATTCAAGACATCCAGGTTGAGAGTCCAGCTCCAATGGTGGTGAATATCTCTGGTGAGATTCTGGAGCAGAAAACCAACCACCAACTCATCATCGATGTTCCTTGCAAGAATCCGGCGAACCTGGCTGCGACTAGTCACCGTGGACATATCCACCTTACTCATGGCCTGGGCCACTGTGCGTAGACGGTCAGTGGGGATGAGGCCAGGGGACGTATCAACAATGACCAATCGATCAACCAAATCTGGGTGATGCAAGGCAGTGAGCATCGCCACACGACCACCCATCGAATGACCCACCAGACAGGCCGGTTGGCCCAGCTCGGCGAGAACCTGAACAACATCGGCAACCATGTCGAGGTAGGAGAATTTTGGTGACCACGGCGAGAGTCCATGGTTGGGAAGATCAACAAGAACAGAACAGTGAGGTTGGAGGTTTCGAGCGATACTAGCCCAGTTTCGTCCCCGCCCAAATAACCCGTGGAGGAAAACAAAGCGACTATCCGACGAGCCCAGGGTTTCTGTATGGAGACGAGTCTCAGCCATCACACGTCGTCCATGGTGGCTCCTGGAACCCACAGAGATTCCTCATGGCTCGCTTGGAGATTCGCATATCGAGCCAAAATGAAGAGCAAATCTGACAGGCGGTTGAGATAGGTCAAGGCGACTTCATTGACCGGTTCGAGACTGTGGGCTCTCCAGCCCTCCCGTTCGGCTCGTCGTACCACTGTGCGTGCACAATTTAACAGCCCAGCCAGTGAGGTTCCGCCAGGAAGAACAAAAGACTTCAGCGGCGGAAGCTCCTCACCAAACTCATCACACCACTGTTCAAGCTGATCGATCCACTTGGCTTTTACCCTCAAAGCCGGTTCATGGCCCAGAGGAGTGGAGAGGTCTGCTCCCACATCGAAGAGGTCGTTTTGAATGGTGCGAAGCACAGATCCCATCTTCTCGCCCATATCACCGTCACTGAGAGCCAGTCCCACCAGGGAATTGGCCTCATCAACAGTTCCATAAGCCTCCAACAGAAGGTCAGATTTGGATACCTCCTGGTTGTTAGACAGTCGTGTGGTACCGTTATCACCGGTTCGGGTGTATATCCTGGTCAAGTTCACCATGGAGTTAAGCCTAGCAAGATCGAAAGGATGTCCATGAAAATCAAGTTAGCAATACTCGCTGTTGCCTTCGTGACTGTGGGGCTGAGCGCCTGCGCAGAGCCAGAGTTTCCAATGACGAGCCCCGCGGCTGATCCCTCAGGGGACCCAGAGGTCACTGCGGCCACTGGTTGCCAGTATGTTGAAGACGGCGAACCCGCTAAGACTGTGGATACCCTTCCCCCAGAAGATCCTCAAACTTCAGGAACCCTCACCGCAACCCTCAACATGGGTGCTGGGAAGGTCACTATGACTTTGGACCGTTCACTTGCCCCTTGCGCGGTGTCCTCCTTTGAGACCCTCGCTTCTCAGGGTTACTTTGATGCCACCACCTGTCACCGATTTGTTGATGGTTTCGTTCTTCAATGTGGTGACCCCTCTGCCACAGGTATGGGAGGCCCCGGATATCGTTTCGCTGATGAGCTAACTGGTGAAGAAACCTACACCTATGGAACAGTGGCTATGGCGAATGCTGGACCTGACACCAATGGTTCACAATTCTTTATCATGTTGGCAGATGCCGACTGGATGCCAGCAAGCTACACGGTGATGGGAACAGTTGATGCTGATTCCATGAAGGTTATTGAACAAGGGATCGTCGCCTTTGGGGGAGTAAACCCGGATGATCCTAATGGTTCTGCACCCAAGCAAGGTGGCGACATTACATCGGTGACTCTGAGCTAGGCGTGCGCCTTGTCATTGCCACCTGCGAGGTGGACTATTCGGGGAGACTAACGGCTCATCTTCCGCCTGCGACGAGACTCATCATGGTGAAATCTGACGGTTCGGTGTCGATTCACAGTGATGGGGGAGCCTATAAACCCCTGAATTGGATGGGGGCTCCCTGCTCGTTGTTGATAGAGATACTCGATCATGATGATGTTCAACAGACCTGGACAGTCAAGAATAAGGCAAATGATGTCTTGAGAATCAGGATCAACCAGATTCTCTCCGATACTGACGTGGACTTGGGTGTCGATCCTGGTCTTGAGAAAGATGGGGTGGAGAAACACCTTCAAGAGATGCTCGCTGAGCATCCAGGCTACTTGAGTGAAGGACTCAGTCTTGTCCGCAGGGAGTACCCCACTGCCATCGGTCCAGTGGATCTGTTGTGCCGAAGATCCACAGGTGAACATGTCGCTGTCGAAGTCAAGAGGCGTGGCGAGATTGATGGGGTTGAGCAACTCTCGCGCTACTTGGAGCTTCTGCGCCGCGATCCACTGCTAGGTACGGTCGAAGGGATGCTGGTGGCGCAAATGATCAAACCTCAGGCACGCGTCTTGGCTCAAGATCGCCAGATCACCTGCCTGCTCATCGATTACGACGAGTTACGTGGCCTAGAACCATCTGAGAACAGACTCTTCTGATTACTCCTGGCCTTCAGCCAAAGCCTCTTCTATTGCGGAGGCTGCAGGAATGCGAAGTTCGACTTCCTCTTCCACCTCAATGATCTCTTCGACGTACTCGACTTCTTCATCCATCGTGGAGAAGGAGACCTCAGGCAGTTCACTCCACTCATCTTCTGCGAACTCTTCAGCTGCAGCACTTCCCAACCCAAAGAGGTTGCCCAATTGTTGGGTGAGTGCACGCTTGCGTTGCTGGAGTGAGTTGATGTCTGCCTGCAACTTGGCACGCCTGTTGGAGGCTTCCAGGGCAACCTGTTGCTGCATATCAGCGATCTCCCTGCGCGTGGAACTCATGAGTTGCTGGGCTTGCTGAGAGGCATCCTTGCGAATCTGCTCAGCTTCAGTGACAGCCGTGTTGCGGATGTTGGTGGCGAGCTGGGTTTCCTCAGCCAGTTTCGATGCGGCTGCTTCCTGACGCTGCGTGATCTCAGTGAATGCCGTTGTCTTGGCATCTTCAGCTTCCTCTAATGCCTGGTGTGCCTCGCTAATGAGTGAATCTCGTGATGCTTGAGCAGTAGCCAGGGTTTCGGTCATAGCAAGTTCGGCTTCGTTATTCAACTGCGTGGCCTGGCGCTGGGCAGAATCAACAATGGATTGGGCTTCTTGGCGAGCTTGGACCAACATAGCATCAACCTGGCTTTGAGCTGAAGCCAAGGAGGAGTCAGCATCAGCCTTGGAGCGATCGAGGATTCCTTGAATCTCCATCATCTGTTGTTCACGTGCAGCAGTGAGATCATCCATGGCATTGTTGCGAAGCGAATCGACATCACTTTGAGACAAGGAACGCATCTCTTGGGCAGCAGTGGTCGCCTCTGCGGTGATCCTCTGCGCCTCACGCATAGCTGTTGAGACAATCTCGTCGGCCTTTGCCTGAGAAGCGTGGAGGATCTGAGCGGCATGACCGGACAGACGATCAACTTCAATATTGCCGTTTTCACTACGTTGGGTGTCGGATTCCTCTGTGGTGGATGTTGTCTGCTTAGAAGCCTGGACGAGGCGTTGACGAAGAGTAACAATTCTCTCTTCTAGGCTACGAACGTAAGCATCAACCTGTGCCTTGTCGTACCCACGCATCTGAATTTGGAAGGTTCCAGCTGCAGTGTTATTTGCATTATTCTCACCAGTGGCATCGTTTGCCTGGGTTGTAGACATAAACGTACTCCTCAAGAGTCAACAATCACGTCCTGGCGGGGGTCACCAAGACACGCCTGAGTCTACTTCATTGACACCGATTAGTGGGAATCGGGAGCTGGCTCAACAATTTCGAGCAAGATTCCGCCGGTATCCTTCGGGTGAACGAATTGAATCCGTGAACCACCAGTTCCAATCTTTGGTGTGTCGTACAAAAGGCGTGTTCCGCGTTCGCGCAGTACCTCACACACGTGATCAATGTCGTCAACGCGGTACGCCACCTGCTGGATTCCACCACGGCCATTGTTATTGGCAATGAACTTTCCAATGGTTGAATCCTCGCTCAACGGGGCAAGCAACTGCACCTGGGCGGCAAGACTCACTTGGTCTCCGGTGCCCAACATGGCCTCTTCAACACCTTGTTCTTCATTGGTTTCCCGATGAAGAAGGCGAAAACCAAGGACTTCGGTGTGATACTTCAAAGCCTCATCAAGGTTGGGGACGGCAAAACCGACATGGTCAATACAAGTGAAAAGATCTGAGTTATCCATAGCCATTAGTGTGTCACATCTTGTCGGAAAATGGGTGAGAGATCAACGAATTACTACCGCTGAATCCATTTCGGACACGCTGAACAATCAAACCCGTTGTCTCAAAACAATACGGCACAATGGATATGACCGGTAGGGAAAGAGGCTGACATGTCCAAGTTGATCAGAAACGTGATCATTGTGATCGTTGTTGGATTCTTTCTGTATTTCCTCTTCACTCGCCCTGAGGAATCTGCTGCTGCGGTGAAATCCTTCTTCTCAGCCTTTGAGTCGATAGTCCGGTTCTTTGAGGCACTTGCCTCCAAGGGAGGATAAATGGACTCCCGTCCATCCCTCTTCAAACCCGATGTCGCCCGGTATCTGCTCTCAGATGAAGGCGAACAAATTATCGATGAAGTGGTCAAGCATCCCATCTGCATGGTGCCAGCGATCTTTATTTCCCTGGTAGGAATACTGGTGATGTTTGCTGCCCCAGTGGCAGGGAGACTGTGGATCGTTGTTGTGATTGTGGGAATGGTCATCGCTCTGATTGGGTTGTGGAAGTTCCACGGTTTATCGATGGATCGTTTCGTCATCACCAATATGAGGGTCTATCGAGTCCATGGGATCGTCGAACGCCATGTGGCCACCATGCCCTTGTCGCGAATTTTAGACATCTCAGTGATGCAGTCGCTGTGGGGGATGACCTTCGACTATGGTCACTTCACGTTCGAATCAGCCGCTGAAGCCCAAGGGTTGAGGGAGATCACCTTTGTGGGTGATCCTCGTGGAAGAGATCTCATGATCCAGCGAGTGATCCAGCGAGCAGGGGTACGCGCTTCTGCTCAAGCCCGCGAACTCGACGACGGTTCTTAAAACCCGTCATCTACCTTACTTGCTTGATTCTAGAGCCTGATCGACGACATCGCGTGCCTCGTTTTGCACCTGTCTGAGATGGTCCTCACCGAGGAAGGATTCTGCATAGATCTTGTAGATGTTTTCTGTCCCCGATGGGCGAGCAGCAAACCAGGCATTCTCAGTGGTGACCTTAAGCCCCCCAATAGCAGCACCATTACCGGGGGCTTCGGTCATAGCAGCAGTGATGGGTTCACCAGCCAGCTCCTTGGCAGTAACATCATCAGCGGACAAACCAGACAGTCTCGATTTTTGTTCACGGGTGGCTGGAGCATCCATACGCGCATAACTGGAGGCTCCAAATTCTTCTTCCAAATTGGCGTAATGGGCGCTAGGAGTCTTTCCGGTGACCGCCAAGATTTCGGAAGCCAACAAAGCCAAAATGATCCCATCCTTGTCGGTGGTCCAGGTTTTCCCTTGGCGGGTGAGGAAGGAGGCGCCAGCAGATTCTTCACCACCGAAGCCGAGTGTTCCAGCAATCAAACCGGGAACAAACCACTTGAAACCCACAGGAACCTCAATGAGTTCGCGACCAATCGAGGAAGCAACCCGATCAATCATGGAACTAGACACCAGAGTTTTCCCTATTCCAGCAGTGGCATTCCACCCAGGACGATGGGTGAAAAGGTAGTGGATGGCTACAGCAAGGTAGTGGTTGGGGCCAAGCAAACCAGCCTCGGGTGTGACAATGCCATGGCGATCCGCATCAGCATCATTGCCTGTAGAGATATCGTAGTTGGCGCGATCAGCGACCACATTGGCCATACAGTACGGCGAGGAGCAATCCATGCGGATCTTTCCATCATGGTCCAAGGTGACAAAAGAGAATCGAGGGTCGATTCGCGTGTCAGTGATTGTTAAATCCAGTCCAGTGGTCTCAGCGAGGTAGTGCCAATATTGCAACGAGGCACCACCGAGAGGATTAGCCCCGATGCGTACCCCTGCGGAGATAATGGCATCGAGGTCCACCACGGTGGACAGGGCATCACAGTAGGGGGTGCGGAAGTCAAACCACGTGACCGTGTCGAGATTGCTGGAGCGAACCACCTGGTTGGGATCCTTCAGCAACTCGTTGGCACGAGCGGCGATCCAGGTGGTTGCCGAGGTATCTGCAGGCCCGCCCTCGGGTGGGTTGTATTTGAATCCACCATCGCGGGGAGGATTGTGTGACGGTGTGACCACGATGCCGTCAGCCAGATCAGAGGTACGACCTTCGTTGTAGGCGATGATTGCTCGTGACAGCGCCGGGGTGGGAGTGTAGTCGGTTTCCTGGTCAGCTAACACTGTGATGGAGTTGGCGGCGAGAACCTCCAGTGCGGTTTTCCAAGCAGGCAAGGACAGACCATGGGTGTCCTTGGCAAGAAAGATCGGACCTGTGATCGACTGGGTGGCTCGGTATTCGATCAATGCTTGGGTGATGCAAGCAATATGCGCTTGGTTGAAGGCGCCATCAAAACTTGAACCACGATGCCCAGAGGTGCCAAAGACCACCTGTTGGTCAGGATTGGTCACATCAGGGATGATGTCGTAATAAGCCGAGATGAGTTCGTCAGCATCAATGAGGTCTTCGGGAAGGGCAGCTAAGCCAGCGCGAGCATGAGTCATGGTGCCATCTTCCTCTATGTGGACAACGAGAAGCAAGCCATACCCCTCTTCGTGAGAGAATAACTCTATGGCACAGATTTCCGGCGCAGTTGACCTTTCACAACTGGCACAAACCACTGCTCAACCCACAGGTTCTTTTGTCACCGAGGTGACTGAAGAGAGCTTTGAAGCAACCCTTCGAAAGTCTCTCCAACACGCCGTTGTCATCGAGTTTTACTCCTCAAAGGCACCAGAATCAACCGCCATGGGTGAGACCCTGTCTTCCTTAGCCAATAACGCAGGAGGGTCCTGGCTTCTCGCTCGGATGAACGTGGACACCTCACCACAAATCGTTCAAGCTCTCCAGATTCGCGCTGTTCCCATGGTCGTGGGTGTGATCTCAGGACAGCTCGTACCGCTGTGGCAGGGTTCAATGCCCAAAGAAGAAGCAGAAAAAGTTATCGCTGAATTGCTCAAGATGGCTGCAGGAAACGGGATCCTCGGTAAAGCAGAACCTCAAACCCGCGCAGATGAGCCAGCAGATGAGGGAACTACTCAAGGTGAAGAACCCGAGGAGGATCCGCGGTACGTCGGCGCCTATGAAGCCATGGCTCGTGAGGACTATGCCACAGCAGAAGCAGAATTCTCACGACTACTCACCGAGACCCCAGGCGACGGATTAGCCAAAATTGGCAAGGCACAGGCAGGTCTACTGATGCGCGTGTCTGGGCTGGACCCGAAGAAGGTCATGGAGGAAGCAGATGGGAAACAACCCTCCTTGGAGGCCATCTTGGCGGCTGCGGATATTGCTGTGGCACTCGGTGACGCCGAGAAAGGATTCCTGCTGCTCACCACAGCCATAACTGAGCACACAGGAGATGATCGTGAAAAACTCAGGCTTCGAATCTTGGAGCTCTTCGACACCCAAGACCCAGCAGACAAGGTGGTCTTGTCGGCGCGTCGAAACCTCTCCACTGCCTTGTTCTGAACCATGATCCTTGGCAGTATCCTGGCCGGCCTTGCAGCAGGGTTATCACTGATCATCGCCATTGGGGCGCAGAATATCTTTGTTTTGCGCCAGGGGATTGCCCGACAACATCTTGCTTGGGTAGTGGGAATCTGTCTTGCCTCAGATGTGGTATTGATCGCGGTGGGCACAGCCTTCCTGGAAAGGGTCTCCCACCTCGCCTCCTGGGCAATACCTGCCATGACATGGTTGGGGTTTGCCTTCCTGGTGGTCTATGGTCTTTTGTCCCTACGTCGGGCAGTCACAGGGGAATCATGGGTCAACGATGGCGAGCAGAACAATCAAGGACTACTCCCAGTGGTTCTCACCTGCCTGGCACTCACCTGGCTTAACCCCCATGTTTACCTCGACACAGTCATTCTGCTGGGTTCGCTGGCGATGGGGCACCATCCCTTCCACTGGTGGTTCGCCAGTGGAGCCATGGTGGCATCAGCTGTGTGGTTCACCCTTCTTGGGTACGCGGCTCGCTTCCTTCAGCCACTATTTACCTCACGAAACACCTGGCGCGTCCTAGACATACTGATTGCCCTGGTGATGTGGGCCATCGCGATCTCTTTGGTGATCTGAGATAAGTGGCTACTTCTTATTGTCCAACACGTTGATAAATCCAGCTGCTCTGGCTGCTTCCTCAGTGTTAAACCACACCTCCGCAACCGTGATGGAATACCACTGCGATTCGGTGGTGTGGTATTTCATGGAATCCTCATTGCCTTTGATGTCGTACCCAGCCGGTGGGTTGTCTCCGACATAACCACCAGGATACTTCGACTCAGGGGTAACGGTTTTCAGGGTTGATGGTGCCACAGGCGGTGGGGTGATCTCAGCAGGAACCCATTCCAACCAGACACTCGCCAGAGCGGGAATAGCAATGTCAGCATAATGGGCGAATCCACCATGGTCTCCAGTGCGTACGTTAATCCCAGTGTTCAGGTAGTCACCAGTGCCGTCGTAAATCTCGGAATTAGTGTTGAGAATCTCTTTCCAAACCCCGGCTTCAGGCAAACCGATGCGGTATCTCTCGTGTGGGGTTGCGGAGAAATTGGTCACACACACCACCATATTTCTGTTCTTGTCTCGCCGTAACCAAGCAAATACATTAGCTGACGAGTCCTCACCGACCACCCACTGAAAACCAGCTGGGTCGTGGTCTTGCTGCCACAGGGCACTACGCGAGCGATACAGAGAGTTCATGTCATGGAAGAGGTACTGCAAGCCATGATGACCCCACAGATCGGTGACCCACCATTCAAGGGAGTCTGAGGCAGAGAATTCTTTGCGCTGGGCAAACTCTTGCCCCATGAAAACCAATTGCTTTCCTGGCCAAGCCCACTGGTAGGAATAGAAGGCTCTCAAGGTAGCGAACTTACGCCAGTCATCTTGAGGGACCTTCTCGATCATGGTTCCCTTGCCATGGACGACTTCGTCATGGCTGATGGGAAGAATGAAATTCTCTGAATAGTTATACACGGTAGAGAAAGTGATGTCCCCGTGGTGCCATTGCCGGTAGATGGGGTCCAGTTCGATATAGCGCAGGGAATCATTCATCCAACCCATATTCCATTTGAAACCAAAACCCAAACCATCAGCGTCGACAGGTTTGGTCACCCCAGCAAAGGAGGTGGACTCCTCAGCGATCATCATGATCCCGGGGTTTCGACGGTACAGATGGTGGTTGACGTACTTCAAGAAATCGATGGCTTCCAGATTCTCGCGTCCACCGTACTGGTTAGGCACCCACTGGCCTTCCTCGCGGGAATAATCCAGATAGAGCATCGAAGCCACAGCATCCACACGTAAACCATCGACATGGAATTGTTGAAGCCAATACAGAGCATTCGACACCAGGAAGGACTTCACTTCGTTGCGTCCGAAATTGAAGATATACGTCCCCCAGTCAGGGTGGTATCCCTGGCGTGGATCAGAGTGCTCATAGAGTGCCGTACCATCGAAATTCACCAAAGACCACTCATCGGTGGCAAAGTGGCCAGGCACCCAATCCATGATGACGCCGATGCCTCCCTGGTGGAGTTGGTCGATGAGATAGCGGACGTCGTCGGGATTGCCGTACCGCGATGTGGGAGCGAAATATCCTGTGGTTTGGTAACCCCAGGAACCCAGGAAGGGGTGTTCAGACAAAGGCATGAACTCCACGTGGGTATATCCCTGCCAGGTCACATATTCGACCAGTTCTGCTGCTAGTTCGCGGTATGTCTTTCCCTGTCGCCACGCTCCCAAGTGAACCTCATAGATCGACACTGGTGAACTCCACGGCTCCCAGGTCTCGCGGGCTTTCATCCAGTCATCGTCACCCCACTGATGATGGGAGGTGAACACGATTCCAGCAGTATTGCCATCGGTTTCAGCGAACTGCGCCATCGGATCGGATTTCTCACGCCAGACACCATCAGCACCCAAGATCTTGAATTTGTAGCGGGTGCCGTCCCCAATGGTTTCAATGAACCGAGACCAGACCCCTGTTCCAGGGAGCTGGATCATTTCGTCGCCACCCCAGAAGTTGAAGTCTCCACTGAGTAACACCTTCTGGGCATTAGGTGCCCATACCGAGAAACGAACACCAGGTATTCGCATCTGAGTCTCGCTGTCCAGCACTGTGGTGGTGTGGGCGCCGAGGCGACGCCACAATTCAGTGTCGGAACCCCGAGTTAGTCCCTCCATGTCGGTTCCGCGCAGTTCACCTGCGAGATCATAGGTGGCCATGGCTCCTCGTTTCTTGTGTTATTCCTAGGGCTGGGTAATGACTAGGATATGCGCCGGATGGGCAGGATAGAGATTCAGGTACGCTTCGGTTCCCCAGATCCATTCCTGTCCGCTGAGTTGATCGCGCACATGAATCTCCTTGGTGTGGTCGAGTCCCAGAGCATCATAGTTGAGATGGAGATGCCCTTCCTGGGTTTCAGTGAAATTCAGTGACACAACCATGAGAAGTCGATCCTCACCGGCAGTTTTTGAGTAGGCGATGATCTGATCATTGGCGGTGTCATGGAATCGAATGGTTCTCAAAGACTGCAAAGCTGGGTGTTCTTGGCGAAGGCGGTTGAGCGAAGTGATCAACCCGGTGAGATTGGGGGTTGCGGAGTAATCTCGGGGGCGGTACTCGTACTTTTCGGAATTGAGATATTCTTCGCGCCCTTCGACCGCTGCATGTTCGAATAACTCGTATCCGGAATACATCCCCCAACTTGGGCTCATCGTGGCTGCCAGAATCGCGCGGATAGCGAAACCTGCCTGGTTGCCATCCTGAAGGTAGTAGGGGTTGATATCGGGGGTGTTGACAAAGAAATTTGGCCGATAGAACGGAGCCATCTCCCCAGCTAATTGGGTGAGGTATTCCTCCAGCTCCCATTTTTCTGTTCTCCAGGTGAAATAGGTGTACGACTGGTGGAATCCGATCTTGCCAAGCCCATGCATCATCTCTGGGCGGGTGAAAGCCTCGGCCAAAAACAACACATCAGGATGGCGCAGTCGCATCTCGGCCATCAGCCAAGCCCAAAATTGCAGTGGCTTCGTGTGAGGGTTGTCCACGCGGAAGATCGTGACACCCTTATCCACCCAGAACTCAATGAGGCGCAGGCATTCTTGGTAGATGCCTTCGGGGTCCTGATCGAAGTTGATGGGATAGATGTCCTGATATTTCTTCGGGGGATTCTCAGCGTAGGCAATAGTGCCATCAATTCGGGTGGTGAACCACTGCGGATGACTGGTCACCCACGGGTGATCAGGGGAGGCCTGGAGAGCAAAGTCGAGGGCCACCTCCATCCCCAGTTTCTTCGCTTGGGCGACAAAGGAGGCAAAAGAATCGAAGTCACCAAGATCAGGGTGGATAGCGTCGTGGCCACCGTCTTTGTTGCCCACAGCCCATGGCGA
Source organism: Propionibacteriaceae bacterium (assembly GCA_009782915.1). GTDB lineage: Bacteria > Actinomycetota > Actinomycetes > Propionibacteriales > Propionibacteriaceae > WQYJ01. The sequence goes on along the minus strand of WRIC01000012.1, from coordinate 37,792 downwards.
GCCTGGATCACCAGGCTCAGGGGTGAGAGTATTGTTCTTCCCCTTGCGGAAGGCTGAACCAATGGGATGAATAGGGGGAAGATAAACCACATCAAAACCCATAGCAGCAATCGACTTCAAGCGCCCCGCGGCCGAGGTGAAGTTGCCGGAGGTCCACCCCGTCTTGGTTTTCTTCGCACCCTGGGAGCGAGGGAACATCTCGTACCAGGAAGAAAACAAGGCTTGGCGGCGATCCACCCACAGCGGGAAATCAGCAGTGGGGGAGAGAAGTTCGCAGAGAGGATTTCGCTCCAACCGTTCGAGGATGTCCTGGTCAGCAATGAGTTCTTGGAGGAAAGTCGTTGATGTAGAGGTGAACCCATCAGCGAAGTGGGTTTTCAGTAGTGTCTTCAGTTTCGTCGACGTCGAACGATCGGTGGACCACGTCTGCTGGGCAAAGGTTTCCAGAAGCTGTTGGGCTTGACCCCAGACCAACTCCTCATCGATATTCCCATCAAGTTTGATACGAGCATCATGGAGCCAGGTACGCCAAGGATCAGAGAATGCCTCCACCCTGAAAGTCCACCGACCCTGAGAATCAGGTGTCACCCAAGCCTCATAGATATCCAACCCTGCGGGCCAGATCTGGGTCATCGGGTAGAGAGATTCTTGGCCATCTGGGGAAGTTAAAACAACCCTGGCACCTAAAGCATCATGACCCTCGCGGAAAACGCGCGCTGACACAGGAAAAGCCTCACCAACAACCGCCTGAGCTGCGTAGGCTCCACCTTCAATAACTGGCTCAACCTTGACCACAGGAATACGTCCAACACCACGGGGAAAAGGTGGCACACTCGGGGCAAGGGGAAGGGGGATTGAGACGTTAGACCCAGGCGTACTCATATGTTTAACCTATCCCCGATATCCCTAGTCAGTCGCGAAAATTCCCGCTCACAGGGATACCTCAACCTCCATGAGAACAGCCGAGTGTGCAGGCAGAATCAGTGTTGATCCGGGGGCCAAAATTTCATCGTCACGAGGCAACTCAGGTTCCGTAGCTGAATGGATGACAATTCGATAAGACTTCCCCCATGACTCGTCTGGCAAGGTGATCGGGGCAGGGCCATTTCCGGAATGAACCCACAAGATAAACGCCTCCTGGCAGGTGGAGGAATACATGCCCAACAGACGCCGACCCATGTCATGCCAGTCAGCCTCACCCATCTCCCCACTACCACCATTGAGCCAAGCCAAATGGGGACGCCCCAATGAGGTGCCCTCCGGTGTGCAGACATCTTCACGGTGGACAAAATTCTCTGGCGACAAGGCAGGGTGGGTGTTGCGGATTTCGATCAAGCGCGTCAGAAAGTCAGTGATGTCATACCAGCAGTCCTCAGCCGCCCACGAAGCCCAGGAGATCGGTGAATCCTGGCAGTAGGCGTTGTTGTTTCCCTGCTGGCTACGACCGAATTCATCACCTGCGGTGATCATCGGTGTCCCATAGGACAGGATCAGGGTCATCAGAAAATTGCGTACCTGGCGCTTACGCAGGGCAATGATCCCCTCATCATCGGTTTCCCCCTCCACACCACAGTTCCAGGATCGATTATCGTCAGTTCCATCGCGATTATTCTCATTGTTGGCTTCATTATGCTTATCGTTGTACGTCACCAGGTCACGAAGAGTGAACCCATCATGGGCGGTAATAAAATTGATCGAATTGGTCACTGGGCGCTGGTCGTACTCAAAGAGATCAGGGGACCCACACAAGCGCGTGGCCAGCTCTTGGACGCCTGGGGTCGCACCTCTCCAGAAATCACGAATGTGGTCACGAAATTGTCCATTCCATTCCGACCATCCTCGACCCCACGCGCCCACCTGGTAGCCGTAGGGGCCCAGATCCCAGGGTTCAGCAATGAGCACGGTGTTCTTGATCCTAGGATCGGTAGCCAGGGCTTTCTTAAACAGATGCCCATGATCCACATGGTGGAGTTCATCACGGATCAAAGTTGTGGCCAGGTCGAAACGGAACCCATCAACCCCCATATCGCCAGCCCAATAGCGCAAGGAATCCACCACCATATCCAAAACACCTGCCTGGGAGGTATCCACCGAATTCCCACAACCAGTGACATCGTAATCATCGTACATATTGTCGCTGAGGCGATAGTAACCAGCGTGATCGATCCCTCGAAAAGCCAGAGTAGGACCTTCATGGTTGCCCTCACCAGTGTGGTTGTAAACCACATCAAGGATGACCTCAATTCCTGCCCGATGCAGACTGGTCACCATCTCTTTGAACTCATCGACCTGCTCGCCCATCGTACCCACAGAAGCATAAGCAGCATGGGGAGCAAAGAAACCCATCGTGTTGTATCCCCAATAATTGGATAAACCAGAGCGAATGACGAAAGGTTCAGAAACAAAGTGGTGAATCGGGAGCAACTCTAGGGTTGTCATCCCTAAGGATTGGAGGTGTTCAATCACAGCCGGATAAGCCAAACCAGCAAAGGTGCCGCGAAGATGCTCAGGAACAAGCGGATGGCGAAGAGTATATCCCTTGACGTGAGTTTCCAAGATCACCCGTTCGTTGTCATGAATGATTCTCTCCAGCGGTTCGGGCGGGTCAGTAGGGGTCACCACCACAGAAATCGGCACAGCATGGGAAGAATCAGTGGGATCAGGAAGATAATCGGATTCTGAGGTGTGGTCGTGGATAGGCCCGGAATAGTCCACACCACCAGTGATAGCTCGTGCATAAGGATCGAGCAGGAGTCGAGCAGGGTTGAAACGCTGTCCTTGGCGCGGTTGCCATTCCCCATGGACGCGGAAACCATACATCTGCCCAGCAAGGATCTCAGGAACATGGACACTCCACACTCCATCAGGGCCCACCTCCATGTCCACATTAGTCTGCTCGCGGTCTGGGGCGATCAACGCCAATTCGACTCGCGTGGACCGTGGAGCCCACAACGAGAACCCAGCCCCCTTCTCATCAAGAGTCGCACCCAGCCCTGAAGAGTTGGTGGGAGCGAGGAAGGTGGGGCGGGTCATCGGATTCCTTGAAGACACATACATGTAACCCTACCGCTACTCAGAGGTGATGCTTGCCGATTGAGCGTACGTGTGAGTAGTTAACCCTCATCATGGAGGTTAACCCCTCACACGTACGACTTTCCGGGTGTGGAAGTAGGGGGTGTGCGAGTGGTGAGGCTCACAAGTCAAGGATTTCCTGGTTGAATGAGTCTGTGACCCAGGAATCTGACTTCGTCCACGGACAAACTCGCCACCGAGAACTCAGCGATCTGCTCACCACCTACCGGTGGGAATACTACGTTTTAGATGCGCCCACCATTCCTGACGTTGACTTTGATGTCCTGATGCGTGAGCTGGAACACCTCGAGAGTGAATATCCGCAACTTGTGACTCCTCACTCACCCACCCAGCAGGTTGGCCCACCAGCTGACACCAGTTTCGAGTCTGTCACCCATCCCTCAATCATGCTCAGTCTTGATAACGCTTTCTCCTTCGACGAAGTGCGTTCATGGCATGGGCGGGCAAGTAATCTCGTTGATGACGGTGCCCTGGATGAATCAGGGTTCATTTCCGAAATGAAGATAGATGGTCTCGCTGTGGATCTGGTGTACCACAATGGCCTCTTGGTACGAGCAGCCACCCGCGGAGATGGGCGAGTAGGGGAGGATGTCACCGCCAATATTCGTACCATCTCTGTGATCCCATCACGGCTGAACGGTGACGTACCTGGAACACTCGAGGTACGTGGGGAGGTCTATCTTCCCTTAGAAGATTTCCATCAACTCAATGAGTCACTAGAAGAACTCGAGAAGAAACCCTTCGCCAATCCTCGCAACGCTGCTGCGGGTTCCTTGAGATTGAAAGACCCCAAGGTCACCGCAACCAGGCGCCTTAGTTTCTTGAGCCATGGATTGGGGCTGTGTGAGGTGCCCGTTGCTACCTTGGGTGAAGCATATGAACACTTGGTTTCGTGGGGTTTGCCTGTCTCTGATCGTGTTTATGTCGCCCACAACATTGATGAGGTGTTCCCCTACATCGAGCAACTCGGTGAGGACCGCCACCGTCTTCCACTGGAGATAGATGGGGCAGTTATCAAGGTTAACTCGTTGGCCATGCAAACACAGATGGGGGCAACCACTCGGGCACCACGCTGGGCGATTGCTTACAAGTTTCCCCCTGTCGAGGTCACCACCAAACTCCTGGACATTCGCGTGGGAGTGGGGCGCACCGGACGAGTAACACCCTACGCTGTGATGGAGCCAGTGAAGGTGGCTGGGTCAACAGTGGAGATGGCGACTTTGCACAATGCCGTTGAGGTGGCTCGCAAGGGTGTTCTCATTGGTGACACGGTTATCTTGCGCAAGGCTGGTGATGTGATACCTGAGGTTTTGGGGCCGGTGGTGCAGAACCGCACTGGTGGAGAAAAAGCCTTCCAGATGCCGACAACCTGTCCAGAATGTGGCTCAACTTTGGCGGAAGAAAAACAAGGTGACGTTGATCTGAGATGCCCCAATCAGCGAAGTTGCCCCGCCCAAGTGCGCGAGAGGCTCATCCATCTGGGGTCACGACAAGCCTTGGATATTGAGGGGCTCGGTGAGAAGGCTGTTGATGCGATCGTGTCAGCGGGGATGGTGGTTGATGAGTCAGAGATCTTCGATCTGTCGGCTGAAAAACTACTGTCCTCACCGTTCTTCACCAAGAAGGACATCGTGAACAAAGACTCGACGATTCCAGTATTGACCACCAATGGGGAAAAACTCCTGGAGCAACTCCAATCAGCAAAAACCCGTCCTTTTGCCCGTTTCCTGGTGGCTTTATCGATTCGCCACATTGGCAAAGGTGTTGCTCCCACTATCGCTGCTCACTACCCAGACATCGATGCCTTGGAAGAGGCCTCCTTAGAGGATCTCTCTGGCATCGAAGGAGTGGGTTCCATTCTTGCCGAGTCGATTCGTTCTTGGTTTGAGGTGGACTGGCATCAAAACATCGTACATCGATGGAAACAAGCCGGTGCCATGGTTGCCTCGGCAACCGAGTCGGGGCAGTTGGAGCAAACTCTTGCTGGACTCACGATCGTAGTAACAGGTTCTGTGCCTGGTTTCTCCCGCGATGCGGCCAACGAAGCGGTGTTGGCTCGTGGAGGAAAAACCTCCAGCTCAGTGTCGAAAAACACCGACCTGGTTGTCGCCGGTGAGGGTGCTGGTTCCAAACTCGACAAAGCCACCACACTAGGCATCCCCATCATTAACTCCTCCGAGTTCGCCCAACTCCTCGACAGTGGTCTCTGGTAAGCAAAGAAGTCCGTTCGTGCATAGTTAGCAGTCGAATTGACCATTAACTATGCACGAACTGGTTGATGATGGGTGTAGGGAACTGAGTCAGCACAGGGGTGAGGACGCTAGAATGAACCGGTGAGAGTCTTTTCTGATCTGGATCTTCATCCGTCCACGCCGATACGTGTTCAACCGACTCTGGGGGAGTGGGGACCGCGTGGTGTGATGACCACCAATCGGAAGAAACTCACCCGGTGGTTATGGCTGCTCGCCTTTATCGTCGTCACAGCAGTAGTGATCGGATTTGGCTACTACGCCTACCACCTCATCATGGATGCCGGGGGATAGAACACACAAGTGTCCATCCCAATGGTGTTCCAACTGTGTTTCCTGTCATTCTGCGGAGCGGAGCGACTCGCAGAATCCAGAATCCACATTCACACTACTGCGGATTCTGGGCCCTGCGAGTCGCGGAGCCTGTGCTGCGGGAGCGCCAGCGACTCGCAGTGCTCCGCAGGGTGACGGCATGGGGGTGGTCTGGACCCTTGCGACGGAGCCTGTGCTGCGGAGCGCGCCAGCGCGACTCGCAGTGCGCAGGGAGACGGGCATAGCGCAGGTTGACTAGAAGATCCCCTGGTCGACCATGGCGTTGGCTACCTTGACGAAACCAGCGAGGTTAGCGCCCAAGAGCAGGTCGTTGCCGAGACCGTACTGGTTGGAGGCCGACAAGGACTGGGCCACGATGTCTTTCATGATTCTTTGTAAGCGAGCATCAGTTTCCTCAAAGGTCCAAGCTAGACGCTGGGAATCCTGGGTCATTTCCAAACCAGAGACAGCCACCCCACCAGCATTAGAGGCCTTGCCAGGAGCATAGACCACCTTCGCAGTGCGAAGAGCCTCGATAGCTTCTGGGGTGGTGGGCATATTAGCGCCCTCAGCCACCAGTTTGACTCCATTGCTGATGAGTTGTTTGGCGTCAGTTTCCTCCAGCTCATTTTGTGTTGCGCACGGCAGAGCAATGTCGCAGGGGCGCTCCCACACTTTCTTGTTCGCGGAGAATTCAGCCTTCTTGCGGGTGTCGGCGTACGCAGAGATGCGCTCACGGCGTACCAATTTAATATCTTTCACCAGATCCAGGTTGATGCCGTCAGGGTCGTAGATATATCCCGAGGAGTCGCTCATGACCTGAACTATCCCACCGAGTTCCAGGGTTTTCTCCGCAGCATAGATCGACACATTTCCTGACCCGGAGATGGAAACGATTTTGCCTTCAAACGAGTCGTTCATCATTGTCTTCAACACTTCATCGGTGTAGTAACACAGACCATAACCGGTGGCTTCAGTACGCCCGAGGCTTCCACCGAAAGCGAGCCCTTTGCCGGTGAGTACGCCAGTGAACTCGTTCATGATGCGCTTGTATTGGCCGTACATGTAACCAACTTCACGTCCACCCACACCGATGTCACCAGCGGGAATATCAGTGTTCGGACCAATATGGCGATAGAGCTCAGTCATGAATGCTTGACAGAACCTCATCACCTCACCCTCGGATTTACCGTGGGTGTCGAAATCGGAACCACCCTTGCCCCCACCCATCCACAAACCAGTCAGCGCATTTTTAAAAACCTGCTCGAAACCCAAGAATTTCAAGATCGACTGGGTCACTGAGGAGTGGAATCGAAGACCACCCTTGTAGGGGCCAATAGCGTTATTGAACTCAACACGATACCCACGGTTGACCTGGGTTTTGCCTTGGTCATCCACCCAAGCAATACGGAATTTGATCATCCGATCAGGTTCGACCATACGCTCCAAGATGGCATGGTCCTCGAACTTCGGGTTTCCCTCTAGAGCTGGTTCGATGCTGGTCAGCACCTCTTTGACTGCTTGGAGAAACTCAGGTTCTCCCGGATTTCTGCCAGCAACATCGTCATAGACTCTTTGTGCATAGGTTGATTTCATGTCTTCTCCTTTAGGGTGCGTGGAATAGCTTATGGGGTTCTGGGCCGATAGGGTGTCACCGTTCAATCCATGGATGCAGTGGTTTGGGCAGCGGTGGACAGGTTCAGTCTTTTCCCCGCCAGTCCTCTGGGTTGGCTGGCCAGTTTTTCAGCTAAGGTACGCAGAGCTGTGGCGGTGGGTGAGCTGGGATGGAAAAGAACTGTGGGGGTTCCTTGGTCCCCATCTTCACGAAAACCCACATCGAGGGGGATCTGAGCCAGCACAGGCACCTCGTACTCGAGGCGTTCACTCAGCGTGGTGGCAATCTGGGTTCCACCGCCAGAGCCAAACAACTCCACGCGGTGGGAGTGGGAACACTGGGGACATTCAGTGTCCAGATAGCTCATGTTCTCCACCACACCGATGACTTTTTGGCCGAGAGTATCCGCCATCGTTCCTGCTCGCTCGGCAACCTCAGTGGCAGCGACCTGGGGAGTGGTCACCACGATCACCTCAGCATTCGGTAGTTTCTGGCCGAATCCAATAGCAGTATCGCCCGTACCTGGGGGAAGATCCACAATCAGAAAATCAAGGTCACCCCAGTGAACATCGGTGAGGAATTGGCTGACCGCACGGTCCACCACTGGACCACGCCAGGCCACCACCTGATCTCGACTGGGTTTCATCATGCCAATACTCATGACCTTGATGCCATGGGCTTCAACGGGAATGACCAGGTCTATTCCTTCAATGGTGATGGGGCCTTCCTCATCACCAATGCCCAACAAATCGGGAACAGAGTGACCATAGATGTCGGCGTCAATTAGCCCAACTGCGTGTCCCAGTTCACTCAACGACACAGCCAAGTTCACCGAGATGGAGGACTTTCCGACCCCGCCCTTACCGGAGGCGATAGCGATGACGCGGGTGAGATTGCCAACTTGCGCAAAAGGAATGACCGGCCCAGCCCCACCCAGCTGTGTGCGTAGATTGGCCCGCTGTTCCTCATTCATTTCCCCGAATTTCACATCCACAGCGCTCACACCACTCACATCCAGCACAGCCTCGGTGATGTCAGTAACAAATCGGGTCTTCAACGGACACCCAGCAGTGGTGAGCAACAGTGTCACCGTCACTCTCGACACCTCATCAATCTCGATGTCACCCACCATTGCCAACTCGGTGATGGATTTGCCCAATTCAGGGTCCATCACTGTAGACAGAGCAGAACGAATAGGGACGAGCAGAGGATGGGAATCAGTCACGTCGGTATTTTAGCGTGTTACTCCCATATGACCTGATGACTCTTCTACTACTGTGGCCCTGACCTCCCCTTCCCCCGTCACCTTGTGCGCCCTACCCTCGGCACCCTGCGCACTTTGCCCTGTCACCCTGCGGAGCACTGCGAGTCGCGCTGGCGCGCTCCGCAGCACAGGCTCCGCGACTCGCAGGGTCCAGACTACCTAGTTGTTCGACTGTGGATTCTGCGACTTCGCGCAGAAAGACGGGGTTGGTTGGTCAGCAGATAGGCGGGATTGATTGGTCATGACAAAGACGGGGCTGATTGGTCATGACAAAGACGGGGCTGATTGGTCATGACAAAGACGGGGTTGATTGGTTTGTAGATAGACGGGGTTGAGTTGTTGACAGACGGACAACGTGAGCATAAAGGGGTGCTGCAGCTGAACTGAACCATTAGAGTGGGTTCATGGAAATATCGAAGTCGCGCCGTACCATCTTGGCTGTGCCGGGGTCCTCCCAGCGTTTCATTGACAAATCGCGGAGTCTGGATGTTGACGCGATATTCCTGGATTTGGAGGATGCTGTTGCTCCGGGGTCAAAAGTGAAGGCACGGGGAACCATCGTCGAAGCCCTCATGGAACCACAAGGGTGGGTGGCGCCTTGTGTGACGGTGAGGGTCAATGACATGGCAAGTCCCTGGGCTCATGATGATCTGCGTGAAGTGGTGGGTGCCGCCGGGGATCGCATTGACGCTGTAGTTCTCCCCAAGGTGACAGATCCTGACCACGTACTTCAGGCAGCTCACATACTCTCTGCCATTGAGAAAGACCATGGGTGGGAGAAGGGCCGTATAGGCCTAGAAGCCCAAATTGAGGAAGCCAAGGGTCTTTTGGCAGTACGCGAGATCGCGGCTTGCTCAGATCGGCTCGTGTCTTTGGTTTTTGGCCCAGGTGATTTCATGGCATCCATGGGTATGGGCGGGCTCTCGGTGGGTTCCCAGCCAGAGGGTTATGATGCAGATGCTTTCCACTATGTGCTCATGGCTATCTTGGTGGCAGCCCGCGCGAATGGGCTTCTCGCTATCGATGGACCATTCGTCGGTATCCGCGATCTGGATGGATTCATGACCTCTGCACGGAAGTCAGCAGCGCTTGGTTATGACGGGAAATGGGTGGTCCACCCTGATCAAATCGAGCAAGGCAACAAGATTTTCTCTCCAGCCCCCGAGCTTGTTGCCCGTGCCCAGCGCATCATGGAAGCCTACGACCAAGCAACCTCATCTGCAGGTGGATTCACTGGAGCTATCGAAGTCGATCAGGAAATGGTTGATGAGGCAGGAGTCAAACTCGCCGCCACCCTTCTCGCTCGGGTTCACCCCTGAATTCGGGCGATCCAGGCTTCGACGTCATCGGCTGAGCGCGGGAATGCTTCAGAGAGGTTGCGACATCCATCGCTGGTGATGAGGATGTCGTCTTCGATGCGGATACCGATTCCGCGGAATTCTTCGGGCACCTTGAGGTCGGTGGACTTGAAATACAACCCAGGTTCGACAGTGATGATCATGCCTTCTTTGAGTTTGCCACCGCGGTAGAGCTTGCGCCTGGCCTGGGCGCAATCATGGACATCGATCCCCAAGTGGTGTGAAGTGCCATGGACCATCCATCGACGATACTCACCACCCTTCTTCTTGAGGGTTTCCTCAACACCCACATCCAGGATTCCCCACTCGTGGAGGTAGTGGGCAATGACCCTGACAGCAGCCCGGTGGACATCAAGGAATTTTGCTCCCGGTTTGGCAGCATCAATCCCAGCTTGTTGGGCTTCGAGAACCACGTCGTAAACCTTGCGTTGAGCTTCAGTGAATTTTCCTGAAATTGGAAGAGTACGGGTGACATCGGCAGTGTAGAGGGAATCGACCTCGACCCCGGCATCAAGGAGCAGTAGATCACCTGGTTTCAGATCCCCATCGTTGCGTATCCAGTGCAGGGTGCACCCATGGTCGCCTGAAGCAGCAATCGTGTCATATCCCACGGCGTTGCCCTGGTGGCGAGCATGCAGTCCAAAGACCCCTTCGACCCAGCGTTCACCTCGTCCACGGCGCAGCGCCTCAGGCAAATCAGCGATGACCGCCTCGAAACCAACTAGTGTGGCAGCGCAAGCCTTATCCATCTCAGCAATTTCATAGCTGTCTTTGATCAAGCGCAACTCACTGAGCGCTTCGGTGAGTTCGTGATCGGCTTGAGCATTTTTTCCACGGATACCCAAGACCAGGGTGTCCACGCGATCATCGACACCCGCCAGGAGACGAATACTCCCCTCAGTGTCGATCAGGGGTTTGGCTAGTTCAGCAGCTAGTTCCTGGGAGTCCTTGACTTCCAAGGAGGTGTACACAGCCACCTCATCCAAGCTAGGGCGCGCACCCACCCACATCTCCCCGTACTGGGGTGAAGAGTAGAACTCGGCATCAGTGCGCGGAACCCGACCATGGAAAAACAAGGTGGCCTGTCCCTGTTCAATGACCAGCACAGAATCGGGTTCTGCCTCATGGCCGAGACCAGTGAGATGGGCGAAGGCAGAATGGGCGCGGTAACGGTAATCACAGTCATTAGAGCGCACCTTGTATCCACCAGCAGGAATCACCAAACGATCCTCGGGGAACCCTGCTTGGATCGATTTCCTGCGCTGGGTGGCAAATGGGTGAGCAGGCAGGGTTGGGCGCATTCCGGTGGGATAGTCTGCCCAGTCCTCAGCAATGAAAGACTTGAAGGCCTTGGAGTACGACCCCTGCCGATTGGTCAGTTTCTTGGTGCGCCGTTTCTTCATGGGTCCAGTCTAGTCGTGATGGCCCCTGGGCAGGGCGCTACCCATCGCGCTAGGGTAGTTCCATGAAGGCAACTCCTGTTCAGTTGAAGAAACTCCTCGATCTGCAATCCCTGGACTCCCAGGTGGCCAAGATCAAACTCACTGCGTCCTCTTTGCCCATCCACGCTCAGATCACTGATCTGATGGAGTCACGGACCCACATTGATGATGATTTGATTGCCGCCACCACCGAAGTGTCTGATTTGTCTGTGGCAGCCGAGCGCAGTGAAGCTGATGTTGTTCCAGTACGCGAACGCCTTGCTCGCTACGAGGAAAAGGTGGAGGCTGCGGAGATGGATCCGAAGGCTCTCCAAAGTGCCATCGAAGAGGTCGCTCATCTCAAGCAAAGAATCTCTGACTTGGAGGATGTGGAATTGGAGGCCATGGAGGCCCTCGAAAATGCCCAACGTCGACTCGAACAACTTCGTGCGACCAAGGAACAAATTGAGGTGGATCTTCACTCATCAGTGGACAAGAGGGACACCGAAGTCGGTGAACTCGTGTCCCAAGCGAAGGCTCTTGCCGCAGATAGGGGAGCATTAATCCCCGAGATACCTGAGGAACTCGTTGCTCTCTACACGAAAATAGCTGGTCGTTCCCAAGGAATCGGTGTGACCCAACTAGAAGGGCGCCGGTGCTCCGGTTGCAGACTTGAGGCAACAGTCGCCGACTACAACAGCTACATGGCTGCCGAGGAAGATCAGGTTCTTCGTTGTGCGGAGTGTGATCGTATTTTGGTGCGTAGCTAGTTCACTGAACCCAGTTGGTGGAGAACCCATTTGCGCGGAATATCAACCCAATCGGGGCGATTGCGTACCTCATAAACCCATTCATAGATGGCCTTGTCGAGTTCATAGGCTCTCAGAAGCCCCGGTGCCTTTCCGGCGCTGTATCCACCAAGGAATCCTGCGCGAGCATCCTCAGCCCATCCAGGTCGCGCCCCTGGAGCAGAACCATCAAGGTAATCAATGGACCTGAGTAATCCGGCAACATCACGCCAACGAGAATCGGGAGCCTCGCGTTCCTCGGGGGTTTTCAGTGGTTCCCCTTCAAAATCGATGATCACCCACCCTTGGGGTGATTTCAGGCATTGGCCAAGATGGAAATCACCATGAATCATCTGCACCTCAAGCTTCTCTCTGACTAACTGAAGGTGGGTTTCCAACTTGTCTCGGTAGGCTCCCAACTCTGGAATCTCCCTGCATGCCAGGTCGAGGTGTTGAACCATCGTCTCTTCGAGTGTGAAGGAATCCGTGAGTGTGATTCCACCCACCTGAGCGAGCTCCTCGTGGATCCTGGCGAGAGCAGAACCAAGCTCGTTCATGTCTTCACCGATCAGGTGTCCCGAGGTGATCTGCTGGCGGGCATACTCCCATCCATCAAGAGCGTCGGGGACTCTTTGGCAGATCATTGCCAGATCATGGCGGTGAGTGCCCACGGTGCCATAGAGGCGAGGAACAACTTGGCTGGTCGACAGCCCAGCCAGGATCGACAGTTCACGGTTTCTTCCCTCGTGAAGGCGGCGGAAGATTTTCATCAGAAGACCATCCCCCAGGCGTACGGTGGTGTTGGTTTGCTCACCTGTGAACACAGTCGTAGGTCCGCTGAGGTCACCAGGGTCCTCATGCCAGGTTATCGTGGGCTCGCTGAGCGTGTCGGTTTGTAGTGCTGCAAGCAAGACCTGCATCGCTGTGGGGGACTGAGGTACATCGACTAGGTCCATGGGCCCATGGCCATCCAGATTTACCTGCCCCAGGGTGGCCGTTGGTTCACCGGTTCCGCAGGGAAGATATCCTACAAGCAGGTGATAGGTCTGAGACATAGACCCGACCTCCAGGTGAGCAAGCTCGGAGCGTACCAACATCTCAGGAGTATCGACATACCATCTCAAGGGCTCGATGGTGATCGACCCAAGAGGAAGCCCTTTGGCTTGGAACCATCGTGCCTGCTGGAGATGCGCAGTCCACAATTGCTCAGGTGTTGGCAATTTTCACCTCTCATCTCGTCGGTGAAGGTCACAGTTTGGATACAAGGCTCGCATGGTGTCGATGCTCGTGAGTATAGTACGAATCCAGGTTTATCTTCCGCTGAAGAAACAGACCTGCCACTGGATCGATGGTGATCTAGAAAAGTTCAGAAAGAAGGACATATGACAATCAAAACTCGTATCGTGGGGGCTGGCATTGCCCTCGCACTAGCGCTGTCTGCCGCAGGGTGTGGCGGTTCTGGTGAAGAGCAAGTTTACTTCCTCAACTTCAAGCCTGAGGTTGCCGAGGTCTATGACAAGATCGTTGCCGCTTATGAAGAAGAGACTGGCGTGAAGGTGAAGGTAGTGACCGCTGCCTCCGGCACCTATGAGCAGACTCTTTCTTCGGAGATCGCCAAGAGGAATCCTCCTACGATCTTCCAGATCAATGGCCCTGTGGGATACGGCAGTTGGAGTGACTACACCGCAGACATGAAGGATTCTGACTTCTATGCAGCATTGTCTGACAAGTCTTTGGCTGTGACCTCTGGTGACGGTGTGTACGGCGTACCTTATGTGGTGGAAGGTTATGGAATCATCTATAACAAAGCCATCATGGACAAGTATTTTGCTATGCCTAATAAGGCTGCTGCTGCCAACTCTATTGATGACATCAACAGTTTTGCGCATTTGAAGGCTGTCGTTGAAGACATGCAAGCCAAGAAGGCTGACCTGGGCATCAATGGTGTCTTCTCAGCTACCTCTCTTTCCCCTGGTGAAGATTGGCGTTGGCAGACACACCTGGCCAACGTGCCGTTCTCCTATGAGTTCACGGCTAATGGCACTGATGTGTCCGGCACACCTGCTGAGGTGACCTTCCAGTACGGCGACAACATGCAGCAATTGTTCGATCTCTATCTGAACAACTCCACCACGGAGAAGGGCCAATTGGGCTCGAAGACTGTTGATGACTCCATGTCAGAGTTCGCTCTCGGCCAGTCAGCGATGGTCCAAAACGGTAACTGGGGTTGGAACCAGGTTGCCGGTGTCCAGGGCAATACTGTCCAAGCTGAAAACGTTGGTTTCCTGCCTCTCTACATGGGTATGGCTGGTGAAGAGACCCAGGGTATCTGCATTGGTACAGAGAACTATTTCTCCATCAACGCCAAGGTGTCCCCAGAACTGCAACAGCAGTCCTTGGACTTCCTGTACTGGCTGTTCTCCTCAGAGAAGGGCAAGCAGTTCGTGACCGAGGATCTTAAGTTTATTGCACCCTTCACCACTTTCACCGATGCTGATCAACCCAACGATCCGCTGGCGCAGTCCGTGTCGGCATGGATGAATAAGCCCGGGGTGACCTCTGTCTCCTGGGATGCGATGAAGATATTCCCCTCCCAGCAGTGGAAGGACGGCTTCGGAGCTAACCTGTTGAGCTATGCCCAAGGAAGCATGGAATGGTCAGCTGTTTCTGAAGATGCTGTGACTTCGTGGAAGGCACAAGCTGAGGCAGCTGGATAACCTCATCCACTTTATTTAGTGTGGGCGTGAGAGACATCTCTTGCGCCCACACACCTATCTGGGACAGGATGAGCCCATGAGAGTTTCCAAGTACATATCCAAGTGGTTTCCACTGTTTGCGTTACCAACTTTGGCGGCTTTCATTTTGGCTTTTGTTATTCCTTTTGGCATGGGGTTATACCTGTCTTTCACCAAGTTCCAAACGGTTGATAACGCACAGTGGGTGGGTCTACAAAACTACGTCCTTGCCTTCACCGAGAACTCAGATTTCATCAATGCTTTGTGGTTCACAGTACGTTTCACAGTGGTGTCGGTGGTCTCTGTCAACATCTGTGCCTATGGCCTAGCTTTGTTGCTCACCCAAGCTCTCAAAGGAACCAATGTTTTCCGAGCTATTTTCTTTCTTCCTAACCTCATTGGTGGGATCGTTCTTGGGTACGTGTGGCAGCTGCTGATCAATGGCGTACTGCAAAAGATAGCCTCACAGGACTTGACCTATAACTCCGCCTATGGCTTTTGGGGGTTAGTTATTGTGGTGAACTGGCAGATGATCGGATACATGATGATCATCTACATTGCAGCTATCCAAAATGTCCCCGGGGAGGTCCAGGAGGCCGCTGGAATCGATGGAGCGAGTTTCTTCTCCAAACTCATTCATGTCACGATCCCTATGACAGCCTCCGCGGTGACGATCTGTACCTTCTTGACTTTGGCGAACTGCCTGAAACTCTTCGACCAGAACCTTGCTTTAACTGGTGGTGCACCCCAGAACCAAACCGAAGGCTTGGCCCTCAATATTTTTAGAACCTACTACAACATCCGCAACCACCAAGGTGTCGGCCAAGCCAAAGCTGTGGTGTTCTTTGTCTTTGTAGCCACGATCGCTTTCTTCCAGTTACGGTTCACCCGCAGTAAGGAGGTGGACGGATGAAAACTCGTCGCTTTGTGTTTAATACTGTTGGCTTCCTCGGCCTACTCGTGGTCTCTATCATCTGGCTTGTTCCGTTAGCTTTGGTCCTGATGAACTCGTTCAAGGCTCACACTTTCATCCGAGTCTCACCTTTCGCTTTGCCTGATGACGCCTCCTTTGCTGGTGTGGGTAACTATGTTTCGGGCATGGGCCGTACTGGTTTTCTCATCGCAGCGGGTTGGTCGCTGTTCATTACTGTGTTCTCGGTCGCGGTGATCGTCCTGGTCACCTCTATGACGGCCTGGTATATCGCCCGGGTGAAAGCCTGGTACACCACAGTGCTGTATTACCTGTTTGTGTTCTCCATGATTGTTCCCTTCCAGATGGTGATGTTCACCATGTCGAAGGTCGCCAACGTCACCCACTTGGATAACCCACTAGGCATCATTGTGTTGTACGCCGGGTTTGGGGCTGGGTTGTCGGTGTTTATCTTTGTGGGGTTCATTCGTTCGATCCCGATCGATATTGAAGAAGCAGCCATGATTGATGGTGCTTCCGCCTGGAGGGTGTTCTTCACTGTGATCTTCCCTATTCTCCGCCCCACAGCCATCACGGTTGCGATCCTCAATGCCATGTGGGTGTGGAATGACTACCTCCTGCCGTACCTGGTCATCGGCAGCGACTATAAAACAATCCCGATCGCTGTTCAGCAATACATGACCGGGGCTTATGGTCAAAAAGACATGGGCGGATTCATGGCGATGCTGGTGGTTGCTATCGTACCCATCATTGTCTTTTATCTGACCAGCCAGAAACACATCATCAAAGGTGTTGCCGCTGGGGCAGTGAAAGGATGAGTCGGTCTATAAGCCGGATTCTGTGCCCATGAAGGGCGGCGACCATCTGTCTGCGATGTGTGTCGCCACACACCTTCGGGTTCACTGAACCCGTGCAACCTACCCGTCGGCTAAGCGAGCAACCTACGCCGACGCGATCTTGCGATCTTCTTGGTCTTGCTCCCGGTGGGGTTTACCAAGCCATCCCACTCACGTGGAATGCTGGTGGTCTCTTACACCACCTTTTCACCCTTACCCTGTTTCCAGGGCGGTCTGTTTTCTGTGGCACTAGCCCGTGGGTCGCCCCAGGTGGGTGTTACCCACCACCGTGCTCTGTGGAGTCCGGACTTTCCTCAGATTTCTCCGCGGCCGCCCGACCGACTCATCCAGGCACTATTGTACCGGTTGAATGTTGTCAGGTTCTTCGCTCACGACCACGTCACCTTCAACGAACCGTTGTGGTCCAGCACAATCCCACACTGAGCAGTAAAACTCTTCCACGAGCGGCCAAACCAGATTTCTTCCCTCCTCAACCGAGCTCGCGGTAGAGTCGAGTTGATCGAATATCACGAAATCGTGTGGAATGGTTCTCCCCGATATGTCTGCTCGGCCAAGTGGATCAGGGAAACGTAGAGTGATGGTTTCCCCCAGGTGATGGAAAACTGCTGGACCCTCTTCAATGGAAGAAAAGGCCCTGTCGTACTCGGGAAGCGGATCAATGAATCCACCTGTGGTGAGGAACCGGAACCCCCAGGTTCTTCCTCGGGTTGCCCAGATGAATCTCACCTCTTGCTCCGCATCAAAATGAGTTTCTCCTCACTGGTTTCTAGCGCCAGTTTGAACCCAGTGAGTACCGCGCGCAGAGCATCGCCGTCTTCTTGGGCACGAGTGTGGAATTCTTGGAGTTTGCCTCCAGTCAGCTTCACTGCCTCTGCCACCGCAAGCAAGGTGGCGTTACCCACAGCAACAACAGCTGTTTTGGCGAGTTTTCCAGCTGAGGGGCGTACTTTGATTTTTTTTCCCACAATCACACTGGCAATCAGACTTGTGCCAGCAACCAGAGTCTGAGCCACATTGGCTGGTAGTTTCATTCGCTCGTACCAGTGAACGTGGCGTTCGAAAGGGAGCATGGCCGCCAGGGGAAGAATAGTTTCCACACCCACTCGATTTTCGATCACGATCTTGTCTGGAGTGAACTTGGCTGACGAAACCAAGAGATAGTCTTCACCCACACTCAACGCCTCAGCTCCCTCAACTATCTCTGCAAGAACCCCACGCAACTCCTCAATCTCTCCAGCGGCTTTGTCGATCATCAGCTCACGAAACTGGTGAACATTCATCGTGGGCAGAAGGTCTGCTTTCGACAAAGCCAGAACCCAAATCCGTGGAAAACTGACGAGTTTCTTCCCATCGGTGAGCAGGTCATCTTTCAGATTCAATAGGGTGTTGCGGAAATTTCCCAGTAGCGACTTGAGGTATCTCTCCTCCTGTGATTCGTGGGCAAGAAGTTTCTGTCCGTCCACCAGGAGCAGGGCCACATCGGAGCCCAACAAAGAGCGAAATGTGTCGAGTCTTCTCTTGGCCTCCTCGGGGCCCGAAACATCCTGTTCGAACCATTCCCCAGGGTAGTCATGCCAGACAAGCCCCAAGGCATCAAAGGGGGAGTTCTTGGTTGTCTTGGTTGGTGTGTGACGAAGTTTGATCGAAAAAGAGTACGATGTTCCAGCAAAGCGATCAGGTTCAGGTAGTCTCGCTGAATTTCTCATCCCCAGGTAGTTCTGGTGGAGCCTATTTCCTTGCCCCACATTGTCAGCAACAACATTGAAAGGATTGTTCTGGAGATAGTCCAACTCCTGGGTCGCCCCATAAAACGACGACAACAGGACTGTCTTCCCACTACCGGATTCCCCGAAAACCGCGATCTGCTGGGTCAATTTCTTACTCAACTGCATAGAGAAATTCTACTCTCTCTGTGTCATCTAGGCCCCGCAGACCCGAACCCCGCGGACCCGAACCCCGCAGACCCGCGAACCCCGCAGACCCGCGAACCCCGTCATTCTGCGCGAAGTCGCAGAATCCAGACTCCGTAGTTCTCTAACTGTTGTTTCTGGACCCTGCGAGTCGCTGCGCTCCGCAGGGTGACGGTGGTGGGTGTGATAGTTGCCCCGGCCCTGCTCCCAGTCTCGAACCCCGCAGACCCGATCCCCGCAGACCCGCGAACCCCGTCATTCTGCGCGAAGTCGCAGAATCCAGAATCCATAGTTCTCCAACTGTTGTTTCTGGGCCCTGCGAGTCGCTGCGCTCCGCAGGGTGACGGAGAAAGGTGGTGCTCCGCAGGGTGACGGGGGCGTGTGGTGGTCCGCAGACGGTGGGTGGCGTGTCACGCGTGAGTGGGGGATGTACTAGGGGGCGGTGAGGATTTCGGCGCCGGTGCGGGTGACGTGGATGGTTTGCTCGAATTGGGCGCAGCGGGAGTAATCGTTGGTCACCACAGTCCAATCGTCGTCCCAGACGTGGGAACGGTAGTCGCCTATGGTCAGCATGGGTTCGATCGTGAAAGTCATACCCTGTTTGATGACCGTGGTTGCGTGGGGGGCATCATAGTGAAGGATGACCAAGCCAGTGTGGAACGACGTACTCACCCCGTGACCGGTGTAGTCGCGAACCACCCCGTACCCGAAACGGTTCGCGTAGGCTTCAATGACTCGCCCGATGACATTGATTTGGCGTCCGGGTTTGACCGCCTTGATGCCACGCTCCATGGCTTCACGCGTACGATTCATCAAATCAGCGGAGGCCTGATCGAGTGTGCCACAACCAAACGTCATGCAATTGTCACCATGAACCCCATCCTTAAAAACAGTCACATCGATGCTGATCAAGTCGCCATCTTCCAGAGGGCGCCCGTCGGGGATGCCGTGACAGATCACCTCGTTGACTGAGGTGCAACAGGATTTTGGATAACCACGGTAACCCAAGGTGGACGGGTATCCTCCGTTGTCACAGATGAATTCATGGATGACAGAATCAATCTCATCAGTAGTCACACCGGGTGCAATGATCCTGGCACCCTCCTTAATGGCCAAGTGAGCGATCCGCCCCGCCTCACGCATTTTCTCCACAATTGCTGGCGACTGAACATCCGATCCACGATAGGGCTTGGGGGAGCGACGACCCACATACTCTGGTCGCGGGATCGAGGAGGGTACGTCCCGACGTGGAGACTGCACATACGGTTTGACACGATTCACGAGCAGTAATCCTACCGTTGTTGCTCGGGGGCTTGTGCGAATATCTGTGAGACGTCACCGTGAACCCCACAGACATTCACCAAGTGATCAGCAACTGCATCCTCCCAGGAGAGGGTTCCCGCGCCTAAGGCAAGAAAGGTCTCAGGATCCATTTCCACCACATGACCTGGGGTTCCTCGCCGGTGGATGGTCGACACTGACTCCACACCAATCTGGAAAGCAACCAGGGGTGGTACACGGATTTCCACGGCTTTTCCACGGTGGGTCCTAGCAAGATCAGCTGCTAGTTGGCGCACCTGTGTGGCAATGTCCTGATCCTTTGTTGTCACAGACGGTATCGTACTCCCCATGAAGACATCCTTGCCGATCGTGGTTCTTGTTGGATCCACAGCGACAGGGAAATCCACCGGTGCCATTGACCTTGCCTTGTCCTACCAAACCCTAGGTCAGCCTGCCGAGATCATCAACGCTGATTCGATGCTGGTTTATCGAGGAATGGACATCGGCACGGCCAAACCCACTCATAGTGAACGACGAGGCATCACCCATCACCTCATCGACATCCAGGACATCAATGAGGAAGCCTCGGTTGCGCAGTTCCAGAAACTTGCCCGCGAGGCCATCAGCCAGTGTCGCGACAAGAGCATCCTGCCTATTGTGGTGGGGGGATCAGCCCTCTATCTGCATGCCGTTATCGATTCTGTTGAGTTTCCTCCCACCGATCAAGAGGTACGGGCACGCCTGGTTGAAGAGATGGACGTCCATGGTGTGGAGAAAATGTACCAGAAGTTGCAGAAACTATCGCCTCAGGCCGCCCAGGGCATCAATCCAGGCAATGACCGAAGGATCATTCGGGCACTGGAAGCCATCGAACTGACCGGTGAATTCACGTCAACTCTTCCGGTGTGGGACTATGCTCTCGATGGTGTTCAGCTCATTGGCCTCGATATTGATCGTGACACCATGGATGCCCGTATTGCCCAACGGGTGGAGCATATGTTTGAGATGGGGTTCACCCAGGAAGTACGTCAGTTACTGGATCAAGGATTACGTGAATCACCAACGGCTTCGCGGGCAATAGGATATCGACAAGTGATCGCATACCTCGATGGGGAGATCACCGAAACCCAAGCCAGGGAACTGACGATCATCAAGACCCGCCAGTTCTCCCGTAAACAGATAGCTTGGTGGAAGCGCGACCCTCGCATCACGTGGGTGCCCTATACCACCACTACTGATGAGCTTCGAGCCATGATCGCCCAAAGCAGCAATCCTGCTCTGATAGTCTGATAGCCAGCAAGCAACGGTTGATGGAGGTGTGATGCGTACCTGGTCTTTTGCCAAGGGACATGGCACCGGCAATGACTTTGTCTTGATGATGGATCGCTCTGGGTTGCTCAATCCGAGTGACAACGATGTGCGATTCCTGTGTGATCGTCGCTGCGGGATCGGTGGTGATGGGGTTCTGCGAGCAGTGAAAGCCGAACAGATTCCCACATGGACTGGAGACCCTGATCTGTGGTTTATGGATTACCGCAATGCTGATGGGTCGATCGCTGAGATCTGCGCCAATGGACTGCGGGTTTTCATCAGGTGGCTCATCGAAGAAGACCTGGCGGATGGTTCTGGAGTGGATATTGCCACACGGGCGGGTCTGCGCCATGGCCAGGGTGTTCGCGACTCTTTGATTCGCGTGGATGTTGGTTGTCCCACGTGGAGCCCGACCTCCACCACAGTGGAGTTGGGTGGGGTTGGCTACCAAGGCAATCCTGTCGATGTGGGTAACCCTCATTGTGTGGTACGCCTGAACACCCTGGAGGAACTGGAGAACCTTGACCTGAGCGTGGCGCCGGTTGCTGACGGTTTTACTCAGGGTGTCAATGTGGAATTTGTGGTGGCCACCTCCCCTGGGCACCTCACTATGAGAGTGTACGAGCGTGGGGTGGGGGAGACTCTCTCTTGTGGCACGGGAGTCGTGGCCGCCAGTGTCAATGCTGCCCACCATGACCCTGGGGAAGAATCCCAGACGAGAACCTACGTAGTGGAGGTTCCTGGTGGTCATCTCACGGTTGATTTGGTGGACAACCAAGCATTATTGACTGGTCCGGCTGTGATTCTTGCCCGAGGGAAGGTGAATCTTCCCAGTGAGTAGAAAAGATAACTCATCGATTGCTTTCCCCGTCAGCCAGGAAGGCTTTGGCGACACAGATGTCGAGGTAGATTTAGACTCCTTCGATTCGGGTGTGGCCGACCTCGCTGATCGCATCTCTCTCAAACGAGTCGAGGGTATCCATACTGACCTCCAAGACATCACGGAAGTCGAATACCGAGCCTTACGCCTAGAACGGGTTGTCTTGGTGGGAATTGGTAGTTCATCTCTCAGAGATGACGAGGTCCACCGTTCTTTCGCTGAGCTTCAACTCTTGGCTGAGACCGCGGGTTCGACTGTTCTCGCAGGTCTCATGCAGTCGAGGTCCAACCCTGACCCTGCTACTTTTCTGGGTCGTGGCAAGGTCCATGAATTAGGTGACCTGGTCGCCGAGGTGGAAGCCGACACGGTCATCTGCGATGGGGAGCTGACAGCTGCCCAGTTGAGGAACCTGGAAGACCGCGTGAAAGTGAAAGTGATCGACCGTACTGCTCTCATCTTGGACATCTTTGCTCAGCACGCCAAATCCAAGGAAGGCAAGGCGCAAGTCGAGCTAGCGCAACTCACCTATCTTCGTCAGCGCCTTCGCGGATGGGGTGAATCCCTGTCACGGCAGGTGGGTGGACGTGCCTCGGGTGGTGCAGGTATTGGTGGCCGCGGTCCAGGTGAAACCAAGATCGAAACTGATCGGCGCAGGATTTCCTCACGGATATCGAAGTTGAGGGCTCAGCTGAAACATATGAAAACAGCCCGTGAGGTGACTCGCTCATCCAGGAAACGCCATGAGATTCCATCGGTGGCGATCGTGGGTTACACCAATGCCGGCAAGTCGTCTCTGCTGAACGAACTCACCTCATCATCGGTACTGGTTGATGATTCACTGTTCGCCACCTTAGACCCCACGACTCGTCGTACCAGAACCCCCTCGGGGCGAGAATTCACCCTCACCGACACCGTTGGTTTCATCCGACGCCTGCCCACCGAATTGGTGGAATCCTTTGCCTCAACCTTGGAGGAATCCCTTAACGCAGACCTGCTATTGCATGTGGTCGATGGTTCCGACCCTGATCCGGGTGGTCAGATTTCTGCAGTACGTGAGGTGCTGAAAGATATTGATGCCGGGGATATTCCCGAGTTGATTGTCATCAACAAGATTGACTTAATCGATGAGTCAACAGCGCTGACCTTGGCCAGCCGCTTTCCTGACGCTGTGGAGATATCAACTCGCAGTGGCCAAGGCATCGATACGTTACTGTCCAGGATTGATGAGGTTCTGCCTGGTTTGGAGGTACGACTCGAGGTGATGATCCCCTTTGATCGTGGTGACCTGGTGGATCAACTCCATCGTCGTGGGCGTGTGGAATCCATGGATCACACATCCCAGGGAACCCACATCATTGGTGTGGCCGACCATCATCTTGCCCAAGTGCTCGAAGAATACCGCTGCTGAGTCTCACGACACACCGGTGTCTGAGCCACCAGATACACTACTGGGATGGCCACCTTGAGCAGACGACTACTCGATCAAGGGCTGGCACAGATTTCTGGGCAAACACGCACTGGCCAAGAACTCATGGTCGATGCCATCAGCCAATCCCAAGAATCAGGAAAACACGCACTCATCCAAGCTGGTACGGGCACAGGAAAATCCTTGGGTTATCTCGCCCCAGCTTTCGCCTATGCTCAGCGTTACCCTGAGGCTCAAGTGGTCATCGCTACAGCTACCCTTGCCCTGCAGGCACAACTAGCCACGAAAGACATTCCCACGATCGTCCAAGCAGCTCACGACCTCGAGCTTGATGACATCTCGTGGTGTGTTCTCAAAGGTGGATCGAATTATCCCTGCCTGATGAAAATCCGAGATGCCCCTATTGATCCCCAAGAAACCCAGTATTCCATCGATGATCTCGATGAGGATCAGCAGTGGGATTCTTCCTCTCCACTAGCTACTCAGGTGGTGGGTCTTCGACAGTGGGCTGAAAAACAAGCCAAAGAGTCACTGATCGCTGACCGTGATGATGCGCCCAGCCACAGTGGGCAAGCCTGGTCCCACGTGTCGATCTCTGGGCGGGAGTGTGTGGGATCGTCGTGCCCATATTTTCAACAGTGTTTCGTTCAAGCTGCGCGCCTTCGAGCCAGCCAGTCCAACATCGTGGTGACCAATCACGCCTTGGTTGCTATCGAAGCAGATCACGGCTGGGGGACCATCAACCCCTCGTTGTTGATCCTGGATGAAGCCCACGAAATCACAGCGAGAGTCACCACCTCGCGTACTGATGAACTCAGCCCGCAGCGTGTTGAGCGAGCCATCCGCCTGTCATCAACCCTGGTCAACGATCACCTTCATACTCAACTCGCTGAAGCCTCCCAACGATTTTCGGATGTGTTAGAAACCAGTGAAGAAGGACGAGTACGTTCCGGGGAAGTCATCGATGCCGTCGAAGAGTTAAGTGTCGTCTTGCGACGAGCCCTGTCAGCGGTGGGAAAAGAATCCCAGGACCCCCGCATCGAACAGGTGGCGAACGCGCTGAAAGAAGTCTTTGACATCTGTGAACGCATAGCAGCCCATGACAAAACGGATGTCATCTGGGTGTCTCAGCGTTTGACCTTTGGACCCCAATTGGTGGTCGCTCCACTCGAGGTTGCCCAAACCATTCGTGACCAAATTCTCAGCCATCAAACCACGATCCTCACCTCAGCTACCCTCAAATTGGGGGACTCCTTTTCCGCTATTGCTAGTTCTGTTGGACTGATCAGTGGTCCGCAATCAAACTACACCGCTGTTGATGTGGGTTCACCCTTCGACTATGCCAATCAGGGGATATGTTATGTCGCCTCCCATCTGCCACCACCAGGAAGGCAGGGGGCCTCTGATGAAGCATTGGCAGAAATCGCTGACCTGCTAGAGGCAAGCAATGGGCGGGCCCTGGGACTTTTTTCATCGATGAGAGCTGCTGAACAGGCTGCTGAATACTGCCGCAGTCGCAGTGATCAACCGATCTTGCTCCAAGGGGAAGAACACCTGCCTGATCTTATGAACCAATTCCTTGCCGATCCTCACACCAGCCTCTTTGGCACACTGTCACTGTGGCAAGGAGTTGATGCACCAGGAGAGACCTGCCACCTGGTTATCGTGGATCGTCTTCCCTTCCCACGCCCTGATGAGCCACTGTTTCAGGCGCGCCAAGAGGAGGCTGGCCGCCAGGGGAGAAATGGTTTCATGGAGGTGGCAGCAACCCATGCCGGTTTGATGTTGGCGCAGGGAACAGGAAGGCTCATTAGAAGTCAAACCGATCGGGGAGTCGTGGCTATTCTCGACCCGAGATTACGCACAGCGCGCTATGGTTCCTTCCTGATGGCCTGTCTTCCCCCTTTGTGGATGACAGAAGATCGCCAGGGTGTTTTGGATTCGCTTCGCCGCCTTGATAGGGCTAGTGGCACTCACAGTGGGGATGAAAAGGAATCTCTCGATAGGTGACACGTCCAGTGACCCCATCCATTTCGATTGAAGTGAACAGTGACTCGGGTGGCAAGCCACGAGCATACGCTCGCAGGTGAGCTAGCGCTACAGCAGTGGCCCAATCAATGAGTTCCATTGGTGGGTGTACGCGGGTGTGGAAGAATTGGAAAACCTGCAGTGGCCAGGTGGGATCGAGATCACGTCTGGTGAGATCCGAGCATTTCAAGCAACTCGATAACCCAGGAATAACCCATGGACCAACCGATGCTTTCTGCTCATGGGCTTTCACAATCACGTGGGGAACACCTCGCTGAGTTAAATCATAGGCAAGAACACGATCAGTCTCGAAGGTGGAGGGGGCCACCATGCACACCTGTGGTGCGTGTTGGGTTTGTTCCCAACTTCCCAAGCGATTTTTGAGATGTCGGGCAAGACCACCGTGGCCAACGACGTGGGTATGGACAGTGGTGGGTTCCTGAGGCCCATCGGTCAGTTGGTTGAGGTCAAGAAGTGTTTCGAGCAGTTCATCCACCACCGCTGGTGAGCAGTAGGTGCGAAGCTCATCGACATGGTGGTATCCATCGAGACATGTCACCACTGTGGCCAAGGAAGGCGGAGCCTGCTGAAGAATCACGCAGTAGTCCAGCCCTCCGACTTGGAGTTCAGTCAGGGAACGCCACACAGCCAACCGTGGTGGGCGGAGACGGGGAAACTGCATGACACCAGTGTGGTGAATAGTGTGGACACCTGAGGAGTTTTCCACAGCCCACCATCACTTGGACAACACCACCTCACTCCAGCAGAGAAAGCACATGGCGAGCTCCCCAACGGGGGAACTCGCCATGGTCGATCTGTGATGCAGTCTCAGGCTTTTCCGAGGATGCGGTTCAGATTTGTACCACATTCGGGGCACTTGCCCTTAGCCATACGCGTGCCCTTGTCGTTTACGACAATGTTTCCGCTCGCAGTACGCTTTGCCTTGCACTTGACGCAGTAGAATTCGCCTTCATAGATATCCGACACAGTGTCCTCCTAGGTTGTGAGGACTTTGTCCTCAATATCTTTAACCAATGTAGCCTATGGCCACGCCATTCGTCTTGCTCGAACCCCCAGATTCTTACACACTGGGACGCGGGACAACGATTGTGGGGCCATCAGCCACATGGGAGCCTAACCCTCTTGCAGGAATTTCCGCAACTCGTCATCCCAGGGATCCTCAGACGGTGATGGCCGATTCAGGAAGGAATCCACATCTGAAATCTCAGCTGACGTGGGCATTGACTCGGGGTAACGCCAGATTTCATCACGTGCTTCGATGCCCTGTTTTTCACGGATGAGCCTCCAGAAATTGCTGGCTTCGCGTACCTCTTTTGCTGAAGCAGCCAGGCGAAGAATAGGTGTCACCCCGGAAGATGAACCATCGCTGGCTGCTCGATGGCGTCGCAAAGACTCAGCAATCGGTTCCCACCCAGGAAACCATTGCTCAGCGACAGTTGTGGTGACATCCTCCACCCATCCTTCGACCAGCCCCAGTAATGTGGTCAGACGTCCCAGAATCTGACGTTGTTCTTCTGAGCGTTCAGGATGGAAGAGCAAAGAAGTGAAGTCTGCCTGGAAGCTCACCAGTGTCTCGGAAGTCAGATGTTCGGGTAGTGCATCTTCCAAAGTTGTTGCCATAGCATCAGGATCAACAGTCATCTCGCGGGCGAAATGTTGAACCAGAGTGATGATTTGTGGAGAAATCCAGGCAACTTCGTGAAAGAGTCTTTGGCGGGCAACCTCACGGATACTGCAATACAAGACGACACTGTCTTCATCAATGTCATCTTGCTGGTAGAGCGCATTGAGATTAGTAGTCAGCAGGCAGATCGACGAATCACCCAGCAGTGGTAAACCCATGTCTGTTCCAGACACCGTCGAGATAGCGGCCTTACCTAAACCCTCACCCACATGGGCGCCGAAAGTGGCAGAAATGACTGAAGACAGCAAGGGTTGCAGGGCAAATTGGAGTGAGGCCATCATGTCATCACCCATGTCATGAGGAGACCCAGTAGCTGAGGTGATAGCCTGGGCAAGGGTTTCTATCACTGGCTCCAACATAGACTTCCAGGCTGGCAGAGTGGCTTCAATCCACTCAGCTCGGCTCCATGCATGGACACCACCAGAAACGGGAGTGAAGGTTGTGGCTTCACTCATCCACAACTCACCAAGACGCACAGACTCAGCGATCATCCTTTGTGCCCGAGAGCTACCGGTTGGATCAGGCCCCAGTGAAGAAACATATTGGCGAGCCATCTGGCGTACTGTTTCCCAGACGATAGTTTCACTATTTTTTCCGTGGGAGGGAACGATTTTCTTCATCATTGCTCGAAGAAGATCCTCTCTCCTGGCTGAATCATTCAAGTCGCCCATGTCGGGCATTCCCAAGTCTTTGAAAAACCTGCTGAGAGCCTCCATCGGGTCATCATCGAAATTGGATGGGTCGAATGGGTTCATATCGGTCTCCTTGCTGTGAACTATTGTCTCGCATCTGTTCGCCTTTTGGGGAGAAAACTCCACAGGGAGTTACGAATTTACGCTCAGATTCGCTAGGGTGGGCAACGGAGGACATGTGAGAAAACTTCGAATATCACTGAGTGCTACGATTGTGCTTGTAGCAATGGTTATTGTTTCGATCGTGGTTCGGGTCCCCTACGTGGTGTGGGAACCAGGGGCCACCACCAATCTGCTGGGCACCACCGGCTCTCTACGTATTGTTGACATTCAAGGCCAAGAACCAGCAGAAACCACAGGAAAAATATTGGCAACCTCCATGGTTCAATCCTCGGCTTCTTCTTCGATCACTCTGCCAGCACTCATCGCCAACTACCTGCGCCCCAATCGTTCGGTGATGCCCGCTGATGCGGTGCTCACTCAAGGGGAACTGCGTCCAGAAGCCCTGGACGCACGTCGAATAGAAACACAAGCCTCTCGTGAGCAAGCCATGGCCGCTGGCGTTCGTGTCACAGGCGGGAAAGTAGTCGAACGCCCCAAAATCATTGCTGTGCGCGCTAATGGGCCAGCGCACAACATCTTGTACTCCGGAGATTTCATTCGGGCGATCGACGACACGCCCATGAGCACAGAAAACGACGTACGGCTGTATCTGCGCAACAACAAACAGGTCGGTGGACAAGCAGTCGTCGAAGTCCAGCGCGGGAGTGAGGTTCTCATCGTGACCGTAGCCAAACTTGTTGGCTCACCCAGCGATGGGACTATCGCATCCATGGGGGTCACCATCGGAACAGGATATCTCTATCAGCCGTCGATTAAAGTCAACCTTCCACTCGACGTCTCTCATCCTTCCCAAGGTCTCGCTTTGGGAATCACAACAGTCGATCTCTTGCACAACAAAGACCTCACCCAAGGCATCACACTGGCCGCTGTCGGTCGGGTCTCATCCACTGGGGAGGTGACCCGTGTGGCAGGAATTAACGAACACGCCCAATCAGCAGCAAACCAACGAGCCACACTCTTTCTCATTCCGATCGACAATTGTCTAGACATATCCTTGGCTTTCCCTGGGATGACCATCGTCCCGGTCAGTACACTCAAAGAAGCTGTTGAGGTGGTTGATCGATGGAATGATTCCACTGCTGAGATTCCTTCCTGCTGATCGGTTCGCTGCCCTGGTGCGATAGAATGAATCCCCCTTCGTGACTCCAGGAGATACCAGTGGAAACCAACGTCAACTCCTCACGGGTTCGGGCTGTGTTGCCCACTCTCGTCATTCTTGCTTTGATCCTCTATACCTTCACCGTATTCGCTCAAGTATGGACTGATCATCTCTGGTTTGGTTCGGTGGGATACCATCAGGTTTTCTCCATTCAACTCATCACCCAGGTCCTTCTCTTCCTTGTCGCTGGTTTCATCATGGGAATCTCACTGGCGGTCAATATCTGGGTGGCCTGGAGGGGAAAGTCGGTGTCAACCGAGAAGACAGCCATCCAGAGCACATTCTCACAGTTGAAGGGTTTTCGACGCGCAGCAGTGATTCTTGGGCCCTCCCTGATCATCGGCATCATTGCCGGACTGGGATGGCTCGGAAACGTGGGAACCTATCTCGCCTGGTCACATCGGGTGCCTTTCAATGTGGCAGATGCTCACTTTGGCATGGATGTGTCGTTCTATGTTTTTGAGTACCCCTGGTATCGCGCGCTGGTGGGTTTCTACCTGGCAGTAGTGATCCTCTCTGCGATAGCAACAGTCGCGATCCGCTTCCTGGGTGGAACCTTCCTCGCTCCAGTTGGTGGGCGTCGGGTCACCACCCGAGCAGCCCATATCCACATCGGGATACTGCTGGGGTTGATCACCCTCGGGTACGGCGCCACCAAATTCCTCGATCGCTATGGACTGCTGGTGAGTTCTGGTCAACTCCTCGATGGTTTGACCTATACCGCACACCACGCATCCATGACCGCCAACTTGATTCTGTGCGTCATCGCTGGATTAACAGCCCTGCTCTTTTTTGCTACCTCAGCTGCCAAGAGTTGGCGACTCCCGCTGGTGTCAGTTGCTCTGGTGGTTGTATCGTCGTTGCTCATTGGCGCGGTCTATCCTGGGTTTGTTCAGTCTTTCACAGTCAACCCCACTGAACCAGACAAAGAACGTCCCTATATGGAGATGAATATTGCTGCCACCCGCCAAGCCTATGGTGTTGATGACGTGTTGGTGTCCGACTACTCCGCTGTTACCACCACCACAGCAGGCCAGCTCAAATCTGATGCTGAAGCTCTGCCGGGAATTCGGTTGATTGATCCCGAAATGGTTCAGGACACCTTTGAGCAACTTCAGCAGGTACGCGGATATTACAACTTTGCTGGAGTGCTGGATGTGGACCGTTACGTCATTGATGGCAAACAAACCGATGTCGTCCTGGCTGCTCGCGAGATGTACCACTATGGTTTAGACCCGAGCGTACAAAACTGGAACAACCTTCACACCGTCTACACCCACGGATATGGGTTGGTGGCAGCCTACGGCAACAAGCGCCAAGCCGATGGTGAACCAGACTGGTTGGCCCGCGACATTCCCTCGGTGGGGCCTCTGGTTGCCGAGGAACCACGCATCTATCACGGGGAAATGACCAGGACCTATGCCATTGTGGGTCGGGAAGATGGCCAAGACCCGATCGAATTCGACACCCCTGGTGGCGGTGAGCAGATTGGTGAACAATACAACACCTATTCGGGTCTTGGCGGTGTTCCTATTGGGGGGTTCTTCAACCGAGCCCTGTATGCCATGAGGTTCGCTTCCATCAACCTTCTGTTGTCTGACCGGGTCAACTCTGAGTCAAAAATCCTCTATGACCGTACCCCTCAAGGTCGTGTCCACTTGGTGGCCCCATGGCTGACCACCGACTCTGATATCTATCCCGCTATTGTGGGCGGACGCATCGTGTGGATCGTGGATGCGTACACCACGACACTGAACTATCCGAACTCCCAGCGCATCGATGTCAATGAAGCCACCTCTGATATCTTCAGCAATGCTAATACAGACCCCTATGCGCTACGCTCGGAGATCAACTACATTCGCAACTCGGTGAAAGCAGTCGTGGATGCCTACGATGGTACGGTCGATCTTTACGCTTGGGATGAGACTGATCCGATCCTTCAAACATGGATGGGGGTTTATCCCGATTCTGTTCAACCCAAGTCAGCTATCTCTGATGATCTGCTTGCTCACCTGCGTTATCCCGAGGACCTGTTCAAGATTCAACGCCAGATCTTGGCGCGCTACCACATGACCACCCCTCAGGCGTGGTACAACAATTCGGATCTGTGGAGGATCCCCGGATATCCGGTGAAAGAAAGAGCAGGAGCAAAGGAACCCACCTACTTCCTGTCCATCAAGTGGCCAGAGGCCAAGGTAGGTGGCGAAGTCATGCCAGGTGACGAGGGTCCGCTCTTTTCCCAGACCACGGTCTACACCCCCAACAAGAGGGAGAATCTCGCAGCGTATATGTCTGTTGTTGCCGAGGCCACCTCACCACAGTACGGGCAGATCCGTATCTTGAGAATGTCGGATACTCAACAGATTGATGGTCCCGGGCAGGCGTACAACTCCATGATGGCTGATGAGAGAGTGTCAGCAACCCTGTTACCGTACTCCTCAGAAAGCTCGGCGGCCCATGCCTTGAAAGGGAACCTGCTGACGATTCCACTGGGCGGTGGTTTGCTCTATGTCGAACCTATTTACACTCGCCAGGTGAACACCGATGCCGCGTTCCCGATTCTGCGTTTCGTTGTTGTCCGTTTTGGCACCCAGGTGGGGATTGCCCCCACCCTCCAAGGTGCCCTGGATATGGTGTTTTCCGGTGACGCAGGTGCTGCAACAGGGGAGACTGACACCACGACGTCCGGCGAAGAAATCGATGACACGATGATGACTCAAGACCAGATCGTCCAAGCTGCCCTCGCTGAGGCGGGAGCCCAGTTCCAGGCCGCCGACGAAGCCCTCAAACGCGGTGACCTAGCCGGTTATCAAGCTGCCAACGACGCTGCCCGGGCTGCCCTCGAAAAAGCCATCCAAGCTATGGGAGGATAGGGTCGTCATCCTTTGGTCAGGAGAGTTATGAATGATCAGCCGATAAGGTGTTTCTTGAGCTATCATCGTGAAGACAATGATGAGGCTTTCCCAGGAGTTATTGATCGTTTCTTCAATGAACTGCTTGGGCGTCTGAGAGCTGAAGCACCTGTTGAGGTGGAAGTTTTTCGGGACGTGTCCACGATGGTGGGTGGCCAGGAATGGCGTCAACGCTTGCGTGAAGCAGTACGGGACACACTTCTGTTCATTCCTGTGGTGACGGTTCGATATTTTCAGTCGGACATCTGCATGGAAGAGTTGAATCTCTTTCGTGATAATACCCCTGGAGATGAACTCAACTCAGCCATTCTTCCCGTGGTCCTCGCCGGTCACCGATACCTCAAACCAGACTCCGATCAAGAAGAAATCGTTTTCATTGAAGGGTTACAGTGGAGAGACCTTCGCGACGCGTACTCTTGTGGGTACGAGTCTCCCACGTGGAGGAGACTCATCGGCGACGTTGTGGATGACATCTTGTCATGGCACGAAAAATTCGGCGATCGGCACAACACCATTCAAGCTCTCAAACAAGCTCTCAAACTGCCCAGGGGATATCCGGTACTGCCCAGGGAATATCCGGGCGGTTGAGAACCTGAGGAGCGTCGAAGAGAATTTGTTGCTTGGGGACAGTCATGTTTCCCCCATACTGTCGAACATCCACACCCTCGTGGTGTAGCTGCCTATGCTTGTGAGTTTACTCCCGCCAAGGTCAAAAGAACATGAGAAAGATCAGGGAATAGTGACGACTGTTTGCTGGTGTCCAAGATGGTCAACGCCCAGTAAACTAACCTCGGATAATGAGGCCATCGCTCATCAGTGTCAGGAAGAAGAAACATGGTCGTGTGGTTTTTAGGGCTGAGCCCCGTACTGCAAGGGCTTGTGGCTACCCTCTTCACCTATTTCATCACTGCATTGGGTGCGGGGCTTGTCTTCTTTTTCAAGTCCATGAACCAAAAAGCCCTCGATCTGATGATGGGTTTTGCCGCTGGTGTGATGATCGCAGCCTCCTTCTGGTCACTCCTTGCCCCTGCTATCGAACTGGCAACCATGCTGGGCAGACATGCCTGGCTCACCACAGCAATAGGGTTCCTGCTGGGTGGGTTCTTTGTGATGGGATCAGATATTGTTCTCACCAAGGCCACCGCAGCAACAAGGCAAGGGACCGCCTTGAAACGCTCAGTTCTGCTCACTGGCGCAGTAACAATGCACAATATTCCTGAAGGTCTGGCGATTGGGGTGGCCTTTGGATCTGTTGCGCTAGGAATTGAGGGCGCAACCATCTTGGGTGCGGTGATGCTTGCTGTGGGTATTGGAATCCAGAACTTTCCCGAAGGTGTCTGCGTTGCTATGCCCCTGCGCAGGGATGGTGCTTCACGTCTCAAGGCCTTCATGGTGGGACAAGCCTCGGGAATCGTCGAACCTATCGCTGGTGTCTTGGGCGTACTGTTTGCCCTGACCATGCGTAGCGCCCTGCCCCTGGCTCTCTCCTTCTCTGCGGGAGCCATGATCGCTGTGGTCTGTTCAGAACTGATCCCAGAGTCATTTAAGGATAATAAGTTGCTCGCCACCCTTGGTGTGCTGGGTGGGTTCGCCACCATGATGATTCTGGATGTCGCCCTGGGATAGAGGTGGCGACAACTGATGTCTAACTGGCAAGAACATCGTCCGAAATCTCAGCGCCACCCACGACAATAGTGCTGAATGGCGCGCAATTAATGAGTTCTCGGTAGGCATCCATGGCAGAGTCAACAGTGACGCAGGCCAAGTCTGACAGGATCGTGGTGATGTGGTCGAGAGGTAGCTGCCCAGCTGCAAGGGAAGATGCTTGATCGGCAACTGCTTCAGCGGTGCCAAAAGCTAGGGGGGCACTGAGAGTCAGATAGCGGATAGCAGTCTCCACTTCCGTAGCAGTAAAAGGCTGCGAAGCCGCCAGGATTTCCCGGGTTTCATCAAGAAGATCCTTAACGGTGGCTGTTTGTGTGGAGGTAACGACATCAATATATCCTCCCTGGCGGAAAGGATGGGCGCTCATCGACACCCCATAGGTGAACCCTCTGTCTTCTCGTAGAACAGTATTGAGACGGGAACCAAAACTCCCACCCATGATGGTTGTCGCTACCTGAAGGGATGCCCACCGGGGATCATTTTGATCAATTCCAAACCACCCCATTCGGATGTCAGCTTGTACGGAATCTTCACGGGTGATGACATGGGAAGGAAACCCACCTCGACGAATAGGTTCCACGCTGGTGGGGATCACAGCTGTGTTCCATTGCTCAAAAGCTTGGGAGGCCATGCGGCTGGCTTCTTGGGGATCGATGTCACCGCAAATAATGAGAGTCGCTCCAGCAGGGCTGTAGTGCTGTTTGTGGAAGTCGCACACATCCTCTCGGGTGATCAAAGGAATCGACTCAAGATTCCCGGCTGTGGGTCGTGAGATACGGACATTATGATCCAGCAATGCCCAGCGCAAAGCGATGGATGCCAGTGTGGAGCCACGAGAATTTTGGCGCTGGATTTCTGCGAATACCTGGGCTTGGATGCTCAAGAAATCATTGGACTCAAAGACAGGTTCCTTCACCGCTTCAGCGAGAAGACTAAGACCCGGCAGGAGACTATCAGCAGGCAGATCAATCATCAGTTGGGTCGTGGATTGGCCAACCGCTGGTTCGAAATGAATCCCATGCTCCGCTAGCGCTTCGGCATAAGACACCGATGGATGGGTCTGTGTTCCGCCATCAAGAAGGCGAGTGACCACAGTGGCTATACCATCTCTATCCACTGGTTCACAGTTGAGGGGAAGATCAAGCACGAGGACACAGGAAACAATGTGTTGTCCAGGCAGGTGGTAAGCCCAGACGGTCATCCCATTGTCCAGATCGTGTACGTGCGGGAGAGGGAAACTCCACTGCCCAAATGGGTCCAAGTGAGGTCGAGGCATCATGAGGCCCTCCGATAGGTGATTATGCCCCGGTTGTCGGTTTTCAGACACGTACTGATTGCCTGGTGAACATCAGTGGCAGTGAGCTGGTGAACCCTGTCCAGGTGGTGATTGATTTCTTCGACATCGTTGAAGTACGACCAGGCTCCACTGATGAGGTCTGCTCGGGTTTCTATAGATGCTAAATCTGATAGATATTCTCGGTCCTCAAGTCTCATAGCGCGGGTGACTTCCTGGGGTGTGGGGCCTTGGTTGCACAAATCTTCCACCTGCTTGATCAACTCTTCTTCCAGATGCTCAGGCGAAACACCCTGTGCGCAGATCGCCGTACTATAGACCACTGAATTGCCTTCAGCCAGACCCAGATTTGCGATCCCTACGCTATGAGCGAGATGGGAGCGAACCAGCGCGGTGTGAAACCGTGATGCTAGCGACCCTGCTGCTATGGTGAGCCCCACGTCAAGAGGGTCGGTGATCTCATCGGTCAGTGGTGGAACAAGCCAACAAGAGTAGACCACATCTTGGGGAACTGATCCGCTCAAGTCCAGTTGAGGAAGACCAGTCAGTGGGGGCAGGGCAGTGATCTTGGTTCGTGGTG
Source organism: Propionibacteriaceae bacterium (assembly GCA_009782915.1). Taxonomy (GTDB): domain Bacteria; phylum Actinomycetota; class Actinomycetes; order Propionibacteriales; family Propionibacteriaceae; genus WQYJ01. The sequence continues at coordinate 2,203 of WRIC01000012.1, read as the reverse complement.
GGCGGGTTCCTGGTGGAATCTGGGAGAAGTATTTCTCAACCAAAGCGAATCCTTCCTCGACCTCGATCGCTCCAGACAAGGACATGATGAGATTACTCGGGTGGTAGTGGGTGTGGAAGAACTCGTGAACATCATCCAAACTAGCTGAGTCCAGGTCATCCATCGACCCGATAGGAAGGTGGGCGTATCCATGGTTGGGGGGAAACGCCAGCCCCATGAGGTGGGAAAAAACATCACCATAGGGAACATTGTCGTAACGTTGGCGTTTTTCTTCTTTCACGACCTCGCGTTGAGTGTCCAAGTTGAGTTGATCCACAGAGTCAAGCAGGGAGCTCAAGCGATCAGCCTCCAACCAGAGTGCCAGTTCGAGTCCCTCCCTGGGTATCGTTTCGAAATAGTTGGTACGCTCGAAGCTCGTTGTGGCGTTGCACAGACCACCCATGGCTTGAATCGTCGACAGGTGTTCCCCTGAACTGACGTGAGCGGATCCACAAAACATGAGGTGCTCAAAGAGGTGAGCAAAACCAGTCTTCCCAGGTTTTTCATGGGCTGAACCCACCTCGTACCACAAATTGAGAGCTACACCACTGACCCAAGGGTCAGGGTTGATCGCCACACGGATACCATTGCTGGTTGAACTTGTGTGAAGAGGGTATTGCTGATCCACTCACCAGAGCCTACCAGTGGGACAGGGCTGGGGGCCGCCCCTGGGTGACACGGTGGGTGGGGTTCTATCGTGGCGGGTTGGGGACTCGTACTACTCTGAGTTCTCCGATGTGGATGGTGGGGTTGTTGGTGGAGGACATGTCTAGGGTGAAGCTGCCTGCTTGACCGGTGGTGGTGTTCCAGGTTGCTGTCCAGGTAACTGTTGCAGAGACAGTGAATCTTGAGTCAGGGTTGCCCTGCTCATTGAGGGTTTGATACCGGTGTTCACAACGAGAAGGAGACTGTTTACTCATCAACTCATTCGGGTTCCATGGCCGTGGGGTGCCCTGAGACCAGCACACCACTGGTGGGGTACCATCACCGACATTGAAGGATACTTGTGTTGCTTTGACGACTACGTTGAGGGTTAAACCGCCCTCGCTGACACTGAGGGTGTGGGAGCCCCATTGGTGGGTGTCGGTGTCATCAACCCATAGCCACAGTGGTGCACCGATCCACCAGCTTAACCCCCATTGTTCTTCACCGGGATACACGTAGGCGCCCACCCCCACCTGGGGTGGTTTCAACCCCAACTCGGCTACCGTGGTGCGTGCCATCATTTCAGGGCTACCTCCGGTATCACCTGAAGACACGGGCATAAAGTAGGGAACCCTGCCAACAGGCCCCGGTGAATTACATATGTACATGAGAAAGTCCCCGTCCCCAGTGATAGACCTCGCCCTCGTACTTTGAGGGGAACAATAAGCATTCGCACCCGATACCCACACCTGGCCGCCTTGAGTACACGCCACCGCGACACCATGACGATCAAAACACCCCGACGCAGAAGAACCACCCTTCGACCTCGACGACGAAGAACTACTACACGACACCTGAGCAGTGACAGTTCCACTGATTTGGCCAGGTTGTCGTTTCACAGATGATGAGCAACCATCAGCAAGACTGAGTGGAATGGGAGCTGGGGAGAAGGAAACGAAAGTCGAGATCAGGGTTATGACTATCAGGAGAAGAAGACGCCTCAACATGATTCACCAGTATCTTCCCCGGCTATCACTGAGTATTGACCCAGTCTATTCCGTTCAACAGTAAAGTCGAGGAGCCCTCGACTCCCTGGATCATCTGGGTCTAGTGGCTCTCCTTCAAGATTGGCGAAATATGTTCCAACTCCGTCATAACACCCCTGCACAACCCACTGGAGACCATCGTCAACTTCGTCACCAGGAGCAACCTCGACTACCGTGAAGGTGGGTGTGCCGACAATGGTGTATCCCTGTTCTGCCCAGTACATCCATTGCTCGATGTCTTCGGTGGCGATCTCTATGGAGGCGACCTTGTAGATTCTGTTCCAGTCTTGCCCAGCTAAATCTTGACTGATCTCCAACCATACGGTCAGGTACCGATCTACTGCATCAATGGCGGCTTGTTCTTCCTTGGTCCATTGCGAGGGTTCCTCTGAGGATTCCACTGGGGGTGGTGGTATCTCCTCACCTGGCCCACCGAGTGTGCACCCAGCCAGCATCACACCCACAACAACCAT
>WRIC01000011.1 GCA_009782915.1 Propionibacteriaceae bacterium | reverse complement strand
ATGCCTCAAACGCTACATCGCCCGCGAAATCCACAAACACCTCACACCCCTAGGACTCTGAAACACACCACCCCTGATTGACAAAACCCATAAAAGGGTCTGCGCGAAGTCGCAGAATCCAGAATCCACAGTCGAACAACTGGGGATTAAAACAGGGTGAGTGGTTCGTCGGGTTCCACTGCGGGGGGTTGGTCGATGGTGAGCCCCCACTTGGGGGGGAAGAAGTAGGTGATGGGTTTGGGTTTCGCCGCGAACTTGTTTTTGATCCGTGAACGGTTGGATGCCAATTCGGGAACCGCTTCGCGACAGTATTTATCGGTTTCGCAGAAACAGTTCTGGGCATCGATCGCGTGCAGGGGGCGGCCATAGAGTCCACCAAATTCGAGACCGAGCTTGTCGAGTTCTTCTTCTTGGTGTTCGACCATCCACATGATGACTTCTTCGGGGGTCCACCCGGTGGTGGATTCGAACACTTTGGCGATCCCGCGTAGTGCCCCTGGCCCTGCTTTGGTGAAGTCGTTTTCTGAGTAGTCGATCAACTCCGAATAGTTGAGGTCAATCGCTGTCTGGTACGACATGAAGTCACCCATGAGCGGGTATGAGTGCAGCAGGTCGTAGACGTCACCGAACTTTTCAGCGGTGATGACCCGCTCATAGAGGTCACCGTCAATAAACATGGTTCGAAACATTTCCACATGGTTGAGGTGTTTGCCTTTTCGCCCGTACGCTTCGTTGGCGCAGAGAATGAAGGAACCTGTGTAGAGTTTCTGCCCGGATTCTTTCAACTCGGTGAGTGCCTTCTCGAATCTCCCATCATCGAGGTCCCCTAGTGTGGGGGCATGCCCGAGCATATCGGTGACCTGGTCCCACACTTCACCCCGGGAGAAGGTACGGAAAGCCGTGATCTGAAAAGCCAAATCTTTGCCTTCGGCTCCCCCATAACAGACTTTGCGAATCATGTACTGGCTCTCACGATCAGCAGCCCGGAACACGTTACAAAACTTGTAGTTAGTGAAAATCGGATCGTCGGTCCACGGGGGCGCCTCCCCGCGGGCGCGTTTGTCGAATATTCGCTGGCGCTCAGAGACGAAATGCCAGTATTTTTCGTAGACTCCTGGGCGCGGAATCAGTGGTGTCGATGGCATGGGTCTCCTTTCACGCGCCAGGAGTGTTGGCTGCTTCTTTGCCTACTCGCTGCATGAATTGCTCATAGGCCCCTGGTGCCACCTCGGCGAGTGTGGACACCAGGGCAGCGGATTCTTGTATCAGTGAGGTGAGCGCCTTGGTTTTTCCTTCGGGGGTGTCGGTGTTTCTCTCCTCAACGATGTCTTCTAGTTTCTGGTACGAGGTGGTGATCGCTTGCACAGCGGAATCGAGTGGGGTTCCTTCAGCAGGTTCAGCGAGTATGTTTTCGAGCAGTGTGTTGAATCCTTGTAACCCGTCACTGGCTGGGGTGTCATTCCCAGCGAGTGTTGCGGGTACGGGTGCTTCGCCTTTGTCGACCAGATAGGTGAGATATTTGACCCCATAGACGAGCAGGTCAATAGCGGTGTCGAGGGCGGTTTCGTCGACTTCAGTGTTGACGGGGTCCACATTTTCGAGCCGATCAACTTTGCGGGCGATGTTGGCCATGATTCCGATGCGTTCCCCGCGTCGCTTCCAGGAGTCACCGTACGCGAGGGACTTCACTTTGTGGAGCAGGGTGATGGTGTCGTAGAGGCCATCGGGCAGGTCACCGCGGGTGAGCGAGGTACGGTAGTCGTACTCAGGGAATCCTTTCACTTGGCGTGAGGCATATTCGTGGGCGGCTTCGCCGAGGTCGGTTCCCTGGAGGGGTTCGATGAGCCGGCTCACCTCCTCGATGCCTGCTTTGTTTTTGATCGCCCAGAAGATTCTCATCATCTGAAGGAATCCACGCAGGAGAGGGTCGGGGTAGGAGTCTATCTGGTCCGCGCAGTCCACACCGGTGCGTACTTTTTCTTCCAGAGCAAACCACTGATCGAGGTGAGCAGAAAAATCTTCCCAACTGGTGTCGAAGCTCGGTGTCGTGAGCGCTTGGCGAAGGTACGGATCGAAGGTGATGGGTGTTTCGAGGATCGTGGTTGCCCGCTCGAAGTGTGGCTCATAGAGGTGTTCGGAGGTGATCGAATAGGTGAGTTGGCCAACCTCGACACCCAACCAGTGGGCCATCATTTCGAGCAATACGCTCCATTCGAAGTTGTTGATCCCGGAGAACCCCCAGATGACATCATTGGAGCGGATAGCGATGTGGGCGTTCAATGCTCTATCGCGAATGGTGAAGTGCAACCAGTTGTTGCAGGGGATGTCTTTGGATTCGGTGTAATCCGAGGCGGGGTCGAAGATGATGGCTACTGCACGTCGTGAGCTGGGTTCATCAAGCAGGATCTTGCGGACCTCATCGAGCTGATCGACTCCACCCCAATTGCGCAACCGAGGACCGTACCCTGCTCTCCAGGTGAGCCCATCATCGGAGAAGTCCCCAGCCCGCGGTAGATAGTGTTGCAGGAACTCAACATCGTTGCGTCCGGCCAACACCCACATGGTTTCAGCAATCGAAGCGAAGATGTTGTTGGCCCGACCCGGCAACAGCAGGCAACGCTGGAGCGGGTTGGTCACCGTGAACTGGATGGGCCCGATTTCTTTGGTAGCCGACCCGCGTGTAGTGACTTCACGCCCTTGGGTTTCTATGGAGGTCAGTAGCCCGAGTAGGGCTGTGTTGATGTTCGAGTATTCCATGATTGCGTGACTCCGTCGAAGGTTGCTCGCGCCCAAAGGCGCTCACTCTCATGCTACCCCACTACCTCCGTCGTTCTGTGCTGACCCATCCCGTCCTGCTCAGTCACTATCCGTCATTCTGCGCGAAGTCGCAGAATCCAGAATTCATAGTCGAACAACTGTCACATGATTTCGCCGAGGGTGTACGGCAACCCCCACGTACCATTGGTTTCTGGCCCGGTGAAATAGGCGAGCGCATCAGTGGATCCGTCGATGGCGCGTACCCGGTATTCACCATTGATCATCAATTCAACGGTGATGTCGGCGTCCCTCAGGGCGCGTAGTCGATCCCAGTGCTCAGCGGTTGCTGAGGAGATTTGTGGTTTGCGTCCTTCCACTACCTGCGGTTCGGCGTTATGTGGGTCCCACAGCAGCCCGCAATTATCATTGTTGGTTCCGCAGATGAGCGTGTAGTTCACTCCGTCTCCTTCACGTACGGGTTTGCCGTCACGTATGGCAAGGATTCGGGTCATGCGCCATTTGGCTTCAGCGGGGGTGAACTCCATCACTGGGCAGGCGTAGCGGCTGTTGACTTCTTCCCAATAGAACAGCACTCTGATGTAGGTTCCTTCCCAGAACATTCCCATTTGGGCGCCTTCGCCGGTTTTACTGAGTGCTTCGAGTACGACCCCACGGTGTGTGGGGGAGCCGTAGAGGGTTCGTAGGTCTTCGGGGGAGCGGGTCCAGCATTTGCGTACGATCTCTTCGACGTTTCCGGCTGCTACATCGTCAGCGAAGGCTTGGATGGAGGCTTGTCCACCCCCGGTGCGTATCTTTTTCAACGGCAGTTGCGGGAGTTCGATTGGACTCGCGGGACCTACCACGAGAGCTACTGGTGGGTCGAGCTCGATCTGTGGGTTCGGCTGAACCCAGGGCTTTGTCGTCTCGGGCGCTTCGGTGGTTTCACTAACGGTGGGGCTCGGCGCCTCTGTTTCTGGTCCATATGAGGGAAAGGGGTCGCAGCCTGCAAGTGCCAGTGATCCTAGTATTGCCAGCGCGCCGAGTTTCCATGTGTGTGCCATGATGTCCTCCTGATACCCAGAGTACTTTGTTTTCCACAGTACGCCCACCTGATACCACCGTGTGGACACCCGATGCACTGCCCCCGTCACCGTGTGGACAGCCGATGCACCAACCCCCGTCTCCCTGCGGACATCCAATGCGCCGCCCTCGTCGCCCTTCGGACAACCGAAGCACCAACCCCCGTCACCGTGTGGACAGCCGATGCACCAACCCCCGTCTCCCTGCGGACGGGCGAAGCACCGTCTCGCAGGGTCCAGAATCCACAGTATTCCCAAAGATCTTTCCCCTCATTTTCGTTTCTGTTCCGGGAACCCCTTCGTGGATGGTCTTTATTTACGACGGCACTTTTGTACCCAACCCCCGTCGCCCTGCGGAGCGAAGCGACTCGCAGGGTCCAGAATCCACAGTGTTACTCCCAGGAATTTTTCACCCATTTTTCATTCCTAGTCCGGGAAAGGTGTCGTGGGTGGTCTTTATCGGTGACGGCACTTTTTGTCGTCCATTGTTTGAAGGAGTTTTCCCATGTTCACAGACACTGTCTTGACGACACTTACTACGACCCCGACCGCCTGTTTGACGTGCCCACTGTACGTGGCAAAACACGGTGGCTCACTAGCGCCCCAGGCGAAAATTCCGGTCGATTCCCAAAACCTCTCCGGGAGAGGTGTTGTGGATGGTATTTACAGGTGAAAGGAGAAGAAATGAGACCAGGTCTATTTTCACCGATCGATGTTGTGGGAAGGGTTTCCCACGACGATTCTGCTGCCAACCAAGGACGCAATTTCTGCGTTCCCCGTCACTACTACTTCACGAAGGATGAAGAATGATGAATAGAAAAGTTCCTAGTTATCGGGCCAAGAGCCGAAACTCAGCCATCAGATTTGCTGGCACTAGATCTCGTCACCACAAGCGTTGGAGCGCAGTGGTTGTTGTGGTGCTAGCTGTTGCTGGTTTTGTGTTGGCAGGGATTCTCATCCCTCCTTCAGTGTCAACTCCCCCCGAGGTTGCAGCAGTGGTGGTTTATACAGCTCCTGATGCGCAACAAACAGCATATTCTCCGCCAGCGGATTTTGTCACAGCAATAACCACTATCGCGAATGATCACAATTCGATCTTACTTGTGCGCGTTGAAGGTGATGGGTCTACTTCCACGGTGACTCGCGACCTGACACCCAGAACCTCAGGTGGAGAGGTACTCAACGTACCGGATCGAATTCAACAGGCGATCGACATCCACCTGGAAGCGCTTATTAATGAGATGAATCGGTCAACTCCGGGTACAACTTCACGTGGGCTTTACGCAGGCTTACTTCAGGCTCGTATTCCCCATGGAGTTCCGGTGTGGATTTTCAGCAGTGGCCTCGATCTTTGCGACCCAGATGATACCCGGGATCTAGCGTGGACGGTGCCAGTCGCCGACCTAGTGAATACTCTCAATGATGCCAGGGCAGTGCCAGACTTGGCGGGAGCCGAAGTCAAATTCGTGATGACTGCTCCCGCTGGTGGCCAGGAGATGCGCTCAACACAAACACAATATCTCCATGAAATGTGGTCTGGTCTTCTCATGAATGCGTCGGCCAGTTCGGTGTTATTCATTAATATGCCCCCAGGTCAATCGGCTTCCCAAGAGCAGGTTGCTATCGTGCCACTTCCGACTTTGCCGGATACACCTATTGCGCCACAGCCAACAGCAGATGGGGGTGTTACCTGCACGCTCTCGGACGTGTTCTTCGTCTTTGGTAGTGACATGTTCGTGGATGAAAACAAGACTCGCGCCAATCTGCAAGATTGCGTAACGGCAATGAGGTCTGCTCCGGCGATCACCGTGATGGGCACGGTTTCCTATGAGGGTGGTTTCGATTCTCTGGGAAACCCGCTTGATTCAGATTATGGAAAACCTCTAGCCCAGGCTAGAGCCAACAAAGTGGCCACCATGCTGGCTGATGATTTTGGCATTCCGAGGTCCATCATGACTATTCAAGGATTTGGTGGCACAAGTCACCTGCCTTACCCCCAAGATCCCAAGTCCCCCCAAAACCGCGCTGTGGTTATTTCGACCACAGCTGTCTAAAGAAAGTAAGTGAAATCATGAGCACAACACTCATTCCTATCCACAATGAACCGCAAGAGACTAATCTGGCTACCCATGCCCACTTCCCGTTGATGTACACGTGGAGGATGGCGAAAAAGGCGGATTTGGTCACCAAGACTGTGTTCGACCAGGGTACGGCTGCTGCCGCACAGATGATCCGATCAAATGCCGGGAAGGGTCTTACTGCTGACCAATTCGTCATGTCGAAGGACGCTATCGTAACCATCACTCGTCCCTATGTGGCATCGGGGGAGGACGTTATGAACAAGGGTTTGGAGGAGACTGTCAATCCGGCTCTTATAGATATTGAAAAGCTTCATGCTAAGGTGAAAATTGCCATCGCGGCAGCCAACGATGACAAAGGTACTCATACGTGTGAGGAAACCGGTTTCACGTACGGTATCAAGGCGGCCTACGATCAAGTAGCTGGTGACCAGGCAGTTATTAAAGGAGATGAGGATGCTGGTTTAACTCACCATGTCCGTGTTTCCCATTGGCTCGATGTTGCTGGTGAAGTGTTGCCGTTCTTGGAAATCGTCGGCCTTTTGGCATGGCTGACATTCCTCTGGAATGTAAATATCCTGCACCCTACTGCTGGTGGAGGTTTGCTCGTGTGGGTGTTAACCGTAGTTCTCGTGCTCTTGGTTGCCATTGCTGTCGCATTTGCTGCTAAGACTGCCGGTGTTGCCCACAATCAGGCTAGGGAAGCCAGAGTCGAGGGCAAGATGAGCGCTGCAGAGCCACTATTCAACAAAAGAAACTGGATGCTGGTCCTCTGTGCGTTTTTGGGAGTCGTCCTGTCTGCGACCCTCATTATCCGTGGGTTGCAGGCGCTAGAAGATCCTGCATGGTATACGAGCGCAACGATTATCGCTGTGTCGCTGATCGCTGGGTTTGCCATGCCAGGCCTTGCGTACGCTGCAAAGGCAATGGATGGCAGCTTGCACTCTCGGCGTGCTGATGAACTCACTGCTTGGGGCACAGAAGTTGCCAGAGTGCAGGTTGAGAACAAGCAGAAGGCCCAGTCGCTGGTGAGCCAGGCCAAAGATCTTGATGCAATTGTGGTGAACACTAGTCTGCCACGGGTAATTGCGGACACGGTGTCGGAAGTGTGCCAGGCTATCAGGCCTTATGAATGGGGGTATATTCAGGTTGGTGCCAGTGGAATTAGTCTGCCAGCGTATCCTGAAATCACTGCCACGAATGACAACGGTCAGGTGCACTTGGTGAAGTCGTTTTCGTGTGGGCTGGACGGAGCTCCTTCTCTGGATACGGGTCCTGCCAGGACAGCGATGGGCCACGTGGTGACTTTGCGACATCAGCGAGAGGGTTTGGAGCGAGATATCGACTCTATCGAGCTGGTCAAGTTTGCTCACGTTGCTTAATAGAACGTTGCAGGGGACTGTTGGGGCCTCAGCAGTCCCCTGCCACCGCATCACCACAAGCCTTCACCCCATGAGAGATGGTATGAGCCCACCCTGCCCGCGGAAGCAAGGCGGGTGTTACTGCCTCGTTAGTTGTGCCAGAATTAGGCAAGGTGAGCCACGTGGTTTTCACCTTCCGGCCTGTCAATCAACGAGGAATATGATGCCGAACAATGAAAGATTGAACTTTGAGCCCCGCCTAATGAATGGCTATTGGGCTGATTCACCAGACGCAGGTGTTTTCCTTAATGACGAAGTCGGTTTCATGGTGAAGCCAAGGAATAACACCCATCTTTTTCGGGCGCTGTGCACCTTGCTAGAAACTGACCCACAGTACTGCATGAGTCAAGAAGGTGTGCCGCAAGTATATAGAGGTGTCCCGGTAGGTGTGAGAAATCCACTTGAAGACACCGATAGGGACAAAGAGTGGAAAAAGAGGAATGAAGAGCTACACAAAGTGAATAATTCCCCACGAGCGCAGAGATATGCGGCGGGACTCATCGAGGAGAAAATCCAGAACTGGTTCGATGAAAAATCGTGGAGAGACCTGGTGCCCGCTGAACGAATGACAGTCCCTGAAGCTGTGGAGGCAGTGTTTATAGAGACGATTCGGGGTGTGGCCTTGAGAAAGCTAGAAAAGGTCCTGAATCTTGACATTGGCAGTCTCGATGGGGATCCCAAACAATGGGACACCCAGCTGGACGGGTATTCCTGTTGCCCGGATCTTGTCGAGCGACTTCGAGATGTGGGTGTTGAGGAGGGTCGGATTCCTGGTGAAATCATTCGAGCTCTCAGGGAGTGGTTGGATTGCGTGACACCTCAGCAGACACGCCACAAAGAGCATGAAGGGGGTTTAAGGAACGTTGCTGTTGTGCGCAACCAGTCAGGTCGAGCGCAGTACGACTTCGGGGATGCTCAGGTGGCGGATGATCTTATCCCTGAATGGCTGATCTGGAATATTCGCCTTCATCAAGCTAGCTGTGAGGCGGAAGAAAACCGCGAAGGTAACGATGACAGGTACCGCAATTTTGAGAAGGCAGCGGCGCGAGTTTTGGAAGAAGATATTTTTGGCAACTCCCGAAACAACAGTTGGTTGTCATTCTCGCAAAGTCGAAAGTCAACTCAAGGGGAGCCGGAGGATGACCAAAGTGAAGCAGACGGTGGAGAGGTGACCTACAAAAAACCTACTCAAGTGCAAGATGCTGATGTTGTCAGTATTCGGATAGTTGGTGAAGAAGACGAAGAGATTGAGGAAAAGTTAAAGGGTGTGGATGTCAGTAGCACTTTTGAGGTTGAGCAAGCGAACTTGGTGGAGACCTCACTTGCTAATGCCCGCAAGAGTTTGGCCACCCGGGCAACCTATCGCGGTGATCTTGATTACGCCGAATCCCTTTGGGGTGCGCAGTTTGCACGGCTGAGCTTCACACAAGTAATACGTTTCCGCAACGATGCTGGGGAAGAAGAAAAAAGGAATGTGAAATGGATTCTTTTGCACCGGATCTACCAAAAAGAGATGCTGGCTGAGTTTCGAGGTGACACTGAGTCAGGTGAAGCCCAGGGGCAGCAACAATACTGGGATGCTCTCCTTGGCGAAATTGATGAACGGGGAAGCAAGGGCGGTGAAACAAAACGCAAGGGCGACAGGTATGAACTGCAGACCAGACGATTTGGTTGGGTAACCCCCGACAAGACCATGTCAGCAGAGAAAGAATACTTCAAGATTGAGTATCAACAATCTGGCTTTTCTCTGCTTTTCAACAAGATCTGGGATGACGCGCTTGCTGATGATGCGCCTGTCGAAACGGAACGCGTTCAAGCTGAGCAAGTCAATGTTGCACAACCCGAGAAGAAACTACCCGAGGGCGAATCAGAACCACGAGAGCTGGAAGTCTTTTCCTTTGATCTCGATCACCTGATGCATGTTGGTGCTATTGCCTACTACTTAGGGAATCCAGGTTTCACGAATACTGGAAATGTTGTGGCCCTGAGAAACGCGAGACGTCAGACCGCGGCCGACTATGACCTTGTTGTTGACCAACACGGAAATGAAGCGACCAATAGCCAGAAGGAGGTGAGCAAGAAATTGCGGGTTATCTTGTATATTCTCTCCAGTCTGGCTCCTCTGGAATGTATGGAAGATAAGGACAATATGGATCGTGGGGTGGAGAAAATGAACAAACACCTCAATGACAGTGGCGCGATGTACGGGCTGTTGGAGGCTGCCAGCGTAGTCGTCCAGCGCAAGGAGATTCCACACGATGGTGAGGTTTTCCAGGCATTCACGATGCACCGCGATGACTGGGACACCCTCCTGTCAGATCAGTGGAAAGCTTTGACACAGCAGTTGACCCAAGGGGTCGATACGAAGACGCAGGAGGACTTTGAAACCTCCCATAAAGTAGCTCACGAGTGTATCGATCTCTTGCGAGATTCTGATCGAGAGGGGATTCTCGATGGCCTTGATGGGTCGGGCGTACTCCACAACGTGGAGGATGCCGTTGCACGCGCACTCGGCAGAGAAGACCCCTGGTGCATTGCGGGGATTTCATGTCAGGAGCACTGGTTCCCCCAGACAATCAATGATGTTGAGATGAGTTAAGAGGAGATAGAGAGAAATGAGTAACTCAACCACACAATACAGTAGCGATCCAATCGAGCAATTACTTCTTGAACAGTCAGTTCGTTGGTTCGGTGGTGTCGATGATCCATTTATTCCCCCGTCAACACTGATCGCTGGATCGCGAGTAGGTTTTTCAGAAAAGATTTGTCGGGCGATATTCTGGAACATCCAATCTCAGTGCTACTTGGTGCAACTTCTGGAAGATTATCGCAGCATTACACACCGAGCCATACCTCATGGCCTTGAGCGTACTGTTGAGAAAGAAAAAGCCTCTGGTGGTCCACAGTGGAACACCTGTCTTCTAGGAAAACTGATGGTCGAGGGTTTCTATTCCAGCCCTGGGTATGACGAAGCTATCGCCAGTCTTCCAGCTGATTTTCGTGACAAATTCAATTGGGCTAAGTGGGTGACGTACGCTCCAGATCCGGTGATGGCGGAGCCCATGTTTGCTTATGCTGCTAGCTCCGATATCGAACCAGACCTGAGGTTCGATCCGAAAGAGTGGGAAGAAATCAGGTTGGTGAGCGGTCTACAAATCGGCTGGCGGTTGGTCGGTGAATCTGTTGCTGTTGGGGTCTTCTCCGAAACCAGGGAAGGGTTTGTTAATTTAGAGTTCACTTGGGCCGATGGACACACCGAATCGGGAAGGATCAGACTGATTCGAGGAGATTCTGCTGAAGACGCTGAGCTTATTCCTGCTCATGGTGGTGAGAACCCGAAGAGCGTGGCACTCCTGCGTAGCTGATTCCTACACATGAGTTTCTACTGGCGACTGGAGAGGCTGTAGAAATACTGTCCGAGTGGAGTGAGCCGAACGCCATGGGTTTTTCCGTCGCCAAGAGCGCTAGCCATGACTGTCCAAAAGAGGTATTCATCGTCTGTCGTCTCGACGAGACCAGCCCTGAGAAGACGGTTGTAATAATCCATGAGGTCTTGGTCTCGAGTGACTCCCTTATCGGGGTCATCCCCTTTTTCCCATGGTGGCATCCGGCTACAGGTGGGTCGGTATTCTGTATCGCTGGTCTCCCATGATAATTGAGCGGGAACCTCTTGATCAGAGTATTCAAAGGCCGGTCCTCGAAGTCGTGGCGTAATCTGGACATCGCCTGCTAACCCTTCAAAATCCGCAGAGCTGAGGACAGGGTCAACATGACGAAGAACAACATGCTTGTTGATTTCGCCTTTGAATACTGGAGTGTGACCGTCTTTCTGAGCCTCCATATATCCTGCCGTGTGGCTAAACAGCGACAGTGGGGTGATCCTTCCTAGAATGTCGCGCGCAGCTCCTTTAAGTCCTTGAAGGAGGAGTCGAGTGAAGTTCGGAACATCGGCGTTCGGGTCTGAGATAGCAGGTTGGTGCGCTTGGGAACTAGCAAGCAGAATAGTGTTGGTATCGGGGGTGTCCCACACTTTAGCTGCATGGCCGGAATGGCAGCAATCAAGGATCACTGTTGCACTATTCGGCTTTGCCTTGCGAAGCTCGCTGAAAAGATCACTCACCCAGAGACCCTGAGCTGGTTTTCCTGGCTCTCCTGGGTCATCGCTGGCGACAAGAAGTAAATCTTCTCGACCATTATTAGTAGCAATTCGACCGTGGCCAGCGAAATAGAACAGGAGATCCTCGTTGTGTTCAATAACGAGTTTCCCGAGGTTCTTTCTCATGTCTGACTCACTTATCCCCAACTTGCCGGCACTGGTCAGTAGCACTGGTCCGTTTGATCCTTCTGTCAGCCGCCACTGCTTCGACTTGTCTTTGTTTTTTGCCAGCAGGGTGGCCATGTCCTTGGCCGCCTTTTCACTAGGCAGGGGGTTGTACTTTTCTGTGTTCTGATATTTGCCAATACCGATGTACAGCGCTGTCATACCCATGGGGCGCTCCTCTCCTTGGGGGTGAGTGGAGTCTAGTCCGGTCGTTGAGGGCGTACGTAATCGGGAGATGACCCCCACTGCGTTCACCGAAAAATTCGGGAAAGAGGAGAGCTTTTGACGTACCAAACTGAGACAATGGTGACTATCAAAACTGGGCGTGGGAAGATTCGCCCACTGGAGTGTGAGGAAGGATAATGAAGCACTATTTCAACACGATTGTGCGGTTCTGTGCACATGCTTTTCGGGCTTTCGTACGCCGACAGCCGGGGCCTGTGGCTACGCCATCCACCGCCGAGACAGACAGGGTCTCCCAGTCCGCCACTGAGAACCGGTGGCGTGCTGCGATCACCTTCCATGCGCCGAGCAAACCGCTTCACCCCTATGTGCAGACCCTGATTTTTGGCGCCGGATCAGCTGAGCCGAACATCACTGTCACCACAGTGTCGAGAACCCAGACCGCCCAGGAGATTGGCGGGATTGTTCTCGATGAGTTTGGTCGGCTTCATTCGCAATGCCGCGACGACGGCATTGTTGGTGACATTTATGTGGGCTATCACCGGGTACGGAAAATGCTCATGTCTGCGCAGGGGAGTTTCCCTGCGGTGAAACTCCTGGAGAACCTGACACTCGATGAGGCATCAATCGTTTACGGTGACCGTACCGCTTTGTTAACCTCCCTCCAATCATCGGAGCTGCTGGATCAGCCTCTGCCGCGTTTGGTGGTGGCCACCGATGGTTCAGCTGCCCTCCATGGAAGGAAGGGGATCGGCTGGGCTTTTGTGGCCGCCGATGGACGGTACGCGATCGGCAATTCGCGTACTGGCAACAATCCGACTGAAGCTGAGCTTCGCGCTATCGATCTTGTTTTGTCCACTGTTCGCGGGCCTCTGGATATTTACACCGACTGTCAGGTGGCGATCAAGTGGATCAACAACCCCGGTTCGGCACCAAACAAGCGCTGCACAGAATATGCAACAAAGATCCGACAAATGCTCGCCACCAGTCAAAGCGAGCTGTTTTGGGTGAAGGGCCATGCCGGCCATCCGCTCAACGATAAAGCCGACCGTTTGGCGCGTATCGCCCGCCTCGAGTTGTCTGGCGTCTATCGCGGCAGTACGGAGTCGGTGGCGCAAAGTGTCATCCACGACGATGCGCTCGTACCCGTGGAATAATCGAATCGCGTAATTTAAGGAGAAACCATGACAGCCATTGGAGTGACCGGTCATCAACGCATACCCCCCGAAGCAATGGAGTATGTTGTCCAAGGGATCCGTGAAGTTGTGGGAACCTACATGGAGGTGACTGGTTTCACCTGTCTGGCAGCGGGCGCCGATCAAATCTTCGCCCAGGAGGTTCTGGATGCCGGTGGCTCCCTCGTTGCGGTGATCCCATGCACTAGGTACGAGCAGACCTTCGACGATGAGGGTCTCATCACCTTCGAATCCTTGAAAGCCCAGTGCATTGATGTGATCACCCTCGACTTCCCGGAACCCACCGAGGAAGCATTCATGGAGGCCGGCAAACAGGTGATGGATTCCTCCGAGATGATCGTGGCCATCTGGGATGGCCAACCAGCCCTCGGTTTGGGCGGTACCGGCGACGCCGTCGACTACGCCCGCAATCAAGGCAAGCCCGTCGAGGTGATTTGGCCCGAAGGGGTTATGCGCTGAGCACCTCGGTCCGCTGGGTGTACCTCACCCCGGTCCGCTGGGTGTACCCCACCCCGGTCCGCTGGGTGTACCTCACCCCGGTCCGCTGGGTGTACCCCACCTCGGTCCGCTGGGTGTACCCAACCCCGGTCCGCTGGGTGTACCCAACCCCGGTCCGCTGGGTGTACCCCACCCCGTCTTTCTGCGCGAAGTCGCAGAATCCAGAAACCACAGTTGGATAAATGTGATGCCTGGACCCTGGGACTTCGTGCATAGAAAACCGTTCTGATGACTGTCTTCTATGCACGAACGCATGAATCACACAGCCATCTCACTGTGTGAGCTACAGCCGTCTCCCTGCGCACTGCGAGTCGCGCTGGCGCGCTCCGCAGCACAGGCTTCGTCGCAGGGTCCAGATATCACATCCACAACCATTCGTCCATCTATTCAACACAACAACGAAGGAGTTTCACCATGAAACAAATGATGACCCGTCGCACCGCGAGTGAAGTCCGTGCCACTGCCACAGTATCTGCCCGCATGGTCCAATGCCCCAAGTGCAAGAACTGGTTCGCTTCCGACACCTACACCTGGAAGCAGCACCGCCGTTCATGCAACGGTTGACGTTCACTGGTGGCCGCATAAGAAAGCGAGTCCGTGTACACAGATAACGGTCGTTATGACCGTTTTCTGTGTACACGAAGAGATTCTGCGAGTGACCGTGACAGTTAATAGCGTCCCCCACTGTCACAGCAAGGATCAGTAGCTCTTTCGACCTATCTACTTGATGCGGGCATAACACCATCGATAGCCGTCATCATCGTCGACTTCCAGCGTGGTCGTTTCGGGGCACGATTCACCTTCGGGAAGATAACCATCGAGTCGAACAGTGTGAGGGTAGCGATCGGTAGCTTCCTGGTCACAGGGGATCACGGCTTTCCATTCGTATTTGTCGCTCTGATCGATAGGTGAACACTGTCCCTGATGATAGAGATCCCGCACGAAACAGACACCATTGCTTGCCCAGATTCCTAGTTTGTTATTCTCTCCATGTGAAATAGCATCCGTGCATTCGTACACGTTACTACCGAGTAGGATCACCCGGTAGGTTCCATACTCATCGGTTGCTTTCTCCGCTTTTGGCTTGCATGGCGCTTGTAGTGGTGCAATAACGTCCCAAACCCCGCTTTCATCAGGTTCAAGAATCAAATGGGCGCAATCATCAACCGAGAGCACTGGCCACTGGGGCTCGGACTGTGATGTGCAGATTTCCGTTTCTTTGCCCACCCCAAAGGTGACCGGCCAAGACCACTCGCCTTGTGCACACGTACTGTCTCCGGTGTGTACACTTTCGATTCTGTATTGAACCGGGCGCACATCAAGGATGTCGACTTCCCATTCGTTCGCATGCTCCAGGACCGAGTCAGTGTAGTCGAAGGGACTACTGCAAGTATTGAGACGCAGAGCTTGCGCATATCCTTTTGCCGAATTCAATTCCCCGTGCCCAAAGAAACACAGTCCAACACGAGGAATCGCATTGAAACGATACCTGTATCGGTCTGTTATGAAGGACATGCATCCTTCGGAATATAAACACTTACGGGGGTTTTCTGTTATTTCTTCTTTCCCGATGATCACTGCTAGAGCCGTGTCTTGATCGCAGGGAACTAGGCCTTTCTTGAGAATTCTTCTCGATAGTGTTTGCTCTGCTTGCTCTTCTCCTCCCTCTTGTGGTTCCCACTCGAGAAGAGTGGCAGGGGTGAGGGAAAGACACTGACCAACCTCCAGTGGTTCAGCAGATCGGTTGTTTAACGCCCATCGTCCACCAAAAACTGTTCCCACTCCCACCAGAACGGCTAAAAGACTGATGATGAGTATCTTCGCCAGTTTCTTAATAGCTTTCGGGTTTCTCCTTATTTTTGTGCGCTGTCGGGTTTCTTTCAGTGGTTGATGGCTTATCTCCTCCACCTCGACAGATACTCCTGATGTCTCCTGAGCGCTAGTTGAGCGACTAGGGTTGCCACTAACTTGTTTGGGGTGTTCCCATTTCTTGATGACGTATTTCTCCGTCCAAGCCATTGCTTGCTTCCAGGCTGCACTCTGAAAATCACTATCGAAAGCTTCTAATATATTCGTGCCGTGTTGCCTAGAGATGAAAGAAACAACCTCATCTTCTGACTCTTTATCAATGATTTTGGGAGCGAGGATGAGCGGAATGACCGCTGGTTTCAATCCAGCAGCTTTCGCGGAATCACAGAACAGTGTGAGTTCATGCATGCACTCTTTAGATTCGAAGAATTGCGCATCAATAATGGGAAGGAGTACATGGGCTTTTTTCACCCATATGTCATTTTCTTCGGGCCAATCATCCCCACCGTTCATCGTGACGACATCCAGGAACACTTCGGCGTTATATCCCTGCGAGCGTAGGCGACCCTGAAGTTGTTTCTGCATTTCCTCGGCGACCTTGAAGTAGCCTTCATTGATTTTCCTGCTGTAGCTGATATAGCAAAATAGGGCCGGCTTGTCGGACATCAACGCTCTCCTTCTTTTGCTTCACATTATCGCATTACCGGCAGTGTCCTCTATGTGCATTCAGTCGTACGGACAGTCACCCTCACTCATCATCTTGATCTACCCAATGTCACCGATTCCGGTCGGGAGAAGCCTCATGGCTGGCATTAATAAGTAACGGCGGGTTCGTCAGTCGACCCATTACGAGAAAGAAGACCATCATGTCTTTCCGTCATTATTTCTTTAACTTTGTTCTCACTATTGTGACCACTCTTGCGGTGATCTCTGTCGTGCCTGAGGGGTTCGATGTGAGAGACATCTGGAACGAGTATGTCCCCCGTATAGAAAACAGCCAACCCGAATCACTGGATGGCGAGGATTCCACTGAGGTGGAGGAAGTCGACCTGAGCGGGATGAACCAGGATCCAACCGCTCCACCACCCCCCCCTCCCGCTCAACCTCCCACTCTCACACTGCCTGCGGGGTACTCCTACCTCAAGGTCTACGACGAGAACCCCGTGTTTGTTGACCCTTGTTTGCCGGTGGTGTTCACTCTCGATCCGAACGCCGTACCCGCTGGTGGTGAGCGGATTGTTAACAAAGCTATGGCTGAGGTGGCTTCAATGACACAGTTACCGATCCAACCAGCAGTCACAACATCCTCCCCAGGAATGACCATCAGCGCGTCTTTTGTTGCCCAAGCTGATGACCCGGATCTGGATGGGAATGTTGTCGGTTACGCATGGAGCCGCTCGACTCGTGTGGGCGGGGTCGAACACATAACCAGCGGTGAGATTGTGCTTGATCGTGATTGGTTTGTTGACGAGTCGAAGAAGCAACCCGATGTTGCCGTGCAGCTCATTGCTCACGAAATCGGGCACACCCTTGGTTTGGGTCACACCAATGACAAGAAGTCCATCATGTATCCCGTGATCGGTGCGAAGCATCCCTCTGAGAACGACAAGCAGGCTTTCCGTACCCTCAACCGCGGGTGTTGACTCTCTGCCGGTTTGGCGCCCAGGGCTCCGCGTACCCTCAAGGTTTCCTTGTGAAACCTTGGTTGATAACCTAAAATGACACCACGAGACAATGAGGCCGTTTTACACGCACAAGGAACAGCGACGAGTTCCCCGATGGGTGCGACAACAGAAAGCATTCCTGATGGTACGAGGAGGTCACCTGAGAAGGTGGATGATTTCAGGTATGGTCATAGCGTTGACCATCCTTCTTTATGGTGTGCCCGCTCCCGTTCAGGCCCACGATGCAACCACTTTTGCTATGCGGTTCCAGACCACGACGAATGGTGACTTTGTCACGATCGGTAATGTGCTGACAGCATGTGACACGAGTATTCCCGACTGTGCTACTGCCAGTGAGCGCCCTGGGGCATCGGTGACTGGTCTCAACCTGGAATTAGTCGATCTTGACAGCCATCCGGAAACGCGAAGTTCATCGTACGCTGAATTGGTGATTCCACCTGGAGCTACCGTAGTCTGGGCGGGGCTCTATTGGGGGGGGAGGACCACTCTTAATGGGACTGTAAACGATCCGATTCTTTTCAAATGGGAAGAAGATGATTTGGATGACTCCTCGCCTTATTCATCCTTCGCTGGTTCTACGATTGAGGACCAATACAGCACTAACAAGTCCTACCAGAGTTTTGTTGATGTCACTCAGTACGTGCAAGATCACGGGAGCGGAATCTATTGGGGGGCAAATATTTCTTGGGTTAGTGGACCCAAACGCTATGCAGGGTGGGCGTTGACAGTGGTCTATCAGGACCCAAGCGAACCGCTACGGAACATTACGATCTATGACGGGTTGGAGATGGTCAACGGGTCTTCCCCTAATCCGCAGATTCGGTATCGCCAGGTGATTATTTCTGACATTCACGTTCCTATCACGGCCCAGGTCAATGCTCGAACAACCTCAGTTGCCTGGGAGGGTGATGGGAGCGCTCCAACGACGAATGCTGTTATTGAGAATTGTCTCGATACTGATGCTCTGCCACAAACGGCAGCTGTTTTGCAGAATCTGCAGGCGGCAAGAAGTTGGGGGGTGCAACTTCAAACGGGTTTGTCTACTGAGCCCAACTACTTCAATTCCACTATCGACACTGATGGTGCGAATGTGGCCAACCGAATGCCGAATTCCATCAATACCATGGGACTCGACATCAAAAACCATCGCGTCTCCCCACCTATCCCTGCGGGCATCGACCCTACTGACACTTGCCTTGTTGCCACATCCACTGGTGATCTGTATTTTCTGGGTGTTTTCGGTCTGGCCATTGAACTCCCTCTACCTGACCTAGAGGATTCCATCAAAGAGGTGGTGAACCTCTCCGGCAATGATCCCGCGGAACCAGGTGACACCCTGCGTTACACGATCACAGTGAAGAACACTGGTGACGATGGTGTGAAGGACGTCATCATCACCGATGTCCTCCCGGACCACACCACCTATGTCGAGGATTCCCTCCAGGTATTGGCTTACTATGATTCATCGGGCAACCCGGTGACTACACCGCGTGCTCTCACCGATGACCCGGACGACGATGAGGGTGAGTACGATGAGGCAACCAACACGATCACTGTTTATGCCGGGATTGGTGCGATGCCTCCTGATGGCGGGATTATCCCTCACCAGGGTGAGGTGAAGTTCAGTTTCGAGGTGACTCTCGATGATGATTCGGCAGGGTTGACGATCATCAACGATGCAACCGTGGATTACCTCAGCGCCCCTGATTTTGAGCCGACCTCGTTCACGATTGACCCGGTCGAAATCGAGGTGGAGCACCGCGAGAAAACCCCGGATGGAACAAACCTCACCCTCACCATCACCCCTGTGACGAAGGTGTCGAATACTGATGGGCACCCTGCGTTCATTGCTGGCGGCTCTTTCACGTACTGGATTGATGTGGCTGTCTTGTCGGGCCTAGCTGACGCCGAGGATGTGGAGCTGATCAACTATCTTCCCCCAGGGTTTTCCGCCACGAAAGTGACCACCGAGATGGGCACCTGTGTGATCACTGGTGCAGGTTCGATCGTGTCGTGTGATTTAGGTACGTTGGTGTCGGGTTCGACCGCGGAAGAATCCGATTCTCTGCGCATCATTGTCAGCGGTACGCTCAGTCCGCAGCCAACCTCGAATGGAACCTCATCGGAGACTCGTTTCCTCAACCAGGTGACTTTAACGAGCTCGACACCTGGGCTCGACTCCCTGGAGGGTTTCACCACCAGCGCCCAGGTGCTGGTTGATGTGATTGTGTCGATGATCGGTCACACCGGCGGTGTTGTTGCCGCGATCAGGGCGTACTCGGTGGCCTGTCTTCTTGTCGGCTCAGGAGCTACTCTTATCTGCGGGTTCCTGCTGATTCGTGGATATCGGCGCGGGCAATAAAACGCAAAATTTCTTGAAGATTTTTCGTGTCCTGACCAGATCACAAGCTATCGTACATTTGTGCTTGTCACCTGGGAAATAGTGACCAGTGTCGTTCAGGATATGGCGGTCAAACTGATTATATAACAGCTTGTCAGAGGATATTTTCCTACTGAGCTGCACTAGCGCAAAAACGCTGTGCAGCCGTGGTAGAGTCGGTCTCCCTCTCTCAAGAAAGGAGCCATGATGGCCACGTTGGAAGTTCTTGCAGAACGGTTCGGCTACGAGGATCTCGAAGTAGCATTCCCAGAAATCGACATCCCCGTGTTGACAGGTGCACAACGCCAGGGGGATATTTTGGTGGTGCCGCGGCGACCACCAGCCCAGTGGCCCAAAACACACGTACAGTCCCTCAACGGTGTTGTCGTCACAGATTCAGAGATCTCCGATAACACCCATGCACTCTATGGTGATGGGCTGGTTCTTTTAGCCGAGGGAATGTCACGACAGCAGGCCGTGTGGTGGCGTCAAGTAGACAACATCCTCGCCTGGCTCAACGTACCCGAAGGTGGGGAAGCCTACCTGATGCACTCCGAAGAGCATGGGGCGTTGGGTATCGGCCCTGGCACCTATCAGATCCTTCAACAACAGGAATTCGATGAACATGTTGGCTGGTTCCCTGTTGCCGACTGACGACCTCACGCTGACGCGTCAAGACTGTCGCAGGATACGAGACATTCGCCAGCATTGGGTGGATATTGCCTGGTCCACCGAAAGGTGTGAATGGGATTCAGCAGTCGCGGCAATCGAAAAGCTCTACCGTCTGGCGAGATTACCCCAGCCGGTCGTCATACCCTGTCCATCGCCACAACACATGGCAACCGTACTCGATGCCCTCGCAGCTTTTGACGATGGTGGTGAGGATCACCTGCTGGGGTCGCTTGAGGCTGTTGAGCAGCTGCGGGTTTTGCGTGGTTCCATTGAACCTATACCGGGGAGAAAGAGTGTCTTGCCACAGCTGTGGAGCGATCCATGGTCAACAGTCGGTGGTGCGCCTGTGTCCTCAGAGGTACGCTGGCAGATCTTTGATGCACTTGTCGCCTCACAAGCGCCCAGGGGGGCTGCAACCTTTGGTGAGCAGTTCTGGCGGCGGTGTTCCAGCGTCGCACACTGGTCTGGTGAAACCCCCGTACTGTCAGCCATGGAATCTGAGCAGATCATTTTGTGGGATGTCTTTCTCGAGGTCTTGGGTGTGGATGATCCGGTGATTCGCGCCACCGTGGATGTCCTCCAGCAGGTGAGTTTTTTCGCGCCCATGGAGGGGCTTGTTCTTGTTGCTGATCGCCCCATCGTAGTGCGCGAAACAAGAGCGGACCCTTCAACCAGGCGCCTGCATGGTGACAAGAAACCAGCCGTGGGGTGGGATGATGGAACCGGACTCAACTATTGGAATGGGTACGCTCTGCCTGAAGGATTCTGGCAGTGGACCCCCGAGCAGGTTGTCAGCTGTCACAACCTGGAGCTTCGAAGCATCGCGATCCGATCCATGGGTTGGGAGGCGATTGTTGGGGCACTGTCACCCATTGCGGTGGCAGAGGATCCCGGCAATCCTGGGCATGTCATTGAACTATTTTCTTTCGCTGTGGCTAGCGCTAACCCCCTCACTGAGAGTGTACGCCAGCAGTTCGTGCGTGTGACCAACGCCTCCCCCGACATGGACGGTACCCACCGCACCTACATCCTGCAGGTTCGCCCCTACGTCACAGACCCGGTTGCGGCTGTGGCCGAGTCCTTTGGTGTATCCACCGAGGCCTACCGTAATCTTGCCCGAGCCTGCTGAGTGGGTTTGATGGTCCTATTCCGCAGATTGTGGAAGGAGTGTGGGCTGCGCTGAGCCGTAACACAACGCGCGCAGCGGTTGTTCATGGCATGGGACGAGAGGATGTCTGGGAGTATCCACCGAGGGCAGTGAGGGAGTTGGTTGTTAATGCTCTGATGCATCGCGACTATCATCCGCTCGCGCAAGGCTCGCAAGTACGGGTTGAGCTATACCCAGATCGGTTGACGATCACAAGTCCAGGCGGATTATTTGGGGCCATCAACGCTGAGTCGTTGCAGCAGAAGTCCCCGATAACATCGACGAGGAATCTTGTGCTGGCGCGATTACTGGAGGATGTGGTTATGCCTCATAGCGAACATACGGTTGCAGAAAGTCGTGGCACTGGATTGTTCGTTGTGGCAACAGAGCTCGAACGGGCTGGTCTTCCGCCGCTCGACATCAAAGCAGATCTTCTCTCTTTCACAGCCACGATCCGCAAGACAGAGGCTCCACACCCAGTAGCAAAATCAGAAGTTGAGTATTCTCTTACAGCGCGTCAACGAGAAATCTTGATGCATCTTGAGGGAGGACCCAAATCTAGCCAGGACCTGGCTGAGGCTCTTGGTGTTACCCGCGAGGCAGTGCAACAACATCTACGACGTCTCGAAGCGTCAGCCAAAGTGTTTGCTACCACGAAATCTCGTTACTCCCGCCATACTCGCTGGCAGGCTACGTCAGTCTAGCCCCTCTCCTGGAAAAATGACCAGATTCGGTCGGGAGAAGGCTCGTGGCTGGCATTAATACTTGTGGACCTGTGCAGAGTTCACCTTGTCGACCGAAAGGCACCTATATGAGTAATATAAAGAAATCATTACCACAGCAAGACAAAACGAATCGTTGGCAACCAGGAGTGACCCGGGCTTTTCGCGTGGAGGGCCTCGTCCCTCGTGACAACCCACGCCAAGTATCCAGGTGGGCTGTGGAGAACATTTACAATGTTGTCTCCGAGTGGCAGGTCGGCTCGCTACTTGTTATGTTGATAGTGCGCGCCAAGGGGGGAGGTGTGCGACTGTATGGGTGGGTCGATGGGCTCGCCCCCCATGATTGGTTTGAAGACATGGTGTACGCCTGCGCGCCTTTTGCCAAAATCAAACGAGTCGCAAAGGTTCCTCGCCTTCCAGAACCCATCTTCGAGGTGGTACCTGCTCGCACTGAACCACCAACAGATATGTTCGGTGAAATTGAGGAACTTGACACTAGCAGTTCCGAGACCAGGATTGGGCAACGAGCAGTCCCAGTACGCGCAAACGACCCGATGTGGGAGTTCCTTCCTCTGCTAGAAACGGCGATGGTGATCCAGATTTCTCCTGCCTCCGAAATCGAACAACAAATGTGTGATGAGCAGTGGCGTCCCATTTTCAAAGGGCGTCCACAAGTTGAGTGGGAAATGTATCGCAGCAAACCGATTCTTACGCGTGTCACTCTCGCTGAGGACTCAGGGCGTACCAGAGCAGAATCGAAAATGATGTCACAGCGACGTGACCATGCCAGACTCACCAAAGAGCAAGCGAAAAACCTTCGTCATCCCTCAGTTGATTGCTTGATGGGCCATGCCTTACCTAAAGAAGCCGCCTGTGCCATGTGGAGCGTGCCTATTGCCAAGAAAGGAGAACTTGTTCCCGGGATGAAGGTTCTCCCACCAGAGCTGAAGAGGATGCCGTACGACGCTCCACCTAAGCCAGCTGAGGCTTTCCGTTTGGGGAGATGCGTTAACTCCTATGGGAACCGCAAAGGCGTTTTCATTGCCCCAGAAGACCTGGGGCGCCACATGCGCATCGTTGGCGCAACTGGTTCAGGGAAATCGACCTTAGTCCGCTCGTTTCTTGGCCCATGGATAGAATCTGGTCGCGGGGGAGTCGTCGTGACTGTCTCCCAGGATTTGTGTGTTGATATCATGGGTGACGTTGCTGATCCAACGCGGGTTCTCTACTGGGATTTGTCTGATGAGACGAAAACTGTTCCCTATAGTCTCATCAGATCAACCTCTGAGGAAGAGTTCGTAGCACGAGTTCAAGCATTAATCGCTATTTTCACTGAGCGCGACTCGAAGGAATACACCGGACCAAGGTTCCGCCGATGTGTCGGGCTCGTGGCTCGTGGTTGCTACCGCATCTTCGGGGACCGATGTTCCGAGGTGGCTATCTTCACTATTCTGGGAAGCCAGGCACTGGTAGGAAGACTCACGCGATCCCTGATGGGCGTGGATTCGGCTTTAGCTGGGCAGATTCGTAGCGAGATAGCGGAGTTGACTGGCGATAGCTCTTCAGAGCTGTGGGGATGGCTAGCATGCAAGGCTGAGGAGATGCTGGCACCTGGGCCTCTGATCCGGTCCTTGAGTACGGGAGCCAAGGCAATCGACTTTCTGGATGCCATGGAAAACAACAAAGTGATCCTCATAAATATAGACACATCGCGAGGAGTTTTATCTGCCCAACTGCTGGGTAGCATGATTGTTGCAGACCTTAATCTTGCCTGTCGCCGTCGAAAGAACCCCAACGAGATGTTCCCTGTGGTTTTGGATGAGGCTCAACTATTCCAGTTCGGAGCTTTACCGACTTTACTGGACCAGGGGCGGAAATTTGGTGTTGGGGTTATGGCCTGTCATCAACGACCTCTCCAACTCTCTGAGCAAGTGGAGGATGCTCTGTCTGCTAACGCGAGTAGTTACATCCAATTCAAAACAGGTAATGAAAAGGATGCAGGTCGAGCCTCGGTCATACTGGGTGGCTGGCCTGTTGATGACTTTTTGCGGATGCCTGAACTGATGGGTGTGGCAGTGATTTCACGAGATGGCCGCCCCTCGCAACCGTTTACCCTTGAGGTGGATTTCTTCAAACGCCATCGCGAACAATTGGCGGACCTTGAGCTTCGTCAATGGCGAAAAGATGCTGTCGAACAACACTCTTTTGATGCTCTGGTCAAGGATTATCGCCACTTAGTGCCTATCACAGCTGAGAACGTCGTCAGTGAACTCGAGTCTGCTCTGACCAAGAAACCAACTCGACGCAATAACAAATCCCAGGCTGTACGCGAGTTGGATCACACGTCCATAGATTCTGACCTTTTCGACGATCCAGCTATCCAGCGCTGGCTTGCCTGATATTCACCCTCTCACAGAAAGAAGAAACAATGATAAATCTTGATATGAAATTCCTCAGAGACGTTGGCTTGGGGGATATCCCCAAGGAATCTAGTCACAAGATCCTCGACAATTACTATCGCGAGCTGCAAACTCGCGTTGGGGAAATTATCATGACGGGAATGAGTGACGAGCAATTGGATGAGTTCGACATTTTCATAAAAAAGAATGCTCCAGCCATGAAAAAGTGGTACGCCCAACACGAACCCGATTATCAGGATAGCCAGTATTATCGGGAGCTGAAAGAAAAGAATCCCACCAAATCAGAAACCTGGCTGATGAGTGATGTAGGTTGCAAGTTGTGGTTGGATCGCAATCGTCCGGATCATGCTGAGGTGGTTCACCAAGTGTTTGAGACCATGAGAGCGGAACTACTGGATGCAGTCCCTCGTCTGCGTGAGGCCTGCCAGTTGATGGATCAGGACAGCACTCAGCCGTGATCCTACTTCTGAAAACCTCGCAGTTGGTCAAGGTCACGGCGCTGCTTCTTCTCAGGGCGCCCACTACCCCTGTCCCTGATGGGCAGGGACCCCTTCTCCTCTTTGGTGGGGAGAGGATCAGAAAAATCGACGTACGCCTTGGCTGCTTCGGTTGGGTTCACTCGCCGTGGAATCAGCAGTACGACCTCAGCCTCCCGATTGCGTACTGCATCCCTCCAGGTGATTTTGTCCCCGACACTCACCTGGGCCGACGCCTTCGCAAGGCTCCCATTGAGCCGTACGCGCCCCGCTCGACAAGCTGCCGTCGCCTGTGAGCGGCTCTTGAAAAACCGTGTCACCCACAACCACTGATCAATGCGCATGTCCACAGTCTAGGTGAGAGAGGGGCCGTGGAGGTGGTTGCCCCGACACCTATAATACTGTACATTTGGACAGGAAGATGCAAGGAGGTGACCGTGCCTGACACAGATGGGCGTAGGGCTCGAAGCGAGGCCAGTAAAGCAGGGATCCTCGATGCGGCAGTGTACGTGGTGGTCAGTGGTGGTCTCCAAGGGCTCACCCATCGAGCAGTGGCTGAGAAACTCGGGATCGCTCACGCGCGAGTGGTCTACCACTACCCGACAGTGGTTGATCTGAGAAAAGCGACCCTGCACACAGCTGGTCATCGCATTGTCAACCAATTGGGTGAGCTGATGCCCGCAGACACCAGCGCTGTCCCCCTGGCAACACACGTGCCCGACATGGCCGGACACATAGCAACCATGCTGATCACAGACCTGCATGATGAGACGGTCACCCTCTTCACGCTCATGGCTGAGGCCACGAGGAACCCCGAACTACGTCAGTCAGTCCAAGGGGTCACTGATCGTGTCGCTGACCTGATTGAACCATTGTCCCAAGACCGTGAGTTAGCGAACCTCGCTGCCTCGGCTTTTCTTGGGTTGGTCATGACGACCATGGCGAAAAACCCCACCTGTGATCCCGCCACACTACGTACCCAAGTCGTTCAACTCATTGAACACTTTGACCCTTTTCACCCCAAGGAGAAATGATGACCAAAGGAATCACGGCGACCCTCGCACTCGTGGGCGTGACCATCATCTGTTGGGCCCTGACCACACCTGGTGTCGACTCTGGCATGATGGGCAGGCTCACCCAGCTCCTGGGCGGCTTGGCCCTGCTCGGGTTCTCTATCTTGTTCCTGATCTCCAGTCGCATCCCCATTATCGATGCTCTCTTCCACGGCCTCGACAAAGCGTACGTCGTCCACAAATGGATGGGGATCATCACCATCGGTGTGGTGATCATTCACCTGATCACCCATAGTGGGGCACACATGGCAGGGGCAGGACGCGGACCACGAGGAGGACCAGGAGGCGGTCCCTTCGGTGGGGGCCCAGGTGGTGGCCCCGGAGGGGGAGGCCCTGGTGCCTCACCTGCAGCCCTGCTCGGGGTTCTCGCGCTCATCGGTTTCGTCATCCTTGTCGTCCTGGCACTGAAGAGCCACAACAGCCACGAGGTGTGGAAGAGAACCCACATGTTGATGGCCCTGCCGTACTGTGTTGGACTGGTTCACTACTACCTTGCTTCCCAGTACGATCCGTGGGGTTTGAACCCTTACAGTGTGTGGCTCATGATTGTGAATCTTGTTGGTGTGGTGGCTCTCATCTACTCAGTGTTGCTCTATGAGCGACTAGCTTTTCGCCACAAGTACGCCATCACCTCTCTGCGTACTGTCGGTCAAGGAAACCTGGAGATCACTGCGAGCCCTGCAACCAAGGAACTTTCGTGGAAGCCAGGACAATTCACCTTCATCAAATTCCCTGGATTGACAGGATTCACCTCTCATCCTTTCACCATCGCCAATGCTCCTGGGGCCGGTACGATCCAATTTGCCATTCGAGGGTTGGGTGACCACACCACGAAACTCCCCGAACAGCTCGCAGTCGGTGATCGTCTTGTGGCAACCAAGGCCCATGGACGATTCAACTACACATCCGGTAGACAGATTGGTGTGGTTTCACCAGACACTGGCAACAAGATCCACCAGGTGTGGATAGCTGGGGGGATCGGTATCACGCCTTTCAGGTCTTTCATCCAAGCGGGGATACCGTCATCGCATGTCATCGATTTCTTCTACACTTTTCACGGTGATCAAGCTGCTTATCTCGACGAGTTGGCTGAAATCAGTGACAATCTGCGCATCCACCTGATCGACACCTCAACCCACGCAAAGTTGAGTGTCCAGGCGATCATCACCCAGGTGGAACCAGCAGGACCGACCGACATCTATTATTGCGGGCCTGCTGGCTTGAAGACAGTCCTCCGCCAAGGTTTCGCTCAGCTATGGCCCCACCCGTACCGTTTCCATGCCGAAGAATTCAAATTCGGAGGCTAACACGAGCACAAGGGGAAGTGAAACAATGAGGACTACGTTTCCCTCACAGATATGGCAGCACATAAGAATGCTGAGGAGCCACGCCAGGTCGTTTTCAATTGGATGAGTACGTACTACACCATTGACTTCCCTGCTGATGGTGAGCAGTATGAGGTACGCAACCGCATCGCCTTGTGCCGCTGCGGGCAGTCTGACAACAAGCCGTACTGCGATGGACCTCATCAGGTATTTCAATGGTCATGTTTCTCACGATTTCACTGCATCACAGCTACACAGTCAGACATAGTGGCCTCGGCGTCCCGTCATATGGCGGACTTTCGGGATGAATTCCTCTAGTCTTAGCAGACCCTCCTGCACGAGCTTACCCGATATTCCTGGGTCTTAGAGGGGGTAAGATCTAAATCCTCCTGTAGATGTGGACCTTTTCGGAGTTCGAGTTCCTTTGCCGAACAGGCTTCATAGCTTTCAAAATCGAAAGATGTTCCTAGATGTCCAGAACCATCTCGTTCATACAGGCCCACATCAACTCTCCATGCTTCTTCCACGCCGCATTCATCTGACCCGATTAGTATCTTCCCCAACTGTTTTTCATTAACCTTCCGATTAAAGTTCTTTGATTGCGTGGGCGGAGGCACGGGCGTGTTAGCTACAGAGTAGGCCGTGACTGTGATGGTGTGATCACCTGCAGGAAGGAGGTGATTAGTGATGGTCCACGTTCTGACACCATTTTTATCAGACACTTGGGCAGTGGCTGATCCAGCACCGGTGGTTGGTCCACCCCATCGCGACGGAGTCAGAGTCTTGTTCTCGTACACCCAGTATTCAGTTGAAGTCCCGGTTCGGGTGAATTTCAACTTTGCTACGTTAGTACTGGTTGTCACCGAGTAGGTGAACGGTGTTTCTGCCGTACCTGTGGCTGGGCTTGACGACACCGATTTTATCTGCGGCACAGTGGCAACATCATAGACCGGTACTGTGAAAGTTTTCGACGTCGAGGCAACACCATTGGCGTTATAGGCGGTCACTGTGACTGTACGATTCCCCGCAGCCAGCCTACCGTTGCTCACGGTCCATGTTCTCGTCGTACCAGAAGTCGTCATCATGACAGTCGCTACCCCACCCCACTTCGCCGGAGACATTGTCTTATCACTATAAACCCAGTAAGCGGTTGAATCCCCATTGAACATGAACTTCAACTTCGTCGTTTCAGCATTCGTCGCCACCGTGTATTTATACGCCATATTATTCGAACCCGAGGTTGGTGACACAGTAGCTGAAGACATCGTCGGGGCCAGTGGTTTACTAACCGTCTTCTCGATGGGAGCAATGTTATTGACCGACACGTTGAAAGTCTTTGACGCTGAGGCAACACCATCGGCGTTATAGGCAGTCACCGTGACTGTACGATTCCCGGCAGCCAATTTGTGGTTACTTATCGTCCATGTTATTGCCGAACTCGAAGTCGTCACTGCCGAGGTCGCTCCCACACTCCACGTCGCCGGAGACATTGATTTATTGCTGTAAACCCAGTAAGCAGTCGAATTTCCGCTAAAGGTGAACTTCAACTTCGTTGCCCACGTATTTGTCACCACCGTATATTTGAAAGCAGTACTAGTTGTCCCCGAGGTTGGAGACACAGCAGTTGAAGACATCGTCGGGGCCAGTGGTTTGCCAACCGTCTTGAGGGTCTCTGCATGGGTAGGCACAGTCGGGAGAAACCCCACCAGAGCCCCTATGAGAGCAAACGAAATCAGAAAACTCGTCAGAGTTTTCGCCTGAGACCAGGGTGATGGGTTCTTGTGAGTGTGAATAGTATCAACATGCGTATGAAGAAAATGGGTCGCCATCTTTGTCCTTTCTTAGGTAAGGCCAAAGATGAACTTCGTAACCCCAGCGAGCCGACTGTTGTAGTCACCACAATCGTTTTTGCTTTCTCGCAGTTAGTTATTTCAGAATATAGGATAACAACGCTCATGACAAATTCCATATGGGATCACGGAAGGCATCTTGTGGAGCATCGCCCGCGACTCGAACCGTCTTCACTTCGTGAATCCGGTGTTCGAATCCAGGCGATAGAGACGTGGACCTTACGCCAGTATGTTCCAACCCTGTCCCGTGAGCTAAAAGAGCTTGTCATAGTACGAAAACGGTTGACAACTGGGGAAATGGAGCCGGTCGCTGAGGACCATTCGACGGCCCAGAGGCAGGTGGTGCGGCTGACGGAGGCTCAGCTTGACCGGCTGGTCGAGAACTACCTGGCGGGCAAGACGGTGTACGAGTTGGGTCGCCAGTTCGGCATCGCCCGGCAGACTGTCAGTGAGCATCTGCATCGACGTGGGGTGCCGATGAGGAGACGCGGCCTGGACGAGGCTCAACGCCCCGAAGTCCTTCGACTGCGAGATGAGGGCTGGTCGCTGAAGCGGCTCGGGGAGAGGTTTGGCGTCGATGCCTCAACAGTTCGGAACGCCTTGCTGCGAGACACGACCCCGCTGTCGACAGCGACGGGATAACGGCGACCCTGATGTTGCCGTCCACGGCCAACTCACATCCCATATGCGGTGAACTGTATGATCTGTTTTCTGTTCAGAGCGTAGTATGGAGGCATGGTTGAGATGACAGTGTCGCCGGACATGGTGCGGCTGAACGGCGCGTACGACTCCGACTGCGCCAAGGCGGTGTGGGACTTCGTGCGCCGATGGGCCGATGAGGGCAAGACGGTCCAGATGACGGTCACCGCACACAGCTACTCCCCGGCGCAGGTCGCCGACATGGTCGGCGTGTCGCGCCCCACGGTGCAGCGGCGCATCAGCGATGGGACCATCCGGGCCTCCCGCCACGGCAGCAGGTGGCGCGTCGACGAGGCCGACGTCGACCAGTATCGGCTGTTCCTCGCCGACCAGATGGCGGCGATGGTGGCCGATGACCTCGACTTCTAGCCGCCGTCCGGTCTTCCTCGACGCCGCCGTCTTGGCTGCACCCACGACGCGCAGCCTGATCCTGTTCAGCCAACTCCACCAAGAGGCTGGTTTCATCGCCCGCTGGAGCCGGGCCGCCGAACGCGAGGCCGACCTAGCGTTGACCCGTCGCGAGGCGACTCGCCGCGAGCGAGTGGGACGGACGCGGCCTCCTACGCTGGTCTCCGCGTTGCGGACGGTCACCGACACATGAGGCACGTGTTCCCTGGTGTCGAGGTCCTGCCGGCCGCGAGCGCGCCACCAGGCGAACTGTTCCGAGGCGCCCGATGCCTGGTATGCCAGAACACGCTGACAGACCCCGAGTCACTCGGTCGTGGTGTCTGCTCCCGATGCCAGAACCGGGCGGATGCTGTCCCACCACCAACTCCAACGGACAACACCGTCCAGAACACGTCGCTCCCGCTGGGCTGACGCCCGAGGCGAGCATTCCGTGGGGCTCACTACCCCGCGTCGGCCTCGTACCCCTGGTTGGTTCAACCCGCAGCCATGTTCTCAAGTTCAGGGGCGTCTGGGTCGTTGGGCGTCAACGGTGCAGAATTCCCTGGCACGCGTCCAATGACGGAAACGCGCACCGACTTAAGCTGTCCGTAAAGCCCCGCACGGCCATTTCGACCAACCATGGAGTGTTTGTCAAAGATGGTCAGCTCATCATGGATCCAATGCCGCTTTCTGAGCGGCTCGCTGGAACGATACGCGACATGGCCCTAGGAAAACATCTTCGCTGAGTGTAGCCAACGTGTGGACCTCTGACAAGGAGAAGCGCGGCGACAGCCGAGGCGGCAGTACCGAAGGACGGCCGCAGGCCACGACGCATCGAACGGTGGCACGGACGGTGGCACTGTCACTCAGACGAAGGCCGGCTCTCACGATGGGTCGGGAGTGTCACTCAGTGAGATCCAGGTGCCAGTCGTTCGCTCAGACGCTGCATGTCATGTCACCCGTCGGATCAAGCTCACCGTTCACGCTCACCCTCGTCACCGACCCGGTCCACTGTTCTGAGCACCGCGAGGGCGAGCATCTGGACCTGACAGCAAGAACACGACGCAGACCCTGAACTCAGGAATGGCGTGTGGGAAACACGTCAGAGTGACTCGTCTACCCAGCTCGACATCGGAACATGAGCGGATGCCGAAGCGTCTTCGGGCGCGGTGTGCGAAACCGCCTCGCCCTGCCACTGGGCGAACTTGGGCCTAGCCGATGCCCACCGGACTTGGCGTGTGAGCGCGGCGAGACCTTCCTGGGGACGTGCCCAGTAGAAAAGTGTCGGCGGTCACAGATAGGCTTGTTTACCATGAGTTTCGCTACACCAGACGGGTACCTGAAGGAGGCCCGAGCACTCCCGGTCGCCGGTGCGTCGGCGCGGCCGCGTATCCGACTGGTCGAGGACGCCCGAGAGGTCCCAGTCCTCGGTGGTGTCCGGAGTCCGCTGCCACTGGACTCGCTTTCGCCCCTCCGCTATCCCGGCTCGAAGCGGAAGCTCCTGCCTGCCCTTAGGCAGATCATTGAGGCCAACCATGACAGCCCGCTCGATCTCTTCGTTGAGCCCTTCTGCGGTGGCGCAAGCGTGTCCCTCGGCCTGTTGGAGCTGGGTGTCATCAAGCACGCTCTCATCGCTGATTTCGATCCGCTCATCGCAGCCTTTTGGATGGAGGCGACGGCGCGACCGGAGCAACTCGTCAGGGCCATGTACCGGCAGCCACCAACACTTGCCAACTGGGACAAATGGCGGGCAGCCCAACCTCGGAAGACGAGTCAAAGGGCATTGAAGTGCCTGTTCCTCAACCGAACTACATTCTCGGGAATCATCGGAGGCACTGCAGGCCCGATCGGTGGGCGCGCGCAGACCTCCGAGTACACGATTGACTGCAGATTCAACAAGGAACAGTTAGCGAAGCGGATTCGTCGCATCGGAGAGTTGGCGGCCGACGGAAGGCTGCTCACTCCTTCGGAAGGCACATGGCAGGATACCTTGCGGCTCGTTGATGGTTGGGCGGCAGATCTCGGTGCGAAGTCCGTGGTCATTTACCTCGATCCACCATACGTCGAGAAGGCGCATCACCTTTATGACCGGCCATTCTCTAGGACAGACCACGAGAACCTCGCGGCCAGCCTGCTTAATGAGCAGCGGCATTGGATTCTCTCATACGACAAAGTACCTCTTGTGCTCGGGCTTTACGGACACTTCGCCGACATTCATGAGTACTCGGTCCTCCATCATTACACCGTAAAGGGGCAGCGCGATGGGTCCGTTCCCGGACGCGAAGTGATCTTTACCAACCTCCCAACAGTCCCGGCTGACTCCTCTAGCCCTGAGCCCGCAAGAAAGGATGCCACTCGATGAGCATCGCAGAAACCGTAACCAACAGGGCAGGAGCGCGTACAACGCTCGCCTCAAAGATCAATGATGAGTGCGCCCACATCGGTGGTGTATACCGCCTTGACTACCACTCCGCGCTTGTGCTCACGGATGACTTCCGCAAGTCAGAGGCGGGCGGGGTCCCACAAGGCGGGTTCTTGCTTGCTGCGGCAGGAGTCAAGACAGGGGACGGGTTCATACTCGACGACCAGGAAATCATCCTGCTCCGAGTCCGGGAGACCGCCCCGCTCCCGAACGAGAGCGAGTTGGTCCAGACCCGGCTCGCTGTGGTGAGAGATGCCTCGGTGACTGGGCAAGGCTTCGACGAGGTCGCTGATGTCCTGACTCGCGGTGAACTCCAACAGTCAGCCTTCGATTGCGAGGTGCTGGGCACGTTCTATGAGTCCACCCAGGTGCCGGGACAAATCGAGTACGGTGCAGACATCGACAACGTCGTCTCATCGGCAAGATACCAAGTCTTCCTCCCGTCCACAGACGTTCTTTCTTGGCTTGCTTCCTACTCTGAGTCCGACGACACGTCGGACCGACTTCAGCTCGGAGTGGTCCGATTCGCATCCACACGCCGACGGGCACGAGAGGCACACGCCGATCAGGCCCCCGTGCATGTTCATGTCTCTGACTTCGTTGAGCGGAAGACAGCAGTGTTCGGCATGACCCGCACTGGCAAGTCCAACACGATCAAGACGCTGGTGACCGCTGTGTTCCAATACGGGCAGACACGCAACCAGCCAATTGGCCAACTCATCTTCGACCCCCAAGGTGAGTACGCCAACGTCAACGACCAGGACAAGACAGGTCTCCGACTGCTTGGCGACACCGCAGACGATGTGCGCGTGTACAAAGTCACGCCGAGCACGTCTGACCAACGGGAGCAGCCGCTTCGCCTGAACTTCCTCGACCCAGACTGCTTGCCAACAGTCTGGGAGATGATCCAGACGGAAGTGCTGAACAGCGCCTCAGCAGGCACCCAATACATGGCTGGCTTCCGCTCCATCAGCATGGACCCGCCACGCGAAGATGATTTCCAAGCGAAGAACCACTTCGAGCGCAACCGCCTCGCCGTGTTCGCATTGATCCACCGTTCAGGCATAACCGGCACGCTCACCGGTCTCTCAGTCACCCTGAGCAACGACTTGGTGTCGGAGTTGACCGCGTCCGGCTCACCGTTCGCTGGGCGCGTCACTGGACGCGGGAAGACCGCATTTGTCGACAAATCAGAGACTGCGAGCGAGCTTCTTGACTGGATAGCACAACGCCGCGAGACCCAGCGGAACTCGTCTTTTTCTGGGAACAAGTTGAGCGACTCGTGGGTCCGAGACCTCGATAGCGGGGAGCTTAGGGACCTCATTAGCGCCATGCAAGGCGGTGCCGCACGAGCCGCTATCAAGCGTCTGAAGTCTTTCCACGACGCCCACTCGCACGGCGACATCGGCGAAAAAGTCTGGAACGACATGCAGGAAGGCCGACTAGTCATCATCGACTTGTCCCAAGGAAACGACGTGGTTACCCGTGCCCTGTCCGACCGGATCGTGACCGTGCTGCTGGACCACGCAAGAGACAACTTCGCCAGCAACCAAACAGCGGTTCCTTTCCAGATCGTTGTAGAGGAAGCTCACAACCTCTTCGAACGCAACTCGAAAGCGGACGCTCTCATGAGTCCCTGGGTCAGGCTTTCGAAAGAAGCCGCGAAGTACAAGATCGGCATGATTTATGCCACTCAGGAGGTCTCCTCAGTGGATCAGCGGATTCTCTCCAACACCTCCAACTGGCTAGTCGCCCACCTCAACTCCGACAACGAGACACGGGAGTTGTCCCACTACTACGACTTCAAAGTCTGGGCGGACAGCCTCAGGAAGTGTGAGGACATCGGTTTCGTCAGAATGAAGACCTATTCGGGGAAGTTCATTGTCCCGATCCAAGTCGCTCTGTTCGACCATGCCATGATCAATGCAGCACGAAGCGCCGCAGGTCTTCCTCCAGTAGCCGAGGTCGACTGACGTGCCGTACCCCAACGAACGCGCAAACCGACTGGGCCATGTTCCAACTGTGAGCAACGTGGCTGTGCAAGAAGCATTCCAACGTTGGGTGATCACTACCGTACAACCTGGCGACTGCAGTACCATCGAGGCACTATGCCGGTCGCTCGACTCTTTGCCAGAGGGAGCCAACGCAGATCAGGTCTGCTTCTCAATCACCGTTGACGGGTCCGACCAGGAAGTCGAAGTCACCCGAGAGCACCCAACAGTCAAAGCTGGCTATCTTCGAGTAGCGGGGTCTTTCGTCGACCTCGAGAGCCTTGAGAAGGCGGGCCAAGGGCGGTTCGTCGACCCGACGATTCTCCGGAACGCACACCACGAGTCCTCCTTCGACGCAGCGTTGCCAGGGTCCGGCCTGGTAATCACAGGCTGCAGCGGTGTGGATACATGGCGGCAAGAAGTGACCCGCTTCCTTAGCGAGACGAAGTTCGACAGCGACTCTCCACGAACACTGGCAGATGCCATCCTGTCTGTGCACGGTCTGCCAGGCAAACCAGCCGCGAACATCGAGTTGAACACATGCCCGACATGCCGAACAGAGCGCAAAGACGGCATGACCATGACCGTTGATCTCGCGGGCGGCTCATGCTCACAGTGCGGTGCACCGCTCTACTTCGGCGATGTTCTCCGTAGCCACGAGGAGTACCAGCCGGAAGCGTCGAACCTGACTGCACTCTCACGGGTCATGACAGTCTCAGAGCGCCTCATGACCCTGAGCTTCATGGAACACTTCTTCGACTCCGCTGCGGCCGCCGAAGTCTTTAGGCGGACCATCTTCATCACCGATGGCCCCCTGGCTCTCTTCGGTACCATCGCGCCCCTACATCGGCGATTCCTGACCTATCACGAAACACTGGCCAGCTGGGGGAACTCGAAACAGATACACGCTCCCCTAGTCGTAGGGATCGAGAAGAGCGGACGGATGGCAGAGCATGCCTCGTTGGTCGCTGACTCAATCCCGCGCGGAAGCGTGATGATGCTTACCAGCGACTACATCAACCAGGTGACTGGTCGGCCACTGGGAAACAAGTACGGCGTCGACGAGTTCTACGGTCGACGTTTCATCTACCGCAC
This sequence comes from Propionibacteriaceae bacterium, assembly GCA_009782915.1. Classification (GTDB taxonomy): domain Bacteria; phylum Actinomycetota; class Actinomycetes; order Propionibacteriales; family Propionibacteriaceae; genus WQYJ01. Next base: position 30,170 of record WRIC01000011.1, on the reverse strand, counting down.
GACTGCGGGCGCTCCGTTGGTCATCACTGTCCCGCCCAAACCTGGTGTCCTGCCCTACGGCGGGCCAGACTCCGAATCCTTCGACAGCTACCCGCTCCTGAGACCTGTGTGCGAGGTTCTAGATCGCGTACAGACCAGGCTCTACCCCAACGCAGTCATACCAGTTGCCCTCGCTCACTCGGCGGCCGCACTGCCTCTCGGCGTCGGCCACTCGGTACTGCGGGCCATGGCACAACGCGGTCTTGGGCTTCCTCAAGTCACACAACAACCGCGACACCCATCTGTAGGGTTCAACCGGTAGTAGCCAACCGAGCCACAAGACATACTGTCCTGCACCAGTGTTGGCGCGTACTCGCGACCGACGGACAACGCGGCAATCTCCGTGAGACTCGTCGACCTCATCACCATGGTGCGTGCGCACTTGAACTCGACTGACGCGAAGCGCTGAATGGTGGCGCTGGTTTGGGTTGTTGGCATCAGCCTGATCCAGGGCCGGGTGGCTGTCCCGGATGGAGACGATTTCTTTGCTACCCGACGATCACATGCAGTTCTTTGTCTCGGTTGAATCCCGACTGGGTTTGCCAGTTGATTCGCAACTTAAGGGGAACTTTGATCTTAGCTCGCATGCGAGTGCTGTGGAAGGTCGGCGCGCTCATGCTGCCGGAAACTGTTCCGAACTCAGACCATCCTCGCTTCTCACGCACAGTGCCAATCTCTGGAAGTGAGACTGCGAACTCGCCGCCGTTTCCGGGGCAATCTGCAGATCCCTCCACCGACCTCGCCACGCCTTCCCCGCTGATGGAGCACGATACCTTATAAGCGGTGTCGAGGCCCGTGTTCTTGATGAGCAGGGTCATCGTCTCCGCATTCCAATCGGTCTCCCAGTTGACTCGCGATTGCTCTTTCATCTGATCTATGCTTTGCTTCGCCAACTCGTTGGCCTCCTTGGCGGCTCGGTTGGCGTGCCGAGACTGCACAACGCCGACAAGCCCAAGTACTGTGCCGAGCGCGCTGACGCAGATTGCCACGATCACCCCGGCCCATTCCGCCGTCACGAGCCACACCTCCTCGACGTGCTGCCGCAAGACTTGACTGCTGCAGGACGACCAGGCCGTTGCATCACACTTAGCATTATCCGTCCTCAGAACGTTAACTCAGGCAGATCGGTCAGAGACTGGGATACCGCCACCAACTCCGCAAGGGTCGCAGACTTCATGATCCGGCTGCCCGCGTACATCTTGTACTCGACCCCGCTGGCGGTCGCCATCTCGGTCGCCGCTTCGGTCTTTGCCTTCACCAGGGCGCTGTCGATCTGATCGTCGCCTTTGACCTCGATGACCTCGTAGGTGTCGTCGGCCATCTTGGCGAGGAAGTCCGGGTAGTAGCTGCGGATGCGGCCGGACTCGGGGTCGTAGTACTGGATCAGGAAGTCGCCCTGGTTGGACGTGAACATGCCGGTGAAGTAGACCTCTTTGACCTGCCGGCTGCGAATGTACTGGAAGAAGCACTCGCGCTCAGGCTGGGAGTCGAAGCAGTAGGTGTCGGCGTGGAAGCTCTTCTGCCACACGTTCTCGACCCGCTCGTCGCTCTGTTTGACGACGAGTTCCGGTCGGGCGGAGAAGTCGTAAAAGCCGCGATCCTTGGGTTCCCGCAGGAGGACCAGTTCGCGGTCTTCCGACTTGACCTCGCTTGTGACCTCGAACAGCGCGTTGAAGATGGTCGGAATGATCACGTCGTAGAGGACTTCGTTGTACTGGTTCACTGTCTCAAGAACCAAGTCTGCGCCGTCCACCGATTCAACAAGGAGCCGGGACACCAGCAGGCATGACAGGTTGAGGTACCTGGCCACCTCGGCAGTGAGCGTGTAGAGGCTGTACCTGGTTTGGCTCCGTACGTCGTCAGCGCTCGCCTCGCTGACCTTCGCCGAACTGCCGATGCTCTTCTGCTCGTAGACTGTCGCCGCATACCGGGACAGGTCGGCATCGACCAACCCGAAGTCCACTGAGGCGGGGGGCTCCTTCTCCAGCAACGAGTACTCGCGCCAGATGCGCTTGAGGGTGATCGTCCGTGGCGGTGGCAACACCCGCACTTCGTAGCGCCGCCGATCAGACGGCTTGTTCCCCATCTCGCTGATCTCCATGTTGAAGTTCTTGGATAGTTCAGCATCAAGCGTGTCGTAGTTCTCCTTAGAAAGAAAAACGCTCGCGGTCTGCTGCTCATCAGTGATCTGTCGTAGACACCGCATGGTCGCCTGGAGAACAAACACCTTCGACTTTGGACTCCTGAACAGCGCCACCCCGAACAGCGACCGGCAGTTCCAGCCTTCCCGCCCTTTGCCCACCAGTATGAGGAACTGCTTCTGACTCCCTTGAGTCCCCTCCACGTCGAGGTTGTTGAAGTCACGAATGTCCTGGTCCTTGGTCAGCTTCGTGTCGCCGACGTTGATCAGGATCGACGAGAGCGGTATCCCCAGCTCAGCCAAGATACGCTCCACAGCGGGGCGGACCTCCTGGTCAGCCTCCTCGACGGTTGAGGCGAAGATGGCGAGCTTGGGTGGAAGGCCTTCAAAGAGACCTCCGCCGTAGCGGTCCCAGAATCGCACGATGACGGCGCGTAGGAAATCTTCGCTCTTCACATTCTCGAAGGCTGTCAGGTCGGCGTCCTTCAGATACCCCTCTTTGATCGACTCGCGCAACCCGTATGCGTAGACCACCTCGGGCAGAAGCTGACGGTTGACGTAGGGAGTGCCGGTGAAGTTGTAGCAGGCGACAATCGATGTGCTCGCGGCCAGCATGTTGATGGTGTCCCGAAGGCTCGTCTTCCTGCCGCTGGCAGACCTAATCTGTTTCTCAAGGTCAGCGCCGAAGAGGTGGTGCGCCTCGTCCACGTACACTCCTAGCTGCGGCAGACGGCAAAGCTTCTTGAACCGCTGGTTGTCCAGTAGAGAGGCGTCATCGAAAACGTCGCCGTCTTCATCGTCGCCACCATAGACCTGAGCCAGCAACGACCCCGCGCTGAACAGCACCTCCGCAGGAGTGTCAGCCTTCCGCTTGCGCTTGACGATGATCTTCTGAGTGTTCGAGATGATTATGTTGAAGTCGGAACCGTCCAGGGTCTGGAGGCTCGTGCCAGCTTCTTCGAGGAAGTGGAACCTGATGTTGGCATCAAGCACCCTGGCGTACTCGGGTGGCACCACCTTGGATTTGTCGAACGTCATGATTTCACGCAGCGACTCCAGGACCGTCCGATCCGGGGCGAAAACCAGCGCGTTGTGGCAGAAGCGCTCGTCCTTCGGGAACTGCCGGGCCAGGAGGAACTCGTAGAAAATGCAGGTCGCCATCAAGATCGTCTTGCCCAATCCCATCGTCAGGGCGTAGATGTAGTTCGGGTAGTCCTCCTTGTATCGCTTCATCTGCGCGAAGACGGTGTCCATAGTCTTCTCTACCGCGCTGTCGAACAGAGCACCCTGACCGGCTTTGTCGACCGCGTAGTAGGAAGCGCCGTCGAAGTTGCCCGTGTGGCTGCGCCATTCCTCGAACATTTCGAAGACCTGCGGGTTGCCGAGGAACTCTTTGATGAACACGTACATCTCCAGCGCCTCGAACTGGGGCCTCCGCAGGAACGCACTCGGGTTCTCGTCCCGGTCGTTGTAGGCCAGGAACTTCTTTGTCAGACCGTTGTATCTGGAGCGAATCTTGCCGCGATTGTGCTGATAGAAGTACAGAAGCTGCCGGTAGAAGGCGAAATGCTGGTCAACTGACTCCACCATCACTGAACCTCGATCTCCAGCGATTCGGAGAGAAGGTCAGTGATCTTGACACGGATCGTCCCTGCGCTGTCTGGCACTGGATAGATTCCAGCAACAAGGTCGCTCTTTGAAGGAATGTCAGCGACAGCTGGCTGGAGCACCACGCCGTCGAAGTTCCAGTCGATCATCACCGACTCGACCAGTTGCCGCCAATCCTCCACGTGCTCCTTCTGGAGCGAAAGCTTCTGCATCAGGTTCAACGGGTAGAAGTGACGGATGACAAGCTTGCCGCCCTCTACGACCACCTCAGCTTCCGCCTCGCGTTTGAGTTGGAGGTCACCCCGGTCACGCAGAACATCGACGATCTCAATATCGAGCTTGAATGCCGATAGATCAGCTTGTAGGGAAGCTGCCAGATCAGGCTCATGCCCCATGCAAACAATAGTGATCCGCTCAACCGGCTGGTTCGGGTTCGCTTCCTTGCGCTGCTCATACACCTTGTACGGCAGATTCGCCTTCAGCTCTTCCAGATCGGCCTTCGTGGCGATCCGGTTCACCGGCATGATCTTCACTATCCGCCCGTGCAACTCGCCGTCCCAGACACTGCTTTCCGGGAACGGCTGAATCTCCAGCGCCTGAATCAGCAGGTCCCGCGCTTCCAGAGGGTTGCGGAAGAAGTCGTAGTTGTTGACATTCCAGACCTCGAACCCTGGTGAACCTTGCGGCTCGTCATCATTTTGAGCATCGTCGAGGGTGGGAGCTTGTGCGGATTCGCTGGCAGCATCCAACAGGCCGATAAGCCTCTTCGTTGTGGTTTGTACAGCGCCGAGATTGATGTCCGCACCGATGAACCTTCGGCCAAGTTTCATTGCTACTGCCTGTGTGGTACCGCTTCCCATGAAACAGTCAAACACCAAATCGCCGGGTGATGACGACGCCTCGATAATGCGGCTGAGAAGCGCTTCTGGTTTTTGCGTTGGGTACCCAACCGACTCGATAGCTTGGGAATTGATTGGAAAGACGTCAACCCAAATATCGTCAACGATGTCTCCCTGCATTTCATCCAGATACTGCACCTTTTCGGGCGTTCCTCTGCTAGTGAATCGTATTCGCCCGGCTGCAAGCGCTTCGTCGATTCGTTCCTGTGACCATATCCAATGCCGTCCCGGCGGAGGCGCAATCTCCCTGTCACCAAACCATCGACTTGGACCCTGGCCACTCTGAATCAGCGAGACACCTCTGAACAACCGGCCATTCGGATCAGGCTTGTAATGACTCTTAATGTACTTCGGGTCAAATGGCTTGTATACGTTGATGAACCGGGCTGTTGGTCCCTTCGTGTAGAAGAAAACCGAATCGTGGACCGGCCCAAAACCAACGGCTTGCGCCTTTGTGGTACGAATCTTCTGCCACACAATCTCATTCCTGAATTGTGAAGGTCCAAATACCTCATCCATTAGCATCCGCAGGTGATGACTCTTGTGCCAATCGCAGTGCAGGTAGATGCTGCCGGTGTCAGCAAGCAGTTCTCGCAGAATTATTAGCCGCTCGTACATGAACTGGAGATACTCGTCATTTGTCCAAATGTCTCCGTATTGCTTCTCTTCAAACGCAGACGAGTCTGACGCCGCTGCTGTTCCTTGCAGGGCGATTCTCTTCTTGTAGTCGGCCTTGGAGTCAAAGGGCGGGTCGATGTAGATGAGGTCGATCTTCCCTCGGAACTCTTTGAGGAGGTGGCTCATGACTTGGAGGTTGTCGCCCCAGTAGATGCGGTTGATCCAGCCGTCGACGTCCTCACCGTAGCGTTCACGTAGCTGCGCCGGGTAGTAGAGGGTTGACCGATAGGGGCGCTTGCCGGTCCACCGTAGCTCGGGGAATCCCTTGATGGTGGGGCGGTCCTCGAACTCGAAGGAGAGTTGTTCGCTCATCTACTTGATCCTCCTATCGCGGTTCGGCAGTAGAACCGGAAGTCGCAGTTTTCGCAGGTTTTGGGGGACGCTGCGGTGTGGCAGAAGTCCTTGGCCAGGATGTGGTGGACGGTCTCGTCGAAAACCTGGGCGGTGGCTTCGACGGCTGTGGTGCTGTAGGGCCAGGTGATGGTGGGCACTCCATCAGACTCACCGGTGTAGTAGAGGTGGAGCTTGGAGACCTTCTGCCCGTAGCGCTGCTCGACAAGGTGGGCGTAGATGTGGAGCTGACGGCGGTACCTCCCCAGCCGCTCGGCGTCTGAAACCAGGTCGGGTTTGCGTTCGGCTTTGAAGTCAACCAACTCGACCGTGTCGCCTTCGCCTTTGATGAGGTCGATGGTGCCTTCGATGATGTAGTCGGGCTTGACGAGGCTGACGTCGACCTCGGCCTGCTTGATCAGATCCCAGCGGCCGTCTTGCCGGTCGGCATAGGCCAGCACTTGCTTGAGCGCGGCCAGGCGGGCGGGTTCGGCGAGGTAGCTGCGTTCCCGCTGGATGAGGGAGGCGTAGTTGGCGTCGAACCAGGCGGCGATGTTGTCCGGCGTGATCTGGGTTTCCTCGCCCCGGATGGCGGCGCGGTGGATGTCCTCGATGGTCTGGTGGACGAGCGTTCCGAAGAGCATCGTGCTGATGCGGACAGGTGCGAAAGCGAGTTCTCGATAGAACTTGTATTGCAGGGAGCAGGTCTCGTAGACGGCGATGTGCGAGGTGAAAGAGAAGGCTTCTTTCAGGTTCACGTCTTTGACGGTGCTGAAGGTGAACTCGCCGAGGTCAAGCGTGGAGGCATCGGGCAGTTGGTCGAAGGGTGCGGCGAAGTACTTGCTTGGTACGCGGGCCGTCCTGTTGCAGGTGAGGACGAGGAGGTCTTGGGCGCGCGAGAAGGCGGTGTAGTAGAGCCGCCAGAAGTCGAAGAACTTCATCTGGTCGTGCGGTTCGAAGGGCGGGCGTTTGAAGTAGCGCTGCTCGATCTCCTGCATCAGCGCGGTGCCTTGGCTGCGCGGCACCGAGGCCAGGGAGTCGACGATGACGATGGGGAATTCCATGCCCTTGGACTGGTGGATCGTCAGGAAGGAGACGCAGCCGCTGGGCGCGTACTCGGCGTCGTCCTCATACTCGCCGATCCCGCCGTCCCGGAGTAGGCGCAGGTAGAGGTTGAACAGCCGCTCGGTGTCTCTGGCCAGGTACTTGGCGTTGAACACGTCGATCCGGTGCAGGCACTCGAACTTGCCGAGGATCTGGGTTAGCAGGCCGAGGTTCCGCACGGCGCGGGTGTCGACCACGTCGCCGGAGATGTCGGTGTCGAGGGTGGAGCGGAACGGCTCGAACTCCATCAGTTGGTAGAACAACCCGGAGTAGGCGTAGTCGGTGGTGCCGACCAGTCCGAGGTGTGCTTTTCCCCGGCGGCGGACCCACTTCAGCAGGTCTTTGTGTTCGGGCTGGCTGAGCACCTTGTTGGCGGTCTCGACGCATTCCAGCAGATAGGTGGCGTCCAACACCGGCAGGTTGGGGAACTCCTGAGTCTCGATCCTGCGGATGTGATCGGGAAGCGTCAGGAGGAGACACCCCAGCGCCGTGCGGACTTCGGTCCGCTCGAAGAACATGCCCGAGCGGGGCGAGTAGACATTGATCCCATGCGCCTCCATGAACGCGGCCAACGCGGTGACACGTTCGTGTTTGACGGAGTTGAACAGGAAGGCGATCTGGTTGTAGTCGGTCAGCTTGCCTGACGCCCACAGCGCCTCGATGAAGGCTACGAGGTGCTGCTGCCATTCGCGTTCGTCAAACTCCGCCTCCAGCCGAACGACGGCCTTGCTCTCCAGGGTCGTGGGTGTTTCTGCTTCGAGGGTTTTCTCGTGGCGGAAGTCGCGCCAGTCGAACGCGAACTTGGCTCCTTTGGTGGTGGCCATCCACTCGTTGTAGAAGTCGACGATGTCGGAGTTGGAGCGATAGTTGATTTTCAGCTGGATCGCGTGGCCCTGGAACTGGAGGATGTTGCGGATCGTGGCCCCCCGGAACCGATAGAGGCCCTGGTCGTCGTCACCGACCACGCAGATGTTCTTCCGCTCGCCGCCCAGAAGGAAGACGATCTGCTCTTGGATGTAGTTCGTGTCCTGGTACTCGTCCACCATGAGGTAGCGAACGCGGTCCTGGAGCGTGGCCAGCACATCGGGGTGCGTCGTCAGCAGGTGGTAGGCCTCAGTCTGCAACCCGGAGAAGTCCACCAGATTCTCCTCGGCAAGAATCGCCTGATACTTCGCCAGCACCCGCTCCAACGCCGCGATCTTCGGATCAGAATCAGCGATCAGCGTGGCCGGTTCGACGAGTTCCTCTGCCAGTGTGTTGACCATCTGCCCGATCTGACTGGACTGCCGCCACGCCCCAGCAGGCTTGTCAAACAGGTCATCGAAGCCGTCGAGCGCCCGGAAGCGGTGGATGCTTTGGAAGATCAGGTAGGACTGGTCGAAGCCGTCGAGGGTTCGGAAGTTCTTGCGCAGGCGGCTGTACTCGAGGTTCTCCTTGATGATCCGAAGGCACAGCGAGTGGAACGTGCCGATGTACATCTCGTTCAGGTTGACGCTGATGCCACGGGTCGCCAGCTCGTTCGTGATCCGGGTGACCAGTTCCTTGGCGGCCTTCTCCGTGAACGTCGTCATCAGAATCTGCTCAGGGGCGACGCCCCGCTCCTGGATCAGGTAGATAGCCCTCATCACGAGCGTGAACGTCTTGCCCGTGCCCGGCCCGGCGGTGACGAGCACCGGGCCGTCCACCGTCGAGATCGCCTCACGCTGCTGCTCGTTAGCCGGTCCGAAGTCAAACACCGGCCACCTCCCGGCCCGAGGAGCGCGCCCCGGAGTCCGTCGCGGTCAGCAGAGCCGCGCGACTGGGCTGCGACCGACGGGCGTTTCGGCGCACTGTGGCTCCGACGGAGAACTTCATGTCATCTATTGTCCCGTGTCCCACCGAAACTTCGGGCATGCCATGCCGCTGACCAGCCAGGACGCCGCTGCGGCTAGGGCGGATACGCGGGGGGTATGGCGGGATCAGCGTGGCGCTGGCCTGGGAGAATAGAGGTATGCCCAGGGCGAGTGCTGCCCCGGCTGGGCCGTCGAGGCGGCATGTTGTTGTCGAACCGGGGGTGCCGTTCTGCGCGCACTCCCAGGGGCTTCGCCATGCCCTGCTCCCGGCAGCGTTCGACTGGGCCGAGATCCTCATCGTGCGCGACGGCACCGGACGGGTGCGCCACCGCGACGAACCGGTGGTTGACCATGTCAAGCCCGGCTCGGTGGTCGTGCTGATGCCCGACGTTCCCTGCGGTGTCGAACCCGAGGGCCTCATGCGGATCACGAGCGTGTTCCTCTCGGAGGAGTTCCTGCGCAGCCTGGTCCGGCTGCAGACGTTCCCACCGGTCCGTGACGACGCCACCGCCGACGTGGTCCTGCAGTGGGTCTACCCGAGGCCATCCCAGGTCGTCCTGCTGGAGAAGGCCATCCGGGATGCCGTCTTCGTCGCTGCCGCTCACCTGGCGGAGTTAACCGACATGCGTCGGTTGATGGCCGACTACTACCGGGCGTCGCGGCTGTTGTACAGCGTGCTGGAGTTGGTCGTGCCACTGCTGGCCAGAAGCCGGGACGGCGACCCGCTCGCGCACGGCGAACTGACCGAGCGGGCATCACTGGCGTCCACACGGGTGTTGCGGCCACTGGACGACACGGTGCGCCAGGCCCGGCAGGTGATCCGCGAGCACTACCGCGAGCCGATGCTGCTGGAGGACTTGGCGGCGGCGGTGCATGTGTCGTCTCGGCATTTGTCGCGGTTGTTCACCGATGCGATGGGCAAGACGCCGTTGGTATATCGGGATGCGCTGCGGGTGCAGCACATGATCCGCCTGCTGGTCGCCACGGCCACACCTGTCGGGGTGATCACTGCCGCCATGGGCTGGGAGGGCGAGGATCAGGCGGTTCGGGTGTTCCGCGACGCGGTCGGCATGACGCCGCGCGACTACCGGGTCAGGTTCGCCCGCCAGGGTGCCGGGTGGGCTGAACCCGCGTATCTGGACAGAAAACCCGCAGATCTGGACACGTTCGAGCAGTATGCCTTCCGATCCGGCGGCGCCGCCGGTTAAGTGGTGGGACGCGTCGCACACCGACAGTCCCGTCTTTCGAAGTTCGGGGTGCGCCGCGCACCTGATGGGCATCAGCCCAGCAGAAACGCGGAAGGCGACCCATGGCATTACCGGCATCCGGTCATATCCACCCGACGACCGTCGACGTGGCAGCGATCCTCGCCCGCCCCCAGGAGTTGTCTCCACGCGGGGCGGCGTTGGCGTTCGCGCGCTCCGGTCTGCCCGTGTTCCCGTGCCTGCCTGGCAGGAAGACGCCGCTGACCAGGCATGGGTTCCTCGATGCCACTGCCAGCCTGCGTCAGGTCGAGTCCTGGTGGGGCCGGTGGCCGGACGCGAACCTGGGCTTGCCGACCGGGCCGATGTCAGGTGTCGATGTGATCGACATTGATGTCCGCCCGACCGGTGACGGCTATGCCGTCTTCGACCGGGTTGAGCGTCAGATCGGCGCGGACGGTTGGGCGGCGCGGGTGACGACGCCGTCGGGTGGCACCCACCTCTACTACCCAGCCGACCCAGGGCGTCCGCAGTCGTCGTGGGCGTGCGGGAGCGCGCATGTGGACTTCCGGGGTACGGGCGGCTACATCATCGTCCCGCCCTCCGCCGTACAGATCGGCGGCCAGCCGGGGTCCTACCGGCTGACTGGCACGCAGGCTGATCCGCGTCCGGTCGACGCCAAACGGCTGCGTGACGCACTCGACCCGGTCCAGGCCAGCCGACGACTTGCCGGTCAGATCATCCGCCGTTCGAGCGGTACGGACACGTCGAGGCTGGCGTCGTGGGTCGCGGGCCGTCCCGAAGGCGAGCGTAACCAGGGCTTGTTCTGGGCTGCCTGCCGTCTGGCCGAGACCGGCCATGACCGCGACACGACGCTGTCCGTGCTGGCTGCCGCCGCCCAGGACGCGGGCCTTCTCGACCGCGAAATCTGCACCACCGTCACCTCCGCGTACCGCCACGCCCACCCGGCCACCAGCGCCAGCAGCCCACCAACGGCTCCAGCCATGACTGCCGTCCCAATGCGCGAGGCGGTGGCTCTATGACGGCGCGGTCGAGTCGTCCGGCGTTCCGGTGGGTGGCTGCTGTCGGCATCGTCGGCACCGTTGCCCTGGCGGCGGGAGCGTTCTCGCTGTCATTCACCTCGCTGATGCACCTGGCACTGCGGTCGGGGATCGACCCGGCCCAGGCGTGGGAATGGCCGCTGATCGTCGACGGCATGATCATCGTCGCCACCCTCGGCGTCGTCGCCAGGGCAGGACGGCCCGGCACCGGGTTCGCCTGGCTACTCCTGGTCGCCGGAGCCGCCACGTCAATCATCGGGAACGCGTTGCAAGCCGCCCGGTTGCCGACTCAGGAGCCAACGTGGATCGCCGTCGGGGTAGCCACGATCCCGCCGTCGAACGCCGCGCCTTGGAGACGCAGAAGACCCGGCTGGAGAACGCCGAAACCAAGCTCATCCAACTGTTCTACGACGACGCGATCACCATGCCCGCCCTGAAGAAAGAACAGAAGAAAGTTGCCGACCAGCTCGCCGAAGTCAACGACCGCCTTGACTCCTACAAGGCCGGATGCGCCGACGCCCGTCTCCGCGTCCAGGCGTACCTCGCCTTGGCTGCGCACTGCCACCGCATCTACGAGATCTCCGACGACCCGAAGAAGCGCCAGATCAACCAGGCGTTCTTCACAAAGATCAAGTTGACCGAAGACCACCGCATCGAAACCGAGTACACCGGCGTGGTCGAAACCATCCTCGATCCAGCCAACCGGCTCCACGCCGACTACTGGCAACGCCACCAGCAACTCCACCCAGCCATCCTGGGAGAAGACGCGCTCACCGAAGACGACCTGGGCAGGTCACTGTTTCGAGTAAGCGAACTTTGGTGGAGCATAGGGGACTCGAACCCCTGACTTCGACCTTGCAAAGGTCGCACTCTACCAGCTGAGTTAATGCCCCGAGTACCCACAGCGGTCCGAGAGCCAACCCGGAACAGCGATCCATGCTCCAAGCCGGGGTACCCACCGCGGGCAACGAGATTCTATCTTAGGCAACCAAACAACAAGGACCAAATCAGGCCATCGTTATCAAGATGTTATCATCAGGAACTAGGTGACGTACTAGTCCTCCTGAACGCAACAATCACAACCAGGGGAAGGCACCTTCGACAAAGCCTCATCCCATAGGCGACGTGCCTCTGACTGCTTCTGGCTCACGACATAGGCCGCAAAACCCAGACCAGCCACGATGAGCAGTACGTACAAGAGTTTCTTCATGTTCCCAGTGTCTCATGCAAATCAGGATGGCTCAAGAGAACGACCCAACCCACCGATCTGGTGAAAAGTATTTGACTGACAAAAGGCAAGAGAAATGCCAAAACGAAAACGATCGACAACACTGCGACAACACCGTGGAGACATCGAGTGATCGTTAGCCAACATTCAGAAAACACATGAGCCGTCATGGACACCACCTACCCATGGTTCGTCAACTCTTTGGGCAACAGTGACAGACAAGAGTTGTGTCTAAGAACAAGGAGGTACCATGTCCCCATCAGTCACAACTATTGACCAGTTCTTGCCGATCATCAGCAATGAACCACCAGGAGTCATATCCCAGCGGCTCAATCAGGAATGGGAAGAATATGCCCAGCACCCCCCAACATGGTTGTCGAGTGCTTCCACCCTCCACCAGATCCTCAACAGTATTCGACACGATCCCGATCACGTACTGACAGAACTCCTCACCGCCTGCCAAGACGGCCACGTCCTTGCCGGGCGCACGATCATCCAAGCACTCCTCCCCAAGATCATTTTGATGTCAACAGCCAACCCTTTCCCGCCGGTGGAACACATTCTGTCTGCTCTGTGGATTCGTATCGCGCACTATCCGCTCACCAAGAGACCCCACTCCATCGCAGCTAACCTCGTTTTAGATGCTCGCAAAGACGCGGTAGCCGAATGTCGCTCGCGCGTGATCATCCCGGTGAATAGTCCAACCACCGTCCACGATGACAACCAGATCAACCAGGAGCATGTTCACACCATCATCGACCTCGCGCGCCACATGGAATTGGCTACCGCACAATCGCTGAATATCCTGGAGAAGGTCTATCTCGATGGTTTACCTAGTGCGCGTGTGGCCGAGTTGTTCACCATGACCCCTGCAGCAGTACGGCGTCGAGTGTCCGACACGGTACGCCGTCTGCGTGAAAATCGCCACCTGTTCGATGACCTGGTTTTCAACTAGAGGGACAGTCAGCGGGGCTGGGACAGTGTGGCCACGACTGTATATCAGCAATCATGCACCTGGGGTATACTCGGGCGGGTAAATTGACTCCTGGTCATTATCATCATGAAGTGAGGGTACACGCTATGAAGTTGAGGAAACTGGTTGTCCTCGTTGCTGGGTTTGCTGTGGCGACTGCCCTGGGTGGGTGCTCCCTGCTTGGGCTCACCGACCATCGTGACCCCGATGGTCACATCACAGCCTCCACGAATGTGAACCCTTTTGCTTTGCGTGTCGGTGACTGTCTGATCACCGTCAACCTGGATTCCAATGTGGCCACCCTGCCTGTGGTTCCCTGCAGCGATGCTCACAATGCAGAGGTCTTCCACATGTTTGATCTACCCGACGGTGCTTTCGATGAACCTGCAATCAGGGATGCCGCCGACACCGTCTGCTACCAGGTGGTCGAGGAGTACGTTGGTCCGCGCTATTATGCAGTCTCATCGGGTGGGCTGAAGGTGTTCTTCTTCATCCCCTCAGCTGCCTCCTGGGACAACGGTGACCGGTCAGTGAGTTGCTTGGCTGCCACAGTGTCCGACGAAACCGAGCTCACCAGCTCCATCCGTGGTCAAGGCGCCTAGCCTCACCAATAAATAAAGTCGGTGGTGCTCATCAAGAAACCATGGTGCGTACTCACATCCCAACACAACACTGCACCATCTTGGCTTCGGCAAGCGATAGCGCCCATGTTGGCGACCTGACCGTCCTTTAATGTTGGAATAGTGAGCCCTTCAGCGCGACTTGAACCCCAGGGGGCAACATCGCTGTGCCATTGGCCACTGACCTTCCCATCCATGATGACAGGTTCCACGGTTCCACCGGTGACAGGTTCCGGCGGTGTGACATCCTTGGGCAGTACCCACGTCTTTTCGGTCGATTCACACATCACCATCCCAGTAGCGTAAGCATCCGCGGTGCAGCCGATCTTTCCGTTCGGCAACGAGAATTGAACGTACGTGGCGTACTGGCCGTTCACCTTCGGATTGGTTGCTCCCCGAGGCATACCCTCGCACACGATCTCATCAACACCATGGGGGATATACACCCCACTTTGACACTTGGTGAGCTGGCCAGAACTAACCGAAGCCCCCGCATCCTTGAGAGTCGCAATATTGGATTCCACAGTGTCGATCATTGCTTGTCGCTCCATGACGCTCAGGGAGGCATGAGTCTGCGTCGCTGTTGTAATAGCTTCCGCCAAACTAGTACGAACAGTTTCGTCGCTCACCAAACCCTCAGAGTCATCTAGGATTTTTTGGGCAGCATCGATAGCCTCCTGGAGGGCTTCACCAAAGAACTCCCGACGAGACTCATCGACTTTTCCTGTGGCCGCCACCAAGGTCTCAGTTGCCTGAACAACAGTCGCTGTTTCCTCACTCATCGCCGTGATTTGTTCACGGATCTCCTTCTTGGTCCCAGCCTTCTCATCCGGCATACTGATGAAAGTCTTGGCCACCTCAATGGCATCAGGCAACGCCTCATGGACCTCTGGGTCCTTCACCTTGTCAGCTTCCGTGATTTCGAAAGAATCCGTGGCATCACTAATAGCCTCAGCCAAATCATTTTGGGCCCCCACAAACGCCGCAAAAGTTGTGTCGTACTCATTGTTCAGCATTCGCGGTTGAACAATGAGGAAAATGACCGCCAAAGCGATCGCAGCCAGCCCAACAACACCACCACCAATAGAAGCAAGCAGGATCATCCTCTTTTTGCGTGAAGCATCATCATCGGAATCATCAACACGATCCAGCCCAATCCCTGGCAGTGGTTTGTCGTCGTCCGGTGAAGAACCCCAAGATGGTGACCCATCAGGGCTCATCACTTTCGTTGGATCGCCCATCACCGTCGTTGGGTCATCAGTGAAACTGGGTCCTGGAGTCGCCACTGTGGTGGTCGCCTCTGGGCTCATCACTTGGGTGGCAGGCTCCATCCCTCGTTGAGCAATAGCCTCGCGAACAGCATCATCACCGTACTGGGAAAGATAGTCCAACAACCCAGGGTAGGTGTTCGGGTGCCTGGCTACCTCCACCCACAGATCACGGTGGTGAGTGGTTATCGCCAGAAGATCCTCCTCGGTGGTATACGGATCCTCCAAGGCGGCCATGGCTGCGTAGCGGTCGTCGATCACACTCACGATCGTACTCCTTACTTTCCTTGTCCTTGGACACTCGAGGTGAGCTCACTGCGTTCCGACAGGGCATAGGCTAGACAACTTATCGTACGATCACCTTGATCCCAGGAATTCTCCGACGGCGAAAAGTATGTCAACCCGAGACCCCTCGAGGAAACAAATCCATGGCGTGGTCCCACATAGTCGAGCATAGCCTGAGTGCACGTCTTTTTGGCTACATCCTCGATGGCGCCGGCAGAAAACGTCGCCTCGGAACTAGTAAACACATGAATAATCTCCGCATCGTGTGGCTGGGTGCACGCCACCCGAGGAACAGTCTTGAAAGCCCCATCGAGGTTTTTGATGATCAGGCAATCCCCCACACTCAGTGATGCCACATCGACCCCACCCTTGGTGACCGCGACAATGTCGCCAACCTGGGTGTCGATTTGGCTGACCATGTCGCGTACCTCAATAACGGCAGTATTCAACTCATTGACTTGTTGACGAATCTCTTTGGTTTTCTCCGCCATATCAGGCGCGGGGGCGAGCAGCTCCTTCCCCTGGTCGATGAGGGAAGCCAAATCTGTTAGTACAGAAGGATCATCGAGTTGCTCAACAGTGGTGTTCTGGTGAACCTCAGCTGCATCACGCAAGGAAGCATTCAGCGACTCCTGGGCTGTCACATATTTTGCTTCCGCCTGGTTAAAGTCCAGCTCAGCTTGGGAATGCCATTGGCGTGGCTGCAGAACCACCGCCGCGAAGATAGTGATACCCAAGACAATGATTGCTGTGACACCACCAATGATGAGAAAAGATCTCCTGGACCCATGGTGGGGATCGGTCGTCTCAGTCTCAGGCTCCACAGCAAACCTGGCCTGCGGTTGAGGACGTCTCACAATGTCTCCTTGTCGGGCGCACCCCCGTACGCTCGGTAAAAGAATACCTTCTTGGGGTGATGTGCGTCGTTTCGTGGCTGTATTGTTACCCGATCACCAGGACATGACCCCGGCCTTGCTGGCCCTAAAACCATGGTGGGATTTCACGTCCCAACACACCACACCCTTCTGGGTGCTCAGGCAAGCCACGGAACCAAAATCGGCGACCTTACCATCCTCCAGGACAGGGGCCTTCACCCCATTCGATTGGTTGCTCGCCCACGGTTGGGTGCCTTGGGAGCTTCTGCCGACCACACCATCACCAGAGATACCAATGTGGCAGGTGGCGGAGCTGTAGCAGTCATTGGACACTCCACCGGGGAAATTCCAGTTACGATCGGGGATCTCACAGATCATGGTCCCGTTGGTGAAAGCATCCTTGGTGCAACCCATATCACCGGAAGGCATCGTGAATTGGACCTTGTTGCCTGCCCGGGGAACACTAGCCCCACTGGGCATCCCCCCACACACCATGGAATTGACTCCCGCAGGAACAATCGTGCCGTTATCGCACTTGGATTTCTTCACCTCGCTGACAGCATCAGAGGCTGCTTGCAGGGTCGCCTTGTGGGTTTCCAGCATGGCTAGCACTGCCGCATGATCAGAAGAATCAACGCTGTCCATCGCCTGCTGGGCTGCGTTAATCGCCTCAAGCAGATCTGGGCGTACTGCGTCATTATCAACCAGTCCCTCTGATTCCTCATAGAGGGTACGGGCCTGGTTGAGGATCTCGGTCATGGTCGCCAACCCGATCTGGGCCCGGTTTGAGGACACCGCGGAGGTCGCATGACCAAGTTTGGCGGTCATAGACAACACCTGCTCGGTACGCATGTTGAGGGTGTCTGTTTGGGCGCGAATCTCCTTGGTTGTTGAAGCCATCTCGGGGGCGATGCCCAAGTAATCTTTGGCTTCTGTGACAACTGAATCCAAAGAAGAAAGAAGCTCAGGGTTGTCCACATCCTCTTCCGTGGTGGACTCCAAGATGGCATCACCTTGGGCTATGGCTGTCCTCATCTCTTGTTGGGCAGTGGTGTAGTGATTCGAAGCAGTATCGAAATCCGCTCTGGCTTGATAGGGGAGCAGCACCAAGAAAACCAGTGCGAGCACCAAAGCAAGAAAGACAGCGACCAGACCAATCAAGAGAGGGGTTTTTGACTTCTTTTTGCCTGTGGCTTTCTTAGATTTCTTGACTGGCTTGGTTGGCTTGTCTTTCTTGTCACCATCATTTTCGTCGCGGGCAGTCTCATCATCCTCGTCAAGATCGCTGTCTTTAGGCAAGGACTCTTTCACCGGGGAGGACGGTTCATCGTCGTCCCAGTCGTCAAAATCGCCGTCGGTATCGATTGTGGTGGCGGGCAATCGTAGATCATCCACATCATTGAAATCTTTATCATCATCAAGCAAGTCATCAATGCTGACTGTGAGAAGATCATCGACATCCTCAACCGGTGTTGTCACCTTGGGTGGTGAATATCGCTTGCGTGGGGCGGGTTTCCCTGTCTCAATGTTGCCGAGATAGGCATCAATGCGGTCCAAGGATTCCTTGAGTTCATCAGTGGAATCCTTGCGGGTAACCCGGTACTCTGCTGGGTCATTCCAATTCTGGAGGATCTCATCGAGGGCTGATTCAATATCTTTGCCGGGCGCGAGGCGGGCGGGTCTCCTCGGTGGCACAGTGGATCGGGTTTCTTCAGTGGTACGGCGAACTGGCGTTGGGCGACGTACCTCATCGGTGTCGCGTAGCCGAGAAGGGCGCTCGACACGTGGACGCTCAGGCAAGGGATCAATGTCGCGGCGAGTTTCCCTCAACCGCTCGGTGGTCGATGTAGGGGTCGGGCTGGAAGTGCTGGAAGTATGGCCAGCGTTCGCCAAGTCTTTGAGTTTTGCCTCAGCATTCTTGTGGGTGGCCGCCCTGCCCATCAGGTCAGGATGAGCCGCGGCGATAGCCATGAGCTCTTCACCTGTGGTGTGTGGTTGTCTCAGAGCTGCCAGAGCTGCCCCGCGAAGTTGCATATCACGCACATCTGCTCCTCAAAATCTTGGGTTTCATCGATTCGCCATCTCCCCCAACGATGCCCATCCTACGGCAGATGCCAGTCTATTGTGTTACAGTCATCGCCACCAAGTCGCCAGAGACATCGTTGAGAACCACTCGAGGTTTCTCCCCGGTGGGGTTTCGTGGAAGAGGTGATCCGGTGGGCATCACAGCGGTCTCACCAGGAAGAGGTGGAAATCGCAGGGGCGCTGGGCAGGGTATGCTGAGGGGTGATGTATGTCACCTCCCACCCCTGGCGAGTGATTCGACATGCAATCTCCACCAAGAGATGAGGAAACTTAAACAATGTTCAAGAACCTGCAGCAGGCTAAAGACTTTTGCCGAGACAACGAAATCAAGATGGTTGATTTCATGATGATCGATTTGAATGGACGGTGGAGGCATCTCACCATTCCCGCTGATCGTCTCACCGAGCACACCATGGAGCATGGGATCGGTTTTGATGGATCGAATTACGGCTTTGCTCCTATTGAGAAATCCGACATGGTGTTCATTCCTGATCTGTCGAGTGCGTACGTTGATGAGTTTTCTTCCGTACCAACCCTCGCGATGATCGGTGACGTGTTTGTGATCGACCTGCCCAAGAACCGCCGCTTCGACCAGGACCCGCGCAACGTGGCGTACCATGCTCAGGAATATATGAAAAAGTCGGGGATCGCTGACGAGATGCGTATCGGGCCCGAGTATGAATTCCATGTCTTCGACCATGTGTCCTATGAGGTGAGCCCCCAGTGTTCACGGTATTCCCTGGACTCGGAGCAGGCCGAATGGAACTCGGGTGACGAAATCCACAACCTGGGTTACAAGATGGCCAAAAAGGGTGGTTATCATATGGCGCCACCCCTCGATCAGCTCTCTGACTTCCGCTCAGAGGTGGTCTTGCTCATGGAAAACCAGGGCATCAAAGTGAAATATCACCACCACGAGGTGGGCGGGCCTGGTCAGTTGGAGATCGAGGTCGAATTCGGTGGCATGATGGAGATGGCCGACAAAACCATGATGGCCAAGCACCTCATCAAAAACTATGCGGTGAGTGTCGACAAGTCGGTGACCTTCATGCCGAAACCCCTCTATGAAGAAGCCGGCAACGGGATGCACGTCCACATGCACCTGTTCAAAGACGGCAAGCCATTGTTCTATTCCGAGGATGGGTATGCCCAGCTCTCCGAGATGGCCCACCATTTCATTGGCGGTCTACTCACCCATGCTCGCGCGCTGTGTGCGTTCACTAATCCCTCCACCAACTCGTACAAACGCCTGGTTCCCGGGTACGAGGCCCCGGTGACTATTGGGTACGCCACCTCGAATCGTTCCTCAGTGATCCGCATCCCCGCGTACGCGAAAGCGCCGATGGATAAGCGTTTCGAACTGCGTTCCCCCGATGCCACCTGCAACCCGTACTATGCGTTTGCGGCGATCCTCATGGCGGGCCTCGATGGTGTCAAAAACAAGATCAGCCCCGAGGGTCACGGTCCCTATGATTTCAACCTCTACACCCTGTCTGCTGAGGAACAGAAAAACATCGAACAGCTTCCCCGCACCCTCGATGAGGCGTTGGATGCTCTCGAAGCCGATCATGACTTCCTCACCGAGGGCGGGGTCTTCCCCCAGCGCCTGATCGACATCTGGTTGGAAAACAAGAGGGCCGAAGCAGCACGCTGCTCTCAGATCCCCCACCCCGTGGAGTTCGAGCTCTACTACGACCTGTAAACCCCAGTTGCATCACCCTGCGGACTCGTGTGACAAGGGGACAGGCACCCTGTCACACACTTCCACCGTCACCCTGCGGAGCGGAGCGACTCGCAGGGTCCAGACTGCCTAGTTGTTTGACTGTGGATTCTGGATTCTGCGACTTCGCGCACAACGTCAGCGGAGCGACTCGCAGGGTCCAGACTGCCTAGTTGTTTGACTGTGGATTCTGGATTCTGCGACTTCGCGCACAACGTCAGTGGAGCGACTCGCAGGGTCCAGACTGCCTAGTTGTTTGACTGTGGATTCTGGATTCTGCGACTTCGCGCAGAACGACGAGGTGAACCTGTGAGAATGTGGTTTCATTGACCGGTTTTGAGTTTTACGGTACACTGTGCGCCAACTGATCAGGGTTGATCTGTTAGTATTTCTGCTTGTGAAACCCTGTTTGCCTTGACCAAGGGCCGACCCCATGGGAAATGAGTGATTGGAGCCGACCATACTTTCGCCGACTGTACTTGCCTACCTCGCTGTGGGGGTCTTTGCGGTCAGTTATGGTCTGATTGCTACCGAGAAAGTACACCGGGTTGCTGCAGCACTGGGTGGTGTTGGTGTCATGATCCTCATGGGGATTGTTACCGCAGATTCAGCCTTCTTCGATCACACCACTGGTGTGGACTGGAACGTACTGTTCCTGTTGTTCGGAATGATGGTGATTGTTTCCATCCTTCGCCACACAGGGCTCTTCGAATTCATTTCGCTGTGGGCTGCTCGTGCCTCTCAAGGAAAACCGGCCAAGCTGATGCTCCTGCTCGTCTTGGTGACAGCGATCTTCTCTCCCATTCTCGACAATGTCACCACTGTTCTCCTGGTGACTCCTGTGACCCTGTCTGTTTGTCAGAGGCTCAGAATTGATCCCGCTCCGCACCTGATTGCACTCATCCTCGCCACCAATGTGGCTGGCCTGGCCACCCTCATCGCTGATCCCCCCAACATCATCATTGCTTCGCGAGCTGGACTCACCTTCAACGACTTCCTCATTCACGCCCTCCCTCTGTGTGTGATTCTGCTCGTTTTGCTCATTGGTTTGCTGAATATTCTTTTCCGTAAACAGCTCAAAGAGAAAATCGATGTTGATGAGATTTTAGCGGGGATCCATCCTGCTGATGCCCTCAAAGACAAGGTGCTGCTCGCCAAATGTCTCACTGTTTTGGTCCTCACCCTTGTTGCCTTCGGTTTTCACACATCCTTGGGTGTGGATCCATCGATTGTCGCTCTGCTTGGTGCCGGAGCGATGGTGATCGTTAGCCGTACCACACCCCAAGAGTTCCTCCAAGAGGTTGAGTGGATGACCTTGGCATTCTTCATGTCGCTGTTTGTCCTCGTGGGTGGGCTGGTCAATGTGGGTGTCATCGGAAAACTTGGTCAGATGGCCGCGAACCTCATGGCGGGAGATGAGTTGCTGGGTGCGACAGGGCTCTTGGTGTTCTCTGCTTTCGCTGGTGCCCTGGTGGACAATATTCCTTACACCACTGCCATGACACCAGTGGTTCAAACCATGGTGGCCTCAACTTCTGCCTCGGGGGCCGATTCCCCCCTGTGGTGGTCTTTCGTCTTTGGCTCTGATCTGGGTGGCAATGGTACGGCTGTTGGCGCTGGCGCGAACGTGGTGGTCTTGGGTGTCGCCGCCAAGTGGGGCCGCCCGATTAGCTTCTGGAAGTTCACCAAGTACGGCATCGTGGTCACCCTGTTCACTTTGGCTGTCTCCTGGGTATACGTCTATCTGCGCTATTTCCTCTTCGTGTGACAGTTCATACCGTCCCCTTGTCACACTTTTCGGATAAGTGGTGCCTGTCCCCTCGTCACAGCTGTGTTAGGTGGGCTCGGTGGAGGGGGTTGCTCCGGAGATGGGGGCGCTCGGGGAGGGGGTTTCGGTGGGACCGGGTAGACAGATTGATCCGGATGGAAGAGCGATCGTCAATTCGGGCTCCTCAACATAGGACTCCTTCTCGTCGAAACTGCTTCCCACGATGATGTCAACAGAGTGATCGATGCGCCCATCACCTTCAATTTGGGGGTCAGTGAAGAAGCGAGAAACGAGTTGAACCTCGGGGTCTTCTGGGCTGGCCCCAACAATCAGTACGGTCAAAACCTTGGCGTCCTTGTTGGCCACAGTGTTGACGGTGAACCCAGCCTTGTCGAGCTTGGCCCCAACCCTGCGTGCCAGACCACGTTTCGTACCACCGTTGTAGACGTTGACGGTGACAGCCTCAGGTTCGAGTTCTGTCATCCGGAAAGTCTCACATTCCACAGGATCTGGCCCCGGAGCTTTGGCTGTGATGATCTTGTACCCCCACAAAACACCGCCGAAAAGCAACGTCAGGAGGACCACCAAGGTGATCAGGGTTGACCACCGGTACATGAGGCGCCGAACGTCCACGGATTCTCCTTTATGACCAGGTTGACCATTGAATACTACTGGATTGTTTGAGCATATAGGGTCACAATCTGCCCAAGAAGAAATCATTGACCAATGCGTACGGGTCTTGGGCGACGATGGCAGTATTTGTTGGCAAGTCGGAAATTTTGTTGATGTCGGTATTGAAATTTTGCCAACCAAATCACTCCAATCAGAAATGAGTTCTGGTCCAGCCTATTATGAAGGCGAGCTTGACAATGTTGTCAGGCAGGGTCGTGGTGTTCCTAGTGTCCCTCTGGTTATCATGGGGATTGAGCCGGACTAGTCGGTGAGCCGTGGGGGCCGAGTGTAAAAAAGTCACCATGCGAGGCACCTCACATGAAAGTTAATGCCAAACTTGGGTTGGCCGCCCACATCGGTGGAATCCTGGAGTATAATTATCTCAGTTTGATTGGACATTGCCCCAGATTTCGGTGTGGGGCTATCGGCGCGATATCTGTTCAACTCTGAGGAGTGAGTACGTCAGGAGGTGCGATGGTGTGGTGGGATGACAGCCCCGCAGGAGAGTCGAGCGCTGAATCGAAGGAGCAAAAACGCTCTGAGAACAAGAATTCGACGCCTTCGGCGGATAAGAAAACCCAGACTCCCTCCAAGACTGTTGAGTCTGAGGATAAGAAAGACACCACAGCCAAGCCGGAGTCTCTCAAGGCGAGAACAGCAAAGCTGAAAGCTAACCTGGGCAACCATACCCCTGAGCCTGAGAAACCACCCAAGACTGAGAGCCCCCAGACAGACGAGAAGCCGACATCCCAGGACAAAGCCCACAAAGACCCCCCCAAGAAGGATGTCTCCACCAAGGATGATCCGCCTGCCAAGGCGGTGTCCTCCACGAAGACAACGAAACCGCAGCAGACCACTGGCACGCAGACCAAGAAAACCGTGAAGAAACCCTCGGATTCCACTGGTGAAACTAAACTCAATCAGAGCGCCAAGACCGTGAAGAGTTCCACTGCAGCCTCTTCAGCGAAAACACCGGCGAAAAAGACTGTCACCCGCACGCGTACGGTCACTAAGAAGGTACGCAAGAAGGTCACCAAGCCGCGGGTTGTTGTTCGCGATGAGTGGGGTGTGGCTGACCTGTCCCCAGAGTCGATGCCGTTTAGCATCTGGGGGAGTCAAGGGGTTCAGGACTTTGATGCTTTGGCAGCTCATCAGCGCGTGCTGGAACAGGCAGCTGCTGATCAGCTTGCCTCTGAGCGTGAGGTAGCGGAACGCCTGGCAGCTTCACGTGCGGTACGCCAGGTTCCTGTCGCTGTTGAGGAGCCTGTTGTTGAGGAGCCTGTTGTTGTCATACCTGCTTTCGTTGAGCCGGTTGCACAAACACCAGTTGCGGCTCCACCAGTTGAAGGCCACACAGCTGAACTGGTGAACCAGGTCGTCGCCGAACCGGTTGTTGAACCCCAGGTAGTCGAACAACAACCAGTGCAGCCGCCAGTGGTTCAACCAGCCCCAGACCCGGCTTCGCAAACCACGATAGTTCTCGTTCCACCAACAGACTTTGAGAAGATACCCGTGGTGGAACACCCCTTCGCTCCACCAGCACTAGCGGCTGCCCAGCAGGTAGCCCCGCACACTTCCGTATCACCGGTGGTGGCACCTACCCAGGTGCCTGTTGTTCCACCACCTGCCGCTCAGGTTCCCCCGACCGTCCAGATGCCGGGTGCACCACCAGAGCAAGCTCCAGGGTTCATTGCTCCCGAGCATCTCAACCAGGCCCCTCCAGCTGAGCCACCCGTACCAGAAGAACCCAAGCATCTGCGCAAACTCGGGCGAGGGAAAGCTAAGAAAGACAAGGCGAAAGAAAACCTCACGGCACAACCGGGAGTAACCCCGCCGTCACCAAAGAAACCCTCTCTCAAAAAGAAGATTGCTCTCACCTCAACGGGTGAGGTTCTCGATCCTAAACGCAGCAAGATGATGACACTGCTGGCAACAGGGGTAGGAATCGTCATGGCGATCGTGGGTGTGGGAACCTCGGGATTCTTCTATTTTGAATCCCACGCCAAACCAGGTACGCAGTTGGCTGGCCATAATGTTTCTGGCTTCAATGAAGACCAGCTCCGCGACATTGCCACCAACATTGCCAATAACTATCAGCCAGTGATCTCCCATGAGGGCAATGAGGTTCCTGCCTCGCCCAAGGAGCTGGGTATCACTTTCGATATTGATGCGACAGTCGCCCGTGCTCTAGGAAAATCCGACACCCAAACGGTGGCATCGCGTTACAACCCCTTGGAGACCAAACAGGTCCTGCTGGAGATGGATGTTAATCGAAAGACTCTCGAGGAATTCCTCGATGGGACCTATATTGACGAGGAGTTGAGATCCACCCCTGCCTCCTTAAAGTTCTCCTCCGGGCAGTTTGTTTTGATCAATGGTGTTGAGGGAACACATATTGATGGGGACAAAGCTGAGCAGACAATTCGCGCCGCTGGTGGAATGGTGGAACAGATCGCGGTCGTGACCGCTGTGGAGCCTCCCAAGATCCTCGACGAGGAAGCCCAGAAGGCCGTTGACGAGGGTAATCTGCGTTTGACCAATGCCCCAGTGATCACCGGAAACGGCAAAAACTATACTCTTCCCGCGGGCTCTATCGCCGGATGGCTGACGTTTACCCCCGACTTTGATGAGGGAATCATTTCGATGACCATCGACGAAGAGAAACTCACTGAGGAACTTCCGGTATTGTTGGCGGATTACTTCACCAAGAAAACCATCAATGGTGAGACCCTGGTTCGTCCCGATGGTGGTGTTCTCGCCGTTTACAAGTACGGCCAAGATGGTACGCAGGTGAAAGACCCTGAGGCTGCCACAGCCACCGTACTGGCAGCGCTCACGGATGGAACCTACGAGAATGTTCCCATCGAAATTATTGTCCACAAAGCCACCAATAAACAGGTCCAGATGGATAAGAAGTACCTGGTGCCGAACGGTGAAAAGTGGGCTGAGGTGAATCGCTCCAACTTCACTGTCACCCTGTGGGAGGGGACAACACAGATCCAGAAGTTCTCGGTGGTGATTGGTCTGCCCGGTACGCCAACACACACTGGTGTCTACAAGGTGTGGTCCAAGGTGCGTTCCCAAACAATGTCTGGCCCGGGATATAGCGTTCCGAATGTGCAGTGGATCGCGTACTTCAACAATGGGATCGCTTTCCATGGCAACTATTGGGCGCCACGGTTTGGTCGGGCCTCCTCGCATGGTTGTGTTGGTTTGCCCAACCATCAAGCAAAGGTTGTCTATGAGTGGATCAATGTGGGCACGATGGTCGTCGTCCACGACTAGTCAAAGTCACAACCTGTCCTAGGTTGCGATCCTCACCACGAAGGGAGTGGACATGGCTCAGCAAGGATGGTATCCCGATCCGGGTGGACAACCAGGAATGTTCCGATACTGGGATGGTAGCCAGTGGTCTCAAGCTCTCTCCGAGACACCGCTGTCTGGTCCTCCTGCGTCAGACGCGTCCAGTTCAACCAGTACGACCGGAGGTTTCGATCCCACCCAACCGCTGGCGATGGGCCAAACCACGTCGACCACCCCGTACACCTATGGCCAACACTTAACTCCAGGCAAAAAGTCACGACCACCGGTGGGTGCGATCATTGCCGTGATCGCCATCGTGGTGGTGGTGTCCCTCATTGGATTCCTGGTTTTCCGCGGTATCACCGGTGACCCCACCCAGCCAGCGACATCCACCGAACCGGGTGGGAATCCCACCACTGAGGTGTGCCCCAAGCAGCCCCTGCTCACTGAACGTCAACCCCATCCCACCGGTGATGGGCGCGTCTATGGTGGGCGGTTGTCGTACCCTCAATTGAAATCGCCATGGGGGCCTGAACAAAATGGTGAAAACCGCGTACCTTTTGGTCGTGATGTTGCCGAACAGATCGTGGTCATCCATGAAAACCCCTCAAACAAAGGAGGCTGGGGTGCCTGGGTGGCTTCTGTTTTGGTCGGCGAGCTTTATGCTGGGGGCGGATTCTATGAACCCAAGAAGGGTTCCGACATTGTCAACAAATGCATTTTCGGTTCTTTCTATGGCCAAGAGGATTTGGTGACAGCCAACACGTTGAAGTCTGAAGCTTTCAGCGTCGATGGGTACGAGGGTTGGTACACCGAAACCAATTTGACCTTCGAGATTGCGAATCTGCCCACCACCAATGAGATCGCTATCGTCATCATCGTTCGTACATCAGAAATGTCGTCCTCGATCTTCTTCGCTTCCATTCCTGGGGACGCCATGAACCTCATGCCCGATGTTCGCCAAGCCATCTCAGGGCTACAAGTCCACCCCAATTAGCCACAACTGGGAAACCCAACCCTGTCATTCCGCGGAGCGAAGCGAGTTGCGCTGGCGCGCTCCGCAGTACAGGCTCTGCGACTCGCAGTGCTACACAGCGCGACACCCAACCCTGTCATTCCGCGGAGCGAAGCGACTCGCGGAATCCAGACTCCACAGTCGAACAACTGGATAGTCTGGACCCTGCGACGTCGCGCAGGGTGACGGTGTTGGGGGACAGGCACCTTGTCACAGGGGGACAGGCACCTTGTCACACTCGCGTGAGCCAGTACGAGATGCCGAGATCCTCATCAGTGGCGGCGCCCTCGGTTTCTTCCTCAGTGATGATGGTGGCCAGAACCTCCGAGGCGATGAAATCCTGGCCGGCACGAATGGCTTCCCCTTGCTCGCCACTGCCTGTCCACTTCAAAACGATACGATCAGAGACATCGAGTCCGGAGTTTTTGCGAAGCTCCTGGACTCCACGAATGACCTCGCGTACCCAACCTGCATGAATGAGCTCCTGGGTAAGTTCAACATCCAGCGCAAGAGTGTCGCTTTGGTCACCGACAACAGACCATCCCTCTTTCGGGCGTTCAGAGATAAGAACCTCCTCGGCAGTAATCGTCGTACCATCATCCAAGGTGAACTCACCGTTGGTCTGAATCTGGGAGGCCACAGCAGCAGGGTCAGCTTCGGCGATCTTGGCAGCAACCTGTGCAGTGTCCTTACCGAAACGCTTGCCGAGGGCGCGGAAATTCCCCTTGGCGCTGTAGGTGACCAGGTCTCCATCGGCAGAGAACGATTCCAAGGATTCGATATTCAACTCGTTGGTGATCTCAGCGATGAGCTCACCACTGAGGCGTTGGAGAGACGAACTGGAAACCAGTGCGCGTGCCAGGGGTTGGCGAATCTTGATCGACGCCTCGGATCGGGCCGAACGCCCCAGTTCAACCAGGCGTTGGGTGAGCGCCATCGAGGATTCTAGTTCCTCATCAACCAGGGAGGCATCGGACTGGGGCCAGGAGGTGAGATGGACCGAATCCGGCAGAGGATCAGTTGATCCGGTACGTTCGTGGGCAGCCAGGAAAAGATCCTGCCAGACACGCTCAGTGATGAACGGAGTGATGGGAGCCATGAGCCTGGTCAGAACATCCAAAGTCTCATGCAAGGTGGATAGGGCAGAATTGTCGCCATCCCAGAAACGCCTGCGGGAACGCCGTACATACCAATTACTCAACTCATCGATGAACTCTTGGATCGCCGTACCAGCTCGCAGAGTGTCGAAGTTCTCCAAGGCTGTGGTTACCTGTTGGATCAAGCTCTGCGTGCGCGAAACCAGCCAGCGATCCAGGACATGGCGCTGGGCAACAGCGGGCGGGGTACCGGGCATCCAGTTGTTCACCCGCGCATAGAGGGCCTGGAAACTCACCGAATTCCAATAGGTGAGCAGCACCTTGCGTACTGTTTCTTTAATCGTGTTGTGGCCCACACGCCTCGAACTCCACGGTGAACCACCCGCAACCATGAACCAGCGAACAGCGTCTGCGCCTTGATCTTCGAGCAAAGAAATCGGCTCCAGGGTGTTGCGTAGATGCTTGCTCATCTTACGACCATCCTCCGCCAGAATATGGCCGAGGCACAAAACGTTCCTATAGGAGGACTGGTCGAAAGCCAAAGTGGACACGGCCATGAGCGAATAGAACCAACCGCGAGTCTGGTCGATAGCCTCACAGATGAAATCCGCCGGGAAGGAGGATTCGAACGACTCGGTGGAACCCGGTGTTGCTGGATATCCACGCTGGGCGAAAGGCATGGCACCCGAATCAAACCAGGCATCGATAACCTCGGGTACGCGAGTGGCTGGTGAGGCACAGTCGGGGCAGGGGAAGGTCAACTCATCAACCCAGGGGCGGTGAGGGTCGAGGCTGGACTGGTCTTCGCCGGTCAGATCGGTGAGTTCCTGGAGGGACCCCACACAGGTTTGGTGATCGTTCTCGCAGCGCCAGATCGGTAGAGGAGTACCCCAATAGCGTTTGCGGGATAAAGCCCAATCCACATTCTTGTCGAGCCAATCGCCGTACCTTCCCTGTTTGATGTGCTCCGGATACCAGGTGGTGGCCTCGTTTTCCCTGTGGAGCGCTTCTTTGATCGCGGTGGTACGGATGTACCAGCTCGGTTGGGCATAGTAGATCAGCGCAGTGTGGCATCGCCAACAATGGGGGTATTGGTGGGTGATGTTGACCGCACGGAAAAGGAGACCTCGGTTGGTGAGGTGGTTAATGATCGGTGGGTCAGCTTCGGTGAACATCAGGCCACCAACCAGGTCAATGCCGGCTTCGAAGGTGCCATCTGCGAGAACGGGGTTGACCATCGGCAGACCGTATGCGCGACAAGCCACCATATCAACCTCACCAAAGGCGGGCGCCATGTGGACGATACCTGTTCCATCCTCGGTGGTGACGAAATCACCGAGAAGAACATAGTGAGTGTCCCCAGGGATCTCCACCAGCTCGAGTGGGCGGGAATAATGCCAGTTTTCCATCTCTTGACCGGACATCGAACCCACGATGGTGTAGTCCTCGCCAAGGACTTCTTCTCGAAGCGCTTCGGCAACAATGACTGTTTCTTCACCGTTGGTGGCAGCGACATAGGTGACATCGGGGTGGACGGCAGCTGCAGTATTGGAGACGAGGGTCCAGGGGGTGGTCGTCCACACCAGTAGTGAGGCTTTGTTGGCCCAGGGACCATCGGTCAGCGGGAAGCGTACGTACACGGTGGTGACAGGGTCCTCTTCGTACCCTTGGGCCAACTCGTGATCAGAGAGGGTTGTTCCACACCGTGGGCAATAGGGGGCAACGCGATAGTCTTCGACGAGCAGCCCCTTGGAGTGGATCTGTTTGAGTGCCCACCACACGGATTGGACATAGTCACTCGACATCGTCCAGTAGGCCTCATCAAGGTTGACCCAGTAGCCCATCCTTGTCGTCAACTCAGTCCACTTATCGACATATCGACTAACCGATTTTCGGCATTGGGCGTTGAATTCGCCGATTCCGTACGCTTCAATGTCGGGTTTCCCATTGAAACCAAGCTCCTGTTCCACGGCAATCTCGACTGGCAATCCATGGCAGTCCCAGCCAGCGATGCGAGGGACCTGGTAGCCCTGCATGGTTTTGAACCGAGGAAACACATCCTTGAAGGCACGCGCCTCAATGTGGTGGGCACCCGGCATCCCATTGGCTGTGGGTGGTCCCTCATAGAAGGTCCACATGGGCCCCTGAGAATCGAGGGTACGCGCAAAGGTGTCGCGCTGCTCCCACAGTGCAAGAATCTCATGCTCCATCTGCGGTAGATCAATCTGTGGTGGAACCTGGTTGTAGGGCCCCTGTTGCTCAGCGTTGTCGTTCATAGTCATAACCCTTCTATCATACGCGGTACCCAGGCCGGGCAAAAAGGGGACGGGGCGTTTGTCACATGGGGACGGGGCGTTTGTCACATAGC